>CAJMLB010000030.1:0-20860 GCA_905214145.1 uncultured bacterium | reverse complement strand
CGCATATCTACGCCATTTACGTGCAACTTTATTTAAATAGAGCAGGGATTAGACCGGATTATGCAAACTATATCTTTGCTAAACACAAAACGGACAGCGCAAAATCTTACTCGCACTATACGAGATTCTATGCACTTATAAGACGAGTATGCACCCCTGCAAAAACATGGGGCTTTTCATCCAACAAAAGGGATAACCCATCGCGCTTCACCCCGCGGCAAGCAACCGTGAGCGAGCTGCATTGCGGCAAAGTGTCCAAAAATTCAAAACAGGGATATTGCTTCTGCCCCCAAGGCGTGATACTTTAGCCGAGTACAGCACGGGCTGGGGCGACAGGCATCTGCCGTGAAGTTTGGGTTCGGCGACCCCGTAGCTGTCTTCTCCTTTATCCGCCAGCGAGCCCCTTGAGCGACGGATTGAGGAGGTCCTTACGATGACAAAAATGCTCAAGATCACTCTGAATGACGAGACGTTTCTCGCCGACATGCTCTGGGACAAAGCGCCCGAGACGTGCAGGCTGTTCGAATCGTCCTGTCCGGTCGAGTCGCGCATCTTCTCGGCCAAGATTTGCGATACCGAGGTGACCTATCCCGTATCGGGTCCCATCGCCAACTACGAGTACATCGAGAACCCCGTCTTTAACGAGCCGGCGGGTGCTGTGAGCTGGTACGGCGGTTGGTCTTCGATCTGCATCTTCTTTGATATTTGCGAGCCCTTTGGCACCTGCAACATGTTTGCCCGCATCTGCGAGGCCGACCGCGAGCGCTTTGCCGCCGCTTGCCGCAAGGTCTGGAACAACCAGGGCATGTGCATCAAAAACGAAATCGTCGAGATCGAAGCGGAGGCCTAAACATGATGGATATCGACACCCTGCTTGCACTCGATCTTGCAGAGTACACCACTTCGCTTGAAGCCCTTGCCGACCAAATGATGCTCGAGGAGCCGCGCGATATCGACTATATGCGCCGCCGCAAGCTCGACACCGGCCGCGAATTCGCAGTATGGAACTTTACCGTCGGCTACTGCATGAACGCCGCCGACGTCCTTTCGCTCCTGCGCGCCCAAACAACCGAGAACGCCAACGGCGACACCGCCGACTTGGCCACCCTCAACAACAGCGCTGCGCGCCTGTGCGACTGGTTCTCGGGCGCCTTCGACGTCACCGGCAAGATGGACGACACGAGCGCCATCCTCGCCCGCAGCCGCGACCTCTACGCCCAGGTAGAGACTCACAAGCAGTTTGCCGCCCTCACCCGCGCCACCGAGCGCTATCTAGTCCAGCTTCAATTTTGGGTCGATCGCCAGATTCCCTGGCCGGCCATCAGCGACTTGGTCCACGGCTACCGCTTACGCACCGAATCCGGCGAGACAAGGTAAGCCGTACTAGTAGCATCAACAACATCCCATCGTGGGACCCAGAGGTGTAATCAGGGTGCTGGAGACGCAAATAACGGCGTCCCCGGCCTTTTCGCGTGGCACCGCGCCGGTTCGGTGGTTTTGAGACCTAAGCGAGTCTTTGCTATCTGCAAATTTTTGTATGATTAGGGGCAAATCTATTTGCTAATTTTTGTATGATTTGGGGTAAATCTATTTGCCAATTTTTGTCATTGAGGGGTTTTAATGCTACGCCGCAAAGTCACTGACAGGCTTTTGAACTGGAAGAATAACTCTAATAAGGCCTTGCTTGTTACCGGTGCGCGTCAGATTGGCAAGAGTTATGCAATTCGCGCGTTTGGAAAAAGCAACTACGCTTCGTATTATGAGGTCAACTTGCTGCTCGATGCCGAGGCAAGGGATGCGCTTGTTGGCGCTAAGAACTCCGTTGACTTTATCAACCGTGTGGCCCTTCTTGCGGATGCGCCACTTGTTGAGGGAGATACGCTTATCTTTGTCGATGAGATTCAGGAGTATCCGCAGATCGTCACGCTCATGAAGGCATTGGTCGAGGACGGACGCTTTAGCTATGTCTTCTCGGGGTCTATGCTGGGGACTGAGTTTAAGGGAATCTCTTCTTTTCCAGTGGGGTATGTTGAGCACATTATTATGCGACCGATGGATTTTGAAGAGTTTTGTTGGGCAAACAGCGTCAGCGAGAATGCGCTTGCAGGCATTCGCACCTGCCTTGTCGAGAGGCGTCCCGTCGAAAACTATATTCATGAGGCGATGCTCAAAAACTTTAGAGCCTATATCGTTTGCGGCGGCATGCCGGAGGTCGTTCAGAACTATATCGATTCGGGCTATTCACTCGTGAGAACGCGTGAGCTTCAAATTCAGCTAGTCGATCAGTACAAAAGCGATATCTCTAAATATGCATCGACTCGAGCGTTTAACGTTCGCGCGATTTTCGAACAAATTCCCGTTCAGCTTGAGGCGGAGTCCCATCGCTTTATCGTCTCGTCTCTAGGCGAGGGAGCTCGTCTTCAAAAATACGAGCAGGATTTCCTATGGCTGGTGAACGCAGGCGTTGGACTGATGGTCCCCCAGGTGACGGAGGCCCGGAGTCCTCTTAAGAGGACAGAGAAGGCGACCGCCTTTAAACTATACGAGTCTGATACAGGTATGCTCGCATCACGGTATCCCGGCAGCACGGCACGCGCTGTCTACCTTGATATGAAAACCCCCAACCTCGGCGGTCTCTATGAGAACGTGGTCGCGCAGGAGCTTGTCGCCCTTGGAACTGATGCATGGTACTACCAGACACGCGAGGTCGGCGAAGCTGACTTTGTGATCGAAGGCACCCGCGGGCACGTTGTCCCAATCGTGGTCAAATCGGGCAAGAAGGTTCGAGCCCATGCGGCCCTCGACCGTCTGATGAGCGTGAGCGAGTACAAAATCCCCGAGGCCGTTGTGCTAAGCCACGAGAACCTCAGCAAAGAGGGCAAGGTTCTGTACGTTCCAATCTATATGACATTCTGCCTCGATGAGTTTATGGAAAAGGACGACCCCAACAACGATTTCTCGTTTGCACCCATATCCCTCTAGGCCATCTGGGTCCGCAACCAGGTCCCCCTCTATGCCCAAAGCAGCGCTTGGTTTCGCGGCAAAGCCGCGAAACAGCGAAGTGGACGGAATACCCGACCAACTACGTCCTTCATCCGCCTACACAATCCAAGGACATAGTCATAGCAGGATCTGAGGGCTGACCTTCGCGGACACTCCGCAGGACGAAAGAACCCCCGCCGCACGTAGTGTGCGAAGCGGGGGTTCTTTCATGTCCGAGGACGTCAGCGAAGGTCAGCCCTCAGATCCTGCGGTGGGAGACCTAAGCCTCGTTGTACACCGTCTTGAGCTTCAGCAGGTGAGCGTAGCGGTCCATGGCGGCCTGCTCGTTCTCCTTGAAGAGCTCCTCGGCGCGCTCGGGGAAGGAACGCGTCAGCGAAGCGTAACGGGCCTCGTTCATCAGGAACTCCTGATAACCGCCCGCGGGCTCCTTGGAATCGAGCGAGAACTTCTTGCCGGCAGCAGCCTCGGGGTTGAAGCGGAAGAGGTTCCAGTAACCGCACTCGACAGCCTTCTTCATCTCGGCCTGGCAGTTCTGCATGCCGCCCTTCTTGATGGAGTGCATCTCGCAGGGGCTGTAGCCGATGATGAGGGACGGGCCGTCGTAGGCCTCGGCCTCGTGGATGGCCTTGAGGGTCTGAGCCGGGTTGGCGCCCATGGCAACCTGTGCCACGTAGACGTAGCCGTAGCTCATGGCAATCTCGGCCAGAGACTTCTTCTTGGTCACCTTACCGGCAGCGGCGAACTGAGCGACCTGGCCCAGGTTCGAGGCCTTGGAGGCCTGACCACCGGTGTTAGAGTAAACCTCGGTGTCGAAGACGAAGACGTTGACGTTGTGGCCGGAAGCCAGAACGTGGTCCAGGCCACCGAAGCCGATGTCGTAGGCCCAGCCGTCGCCGCCGAAGATCCAGAAGGACTTCTTGGTGAGGTAAGCCTTGTCGGCAAGGATCGCCTTGGAAGCGTCGCAGCCGCACTTCTCGAGCTCGGCAACGTAGGCAGCGGCAGCGGTCTTGGAGGCCTCGGCGTCGTTGACGGAGTCGATCCAAGCCTGGCCGGCGGCCTTGAGCTCATCGGACGGACCATCGGCAGCGATGATGTCCTGGGTAGCGGCGATCAGCTTGTGCTGAACGGCCTCGTAGCCCACGGCCATGCCCAGACCGTGCTCGGCATTGTCCTCGAACAGGGAGTTGTTCCACGCCGGGCCGTGACCGTCCTTGTCCTTGCAGTAAGGAGCGGTGGCAGCGGGGTTGCCCCAAATGGAGGAGCAGCCGGTGGCGTTGGAGATGAACATGCGGTCGCCGGCGACCTGGGTCACCAGACGTGCATAGGCGGTCTCGGCGCAGCCGGCGCAGGAGCCAGAGAACTCCAGGTAAGGCTGCTTAAACTGGCTGCCCTTGACGTTGGCCGCGATGAGCTCCTTCTTCTCGGAGACGTTCTCGACCATGTAGTCCCAAACGGGCTGCTGGTCCATCTCCTGCTCGGTGGGAACCATCTCGAGGGCGCCCTTGGGGCAAACCTTGACGCAGTTGGTGCAGCCCATGCAGTCGAGCGGGGACACGGCCATGGTGAACTTCATGCCCTTGGCCTTGGGGCCCATAGCGTCGAGCGTGCGGGTAGCCTCGGGCGCGGCGGCAGCCTCGTCCTCGGTCATCGCGAACGGACGGATGGTGGCATGCGGGCACACATAGGCGCACTGGTTGCACTGGATGCACTTGGTCTCGTCCCAGTGAGGAACGACCACGGCGACGCCGCGCTTCTCGTATGCGGAGGCGCCCAGCTCAAACTGGCCGTCGGCACAATCGACAAAGGCGGAAACAGGCAGGCTGTCGCCATCCATGCGATCGATGGGCTCGAGCAGGTTTTTGACCTGCTGGGCGATGGCGGACTTGGTCTCCTCGGAGAGCTCGACGGGAGCGGCATCCTCGGCGGTAGCCCAGTCGGCCGGAACCTCGAACTTACGGAAGGCGGTAGCGCCAGCATCGATGGCCTTGTGGTTGGCGTCGACGATAGCCTGGCCCTTCTTCATGTAGGACTTGGTAGCCGCGTCCTTCATGTACTGCAGGGCGTCCTCGGCGGGCAGGACCTTGGCCAGCGCAAAGAAGGCGGACTGGAGCACCGTGTTGGTGCGCTTGCCCATGCCGACCTTGGCGGCCAGGTCGATAGCGTCGATCAGGTAGACGTTGACGTTGTTGTTCGCGATGTAGCGCTTGGCCACGGCGGGCATGTGCTCGGCGAACTCCTCGTCGCTCCACTGGCAGTTGACCAGGAAGGTGCCGCCCGGCTTGACGTCGCGGACCATCTTGAAGCCCTTAACGATGTAGCTGGGGTTGTGGCAGGCGACAAAGTCGGCCTTGGTCACGTAGTACGGCGAGCGAATCGGGGAATCACCAAAGCGCAGGTGCGAGACGGTGACGCCGCCGGTCTTCTTGGAGTCGTACTGGAAGTAGGCCTGGACGTACTTGTCGGTGTGATCGCCGATGATCTTGATCGAGTTCTTGTTGGCGCCGACGGTACCGTCGCCACCCAGACCCCAGAACTTGCACTCGATGGTGCCGGGGGCTGCGGTGTTGGGCGCATCCTCGGCCTCGGGCAGGCTCAGGTTGGTCACGTCATCGACAATGCCGATGGTGAACTCGCGCTTGGGCTCGTCCTTCTTAAGCTCCTCGAAGACAGCGAACGCGGACGCGGGAGGCGTATCCTTGCTGCCCAGGCCGTAACGGCCGCCGACGACCTTGATACCCGTCTTGCCGGCCTCGTAGAGAGCGGAGACGACATCCTGGTAGAGCGGCTCGCCGATGGAACCCGGCTCCTTGGTACGGTCCATGACGGCGATCTTCTGGACGGTCTCGGGGAGAACGTCGACGAAGTGCTTGATGGAGAACGGACGGAACAGACGAACCTTGACCAAGCCGACCTTCTCGCCGTGAGCGTTGAGGTAGTCGATGACTTCCTCGAGCACGTCGCAGAAGGAGCCCATGCACACGACGACGCGATCAGCATCGGGAGCGCCGTAGTAGTTGAACAGGCCGTAATCGGTGCCGAGCTTCTCGTTGATCTTCTTCATGTAGCCCTCGACGACGGCGGGAAGCTCGTCGTAGACCTTGTTGCAGGCCTCGCGGTTCTGGAAGAAGATGTCGCCGTTCTCGTGGCTGCCGCGGGTATGCGGGTGCTCAGGGTTGAGCGCGTGATCGCGGAAAGCCTGGACGGCGTCCATGTCGCACATCTCGGCAAGATCCTTGTAGTCCCACATGGCGACCTTCTGGATCTCGTGGCTGGTGCGGAAGCCATCGAAGAAGTTAAGGAACGGGGTCTTGCCCTCGATGGCGGCAAGGTGAGCCACCGGCGAGAGGTCCATGACCTCCTGGACGTTGCCCTCGGCGAGCATGGCGAAACCGGTCTGGCGGCAGGCCATGACGTCGGAGTGATCGCCAAAAATGTTCAGGGCGTGGGAAGCGACGCAACGCGCGGAGACGTGGAAGACGCCCGGGAGTTGCTCGCCCGCGATCTTGTACATGTTCGGGATCATCAGGAGCAGACCCTGAGAAGCCGTGTAGGTGGTGGTCAGAGCACCGGCGCCCAGCGAACCGTGAACGGTACCGGCCGCACCTGCCTCGGACTCCATCTCGACGACCTTGACCGGGGTGCCGAAGATGTTCTTGCGACCCTGGGCCGCCCACTGGTCGACATGGTCGGCCATCGGGCTGGACGGCGTAATGGGATAGATTCCCGCTACCTCGGTGTACGCATACGAAACATATGCGGCCGCCTCGTTGCCGTCCATAGACTTAAACTTACGCGCCATATACCCCTCTCCTCTCATATAGGTATACAGGCCCCGGCGATTGCCGGGATATTGGCGTGATGGGATTTACGCTGTTGCTTCCAATCATCTGGCAGGCAGGCTCAGCAGCAGGTACGTGGCGTGGAGAGAAGACATGCCGAGGCGAGGGGCAACTGATGCGCCCCACAGACCCGACCGCCCGTCTTGCACATGACCGAGCGCCGCAAAGGCCGCATGCCGGATGCTCCCGGGCACGCCCCGGCGATGGGAAGCGCCCGCAACGGAAATCCGCATGCGGGTTTATTGTACCCCGCCGCCAAGTGTAATTTCGACAAATATAGGTGGGCGGTAAAGGTTTACCTCGGGTGACCGCCAAGGGCCAAAATGAACGCTTCGTCCCCGGGCGATTGGCCCTGGCGCGCCATGGAGTGTCCCGGAGTGCCGGCATAAAAGGAACGTCCCCATCTGCCGACTAGAGGGCGCCGACGCCGAGGAGGATAGCGTAGGTGGTGGATTCGCCAAGTCTGAGCTCGTCGCCGGGGTTGAGCTGAGCGGAGCGGCCGGGCTCGACCTGGATGCAGACGTTCGTCGCGCCGTTTACCACCATGGTTCCGTTGGTGGACGACAAGTCCTCGACGTGCCAGATATTTTGAGCATCGCACCAGATATGGGCATGGCGGGCCGAGACGTCGTCGGTGATGCCGCCCTCCCCCGTTGCCAGCGCGCCGATCTCAACGCCTTCCTCACTCGGCTGAATCCAGCGCGGGACGCTCACCACGTAGCCGTTTTGCACGCACAGCAGTCCCAGCGGATGCGCCGGCGCGACCTCGTGCTCGCCCGCGACCGAAGATGTGCTCAGCGAGCGCGGCGTCGACGTGTCGCCGCCACGGGTCGCATGAGCGCGGCGGCTCGCCCGACTTGGAACTAAGGCGGGCGTGAGAGCAAACGGCATAGGGAACGAATCTTGCGGATGTACTCCTCGACGTCAGGCAGGTAAGCCCCACGAAGTCACCGGGGAGGCCCAAGCGGCCCGGCACCACTTCCAGATTCTGACCAGGGCGAGTCGTTCGCCGGTGGCTGAAGGCTCGCTCCCACCCAAAAGGGGAGATTCGCGTTGTTCCCCAATCGCTCTCGCATCTTTCATTTTGCTCGAGGTGGGCTATAAAAACTTTCCTGGTGAAAGGCGGCGATTGGTTTCCTTTCTTTCTAGAGGAGCGCGCCTGTAATCTGTTTTCATCCTAAATCAAGTTAAGATCGGACCTTCCAGAGGCAAGTCGACTCAAACTGCGAGGCTCCATGTTGGAATAAAGAGCGCTGTCGAAGTGCCAACAACACAAAGCTTGCCAGTCTCAAATAGAACCTTTTGGGAGTCCGATTGGGCCGCACACCGAATCCCCGCTGGTGGTTTTTTATAGCTGCGCAACAATAAACAAGGTTAGTGCCAGTCCAGCATGAAATTGAGGAACGTATGCATTTTTTCTCAGTAAGTGATCGTCGTTACTGCTTCGATGAGGTCACTCGCAATTGCTTTCAGGTTGACCAAGCATCAGAAGATGCGCTTCGCATATTTGAAGCATCGGGAAGAACGGTCAACTCGAAGTTGCTAACAAAGTCACTTGCTGCGAAAGGCTACGACCAAACGACCATAGCAGAACTTGAAGACGACATTGATGAGTATCAACGATTGTCTGAGCGGACTTTCTTAACAAAAGACACGCCTCGAAAACTTAGATCCATCGAACTCCACGTTTCACATGCATGCAACCTTGGTTGTAGTTACTGTTTTGCCGGTAAAGGAGATTATGGAACGTCTCCTCTGCTGATGACAGACGAGATAGCCTTCAAGGCGGTCGACTACCTCGTCGCAAGTTCATCGGAAAACGAAACGCTTGCGATCGTCTTTTTTGGTGGGGAACCCATGATTAACGAGCCGCTGATATGGAAAACGGTCGACTATTCAAAAAGAATATACCCCAATAGAAACTTTACCTATTCTATTACGACCAACGGAACGCTTTTGAATGACACTGCTGTGAATTCTTTCAAGGAGCACGGGTTTTCTGTTCTGATTAGTCTCGATGGTACAGGATGCAAGCACGATGCATCGCGCCCGTACAAGACGGGAGGCGGCTCTTTCTCCGATATCGACAAAAACGTTCGTCGTTTTTCCGAGTCGTTCCCCTTCGGCGCAAGAGCGACCTTAACAAATAATAACTGTAACCTTGTTGAAGACTATCTTCAGTTTAAAGAGATGGGCTTCAGAAGGATTTACTTCTCGCCCGTGAGCTCATTCGATGAGAATATCAAACTCGACGAACACTCATTAAACAAAATCAGGGCGGGCCTAATAGATTTGGCGGATCAATATCTCAAACAGATTGATCAAGGGGAAAAGCCCTTGTTTAGAACATTGAAAACTGCAGTTGATTTGATTATGAGCAACAGGATCGCCTTTGTCGGATGCGGGGCTGGCAGGCGTTTTATTTCCGTGACTCCCGAAGGGGACGTATACCCCTGTCACAGGTTTGTCGGGATGATGCGATTCAAAATGGGCAACATCGTCACCGGAATTGACGAAACTAGGTATATTGAAAACTGGAGTCAGGGTGTCGAAAAAAGAATTGACTGTACGGACTGTTGGGCTCGGTCTTTCTGTGGTGGGGGCTGTAGCTGGGAGGCTGCAGGCGAGCACGGCTACTTGCCCAAGAGTCTACACCCTGCATCATGTGAATATAGAAAAATGTGCTACGAGATGGCTTTTGACCTTATTTCCCGCCACTCATCTTCGCAGGAGAAAAATCAACGAGAAGCTACTGTATCGGAATAAGCGGTTCAGCGCATTGCTGTCACCATTGTGGAGGTGTTCGTTCTTCTGATTACCGTCTGCGAAGCTTATTGCTACGTTCGCCGAAACCATTCTAGAAATATGGTGAACTAGACATCTTGGTTTGTTATACACAATATTGAGGTTTTTCTGCACTCAAAGGGAGGTAGTCGTGAAGCATATTCATCCGATTAATCCAGGAAGTGGCGACGAGGCAGGCGTGAAGCCGATGTCTTTTGACTGCCTCTTGGGCATTACTGACATCTGTACTGTTTATGATAAAGCAGATGGCTGTGGTGCATACGATTACTGCGACTATGACATGGATGGCGGCAGCATCTGCGTTGTAGATCACTGTGGCATTGATCAAACGTAGTCTCTAATTGGATTAAGGTGAGGAGCTGTTATGAAGCATATCCATCCTGTTGGTTCAAATGAACATCCTCCCGTTGAGCCTTGTTGTCTTGGAGTTGATATATGCAATTTTTACGACATCGCCGAGTGCCCTGTTGCGGATTGGTGCTATGTCGATAAAGAATCAAGCTGTGTTTTGCCAGCAGATTGGTGCGATCCAGTTGACGAGTAGTTTTGTGGCTAGGAACTATTTGGTCCAATTCAGAATAAGATGGGAACAAATACCAAAATCTCGTGTCTGGGAGGAGTTATGCCATTATTGCAAGGTCTCGTTGGATTAGCCTTTATACTTGCGTTATATCTGGCACCTTTTTTAATTCTATTCTTCATTATCCGACTCTTTCTTCGGAGAAAATAGGAGTGTCACGCAAACATTAGCGTAGCTTTCTTCCAATATGAGCCGAGCATTGGCAAGTGGAATAAGAAGCCCGACCGTTCGCCACATGAAAGTGATCGGACGGGCTTCTCTATTTAACCCGGGCCGCCACCCATAGCGGCTTTCCAAGCGTATTCTCAGTGCAAAGCAATCGTCAGTTTAATCCTATGCGCTGATACCGCATTTCATTTGTTCGGCTCGAATTCTACGGCCTGGCAACCCTCGCACTCTCCGGCAAATGGATTGAACGCGAAGGCAGAGATGATGTGTGCGTGGACATCGAGGCTGCTGTAGGCAACATACTGGGACATGGACCCCCGCTGCGCGTGGTATGCGGCCCGGCATATTCATTGCCGTCCAACCCCGTGTAGTTGCAGCAAAGGGTGGAACCTCAATGCTCAGCTCATGTTGTCCGTGGGACACGAGAATCGTAAGTACACTTTGGTGCGATTCTCACGCTGATACTGAGCCACCTGGAATAAGATACGTCGCGACAACACTTCGCTTCACCTCTGTCTCGACAAGATGACGTAGACTAAAGTTTCCTTTAGTAAGAGAACGAGAACTATATCTGAAAGCGTTGCGATGGCGTGAAGGCACCGAGTCCGAACCGCCTGAATGCTACGTGCATCTGCATCGCCTTTTTGTTATCTCTGCCAGTTGGGTAGCACTACACTTGTCATCATTTACCCTGGTACATGCTGCCTAAATCCACTACCCCTTCTACCGCGCCGACCATCTCGTCATCGTGAGAGACAACGATGATCAGCTGGCTTTGCTTGTTGCGCTTAACATAGGCCGCAAGCTCGGCGCGGCTTACAGCGTCTAACCCAGTCGTGGGCTCGTCGAGTACCAAAACTGACGACTTGCGTGAAATCGCCGACCATAAGTACACTCGGCGCAGCTCACCGCCCGAAAGCGCGGAGCAACGTTTCCCGAGCAACTCCTTCACGCTGTTTTCCAGCGAAAGTAGGCCATCTACACCCCGGTGATAGGAAGAAAAGGGCGTGCCGAAATACTCTAACAGCTCTTTCACCGTTTCGTCCGGCGCGAAGCACAACTGTGGGCAGCACGATATCTCTCTCGCACGTATGTAATCCAAGTCGCATTCTTCGATTGGCACGCCGTTGTATTTTACTTTGCCTTTCGATGAGTATAGCCCGAGCATCAAGTAAAGAAGTGACGTCTTGCCTCTTCCGTTTTCCCCAACTATGCAATATGTACCAGGACCGGAAAACTTGAAAGAAAACCCGCCGAGGACCTCTCGGACAGATCCGTCTGGAAGGGCAACCGAGAATTCCAAATCAGATACCGAAATGTCATTTATTTCATCGAGTTTAGCTAAATCGGTCCGATTCCACCCCGATCTCTCCTTTTCTCTCGTCGCGATAGCCGTCCTATCCCATGATGCTTTGGCATCTTGATAGGATTTGAACAATGACATCATACTTTTCAAAGTCTTAAAGAGAACCGCGAAGTATGTACCGATGATAGTGTACTCGCCTATTGACATAGTTCCGTTAATGATTCGTACTCCGGAAACAACAAGTATCACCGCTTGAAACAACGCTGCGAAAAGACCATCGAGCGATGTCAGAGAATATGATAGCTTTCCGGAGCGCAAAACTTTGGGAAAATAGCTCTTAAACCCAGCGTCGAGCGCTTGTTCGCTCTTGCCGTACGAAGATGTCAGTTGAATGTTGAGAATCTGATTAAGCTGCGATGCAATTGCGGCGTAAAAGGCGCTGTCCGCCTCTTTCTTCTCATACGTGACCCTATACAAAAGTTTCCTCAACCCAGTAATTACACAGAAATACACGATGAGGAGAATGATGGAAAACACCGCGAGAGTTGAATCAATTGACCATATGATAAGCAATACGATGGGAATGGCTACAATGGACAGCGGCGCACTGATAAAATTCGCCAAAACGAAGGATGAGACCACGCTGGAGTCGGAAATAATCCGTTGCGTTGTATAGGCTGGATCGATGGTCCGACTCACCAAGTAATCGTCTCTTTCAAAACGCAAGACGGCCTCCCTGAGAAGATCAAAGGAAAGTCTCGTGGTTATGCGAATGGAAAGTGTTCCTGCAAAATAAGTAAAGAGGGTGGAGAAAACTCCTATTGACGCAACCAGGAGCGCGAAGAGTACGGCGTCTCTTTCGCTGCGGTTACCGAGAAGAAAATCTAAGAATTTCCCGTTCACGTATGGCATGGCATAGGAGAGAGCGGTTCCAATCACCGTGATAGCAATGAAGACGAAAGCCCCTTTTGCTCTGATGAACCTCGAGAGAACGCATCGAATCAAGGAAGGCCCCAATCTACCCGCCACAAAACATCAATCACTGATACCTTACACCTCAACACAACAGGAGCGAAGATTTGCCAATGAGACTGCTTTAAGATTGCCTTGGGCCAATACGATCTCAAGCTCTTCCTACAAGAGAGTCGGAATCGGACATCTCCTCCGACGAACCTGGCAATCGGGCGGTTGAAATATCTTTTTCAACCGCCCGATTGCCACAATAGATTTGAGCATCCGCCCACAAACGTCCGCGTTTTATACCCATCAAATCCTTTGCCTTTTGTCGTCTAGACTAGAAAAATCGCTCGAAATAACGCAACCGGCCTGCTCGCTTGAAGAAACCTAAGCCCGTAACGTAGATGTGCAAACTTCCGAAACGCCTTGCGCGGCATAGTGCGTATAAACTTCGTCAACCGCCTCAGAAATATCTGAGTATCGCGCCGGGTCAAAAGCATACGATGTCGCAGCTATACCCTGCACCCATTCGGAACGCGGATTAATTGAATAGCCACACAGCATCATCATACATGCATCTAGACCTGATTTCCCAAGTATCCGACGTATTGATGAGAGCATCGCGGGTCGCCCCTGCACCATCGTCGTCACCCCTATTAGCAGTATTTACCGTTTTTCTCTAAATGCGTATCGCCACCCTTAAGAATACGAAGTGTTTTATCCAGACCCGATTGTCCTCCATCTCAAACGAAGGGATAAGGAATCTCATCCGGAATCGGCAGTAACGGAGGATTCACAACGGCAAGCGAAAAACATGAGTCATCTCTCAGAGGGGAGTAAAGGCTCCCCTCAAGCACCCTAGTTTCGTCATCCAAAGAGTTGATGGCAGTGTTTTTCTTACAAAGGTCGACAACAAAAGGGTTGATTTCTACAGATGTTACATCCATGCCACAGTTGGTAAGTATCAGGCCCTGTATTCTGGGGCCAGAACACAAATCGAGAGCCTTCCGTGCGCTCTGCGGTGTAAGGCGCCAATCTCAGCAAATCTGTCCCACAATACTGCGCTGAAGAACAAGACGGAACCCCTGAGCCAAACTCCCCTATACCTTATTAAGGCTAAGACAGGCAAGTTCACGCACCCGGCATATTCCAGAATAACATCCTATTGTTTTAGATGCTCTACAAGCATGAACAGCCGCGAATCGGAAAGATCTTCTAGTTTCGCCCCGACTGACCGCCAAGGGCCAAAATGGCCCCTCCATCCCCGGGCGACTGGCTCTGGCGCGCCGAGGAGTGTCCCCAAGTGCCGGCAGAAAAGAAACGTCCCTATCTGCCGGCTAGAGGGCACCGAAGAGGATGGCGTAGGTAGTGGATTCGCCGAGCTTGAGCTCGTCGCCGGGATTGAGTTGGGCGGAACGGCCGGGCTCGACCTGAATGCAGACGCGCGTGGCCCCGTTTACCACCACGGTTCCGTTGGTGGACGACAAGTCCTCGACGTGCCAGATATTTTGAGCATCGCACCAGATATGGGCATGGCGGGCCGAGACATCGTCGCCGACGTCGGTAATATCGCCCTCACCAGTGGCCAGCGCACCAATCTCAACACCCTGCTCACTCGGCTGAATCCAGCGCGGGGCGCTCACGACAAAACTGTTTTGTACGCGCAGCAAGCCCAAGGGGTGCGCCGGAGCGGGTTCGCGTTCGCCCGCGGTCATCGACATGCCAAGCGAACGCGGCGTGGAGGTGCCTCCGCCACAGGTCGCGTGCGCGTAGTCGATGGCATAGTTCACCGAGGACCGCACATCCGCCGAACAACCGACGGCGACAAACAGCACCAGCACGGCCTCGGCGCGCTCGGCGGGCATGAGTTCCGCCGCCTGGGACAGGCGATCGAGCGCGTTGCGATAGAGATTCGTGTCCTGATGGCACTCTTCGAGCGCGCGTACCATCGGTTCACCTGCAGGACCGCACACCATATTGATCACAGCCGTGGAGTCCATGGGATTTCGCTGGCGCAGGGCCAGTTGCGACATAATACGCGCAGCCGAGGTACCGTATTCGGCAAAGTAGCGCTGCTGAAGCGTGCCGACCGGCGCGCGAACGATAAAGCGGGAAACCCAAGAGCGATCGGCGGCTCGGCTCTGCGGGCTGCGGCCGTCGGCGAGCGGACGGGACGAAAGCACCAGGCCGCACAGCTCGATATGGCTCAGATGCGCCGCGCGCTTAAAGATGTCAAACATGGCCCCGCATGGGGTGAGCTCAACTTGAGATGCCATGACCTAGGCCTCCTTGGTCGTAGAAATAGAATCGGACGATACTTCGACAGGTCCGCCAAAAGTACGGGCAGCTGCGGCTCCACCGGCAAGCGGAGTCGCCATCTGGGCTTTTGTGCGTCGCGGTGCCGAAACGGGAAGTTCAAAGGCAAAGCCCATCGCAAGCAAAAACCACGTAAGCGTATAGGTTGCAACCAGAGCGGCAACAAGGCCGCCCATCACGGCGCGTTGGGAAAATACGCTACATGCAGCCACAACCAGTACTGGAACCTCGCAGGCAGAAAGCGCAAGCACACCCTGCAGGAACCCCGAGCGCCGATTGCGCGCAAGTGCCCCCGCGGTAACGCCGGCTATGCCTGGCAGCGCCAACGCCAGTGCGGCAATAATACCCGGTAGCGTCCCAGACCACACGAGCGATCCCAAAGTCGCCGTCACGCGAGCGCCCGACGCCAGCAGCGCGGCCGAAACCACGACCACAGCCCAAACCACGCCACAGACGACCGTCGCGCCGACCATCAGCGCGCGACGAACCGCACGGCCAGACGCATCCATGGGGCACGGCGTGAGCGGCTCGCCGCGGAGCGAACGACCGACATTTTGCGCATAGTGGTCACAAAACGCCGAGAGCGCCGCCTCGACCGCCGCCGGCTCGGGACGATCTTTTTGATGGCTGGACAGACAGGCCATCACCACGTCGAACAGCTGGGCATCGACAAACGCCAGCGCATCGCGTAGCTCTTCGGAATCCGGCTCAAGCCCTAGCTGCTGGGCCTGCTCGGCCGCGGCGAGCGCCACATCGGGCTCACGACGAAGCAGCTGAGTCAAATCACAACCGGGCGCATGGGCACCAATGGGATAGTCGGGCCGCGTGTCCATCTTGAGACGGTAGGGGCTCGCGATGTCGCGCGTCTTTTTGCGCGAACCCGAGGTGCCCGAAGTGCTCGGCGCGGCTTCGTATGGCGCGACGCCGGCAATGAGCTCGTAAACCGTGCTTGCCGCGGCATAGACGTCAATCGCCGGCGACATACGCAAAGCGCGCAGATCGGGAATATCGTCGGTGAGCATCTCGGGTGGGGCATAGGCAACCGTCGCGCGACGCAGCGTGGCATAGCGCTCCGTAAACGACGCCTTGCCGCCGGTACCGGCCACGGCCGACGCAGGCTCGAGCGCCAGCGACGAGCCAAAGTCGATCAGGCACAGGTCAAAGGTGCCCTCGGCAAGCTGCCGGTCAAGCGGTAGACGCGCCGTACGCACCATAATATTAGCGGGCGAGATATCGCGATGGACAAAGCCCTCGCCCACCAGGCTCATACGGCAGAGCAGATCGAACAGGTCGCGACCCAGACGCGCCGCCACAAGCGGCGATAGGCGGCCGGCATCGTCCACGGCAAAGCGCGAGCGCAAGCGGGCGAGCGTCTCGCCCTCGACCCATTCCATGACAATTGCAGGCACACCGTCGACCTCGCCCCAGCCATAGAGGCGGGGAAAGCCCTTAAGGCCCGAAAGGGCGCGATGGCATTCGTATTCCTCGCGAAACGCCGCTTTGAACTTGGCGACCAGCGCCTCATGGGCGGCGGCATCGTCAAACTCATCGCACGTTGGCAAGATGAGCTGCTTGAGTGCCACGGCCTCGCCTTGGGCGTTGACGGCACGCGTCACGCGGCCGATACCGCCACGGCGCATGGTGGCATCGTCGGCAAACAGTATCGTAAAACGACGCAGATAGGCAGGCAGTTCGTCCTGACCGAGCGCAATGGCCGGCTCAAACCCGTCGACACGCGCCAGGCGCAGGCCGACCATGGGATCGCGACCGAGCGATTGTGGTGTGGTGGATGCAAGATCGGTCATCATAGGGCAAGCGCCGCCACGTTATTGTTGAAGTTACCGAGCGCGACGTCATCATCGCCGTAATGGCCGACCCATTGACATAGGTTGGTGTAACAGCCCCACAGATTGGCATACTGCTGATACCACTTTGACCGGGGCGAGAATGTCTGACGACCGAACTCGGCTCGAATGACAAACATCTCCCCGACCAGGCTGTCGCACGGCCTGGGATCTCCCGTAGAGTTATAGGTCGAGACCACGTCATTGGCACGAGAAACATAGCCGTCGAGCATGTTGTACTTGGTCACAAGCCAGCTGTGAATGCTCTCTTCCTCAGCAGCGGAAAGGCCACCGGAGTTTGCATCGTTGTCAGTGTTGCCGCCCGTCGAGCCGCCGTTTCCAGACCCTCCGGCAGAGGAACCCGACCCAGAGCCACCGCCCGAACTCGACGAATCCGAGCCGGAGCCAGAAGTATCCGAGCTACCGGGCTTTCCGGACTGCTGGGCGTCCTGCTCCTTCTGCTGCTCGACCTTATTCACCGTTGCCGCCACGCTATTGTTGGACAACCGATCGATGATCTTGGTGTTGGTGAGCACGATGGTTTTGCCATTGGCAAGCGTGACTTCGTTGTCCGGGGCCTCGGCGCCGTCCGCGTCGCCGGTGCCAAACACAATATGCGCGACCACACTTGCCCAAGCATATCCAGTCGTGGTCCCCAGGTCACTTTTGACCTCATGCCCCACGCGCGGTTCGCGTGCGGCATGTGCCTGCATCATGGACGGCACGGTCATGCCATAGGCAGAAACGCCAGCTATGACCAGCACCAGCGAGCAAGACAGCAGTGCGTACGCCCGCGGCGCCAAGCCCAGTCGGCGTCGCATGCGCACCGCGGCGCCGCGCTTTGTCTGAGTGCCACCGGGCCGCATGCGTTCTCCTCCAACAAAAACACGCCGCTCGGGAGCGGCGCATTCATTCGAATCCATATTTGAGTGTATCAGCGAACCCAAAAGGTTGCGCAACGAATGGGCAAATTAAGGATGCGAGTGGAAGCATCCATGCGATAAGCGGATACAAAGCATCTTTGTTGCACAACAAACTTACAGTCGCACGGGGAAATTATGGCTACCCCGTGCGTCGCGATGAAGACATACGGCAGGAGCAGGCTCGCCACCTAAATCGTGCGACGGGCCTCGATGGCGCGCCCAAGCGTAAGCTCGTCGGCATACTCCAGGTCGCCGCCCACGGGAAGGCCGCTCGCCAGACGCGATACCTCAACGCCCAGCGGCTTGATAGTGCGGGCCAGGTAGCTCGCCGTGGTCTCGCCCTCGATATTGGGGTTGGTGGCGATGATGACCTCGTGGATGTCCTCGTGGCCCAAGCGTGCCAGCAGCTCACGAATGTGCAACTGCTCGGGACCAATCTTGTCCATGGGACTGATCACGCCGCCCAATACGTGGTAGAGACCGTGGTAGCTGCCCGTGCGCTCAATCGCCTGGACATCGCGCGGCTCGCCCACCACGCA
Organism: uncultured bacterium; assembly: GCA_905214145.1. Taxonomy (GTDB): domain Bacteria; phylum Actinomycetota; class Coriobacteriia; order Coriobacteriales; family Coriobacteriaceae; genus Collinsella. The sequence continues at coordinate 2,580 of CAJMLB010000030.1, read as the reverse complement.
AATGCGAGTAGTGTCGCGCATCGAATCCTGGCAGATGGAGCACTCGTCGGCCGTGGCGTAGTTAAAGCAACGGCTGCAAAAGTGGACCTCCTGCTTAACCTCCAGGATGGCCTCGGCCAGGCGGCGGGCCTCCTCGGCATCGGCCTCGAGCAGGTAATAGGCGATGCGCTGGGCCGACTTGGGACCAATGCCCGGCAGACGGCCCAGCTCATCGAGCAGTTTTTGCAGACTGTGATTCGCACTCATATATATGCGTGTCTTAGAACGGCATGCCCGGGATGTTGAGGCCGCCGGTGATGGCGCCCATCTGCTTGTTGGCGAGCTCGTTGACGCCGCGGACGGCCTCGTTGACGGCAGCCATGATCATGTCCTGCAGCATATCGACGTCCTCGGGATCGAGCGCATCGGGATCGATGGTGAGGTTGACGAGTTCCATCTCGCCGTTAACGGTCACCTTGACCATACCGCCGCCGGCAGAGGCGTCGACGGTCTGGGACTTGAGGTTCTCCTGCGCGGCGGCAAGCTGCTCCTGCATCTTGCGAGCCTGCTTCATCATCTGCTGCATGTTCATACCGGCCATGATGGCTCCTTTACGTGCGGCCGCACGCCGAGCTGCAAGGGCAGCCGGAGCGCGGCGGGACTTTCAAGCTCAAAAATCGTACCACGGCGTGAGGCCAGCGAACGGGGCGGACACGCTACCTCAGTCGATATACATGTCCTCCAATACAAACCGCACGCAAAGATTATGCAAGGCCGAATTATGCAAGGTTGCATAATATCGCATACTCAATCTAGTAGAGCCGAATCCGGCATTTCATGTGTGCCACTAAATAGCTAAATGCCAAACCGCTGCTCGAGGCGGAGCACATGGCGGCAGGGTATAATTTGATTGTCATAGATTGCAATTTGGAGGTGCCCCATGAATGCCCCCGACGCGCTCCAAAACATCCGCTCAAAACACCCCGTTGCATATGTGGTTCTCTATCTCTTTGTCGTCTGGGTATTACTGGTTATCATCACCCATGCCATAGCTTTTGGAGCAGAACTGCTGATAGCCAGCTCGGACCAGCCCGTCGTCAAATGGGAGACGACCGATGAATGCACCGACGGAACCCGAACCATTTACTACAACAGCCCGTCCCTCTACCAAGAGTTCAAGGTCAAGATAAAGGACTCCAAGATTGTCGATGCCGAACTGGGCTCTTTATTTACAATCGGAGCAACCGTCAACGCCGAGCAAGTCGAGTACACGGACAGCCATGCGACGTATCGTATCGACCTCAGCATCCTAGGCCGACCGTCACGCGCCTGTCTGCTCGAATGCGATATACGCGGCACCACGTTGCACATGTCCGAAATACAGATGCGCCCGGGCAAGGGGTTCTCTTCTTGAGCAGCATACCCGCCTGCGCAGCTACTCCACCGGCTTGAAGATGGTGGACTGGCCGAAGACGCTGCGGATGAGGGCTTTGGCCTCGTCCTCGGTCTGCGGGATGCTCGGGGCTGCACCCTGATGGCCGAAGGGGCCGCCCGCACCGGAGTTGGACTCCCAGGGAGCTGCAGGAGCGTCCTCCTCTTTGGGGGCAGTTGCAGCGGACTTGGGCGCGGACGCCGCACCCGGCACGTCGAACGGAGGCAGATCGTCCCCACCAGCATCGGCAACAAAACCGCCAACCATGGCATCGTCGTAGGGAACCTGCTCGGATTCCCATGGCGCAGACGGCGCGGCGGGCTGAGCCTTGGGAGCGGACGCGCGCTCGGGCGCTCGGGGCGCGGGCTCGGTCGGGAGCTTGCCCGTGGCAGGAGCGCCGGCGGGGTTGTCGGAGCGCAGCCAGGGGGCTTTGCCCAGGTCAGACGACTTGGGCGCGGGCGAGGCAGGCTTGGGCGCGGGTGTCGGAGCAGCCGGTTTGGCCATGACGGGCTTAGGCGCCGACGGGGTCGGCGCCGCTATCGGTGCTGCTTTTGGCTGCGTCGCGCTGGCGCTCGAGGATGCAGGGGCCGCCGAGGACACGGGTTGCGGGTCCGCAGATACCGCAGCCCGTGCAGATGGAGAATGCTCCTCATGTTGAGGAGCCGGCGTGCCACCCCCATCCAGGACATAGTCGACGGTACGACGACCGAAGACCGCACTGACTGTCGGCAGGACCACCGACTGCGTGTCGGCGCGTCCAAGCATCTTGATGGCAAAGGTCGAGCCCGCGGGGAACGAGACCGTGAGCCTGGAGCCGTCGTCAGCCGTGGCGCGGGCATTGAGCAAAAGCCCCGCGTAGGAAGCCTGACGCGCCTTGACACGCTCGACAACCTCGGCCCATTTGCGCTGCAGCTCTCCGGCATCCTCGACCGCGGGCGTCTCGGCAGTACCGGCGGCGGCAACCTGGGCGGCATTGTTGGACTGGGGCTTAGGTGCCGGAGCGGTGGCAGGCGCGGGAGCCGCAACGGGCTGAGGCGTCGGAGTCGGCGCAGGCTGAGGTGCAGGCGCTGCAGGCTTGGAAGCTGACACGGACGCAGAACGGGACGCAGGCTGGGCAGCCGGAACAGCAGCACCACGGTCCCAAGGCATACCGCCCTGGCGCGCGGACG
>CAJMLB010000029.1:0-23448 GCA_905214145.1 uncultured bacterium | reverse complement strand
TCAGGGAATTGTAATTGATGGTGAAGGTTCAAAGGTTATTTGCAAAGACTAATTTAAAATTCCAGTTTGCTGCACTCGTTCCTAGCAGGGTTTGGGGCAGGAGGGGCGCAAGAGACGGGAGGGCCTTGTACGCGTTCCTGCGCGAGGACCGCGGGGAGGGACTGCCTGGGTACGGCACCTGTCAACTCGGTCTACGTCTTTGATGACCGGGTCGTACTCAATATCAACTTCACGGATGATGCCAAAACGGTCACCCGTGAGGAAGTGTTGGGTTCGAGTGCTGTGGACAATGTTCCAGCATGCTGGGATCGAACTCGCTAGCCGGAATCACACGGTACCCGTGGCGCAGGAGCAGGTCGACGAAAACACCGTTGCCCGCGGTGAGCGTACCGCTAAAGGTGCCGTCGTAGATGTGACCCGCACCGCACGAGGGGCTGCGGTCCTGAAGGATGCACGCGACTATCTCTTCCGGTCCGCCCGCCTGCTCGCACATATCGAGCGCACGTTGGGCACCCAGGCGAAATTCGCGATCAACCGAGATGCCCTCGCAGGTACGAACCTCGCCGTTCACAATCTCGGACGGCTTGCGCGGCGTGGGAAGACCCCCAAAGACCTCAGGACACACCAAGAGGACCTCGGTCCCCGTGCGCTCGCAGGCCTCGACCAACTCTCGATGATAGTTGTCGAGCCCGTTATACTTGCAGCTCTCGCCCATCAAGCAGGCACTTACCACGATCTTCATATACAACTCTCCCTACGCAAAACGCCCCATTTGAGATGGACACTCAAATGGGGCGATTGAGACTGCGCAACCAGTATTACTGCTGCTTCGGCATCAGCGGATTCTCGCGCGTGAGGAGATTCATAAACTCCTCGCCCGTGATCGTCTCCTTCTTGTACAGATAACGAGCCAGCTCGTGGAGCTTGAACTTGTTCTCCTTCAGGATCTGCAGAGCGCGGTCGTGCGCGTCCTCGATCAGCTTGGCGACAATTGCGTCCACGCGCTCGGCCGTACCGGGGGCGCAGGTGAGCGACGTGTCCTGGTTGAGATACGCATTCTGCACGGTACCGAGCGCCATCATGCCAAACTCATCGGACATACCAAAGCGCGTCACCATGTTGCGGGCGAGCTTGGTGGCCTGCTCGATATCGTTGGCGGCGCCGGTCGTCATCTCACCAAAGATGAGCTCCTCGGCGGCACGTCCGCCGCAGTAGACGGCGAGCTTGTCCAGGACCTCCTGGCGTGTGGTCAGGAAGCGCTCATCCTCCTCAACCTGCATGGTATAGCCCAGAGCGCCGCTCGTGCGCGGCACGATGGTAATCTTGGTGACCGGCGCAGACCCCTTCTGGCGGGCGGCGACGATAGCATGGCCGATCTCGTGGTAGGAAACGACCTGCTTCTCGTGGTCGGACAGCACCGTGGACTTACGCTGCTGTCCGGCGATAACGACCTCCACCGACTCCTCAAAATCGTCCTGCGTGGCACGCTTGCGCCCCTCGCGGACGGCACGTAGGGCGCCCTCGTTGATGATGTTGGCCAGGTCGGCGCCCGAGGCGCCGGGCGTGGCGCGGGCAATCGCGGACAGGTCGATCGGTGGCTGCGTCTTCACGCTCTTCGCATGCAGCTCGAGGATGTTCTTACGGCCGGTCAGGTCGGGCAGCTCGACGGGGATGCGGCGGTCAAAACGACCGGGGCGCAGCAAGGCCGGGTCAAGGCTGTCGGGGCGGTTGGTAGCGGCGAGGACGACGATGCCCTTGTGGTTATCAAAGCCGTCCATCTCGGTCAGCAACTGGTTGAGCGTTTGCTCGCGCTCGTCGTTGCCGCTAAAGCCGCCGCCATCGCGCTTCTTGCCGATCGTGTCGATCTCGTCGATAAACACGATGCACGGGGCCTTTTCCTTGGCCTGCTTAAACAGATCGCGAACCTTAGCGGCGCCGCGGCCGACAAACATCTCGACGAACTCAGAGCCCGAAATGCTAAAGAACGGAACGCCCGCCTCGCCGGCAACAGCCTTGGCAAGCAAGGTTTTACCGGTACCCGGAGGGCCGACAAGGAGGGCACCGCGCGGCAGCTTGGCGCCGATCTCCTCGTAGCGCTGCGGCTTCTCCAGAAAGTCGACGACCTCCTTAAGGGATTCCTTGGCCTCTTCCTGGCCTGCAACATCCTTAAAGGTCACGCCCACATCTTTGGAGGCGATAACGCGAGCGCCGGACTTACCCAGTCCGCCGCCGCCAAAGCCACCACCGCCAAAGTTCATCGACGGACCGTCATCGCCCATGGCCTTCTTCATACGGCGGTTGAGCCACCAGCCGATGAGGAAGAAAATCGCCATGGGAAGAATGAGGGTGAGCAGGTAGTAGGTCATCAGACCCGAGTTCTTATCGGGAACGACCGACTCAAGCGAGGCGCCAGATTCAAGCACGCGATCGGTAAAGCCCGCATCATTCGGCACACCGGTCGTCTTGTAGGCGATGTTCTCGTCCTCGCCCTTCTTGGTGTAATAAATCGTGTAATCGTCCGTGTTGTACTCAACCTTGTCAACGCTCTTCTTATCGAGCGCTTTGACAAACGTCGAGTAATCGGTCTTCGTAATCTGCTGCGTGTGACCGATGTTGGGGAACAGAACGGTCGAGAGCACGAGGTAGACGACGAAGGCGATGAGCACGTAGAGGATCATATTCCGTCTACGTTTGTTGTCATCCATCTCCATCTGCTTGAACTCCATCTACTGGGGTTGATAATGCTAACTAGAATACCCAACCCGGACGGCGATAAACCGACGCCGGGCACGAAAGGACAGAGATGGCATCACTTGAAGTCGGCAAGGTTCAGATCTATACGGGCGACGGCAAGGGCAAAACCACGGCTGCGCTGGGATTGGCGATGCGCGCCAAAGGTTATGGGCTCGACGTACTCATGCTGCAGTTTGCCAAGAAGCTGCACTGCGCCGAGCATGATGCGGCGCCACGCCTGGGGCTGCGAATTGTACAGGCCGATCGCAACACGCCCGAGGCTTGCGCCGAGCAGATCATGGAACTTGCACGCGAACAGATCTCGCAGGTCGACGTGCTCATTTTGGACGAACTCGGCGAGGCCATGCGACGGGGCTTTGTGACGCGCGAGGATGTCGAATCGTTGATCGCGATAAAGCCCGCCACCACGGAACTCGTGCTCACCGGCCGAGGCCTGCTGCCACTGGCCGACCTTGCAGACCTAGTAACCGAAATGCGCCCCGTCAAACACTACTTCGACGAAGGCCTCCTAGCCCGCCAAGGCATCGAATACTAATTGATCCGAAGGGGACGGAGGAAAACAGATCATCAACATCACGACGGAGAGAAATGATCCGTTTCCCTCGTCCCCTACGGATCATTAGGCGGTGGCGCGGCCGAGCCAGTTGCCGCTGTGGTGGTAGATGGTAAACATCGTGGCCGTGATGAGCCAGGTTACGGGGTAAACCAGCAGCAGGTGCTCAAGCGACGGATCGAACGGCATAATCGCAAACACCCAGATCACCCTGAGCACGACAGTGCCAAAAATCGTGAGCAGCATGGGCTGCAAGCTAACGCCGGCACCGCGAATGGAGCCCGACGCGTTTTCGATAATCGAGAAGATCGCGTAGAACGGCGCGATAAAATGAAGGATCGTCGTGGTGTACGCCGAAATCGAAGCATCGTCGACAAACAGACGCGACAGAGGACCCGAGAACACCAGCAGCACGGCAGACAGGCCACCAATGAGCATAAACGACAGCACGAGCGACGTATGGTAGCCCTTTCGCATGCGCTCGTAGTTGCGCGCGCCAAAGTTCTGTGCCGAGAACGTGGTGATCGACACGCCAAGCGCCTCGGTAACCATCCAGACAATGCCATCCAGGCGGCCCGAAAGACCCCAAGCCGTGGTGACATCGGCGCCAAACGAGTTGACCGACACCTGAATCAAAACGTTGGAAATCGAATACGCAGCAGACTGAAAGCCAAGCGGCAGACCACACGAGATCATGCTCTTACAAATGCCCGGATCAATGCCGAGCTTGGACAGCGAAAGCCGCCACGCACCCGGTGCGTGCATCATACGAATCACGATCATCGTGGCGTTGGAGCAAATGGTCAGCGCCACCGCGATGCCGCAGCCCAGAGCCTCCATATGAAGCACGGCAACGAAGATGACATCCAGCACCGCATTAACAAGGCAGCCGGAAGCGATGATCACAGCAGGCCCGCGCGTGTCGCCCACGGCGCGCAGCAGTGCCGTTCCCATATTGAGCAGCAGCGCCGCAACCATGGCGGCAAAATAGCAACGAGCATAGGCCGCGCCCTCGGCCAATAGTTCATGCGGCGTGTTCATAAGCACCAGCATGGGCTCAACGAACACTATGCCAAGAATCGAGAAAACGATACCGCCCACCAGCGCGAGCGTCATGGCCGTATGGACCGAACGGCTCAGCCGGTCATCATCGTGCTGGCCAAAATACTGACCAGTAATGACTGCGCAGCCGGCGCCGACGCCAACGCAAAAGCCAATGCAGAGCTCGGTGAGCACCATCGTGGCTTGAATGCCACCCAGTGCGAGCTTGCCGCCAAACTGACCGACGATATAGGTACCGATAAGCGTGTATGCCTGCTGAAAAAACGAACTAAAGAAGATGGGAACGCACAGCGACAGCAGCTGCTGCCAAATGACGCCCTGCGTTACATCGATAGACGTAGATTTCTTAGCCACACGCCCTCCCCACAAGTGCACGTCAACCGACAAAACAGCAAATTAAGACAAAGCCAATACCAGCTTAGCACCGACCGGCGTCGACCGAAACACCCCGAATCAGAGCCCGGTGCGAACTATCTACCTAGCGATACAGCCCCGGCTGGTAGTGATACTCGTTGCTCACGTGCGGGCACAGCTGCCAAAAGGCGACGGCACTCGCCGCAGCCACGTTAAGCGAATCAACCCCGTGCGCCATCGGAATGCGCACGGCCCGGTCACAGCCCGCGATAGTCTTGGCGCCCAGGCCGGCGCCCTCGGTGCCCATAAAGATCGCCAGGCGATCAATCTCCTGCAGCACGGGATCGTCCAGCGAAACGGAATCATCCGTCAACGCCATGGCGACACAGGAAAACCTGGCATTGTGCAGCGCAGCCAGGCCATCGTGCGGCCATACGCGCGCCTCGCTGCCAATACGCGTCCACGGCACCTGAAACACCGTGCCCATGCTCACACGGGCAGAACGACGATATAGCGGATCACAACACGTAGGGCTCACCAGAATACCGTCGACATTCAACGCCGCCGCCGAGCGGAAAATCGCGCCCACATTGGTATGGTCGACAATGCCCTCAAGCACGCACACGCGCACCGGACGCTCCCCCGCAGCTTTTACGACGCCGCCCAAAAACTCATCAACCGGAATCTGTCGCGGGCGACGAAACACCGCGAGCGCACCGCGCGTCACGTTAAAGCCCGTCAACTGCTCCATGAGCTCCATGGAGGCCACGAACACAGGAACCGGACCTGCGCCCTCGCGCACAACCAGGCGCTCAAACAGCGGCATCATCTGGTCGAGCCAGCGTTCGCCCAAAAGAAAGCTCACAGGCTCGTATCCGGCACGCACCGCGCGCTCAATAACCTTGGCACTCTCGGCGATAAAGATGCCCTTTTGCGGCTCCAGCACGCAGCGCAGCTCGCGCTCGGTCAGTCGCACGTAGGCATCGAGCCGCTCGTCCTCGAGCGAATCAATTCGCAGAACCTCAACGGCATCAGTCATAGCAGCCTGCCCGCACCCTTCTTTACAGCACATCTATACCAAACGAGGCGACGCTAAGCGCCGCCCCATACATTCAATCAACCCGATAATACCGTTCACGCCAGGCGATTTACGCCTCAACGCGACGATACGTCACGAACTCATAATCGACACCCTCGTCGCCCTCGCCCGAGGCAATCGTGGCAACACCGCCACGCCACGCAATCTCCCACGCGGGATCGGCGTCCAAATCGGGAAAGTACGTGTCCACGGCATGAGTGCAATGGTTGTGCGTGACCTCGGCCTCGGCGCAATACGGCAAAAACTGCCGATACACCTCGCCGCCACCGATCACCCAGGCAACGGGCTCATCGGCAACCGCGGCGAGCGCCTCGTCGATACTATGCACCACGTCGACGCCCTCGGGGGCAAAGCTCTCGTCGCGGGTAAGCACGATATTGCGGCGGTTCTTGAGCGGACGCCCGCCGGGAAAACTCAGCAGGGTCTTGCGCCCCATAATGACCGGGCAACCTTTGGTGCACGCCACAAAATGGCGCATGTCAGCACGATTGGACACCACCATGTCGCCCTCGCACCCAATGCCCCAATCGTCACACACAGCAACGATGGCAGAAAGCTTACACGTCATGAGCGCCACCTACACCGCAATGGGAATGTTCTTGACCTGCGGGCCGTGCTCGTAGCCCTCCACAATCAGGTCGTCGGTCGTAAACGCATAGAAATCGTGCACGTCGGGGTTAAGCGTTACCTTAGGCGCCGCAAACTGCGGACGCTCGATAAGCTCGCGGACGATATCGACATGACGGTCGTAGATATGGGCGTCGGCGATCACATGCAGCAGCTCGCCGGGAATCATATCGACCGACTGCGCGACCATCATCAGCAAAATGGCGTACTGGCACACGTTCCAGTTGTTCGCGGCCAAAATGTCCTGGCTGCGCTGGTTGAGAATCATGTTGAGTGTAGGCTTATCGTCCTGCGGGCGCTGCGTGACGTTATAGGTCACGCTGTGCGCGCACGGGTACAGGTGCATCTCGGACAGGTCGCTAAACACATAGGTGTTCGTCATAATGCGGCGGCTGTACGGCGTGTGCTTAAGGTCGTACAGCACACGGTCCATCTGGTCGAAATCGCCCTCGGGATAATGGCTCTTCTGGCCAATCTGGTACCCGTAGGCCTTGCCGATGGAACCAGTCTCGTCGGCCCACTCATCCCAAATATGGCTGTTGAGGTCGTGGACGTTATTTGACTTCTTTTGATAGATCCACAGAATCTCGTCCATGGCAGACTTAAGCGCCGTGCGACGCAGTGTGAGCGCGGGAAACTCCTCACGCAGGTCGTAGCGAGCCGTAACGCCAAAGTTTTTAATGGTATAGGCAGGGGTGCCGTCCTCCCACACCGGTCGGACCTTTTGGCCCTCGGTGGTGGTGCCATGGTCCAAGATATCGCGGCACATGGTTACAAACTGTTGATCAGCCTTGCTCATTGACCCTCCTGTCAGTCGCCTATAAGCGAAATTCATTGTAGCCCAGGCGCACGCGACCCCACAGCCCAAACATAAGCCCTCATTTTCGGACATATGCCAAAAATGCCTTGCACGGTTCCGCTCGCGCGCTATCTTATTGTTGACATATGTCAGATTTGGAGGGTGTATGGCAGGAAGACGCGAGAAACTACGCCGCGTAGGGATCATCCCCGAATATCGCGGTTTTACCCCCGACGGCCTTGCCAGCGGAGATGCCATCGACATGACGGTCGACGAGCTCGAGGTCCTGCGCCTATGCGACCTGGAAGGCCTCAATCAGGAGGAAGTCGCCCAGTGCATGGGCATTGCCCGCGCCACGGTGGCGGCAATCTGCAGCCGCGCACATCGCAAGGTGGCAAACGCGCTGGTCAATGGACGGTCGATCGTCATCGAAGGCGGCAATATCGCATACTCCCCCATCACCACGACGACGGCCGCATGGCCAGCAAAGGAGGTCGGCACCATGAGGGTGGCAACGACGTACGACAACGGCAACATCTTTATGCACTTTGGCCGCAGCGAACAGTTCAAGATCTACGACATCCAGGATGGCAAGGTGCTCAACGAGCAGGTCGTGGGCACCGGCGGCACCGGCCACGGCGCCCTGGCGGGCCTGCTCGCCAACGGTGGCGTCGACACGCTCATCTGCGGCGGCATCGGCGGCGGTGCCATCAACGCGCTCACCCAAGCCGGCATCACGGTCTATGCGGGCGCCCAGGGCAGCTGCGACGCCTGCGTCGAGGCCCTCATTGCCGGCAGGCTCGCACAGACCGGCGAGGTCACCTGCGACTGCCATGGCCACGACCACGAGCACGCCCATGAGCACGGCGATTCCTGCGGCTGCCACGGCCATCACGACCACGACAGGCACGAGAGCTGCAGCTGCCACTAGCGGCACGTGCCCTGGCGCAAGCACGCTTCCACGTGTGTGACAACCAGCGAACAAACGGCGAAGGCCGCCTGGAGTACCATCCAGGCGGCCTTCGCCATACACGACTCAACCAGTCGCTATTTCTTATTGCGCATCTGAGCTTCCATCTGGCGCAGCAGGTCCATATCGGACTTAGGACCGCCCGTTCCCAGGCCGCCCAGGCCGCCCATGCCGCCCAGACCCATGGCATCCAGACCGGGAATATTGGGCATGCGCATCTTTTTGCCCTTCTTACCCTTCTTGCCCTTCTTGCCACCAGCCTGTGCCTGATTGGCCATCGAGCGCATGCGGCCCATCATCTTATTCATCTCGCCCCACTGCTTCATAAGGCTATTGACCTCGGTGGGAGTCACGCCGGCGCCCTTGGCGATACGGGCGCGGCGCTGGCCGTTGATGATGGAGGGACGCAGGCGCTCCTCCTTGGTCATCGACATGATGATGGCCTCGTTCTTGTCGAAGATGCCCTCGTCCAGGTTGCCGCCCATCTGGTTGAGCGCGCGCTGGCCGCCGGGGAGCATACCCAGGATGCCCTTCATACCGCCCATCTTCTTGACGGCCTTCATCTGGTCGAGCATGTCGTTCATGGTAAAGCCCTCGCGCAGCATACGCTCGGCAGCCTCGAGCTGCTCAGCGTCGGCCGCCTCCTGGGCTTTCTCGATGATGCCGACAACATCGCCCATACCCAGAATGCGCTTGGCCATGCGATCGGGATAGAACGGCTCCAGCGAATCGGGTTTCTCGCCCATACTCACGAACTTGATGGGCTTGCCGGTCACCTGGCGCACGGAAAGCGCACCGCCGCCACGGGCATCGCCGTCGAGCTTAGAGATGATCACGCCGTCAAAGTCAGTGCGCTCGGCGAAGGTCGAGACGACGTTGACGATATCCTGGCCGGTCATGGCATCGACGACCATCAGCACCTGATCGGGCTTGACGGCCTTCTTAATATCCACGGCCTCCTGCATCATCTGCTCGTCGATCTGCAGGCGGCCGGCGGTATCGACAATGACCACGTCACGCAGGTGGTCGACTGCCTCCTGGATGGCACCCTTGGCGATATCGACCGGGTGCTCGCCGTCGCCGCGGAAGACCGGAACGCCGATCTCTCCACCGAGCGTGGCCAGCTGATCGGCAGCGGCGGGGCGGTAGACGTCGCACGCGGCGAGCAACGGCGAGCGACCCTGCTTCTTGAGCAGATAGGCCAGCTTAACGGCCGCCGTAGTCTTACCGGAACCCTGCAGGCCCACGAGCATGATGACATTGGGAATGCGGTTGCTAAAGACGAGCTTGCTCTCGGTGGAGCCGAGCATCTCGGTGAGCTCGTCGAGCACGATCTTGACGACGTTTTGTGCCGGCGACAGCGACTCCATGACCTCGGCGGTCATGCAACGCTCCTTGGTCTTGGCGACGAACTCCTTGACGACCTTGAAGTTGACGTCGGCCTCGAGCAGCGCCATGCGAATGTCGCGCATGGCCGAGGTAATGTCGGCCTCGGTCAGCTTACCCTTGCCACGCAGGCGGTCAAATGTGTCGTTGAGGCGATCGCTCAGGGAATCAAACACTGGTTACTCCTTAGTTGGACTCGCCCACCAGGGCGCGGCAGAAATCTTTGGCATTGAACTCCTGCAGGTCATCGACCTGCTCGCCCACGCCGATGCGCAGGATTGGGAGCTTGAGCTTCTCGGCCACGGCCATGGCGATACCGCCCTTAGCCGTGCCGTCGAGCTTTGTCATGATAATACCGTCCAGGCCCAGCGCCTCGTTAAACTCGAGCGCCTGGTTCAGGCCGTTTTGGCCCGTCGCGGCATCGATCACGAGGACAACCGAGACCGGCATGGGACCGGCGGCCATATTGGCGGCGCGCTTGCGCGTCACGTTGACCACCTTGGCAAGCTCGCGCATGAGCTCGGGGCTCGTGTGCAGACGGCCGGCAGTGTCGATAAGCACCAGGTCGCTGCCGCGCTTGTCGGCCTCATCGAGCACGTCATAGCACACGCTCGCCGGATCGGAGCCGCGGTCGCGCTTGATGACGGGAACGCCGGCGCGCTGGCCCCACACATCGAGCTGCTCGATGGCGGCGGCGCGGAAGGTATCGGCCGAACCGATCACGACGTTCTTGCCGCGGGCAGCCATAGCGCTCGCGATCTTGCCGACCGTCGTGGTCTTGCCGGCACCGTTAATACCCACAAACAGCACGCAACTCGGCGTGTCGGAGAACGGATCGCGCTCGGCGGGCACAAAATGCTGCTCGAGCTGCTCGGCCAGGGCGCGACGGAGTTGCGGAGCGGTCTTGAGGTTCTTCTTGGCCGCGGTATCGCGCAGGTCATCGGACACCTTAATCGCGACCTCGGCGCCCATGTCACCCATGACGAGGGTGTCCTCTAGATCCTCCCAAAAATCCTCATCGACCTCGCCGCCAAAGTAAAAGACCTCGTTGAGGGCCTCGCGGCTGCGCTCAAGTCCGCGCGAGAGAGCATCGAAGAATCCCATTATGCATTCACGACCTTTCCGGTTTCGCGATCAAGTTTTTGCGAGACGACGCGGCTGACGCCGTCGGCTTGCATCGAGACGCCGTAGAGGACGTCAGCGTCCTCCATAGTACGGCGCTGATGCGAGATAACCAAGAGCTGCGTATCGGAACGCAAAACATCGAGCGCGCCGATGAGCTTGGACAGGTTGGCGTCGTCGAGTGCCGCCTCGACCTCGTCCAGCACATAGAACGGCACCGTACGCGTGCGATACACGGCAAAGAGCAAGGCGAGCGCCGTCAGGCTCTTCTCGCCGCCCGACATGAGCATCATCTTGGTGATGCGCTTGCCGCGCGGCTGCGCCACGACCTCGATGCCCGTCTCGGCAGGATGCTCGGGGTCGGTCATCTCCAGATGCGCCTGGCCACCCGGGAACAGCATGGCGAAGATCTCGCGGAAGTTCGCATCGACCTTCTCAAAGGTCACCAGGAAGGCCTTACGCATCTTGCGGTCGATGGCCGCCGTGATCTTGGTGAGCGCCTTGCGTGCGCTCTCAAGATCGGCCAGCTGCTCCTCGATGTAATCGGCGCGGCGCTTGAGCTGCTCGTACTCCTCCATGGCAACCTGGTTCACAGGGCCCAGGTTGTTGATCTGGCGCACGAGCTGGTTGAGCTCGCGCTCGGCGGCATCGCGGTCGGTGGGCGCAGGAAGCATGAGCACTTCCTCGAGCACCGTGGTGCCATCGGCGGTAATGGCCTTGATGGCCGCCTCTACCTGCACCTCGAGCTTGCCGCGGGAGACCTTGAACTCATTTTGCGTCGCCGTGGCGGCATCGACCCGCTCCTTGGCACGAGCAACCTCGGCCTTGGCGTCTTCGATGGTCTTCTTAAGCGAGGCCGAGTCCGCCTCCTCGAGCGAAGCCTGGTCACGCAGACGCGCGGCCCAATCCGACGCGCGCTCCAGCAGGGCCGAATAGCGCTCGTGCATGGGATCGACGCGCAGGCGCAGCAGCTCGAGAGAGCGCGAGGCCTGGCGTGTTCCGCGGATACGGCGGTCGATGCCCTCCAGACGATGCTCCAGGTCGGGCACGCGGCCCTTCAGCGAACGCAGACGCTCGCTCGTCTGGGCCAGGCGCACCTTGGCATCGGCGAGCTTGCCGGCGGCCTCGGAATCGTCACGGCGCACGCGATCGAGCTCGTCGTTGGCTTCGGCAATCTGGAGACCCAGGTCGCTTGCCTGCGCACGGGCCTCGTCGCGCGAACGGGTGAGCTCGTCAACGCGCGGGCGCGCAGCGCGAACGGCCTCGGCGGCCTGTTCGCGGCGCTTGGAGATGCGCACGCGCTCAACCTCGGCATTGTTGGCGCTTTGCTCCAGGCGGCCGATCTCGGAGAGCAGCGAGCGGCGCTCGCCCTCAAGACGGGCGATCTCACCGGCGGCATCGCCCTCGGCGGCACGCGCCTCCTCGACGGCCGCATTGGCCTCGACGACCCGATCCGACACATGCTCAAACACGGCAGCAAGATCGGGCTCCAGGCCCTCCAGCTCACGAATTCGACGCTTGCGCTCCAGGGCACCCGAAGCCTCGCCGGCATCGAGCCCCACGCGCACCAGGCCGCCACAGCTCACGCGGGCGCCATCGGGCGTCACATAGGTCACGCCGTCAACGACTGGTGCCGCCAGCGCGGCAGCCAAGTCATCGACCACGTAATAGCCGCCGAGCAGGGCCTCGACAACCGGGCCATAACCGGAGCGCACGGACAGACGATCGACCAGACGCGAACCGGCAGCGCCCTTAGCAGCAGCACCGCCGCTCACGTCGCGCGTCGCCAGCAGCGCCTCGCCCGAAGCCTTCTTTTGGTCCAGAGCCGCACGACCGGCACGCTCAAGCGTGGCTGCGTCATCAAACAGTAGGGCATCGATGTCGCCGGCAAGCAGCTGCTCGACCAGGCCCTCGAGCTCACGAGGAGCCTCGAGCACGTCGCCCAGGCGACCCGAGACATAATCGCCCAGCGCGCCCATCAAACGGCTCACCAGCGGCGAGCTGTCTGCCATGCGGGCGTCGAGCTTCTTTTGGCTCGCGAGCTCAGAGCGAACCTCGGACAGTTTATTGCGCGCCTCGCTCTCGCGATTACGCAGGTCCTTCAACGCTGCACGGGCGACCTCGGTGGCCTCACGCGCATCGATCTGGGCCTGGCGGGCCTGATCAAGCGCGCCGTCGAGCTCCTCAGCGCGGTCGCGACGGCTCTCGAGCGAGGCCGTGACCTCCTCGAGCTGCTCGTCAATCTGCTCCAGGCGCGAGGCGTACATGTTGTCCTCGACCTCGGCGTTACTCAAAGAGTCCTTCACCTTGGCAAGCTCGAGCGCGGCGTTATCGGCCACACGCTGCACATCGCGCTGCTCGCGCGTAAGCTGCGAAATCTGATTGTCGAGCGCAACGCGACGCTCGTGGAGCTGGGCGGCGGCAGGACCTGCGGCGTCAACGTCGTCCTGGGCCTGCATGTGCGCACCGGTCACTTCCTCAAGCTGGGCGCGCGCATCCTCGAGCTCCTCGACCACGCGACGGCGCTGATGTTCGGAGCTCGAGATCTGGCCGCGCATGTCGGACAGGCGCGACACCATGTTGTGGCCCTTTTCCTCGAGTAGGCGCATATCGGAGTTGATGCGGCCGACCACGTCTTGCATATGGCGGCGCTGCTCGCCCAGATCGCCCACAAACAGGCCCTTTTCCTCGAGCATGACCTGGAGTTTCTCGAGCTCGCGCTCTTTTTCGCCCAGGCGGTATTGCGCAAGCTCAAACTCGGCAGCGCCCTCCTTGGAGCGACTCTCCAGGTCGTTCCACTGCGACTGCAGCGAACGAAGTTCGTCGACGGCCAGCATCTGCGTAAGCTCGTTCGCGCGCGAGGACAGCTCTTTGTACTTGCGCGCGCGATCAACCTGACGCTCTAGCGGCCGCAGCTGACGGGCGATCTCCTTATTGATGTCGCGGGCACGGGTCAGGTGCTCGTCCATCGATTTAATCTTTTTGAGCGCACGCTCCTTGCGGCGCTTGTGCTTGGAGATGCCAGCAGCCTCCTCGATCAGGGCGCGGCGCTCCTCGGGGCGGCTCTGCAAAATGGCATCGAGCTTGCCCTGGCTGATGATGGAATGCGTATCCTTGCCCAGGCCAGAATCGTGCAGAATGTCCTGAATGTCCATCAGGCGGCACGGGCTCGAGTTGATGAGGTACTCGCTTTCGCCCGAGCGATACATACGACGGGTGATGGCGACCTCGTCAAAGTCGACGGGCAGCATATGGTCCGAGTTATCGAGCACCAGCGTGACCTCGGCGACACCCACCGGCTTGCGCGCCGACGAGCCCGAGAAGATGACGTCCTCCATGGCCTGGCCGCGCAGCTGCTTGGCACTCTGCTCGCCCAGGACCCACAGAATCGAGTCGGAGATGTTCGATTTTCCCGAGCCGTTGGGACCGACGATGACGGTCAGGCCCGGCTCAAATGACATATGGGCGCGGTCGGCAAACGACTTGAACCCTTTGAGCGTGAGGGACTTGAGATACACGGTTCCTCGCTTAAACAGGCTTCTTGTTAAGAATCACGCCGTTGGTGGTGTAGCCCATGCGGTCGAGCGCCTCGAGTGCAGCGGCCCCCTCGGCCTCCTTCTTGGAGGAACCGGTGCCGCGGCCCTGGCGAATACCGTCGATGAGCACCACAGCGGTAAAGGTGGGCGCATGTGCGGGGCCCTCGGAGCCGACCAGCTTATACGCGGGAGGCTCGTGGCCGTCTGCCTGCACGCACTCCTGCAAGAACGACTTGGGGTTCGCGGGGTGCTCGGCACGCTCGGTGGCCAGGTGCGGCTTAAGCGTACGGTGGATGAACTCCGCCGCCGCATCCCAACCGGCATCCAGATACAACGCGCCCACGAGCGACTCGTAAACGTTCTCAAGCGCCGAGTGCAGGCCGCGCGCGCCGGTACCGGTCTCGGAGGCGCCAAAGATGATGATGTCGTCGATACCCAGCTCGTGCGACACCTCGGACAGCGTGGCGCCCGAGACAAGGGACACCTTCAGGCGCGTGAGCTTGCCCTCGTCAAACTCGGGATAGGACTCGAAGAGCGAACGGGCCACCACGGCGCCCAAAATGGAATCGCCCAAAAATTCAAGGCGCTCATAGCTGGCAGAGACCGGCAGGCCCTCGACGGCCGAGGGATGCGTGAGCGCCGCGCGCAGCAGCACCTTGTTATTGAACTCATGGCCCAGAATCTCCTGGGCGCGCGTGAGTCGTTCAGACAAAGCCAAGACTTAGGCCTCCTTGGCGTTTTCGATCGCGTCGACGGCGTCGGCGACAGAGTTGAGCGACAGCAGGGTCTCGTCATCGATCTCGAGGTCGAACTCGTCCTCAATGGCCGTCACCAGCTGCAGACGCTCGAGCGAATCGGCATCGAGATCGTCAAAAGTGGTCTCGTCGCTAATGTCGGCGACATCGACGCCCAGCACGTCAGCGGCGACTTCGGCGATCTTATCGAAGATTTCGGAGCGGTCCATAGCGCTTCCTCTCGTATGTCATGGAACACAACACAACACGGCAATCGAAGCCGCGTTGCAATACGGCTCCGATTCTACCCCACACGGTACAGGTTGAGCCATGTAACGGGGCTCTTACAAAACGATACCGTCCATGGAATTGGCAACGTCCTGGACAAGCCCGACGCGCACGGCCTGAGCCGCGGCAAGCGTACCGTTCTTGACGGCCTCGACTGACGTAGCACCGTGGCCGATCAACACGACGCCGCGCAGGCCCAGCAGGATCGCACCGCCCTTGGCATCGCCCGAAAGCTTAGCCTTAATCTGGCGCATCTGCTTTTTAATGAGCAGCGCGGCGATCTTGGTGCCGAGCGAGGACATAAAGGCACCCTTGAGCTCCTGAAGCAAAAACTTGGCAGCGCCCTCGGTGGCCTTGAGCGCGATGTTGCCCGACATGCCATCGGCGACCACGACGTCAAAATTACCCGACGTAAGATCGGTGCCCTCGCAGTTGCCCACAAAGCCGGGAACAGCGGCCTTCATGGCCGGGAAGCACGACTTGGTGAAGTTGGAGCCCTTCTCGTCCTCGGTGCCGTTGGCAAGCAGGCCCACGCGAGGATGCTCGATACCCAAAACCACGCGGGCATAGGCAGCACCCATCTGGGCGAAGCGCACCATGTCGTCCACCGTGACATCGGGATTGGCGCCCATATCGCACAGCACCGTCAGGCCGCCGGCGCGATTAGGCAGTGCGTTGGTCAAGCACGGACGGACCGGCTGCTTCTTGCCCTCTGCCAAATACCTAAACGGCGTGACGTAGGCCGTGGCGGCAGCGGTCATGGCACCGGTCGAGCCGGCCGAGAAAAACGCGTCCGCATTGCCCTTCTTAATGGCACGACATGCAAGCACGATCGAGGACTTGCGCTTGGTCATCACAGCGCGGATGGGATCGTCCTCCATGCTGATGACGTCGGGGGCTTCCAAGGCCTCCACGCGGGCATGCGCTGCGGCAAAGGGGTTGACGATTTCGGCGGGACCGACGGCCAAAATCTCGATCTCGGAATCTGCCGCAAGCGCAGCCTCGATACCATCGAGAACAACCTGGGGCTTCTCGTCTCCGCCCACAACGTCTACACAAACGCGAACGTTACTCATTTCATATGCTCCTTATACAAAAATGGCCGACTCATTGAGCCGGCCATTGTGGTTCCAGTTGGAACGGCATCGTATCCAGAGTATACAGTTACTCGGTAACGATAACCTCGCGGTCCTTGTAGAAACCGCAGTTGGGGCACACGTGGTGCGGGAGCTTAACAGCGCCGCAACGGGGGCACGTGGACTGAGCCGCAGCCGAGATCTTCATGTTGGCGGAACGACGGGTATGGGTGCGGATACGACCCTGCTTTTGTTTAGGTACGGGCATAGTGACCTTCCTTATGAACTATCCAGTGTGGCGATTACGCGCAAGTAGCGATACTACCACAGTTTTACTCGTCAAGCTTGAGATTCTTTAATGCTGCAAATGGATTTTCCGTGGCAGCGGCCCATTCGGCCTCCGCCTTGGCGGCGCAATCGCATTGCTCGACGTTGAGATTGATGCCACAGGTGGGGCAAAGGCCGCGGCAATCGGGCTTGCACAGGACAACGAACGGCGTGTCCATGACGACCGCGTCGTTGATGGGCTCGCCCAGATCGACGATGCGATCCTCGCCCAGCAACTCGTAGCCGTCTTCGTAGGCCTCGGGGTCCTCGGGCTCGTTAAAGAGGTAGAACTCCTCGAT
Source organism: uncultured bacterium (assembly GCA_905214145.1). GTDB lineage: Bacteria > Actinomycetota > Coriobacteriia > Coriobacteriales > Coriobacteriaceae > Collinsella. Next base: position 6,462 of record CAJMLB010000029.1, on the reverse strand, counting down.
CTCGCCTGCGATATCAAACGATGCGGGCTCCAGGCAGCGATCGCACTCGCCGGTGGCGTGAGCGCGGACCATGCCCGAAAGCAGAACACCGGTACCGGCGTTGGTAAAGACCACGTCGTAGGAAATGCCGTCCTGCAGCTGGTACTCCTTCTCGCCCACCGTGTAGGTGGCGACATCGACCTTGCCGGTCAGCGGATAAGAGTCTCCGGGAAACTCGAGCTGCTCGGAAAGATCGACGGTTACGCTCGGGAACTCAGCCATTACCACTGACCGTTCTGCTGGGCGGCGCCCTCGTTGAGCTGCTGACGGCAACGAGTGACGGTGCCGGTCAGACTCTTAAGGTTCTCCTCGAGGTGCGTAAAGACCTGCTCGGCGTAATCCTCGGCGGCATAACGCGTCTCGCGCTCGTACTGCTGGGCACGGTCGCGGATGTCGTCGGCCTGCTGCTGGGCTAAGCGGACGATCTCCTGCTCACCGGCAATGGTGAGCGCCTGCTGCTGAGCATCGGCAATGATGGAATCGGCCTGGGCGGCGGCGGAGGCCATAAGCTCCTCGCGCTCTTTGAGGATACGTCGGGACTTCTGCCACTCCTCGGGATAGCTCATGCGGATCTCATCGAGGATGTTAAAGAAGACGTCGGCGTCGATAACCTTCATCTGGGCGTTCTTGCCGAACGGCGTCTTAGCCTCTTCGATGAGCCCCTCGAGCTCGTCGACAAGACTCACGATCCTGTCGCCAGGAAAATTCTCGCCCGGCATCCGGTCTCCTTTCATAGGTAACATATCATCGTGTTAGTTTACCACATGCCACCAGGCAATAAAAAACGTCACGAAAAGCGATGTTTGAGTGCTTCGACCACGTTGGGCGGCACAAACGTCGACACGTCGCTGCCAAGCGACGCGATCTGGCGCACCACCGAACTCGAGATATAGCCGTACTGCGGAGCACTCATGACAAAGATGGACTCCAGCTCGCTATCCAGGCGATAGTTGAGGTCGGCCTGCTGCAACTCGTACTCAAAGTCGGTCATGGCGCGCAGACCCTTAACGACGGCACCCGCCCTCTGTTCACGTGCAAAGTCGACCAGCAGGCCGGTGAAGGGCAGTACCTCGACGCCGTCCAAATCACCGAGGGCCTCGCGGGCCAGCGCCACGCGCTCGTCGAGCATAAAGGTGGTACCCACGCCGTTTTTACCCTGCGATTCGGCCACGGCGACGATCACGCTGGGAAAGATACGGCGAGCTCGGCGGATCACGTCGATATGGCCAAAGGTGATGGGATCGAAGGTGCCCGGGACGATCACGCGGTTGATGGTGTCATTCATGGGTGTCCTCCGAAGGCACATCCTCGTCATTTTCGTTCTCGTCAGCATGGTCGTTCTCGTCCTCGGCCACCCAGCGCAGCAAGTCAACCGAGGTAATGCCGTAGCGCTTCTCTCGCACGGTCTTGAAACAAGCCGGATGAGCACCTGCATCGGCTGCGGCATGTTCAAAAAGGGCAAAGGCCCCGGGCGCCAGCAGTCCCTGCTGGGAAAGATTTTGCAGCAGCTCCTCGACCGGCTCGGCGCCAAAGGCATAGGGCGGGTCGAGCAAGATCAGGTCAAAGGGACCACCCGGCACACGGCCGCGCGAGGCGCTCGCCAACACATCGCCGGTAACGACACGCCAACGCGAGCGGTCGCGGCACAGCGACTCGATATTCTTGGTGATCAGACGGGCGGCATTGCGATCGATCTCGAACGTGGTGAGCGAGCGGGCGCCACGCGAGAGCATCTCGATTCCCAGGGCGCCGGAGCCGCCAAAGGCGTCCAGCACGCGGACCTCGTCCAGATCGAAGTCGAACGCCGACATGACCATGGACGCGCATGCCTCGCGCACGCGATCGGTCGTGGGACGGGTGACATCGCGCCCACGCGGCTCTTCGATCTTGCGGCCGCGCCATTCACCGCCGATGATTCTCATCCTCCGCTGACCTCCTTAAAGATATGTCGATAACGCATGGCGACCGCGTCGCGCAAGGGGCGCGTCGCCACGGAGTCAAGGTTGCAAGCATACCGCAAGAGCTCGACCGCGTCCAAATGGGCCCATTCGATAAGATCCTCGTCGGCGTCCAGGTCCACAAAGCGCAGGGTCACGCCGCCGTGCTGGCGGTAGCCCAGAATCTCGCCCTCGTGGCGCAGGCGCAGGTCCATCTGGGCGAGCGCAAAGCCGTCAGAGGTCTTTTCGAGCGACTGGAGACGGTCTTGTGCCGCCGACGCGCCACCGTTGCCCTTGGAGTGCGTCATGACCAGGCAAGTGCCCGACACGCTGCCGCGGCCCACGCGGCCGCGCAGCTGGTGCAGGGCCGCCAAGCCAAAGCGCTCACCGTTCTCGATGACCATGACGGTGGCGTTGGGCACGTCGACGCCTACCTCGACCACCGTGGTCGAGACGAGCACGTCGATCTCACCGCGCTTGAAGGCATCGATCACGCGGTCCTTCTCCCCCGCCGGCATGCGGCCATGAAGGCGCTCAATGGTAAGTCCCGGCAGGGCCAGACGCAGTCGTTCGAGCTCGGTTGCCGTATCGTGCAGCGGTACAGGCACGGTCACGCGGCCCTCGTCGTCGCGGGCGATACCGGGTACGTCTTCCAGCTCATCGGCCGAGTCACTCGGCTCCACAAGCGGGCAGATCACGTAAGCCTGCTGACCCTTTTCATACGCCTCGCGGATGGCACCGTAGGCCAAATCGCGGCTCGACTCGGTGAGCACGCGCGTCGTAACGCCCGCCCCCGGAACAGGTCGACGGCGGATGATGCTCGTGTCCAGGTCGCCGTAGACCGAGAGCGCCAACGTGCGCGGGATCGGCGTGGCCGTCATAACGAGAAGGTCGGCACCCGGGCCCTTGGCACGCAGAGCATTGCGCTGGCCCACACCAAAGCGGTGCTGCTCGTCGATGACGACAAGCGACAGATGCTTAAACGCCACGTTGTCCGAAAGGACCGCGTGGGTTCCAAAGAGGACGTCGAGCTCGCCCGATTCCAGCTGCGCATGGATCTGCTCGCGCTCGGCCGCCGGCGTGGCACCCGTCAGGAGTGCCCAAGACATGCCAGCCTGGGAGAGCAAGGGGCCGGTCTTATCGGCATATTGGCGCGCCAGCACGCCCGTAGGCGCCATAACGCAGGACTGAGTGCCCGAATCGGCCGCGACAGCCAGCGCGCAGGCGGCGACGGCCGTCTTGCCGGTACCGACGTCGCCCAGTAGCAGGCGGTTCATCACGCGCCCGCCATCGCACATATCGTGCAGGATGTCTCGGAACGCGGCCTCCTGCTCGTCACTCAGCGAAAACGGCAGGGCTTCCCTGAGCGCCGCCAGGTGCTCACCCGCGGCGTGGGCGTAGGGAGCGACTTCGACCAAGCCGCCGTCGTTGCGCAGGCGCAGCGCCAGCTGAAGGCAGAGACATTCCTCGTAGGCAAGACGCCGCCGCGCGATGTCGCGCTCGGCCATACTCGAGGGAAAGTGAATCGAGCGCAGCGCACGGGCATTGCTCATCAGGCGGCGCTTGACGCGTAAGCGTGCGGGAATCGGGTCGAAGGGATTGCCGACAACCTCAAGCGCGCCGCTTACGATGCGGCGCATCCACGCCTGACTCACGCCATCACTCACGTAATGGACCGGCAGAATGGTGCCCGCGGCACGTCCGTCCTCGAGCTTTTCGAAATGCGGCGAGGCCATCTGCTTAAAGCCGTAGGCAAACTCGACCTTACCCATCACAGCCAGACGGTCTCCCTGCTTAAACTGCTGGGCAATCCAGGGCTGACGGAAAAAGGCGACTTGCAGCACGCCCGTCTCGTCCACCAGCGAGACCTCGGTCACCTGCATACGCGGGCGAGGCTGCTTTTGGACGATACGGTCAACCGTGGCGACGATCGTGCACACGGTACCGATGGGCGCCATCTCGATGGACCAGGAGCGCGTAAAGTCCAGGTATCGATGAGGGATATGGAGAAGGAGGTCCCCCACCGTCTGAATTCCCAAACGGCGAAGGGCCTCCTCACGCTTACCCGAAACATATTTGAGTCGCGCAATATCCTCGTCGAGCGCATTGCTCTGGGCAAAGCGCTCCGAGACGCGCGGCACGGAGCACAGCTCGGACATGGGCAGATGCCTACTCGATCGAGAAGATCACGGGATAGAGCGGCTGCTCGCCACGATGGGCGTCGACCTCCAGATCGGGCTGAGCCTCCTCGATGGCGTCGACGATCTCCTGAAAGGCCTCATCGGACAGCTCCTCGCCGGCCAGAATCGTCAGCGCGTCGCCCTCCTCTTCCTCCTGCATACGGTTGATGCAGTCGAGCGTGACCTGCTTCACATCGGAGCCGACCACGTCGATGGAGCCGGCAATGATACCCATGACGTCACCGGAGTGAATCGGAGAACCGTCAGAGGCGCTGGAATCGCGCACGGCACGGGTGACCTCGCCATCGCGAACCTCGCTGATGGCGTCGACCATGGCGGCAACGGCGTCCTCGAGCTCGGAATCGGGCAGGACGGCGAACAGCGCGGAGAACGCCTGCGGGACGGTCTTGGTGGGAACGACGGCGACCTTCTTGTCGGTGCAGGCAGAGGCTGCGGCCTCGGCAGCCATGCGGATGTTGCCGTTATTGGGCAGGATAATGACCGAGGTCGCGTTGACCTGGTCCACCGCGCCCAGCAGGTCGGCGGTCGAGGGGTTCATGGTCTGGCCACCCGAGACGATCACGTCAACGCCGAGGGACTTGAGGATGTCGGCCTCGCCCGAACCGGCGGCAACGGCGACAAAGCCCAACGCCTTGGCGGGCTCGGCGGCCTTTTCCTGGTCCTCATGAATCTTGGCGGTACGGTCGTGGGCCTCCATCTCCATGTTGTGGATAAAGACCTCGTAGATCTGGCCAAGCTGCAGCATGTGCTCGAGCACCAGGTTCGGCGTGTTGGAGTGCACGTGGATCTTGTAGTCGGGATATGCGCCCACGAGCAGCTCACAGTCGCCCATGGAGCCCAGGAACTTAAGGCACTCGTCCTCGTCAAACGGGGCGTCGGCCTTAAAGAGGAACTCGTTGCAGTAGCGGAACTCCGAGCCCTCCCAATCGTCGTTGGCCTCAATCTCAACGCGACCGAGGGCCGCGTCGCGGGCAGAGCCAGCGGAATCAAACGTGGCGGAGAAATCCTCGACAACGGTGCTGCGGCCAAGCGCAGCGGCGACAAAGTTCTCCAGGAAGATGGCAAAGCCAAAGGCGCCGGAGTCGACCACGCCGTTCTCCTTCAGAACGGGCAGCAGGTCGGGCGTGCGGGCGACGGACTGGTAGGCCTCGACGACGATGGCGTCGAGCGCGTCCTCGGCCGAGAACTTCTTCTTTTCGCACTCATCGGCCTTGGTCGAGACATCGCGAAGCACCGTGAGGATCGTGCCCTCGATGGGCTTGCGAACGGCCTGGAAGGCGACCTTGACGGCGCGACGGAAAGCGAAGGCGATGTTGGCGGACGTAATGGGCTCGTCGACAGAGACGAGACCCTCGGCCACGCCACGCAGGATCTGCGAGGTGATGACGCCGGAGTTGCCGCGGGCACCCATCAGGGAGCCGTGGGTAATGGCGCCGGCAATGGCCTCCATATCGGCATCGGCGGGAAGGGCGGAAAGCTCCTTGGTCACCGAGGCGAGCGTGAGCGACATGTTGGTGCCGGTGTCGCCGTCGGGTACGGGGAAGACGTTGAGCTTGTTGATCTCCTCGGCCTTGTCGGAAACGGCAGCCGCAGCGATCGGAAAACAGGTGCGAATGGTCTTTGCAATCATGGGTATTTGAATCTCCGTTTTCGGATGCTAGTTCAGACGGCTCTTGAGCGCGTCGATGTGGATGCCGATCTTAAGGCTGGCGGGATCGATCTGGGCGATTTCCTGCAGGGTGAAGGCAACGGAGCTCGAAAGATTGTGGCAGACGGACTTCATGTTGACGCCGTTCTCGAGCACGACGTGAAGATCGACCGTAAGGCCGTTCTCGTCGGCGGAGACAAGCACGCCCTTGCGGAGGCGCTGACCGGCAAGCAGGCGCACGCTCTCGGCGCCCTGGAGCTGTTCGGCCATACCGACGACGCCATAGCACGTCATCGCGGCATAACCGGCAATATCGGCAATAACGTCGTTCGAGACGCTCAGGCTGCCGTTAATGGTCTCAGACACAAGAATCTCCTTATCTGGTGCTCACGGCACCATCTCGTGGGAGCAATCATTGCATTATTCTACAACGAGCGCGCCATGTTGAGGTGGTGGGTCGCGGGATTACATCCTCGACACGAAATGTTGATATGGCAACGTTCGCGCCAGGCGATCGCGGCATGAAAAAACCCGCCGCATAAGCGACGGGTTTTACAACCTGGCTCCCCGGGTAGGACTCGAACCTACAACAGCGCGGTTAACAGCCGCGTGCTCTACCATTGAGCTACCGAGGAAT
>CAJMLB010000028.1:0-24933 GCA_905214145.1 uncultured bacterium | reverse complement strand
TGCTCGACATCTTTGGCATTAAGGTGAGCGGTGGCGACGACGAGTCCGTCAAGGGTGCGATGGCCGAGCTCCACGCCAAGGGAGCTAAGAACGTGCTGTTGACCCTGGGTGGCGCTGGCGCGTACTTCTCCAACGGAGAGCACATCTGGTTTGCCAACCGCACCTTTGAGGTCAAGCTGCTGTCGACGGTCTGCGCCGGCGACTCCTCACTTGCCGCCTTCCTGTCCGTGTGGCACGACGCTCCCGAGCGTGTTGAGGATGCCCTGCGCCTCTCGATGGCCACCGGCGCCAACGTGGTGGAGTGCCCCGGTCTGGGCGATTTTGCCAAGGTGGACGAATATAAGAAGCACATTGAGGTTCGCCAGGTCTGCTAGCCGCATCGATATGTCGTTGTCGAACACCCGCTTTGGATCTCCGAGGCGGGTGTTTTTTTTGCGTTCTGGCCGCATGTGGCGCTTACTGTCCCGTTCGTTCGAATCGACGATACGATTGCATGTGCGCGCATGCTCGTTTCTTGCTAGACTTCTTGAGAACCATCGATTAACGTTTGCAGGCGCAGGAGGCCATAGCTATGTGCAATGTTTCGCTCAACGGTACGCAGCCGACCAATGCCTCCATCCGTGTCCTGCGTGCGCTCGAGGCAGCCGGTCTTGAGGCTTGGTATGTTGGCGGTTGGGTGCGTGATGCCCTGATGGGGCGCCCCAGCCACGATGTTGATATGTGCTGCAGCGGCTTGTGGCAGGAGTCCAAGGCGGCGCTCGAGTCGGCTGACATTGCTGTGGTTGAGTCGGGCATTAAATTTGGCGGCATCACGGCCATTTGCGATGGCGAGCGCATTGAGGTCACGACGTATCGCTTGGACGGTTTTTACACCGATGGCCGCCATCCCCAGAGTGTGGAGCGTGCGGCTTCGCTTGAGGACGATCTGGCGCGCCGTGACTTTACCGTTAATGCCATGGCTTGGCATCCCGATCGTGGTCTTGTCGACCGCTACGATGGCCAAGGCGACCTTGAGCGTAAACTTATCCGTGCCGTCGGAGATCCCAAGCGTCGCTTTAACGAGGACGCGCTTCGCATGCTGCGCGCGGTGCGTTTTGCCTGCCGTCTGGATTTTATGATCGAGTCTAAGACCAAACAGGCGCTTGCCGAGTGCTCGCCGCTGCTCGATGCCGTGGCTCGCGAGCGCGTGGGCATTGAGCTCGAAGGCATTCTTTCGACCGGTCATGGGGGAGACGCGATGCTGCGCTACCCCGAGCTTATTTGTGCCGCCGTGCCCGAACTTTCGCCTGCTCGTGGGTTTGACCAGCGCAGCGTCTACCATGCCTTTAATGTCTATGAGCATATTGCTCGCGTGTTGACGGTGGCGGGGGAGCTGGCGCTGTGTGACGGCGTGGAGCCTTCGCCGAGCTTAATGTGGGCAGCGTTTTTGCACGACGTCTCCAAGCCCGACTGCTTTACGGTCGACCATGCGGGCAGCGGCCACTTTTACGGCCATCCCGAGCTTGGCGCCAAGAAGGCGCGCACCATTATGGATCGCCTGGCGCTTTCGCACGATTTGGTTCGCGACGTTTGCCTGCTTATCAAGTATCACGATAAGCCGTTGCGCCCTGAGCGTTCCTGTTTGCTCAATATGATGCGCTTGCTTTCGGGCGAGGGCGTCGACACGCAGCGCCTGATTGACGAGCTTATGGACCTTAAACGTGCCGATACGCTCGGTAAGGCGCCGTCGTGCTTCTATTACGTCGAGACGATCGAGGAGATGCGCTCACTCGCCCACGGACTGCTTGAGGCGGGGGAGCCCTATACGCTCAAGATGCTTGCCATCAACGGCGGCGACTTGATCCGCGCTGGCGTCAAGCCCGGGCCGGAGTTGGGGCAGCTGCTCAACGCCGCCCTCGACGCTGTGATCGAGGACAATGTTCCAAACGAGCGCGAAGCCATCCTGGCCCACCTCAACCTAGGATGATTTTTCTGGGACGGGGCTTAAAAAATCATAGGCTGTGGCTTTTAACTGCGCTTTCCATAACCTCCCGACAAAATTTGGGCAATTTGGAATTTCTTCTTGCGCTCGCGTTTTTTGTCCCGTAATATATCCTCGCAGCACGGCAGTGCAGATGTCATGTGGCCCGTTCGTCTAGCGGTTTAGGACGCCGCCCTCTCAAGGCGGAGATCACCAGTTCGAATCTGGTACGGGCTACCACTTCTTTTCTGCTGAGGCTTATGGCCCGTTCGTCTAGCGGTTTAGGACGCCGCCCTCTCAAGGCGGAGATCACCAGTTCGAATCTGGTACGGGCTACCATGTTTTAGATACCCGGTCTTTCGTATGAAGGCCGGGTTTTTTAATGCATGCGGGCTGGTCTGTTAATCCCATTTGCCTCATGGCTTTACGTTTTGCTCATCTCCCATACGGGTACAATAGGCCAGATACTTTGACGGTCAGAAGGAGCCTCATGACGGAGTCCTCTCAGCATGCGCCTAAGCCTCAGGTTGAGGTTTCTGGCGGCGATGACAACAAGAGCGCGCGTCGCGGCGCTATCTTCATCGGCGTTGTGCTAATCGGCTACATCGTCTATCTGGTCGTGACCGGGCAGATGGGGCAGTTTTGGGCCGCTATGTCCAGCGTTCAGATGCCCTGGCTCTTTGCTGCATGCTTTTGTATGTTTCTGTATCTTGTTTTTGGCATCGTGGCGTACGCAATTGCCGTTTGGCTCGACCCCGATTCGCCCGTCGGCATCCGCGACCTCATTTCGGTCGAGGCGAGCGGAATCTTCTTTGGCAACCTGACGCCCATGATGATGGGCTCTACGCCTGCCCAGATTTACCGCCTGACCAAAGCCGGCCAAAACGTGGGCGAGGCAGGTGCCACGCAGTTCACGCGCTTTATCGTGTACCAGTTTGGCCTGGTGGCATGGGGCGCCATTCTGCTGCTTGCCCGCATGCCGTTTTTCGCCGAGCGCTATGGCGACATGACGCTGCTGTGCGTCTTTAGTTTTGGCGGCCATTGCTGTATCCTGCTCGGCATCTTTGCCGTGGCGTTGATGCCCAAGACCGTCACGCGCGTCGCCCATTGCATCATCAATTGGCTCGAGCGAATGGGCGTCTCGGCTACAAAGATCGAGGGCTGGCGCACCTTTGTCGATGGCGAGATCTACTCGTTCTCCGAGAAATTCAAACTCTCTGCCGGTCATTTTTCGTCCATGCTGCTCACGGTCGTCATCACTATGCTGCAGCTTGCGTTTTTCTACCTGGTTCCGTACTTTTTGATGCTCTCCTTTGGCCACCACGAAGTTGACTTTTTCTCGGTCATGGCCGCGAGCGCCTTTGTCCAGCTGCTGAGCTCCGCCGTTCCGCTGCCCGGCGGCACTGGTGGCGCCGAGGGTGGCTTCGCACTTTTCTTGGGTCACTTTTTTGGCACGGCCTCTACTGCCGGCTATCTACTGTGGCGTCTGATCACCTTTATCGCGCCGACCATTTTGGCTGCCCCACTGCTGGGCCTTAAGAGTGCTCACAACGAGAGTATCCATGCGCGCTGGGATCGTGTGATGCGAAAGCTTGGACGCACGCCTCAGACGCCCTCTGCGCCCGTTAAGGCGCATCCTGCGTACCAGGTTACCGTGGACCCCAATCAGCGTGCTCAAAAGGCTGCTGTGGCCTCTAAGCCGGCTCGCAAGACCTACGTTCGTCAGACTGGCGACGGTATCCGCGTTTCCCCGTCGGCGCTCAATAAAAAGAAGCGGTCCTAGGGCCCGGTCGGCGAGTCGTGCGTTCTTGATGACGCTCGTCATTGCGATGTGAGTTGTAGGATAATCCTCTTACGTTGATTATCTCCCACATGTAGAGGACTTACAGGTGGGCTGTTGACATGAAGGGGACACGTCTATGGCTACCACCAAACCGCGCCTTGACCGTCGTATCGTCCGTAGTCGCAATGCGATTCTTTCGGCGTTTGAGCGACTGCTCATGGAAAAGCCTCTGGCCGATATTACGGTGAGCGCCATCGCGCGTGAGGCAAATGTCGACCGTAAGACCTTCTACGTGCACTTTGGCACGGTCGACGGCTTGCTCGACGCCATTGCCGTCGATGTGGTAGAGATGATTGTGGATTCGGTCGAGAAGACGCTTTCCTCCATGGGTGGCGACACCAACGAGCGCGCACTTGGCGCTGCGGCGTCCTTTTTCAAGACCGTTAACGAGGCACTGTGCAACAACCTGGTGCTCAATCGCCAGTTGATTGAAAACATTCCGCTCGACGACTTTATGGCTCGTCTGCGTGTGCCGCTCGAGCACGAGATCGCTGAGCGCGATCTGCTGCCCGAGGGCCTAAAGGACGAGATGTTCGATTACTACCTGGCGTTTTTGCTGTCTGGTATTATCGGCATCTATCGCGCGTGGGCTTTGTCCGATGGCTCGGTTCCCATCGAGCGCGTCTCGGCGGTCGCCAACGACTTGACGTTGAATGGACTATCGAGTCTGGAATCTCGTTTCGAATAGCACTAGCGCCTTATCCCCCCCCTGAGTTGCGGTGAAATAAGGACTGAATAGGCCTTTTAACAGCTTAAACACTCCCTATTTCACCGCAACTCAGGGTTGAGGTTCTACTGGTAGCGCAGGCACTCCACGGGGTCGAGTTTTGCGGCGCGGCGGGCGGGGTAGAAGCCAAAGACCACGCCGATGCCGACCGATACGGCAAACGCGAGCAGCACGGTCGTAATGGAGAAGCTCGGCGTAATCGTCCCGGTGGCTCCGAACTCGCTCATAATGCTCGAGTTGGCGGCAAAGAACGTGAGCCCCCAGGCCAGCAGATAGCCAATCACGACACCTAAAATGCCGCCGGTGATGCACAGCGCCGAGGATTCGGCCAAAAACTGGGCCGTGATATCGCGTCGGCTTGCGCCCAGAGCGCGGCGAATGCCGATCTCGCGGATCCGCTCGGTCACGTTGGTGAGCATCATATTCATGATGCCGATACCGCCCACGAGCAGCGAAATGCTGGCAACGGCGCCCATGATGAGCGAAAACGCACCCATAAAGGAATTGAGGGCATCGATAGCGCTCTTCATGGAGCTTGCCGACACGCTGTCGTATTCGTCGTCCTCCGAGATGCCCTTCATGCTGCGCACCTTGGACTCGATCGTCTTGCAGAGCTCGTCCATATCGGTGCCCTCGGCGGCGAGTGCCGTCACACTGGGAAACGATGGATTGTCATCGCCGAAAAGCTCGGCGATCGTTTCTCGTGGCATGTACAGGCTCAGCGAGCCCATGGAGTCGTTGCCGCCGTCGATGACGCCAATAATCTGCACGTCTCCGCTCGAAACCTTGATGGTCTTGCCAATCGCGTCCTGTTCGTTGCCGTACAGTTGATCGGCGCCGCCGCGGCCAATGAGCGCCACGCGCGCGCCGGATTTGGACTCGATGTCGTTATAGGTGCGACCGGCGACGATCTTGCTGGCGCCCACGGCATCGAGCATGTCACTATCGACACCTTGGGCCATGACGGTATAGCTCTTATCTCCAACTTTGTACTCGGAATAGGCGCTGTCGACGATGCCGATCTGCTCGATTTGCGGCACCGTCTTGCGCAGCTTCTCGACATCCGAATCGGTGAGCTCTTGGGACGAGTAGATCTGCACCATGCGGGCCGCATTGAGGCCCAAGCTGTTGACCAAGCTGTTTTGGATGCCGCCGATGAGCGAGGTCATGGCTATGACCGAGGCGATGCCAATGACGATGCCCAGGATGGTGAGCAGGCTACGTCCCTTGTTGGCCTCGAGCGAGTGCAGGGCTTCTTGGACAAGATCGCGGGTGCTCATGCCTCTGCTCCTTTCGGCGGTGTAGAAGGTACGCAAATCGCGGGTAGGCTGTTGACGGCTCCGCGTAGCGTATTCGGCGCATGTGCGATATATGCGCCGTCATGGATTCGCCCGTCGCGGATAGTCACGGCACGGTCGGCCTCGGCAGCAATGCCCGGGTCGTGCGTGATGAGTACGATGGTCTTGCCTCGTTCTTGGAGCTTATGGAAGGTTTCCATGACGAGTGCCCCAGTTGTCGAGTCTAGGTTTCCCGTGGGCTCGTCGGCCAGGATGATGGGCGGATCGTTGACGAGGGCGCGCGCGATGGCAACGCGCTGCATCTGTCCACCAGAGAGTTCTGATATGCGGTGGTCCCAATGGTCGACCGGTAGCGTGACGGCTTGCAGTGCGTGCACGGCGCGCATCTCGCGCTGGTTGCGCGGCACATTGGTGTAGGACAGCGGCAGCATGACGTTTTCGATAACCGACAGGCGCGGCAGCAAGTTGAAACTCTGAAAGACAAAGCCAATGCTCAGCGCGCGCACTTCGGTGAGCTCATCATCGTCGAGTTCGGCGACATTGAGCCCCTGCAGGTAATAGTCGCCCGCCGTCGGCTTGTCCAAGCAACCCAGGATGTTCATGAGCGTCGACTTGCCCGAGCCCGAGGGGCCGGTGATGGCGACGAACTCGCCGGGGTCTACTGCCAGGCTCACGTTGTGCAGGATGTGGGCGCAACCGGCTTCGCTCTCAAAGATGCGGTGCACGTTGCGGATGTCGATGACGGGGCGCATTACATGCCCTCGTCGGCAGGCATGCCGTTGCCGCCGTCTGCCGTCATGCCCGCGCCAGTATCCATTACGATGGTGTCGCCATCGCGCAGCTTGGTAACCGGCACGTCGGGGTTGATTTCGTTGCCTTGCTCGTCGCGCTTGACTTGCGTCTTTCCGACTACGGCGTCGTTATCGTTTTGCGTCACAATGGTCACCTTCACGCGTCGTGTCTCCTTGCCTTCGTCATCGGTGGCCAGATTGACGTAATAGTGCTCGCCGTCCTCGGTCATCAGCGCCATGGTGGGCACCATGACCACGTCGTCAAGCTGCTTGGTCACCACCGAGACCTCGGCAGTCATGCCCGGCTTGAGGCGGCTGTCGGGTGCTTCAATGAGGATGTCGACGTTAAAGGTCACGCTGCTGCCGCCGCCGTTGGCGGCGTCGGAGTTTGCCACCGACGCGATAGCCGTGACGGTGCCCTGGCTCACGATATCGGGAAACGCGGGATAGGTAACGTTGGCGCTCTGGCCCACGGCGATCTTGGCGATATCCTTTTCACCCACCTGAACGGTGACCTTCATCTTGGAGAGGTCGGCGATCTGCATGCACTGCTTGCCGCCGCTCGTGTCGCCTTCGCCCATGACCATGCCTCCGGTCACCGTGGCTCCCACTTTGGCGTTGAGCTCGACGATGCTACCCGAGCTGGGCGCGGTTACCGTGCGCTCGGCGGCTTTGGCGTTGGCTTGGTCCAGGGTCGCCTGGGCCGAGGCTAGGTTGCGTTGGGCGCTCGAGATGGCACTCGTGTCGGCGGTGCCGCTAGCGCCAGTCGCGCCTGACGCATCTGTGTCAGTCGCCGGAGCGGCTTGGGCGGCAGCTACCGCTTTCTGTGCGTTGGCGAGGTCTTCCTGGGCAGCCGCGACCGCACGCTGCGCCTCGGAAACGTTGCGATCGAGCTCGTCGTTTTTAATGGTCATAAGCACGTCGCCCTCGTTGACGGACTGGCCGGCTTGCACGTTGATCGATGCTACCGTGCCGTCGACAGAAGGGGAGACCACCGAAGCCGAGATGGGCTTGAGCTGGCCTTTAGCCTCGACGGTGGTCGTAAACGTGCCCTCGGTGACCATATCGGTCACCGGCCCGTTGTTACCTGCGGGCTGTGCGTTGATTAAGAAGGTCACGACAACGGCGATGAGCACAATGGCGGCTACGACTCCTGCCGCAATGCCGCGGCGGACGAGCTTTTTGTGTCGCCGTTCGGCGCGCTTGGCCTTGAGCTTTGCGTAGGCCTCATCGTCGGATATCCCAAAGCAAGCTTGCTCGTTGTCGTTTTGCTGTGCCGTGGGGGCGCTGGTGATAAGCGGTAGCGTTTCAGTTGCGCTTTCCGGCGCGTGCCCGGAATCATCGGGGCCTGGGGTGATGGTGGGGACATTCGACATAGCGTCTCCTTTATAGAACATACCTCGATAAGTATATGCGCCCGCCGGTTGGGGCGGGCGCACAGGCGCGATTCTTTCAGCATCGAAAGGTAGGTAACGCTGGGCTTTGTTGTGACACGCGAGATGTGCTAGGAGTGCACGACCACGCACAGACCGACGCTGATGCAGTCATGGAGTGCCTTGGCATCGGCCAGGCGCAGATTGATGCAGCCGTGGCTACCGCACCACTTGTACGATTCGGCACTATCGAAACTCGAATCGTTTTGCCACGTTGCGTCGTGGAATCCAACCATGTTGCCCTCAAACGGCATCCAATAGCTCACCGGGCTCTCGTATTTGGGTTTACCGGTCTTGGGGTCCTTGGCGCCGATGAGCTTGGTGGCGCCGTCATTGCTGTTGATCTGCCACACGCCCTCGGGGGTGGCGTCTTCGCCCGGTTTGCCGGAAATAAAGTTGGCCTCCCAAACGATATTGCCGCTCTCGTCGTAGTAGCGCGCGTGCTGCTCGGACAGGTCGACGTCGATATACGCCTTCCAATCGGGCTCGCCCTTGGCGGTAAAGGTGTCGGCCTTCTGGGAGTAATTGATCTCAATCTCGCCGGTCTGCTTGTTGTTTATAGCATCCTCGACCTGCTTGGCAAGCGTGCTGCTATCGATAGACCAACCAAAGTCACCGCCTTCGACGGCACATTGCTTGCCATCGGCGCGCGTCCACCAACGAGTGGAGCCCACGGTGTTAAAGCCATTGGCGAGGTCTGCTGCCCAGTTGCTGATCTGGGAGGTGTCAAGTGTGGGGTTCGCGGGGTCGGCAAAACTGATCCACTGCAGCACCGAGCTGCCGTCGACCTTGCCGGCATCGTTGCCGTTGAGCTTAAGGGTCACGTTAACGCCCAGGAAGTTGTTGGCGGCATCGCATGCGGCCTGGATCTGGTCGTTGGTGAGTGTGCCGTTGAGCGGCTCGTAGGCATCGTTTCCGAGCTTCGTAAGATCGACGGTCTCGGACAGCGACGCGAGCTCGATCTCCGCATACTTAATGACATGCTCGCGGTTGAGCTTTTCGTTGGAGCGGGCCTTCTCGATCGTGAACTTGCCCGCCTTCTCGTCGTAGGAGCTCGATGCCTCAAAGGTACCCGTGCGGCCCTCGTTGAATGCGTCGATGGCGGCACCCAGATCCTCCTCGAACTGCTTTTGGTCAAAGGCGTCCGTGAGCATGGACAGGTCGACGTCCTGTTCCAGGTCGATGGTACCGTTTTTGGTCGCGCTAACGTTCTTGCCGCCGAGCGAGGCAATCAGGCGCGAAGGCCACAGCAGCGGCTCGTTGCTGCCGATAATCTCGTGGGCAGCTGCCTCGCCGTCGACGATGGGCTCGTCGGATTCGGGCTGATAGGTCCAGCTAAAGTCTTCACCCGAAACGGTGAGCTTGTAGTGCTTCCACGCTGAGTTGACCTTGGTAGCGGCGGATGAGGCGTTGGAAAACGAGATATCGACGCCGGCGATGGTGGTGTTGGGGTAGGCAATCTGCGAAAACGCCACGACGCCCACGATATAGACGATAGCGACAAGGCCGAGGACGACGAAGAACGCCGTCTTGCCGCCCGTCTTATTGCCCTTTGCGGATCGGTTGTCGGCGGGGCCGCGGTTGTTAGAAACTCGAGTGTGCGAAGGGCCCTGGTTGTGACCGGCGCCATGTGCGGAACGCTGCTGACGCTGCTGATGCTGGCCCTGATTGGGGCGCGGGGAGGTATTTGCCGCGCCGTGCTGTTGACCATGGGCTGGCGCAATGGGACGGGGCGATTGGATGCCTCCGGGCTGCCTGCTGGGCTGTTGCGGATCGGGGATCAGTTGGCTGCGGTCGAGTTGCGACATCGTGTATATTTCCTTCGAGTTTCGCTTTACGGCTCATCGTGTTTTAACTGGGCTTGAATTATAGCGATTACGCAGTTGCTTGTGTTACGAAAACAGTGGCGATAAAGGATAGGTGGGACATATGTCCCACCTATCGTTCGCTTTTGCTCACTATCCGCATATTCCGCATTTTGCGCACGCCGAGAGTGCTGCCGGAGCCTGCGCGATGCCGCCCTTGGCCGTCTCGCGCAACGTGGCGGGCAGGGCGTGGCCCACCGAGAGCATCACGTGCGCCATCTGGTCAAACGGCACCAGGCTCTTGATGCCGGCGAGGGCGAGCTGCGCCGAGCTGAAGGCCGCGGCCACGCCGATGGCGTTGCGGTTTTGGCAGGGCACCTCGACAAGGCCGCCGACGGGGTCGCAAACGAGGCCCAACAGGTTGCTCAGTGCAATGGAGCTGGCGTCGAGCGCTTGCTCGGGCGTGCCGCCCATCATCTGGACCAGCGCGGCGGCGGCCATGGCGGCAGCGCTTCCAACCTCGGCCTGACATCCGCCCTCGGCGCCGGCGACGCAGGCGCTCGTGGTGAGGTTGAGGCCGATGGCGGCGGCGCAGTAGAGGGCATTCATGACCTGTTCCTCGTCGAGCTGGAGGTGATCGGCGAGCGCCAGCACGCAGCCGGGGACGACGCCCGCGGAGCCGGCCGTGGGGGCGGCAACGATCACGCCCATGGTGGCGGAGCGCTCAAGCACGGCCATCGCGCGGGCCACGGCATCGGTCTGAACGGGGCCCATCAGGCTTGCGCTCAAATCGTTGCGGCAGGTGGCATCGACGAGCTTGGCCTCTCCGCCGATAAGCCCGCCGAGCGATCGCTGCGGATTGGCGATGGGGGCCGTGGTCTCCTCGCGCATGACGTCGAGCACGCGGCGCATGGCTGCGATAGCATGGGCCTCGCCGGTCAGACGCGCCTCGCGCACGGCCATGACGGCGCCGATATTCAAACCGAGTTCGGCGCACGCATCGAGCATCTGCTCGCCGTCGTCGAAGATTTCCTTGGCCGAGACGCCGGGGGAGAGCGACGAGGCCGAGCCCGGGAGCTCGATAAACGTGGCGTAATCGACATTGTCGAGCTTGCGCAGCATGGGGACGACGGTGTCGTCGGGAGCGCCGTCGGTCTCAAAGACGGAATAGGCCTGGCCGCCCACTTCGGTGCGGTAGGTGCGGCAGAAGGCGATGTTCACGTGTGCGTAGGCGAGCAGGTTCGTGAGCGCTGCGAGCACGCCGGGAACGTCCTGGTGCGCCACGAAGAGCGTGGAATACATGCCCGAGATGTCGACGCCGACGCCGTTGATGCGGCTGATGCGCATCTTGCCGCCGCCGAGGCTCTCGCCGCGGACCTGTGCCGTGGCGCCCGTGTCGTCGACCATCTCGATGTCGACGGTGTTGGGGTGGATGGAGGCGTCGTCGCCCTTGATGTCAAAGTGATAGTCGAGACCCTGCTCGCGTGCGAGGTTAAAGGCCTGCTTGATGTTCTCGTCGTCGGTATCGAGGCCCAAGATACCCGCGACGAGCGCGCGGTCGGTGCCGTGGCCGCGGTAGGTATGGGCAAAGGAGTTCCACAGGCCAAAGGTGACCTTGGTGATGCGGCCTTCCAGCAGGCTGGCGGCAACCTGGGCGCAGCGCAGGGCGCCGGCGGTGTGCGACGAGCTGGGGCCGACCATGACGGGGCCCAAGATCTCGAATGCCGAGGTCGTAGCTAGTGTTTGCGGCTTGCCTGCCATGGCTGCTCCTTCTTTATCTCGTCGTCCCGAGGGGCGGGGCATACTCTGTCCCGCCGTTCCGAGGGCTTTGGTATTTGGTCGCCTGCTCGGACAGTCCTGCTCGCACGGAGGCCACATTAAGTGGCCTCCGGCTCGTGCGGAACTCGCGATCGACCAAATACCAAAGCCCTCGGAACTTAGGATACATGGTTGGAGTCGCTCTGCTGCAAAATTTATCGGTCTGTGACCTATTCCATGTCCCAGGTCGGCTCATCTTCACCACCGTTTAAATAAAAAAGAAGTACCGGTTGGAGCCGGTACTTCTTTTGGTGCGTATTTATTTGGCTGTGGCTTTTATTGTTAGCTTACAGACCGCAGGTTGCTTTGAGTTCTTCGACTCGGTCGGTTTTCTCCCAGGTGAAGTCGGGGTCTTCGCGGCCAAAGTGACCGTAGGCTGCCGTCTTCTCGTAGATGGGACGACGCAGGTCCAGGTCGCGGATGATGGCGCCCGGGCGCAGGTCGAAGGTCTTCTCCACGGCCTCGACGATTTTGTCTTCGGCAACATGTGCGGTGCCAAAGGTGTCGACCATGATCGACAACGGCTTGGACACGCCGATGGCGTAGGCCAGCTCGACTTCGCAGCGGTCGGCAAGGCCGGCGGCGACGACGTTCTTGGCGACCCAGCGAGCGGCGTATGCGGCGGAGCGGTCGACCTTGGTGCAGTCCTTGCCGCTAAAGGCACCGCCGCCGTGACGGCCGTAGCCGCCATAGGTGTCGACGATGATCTTACGGCCGGTTAGGCCCGTGTCGCCCATGGGTCCGCCCACGACAAAGCGTCCGGTGGGGTTCACATAGATGTCGGCGCCATCCCACGGCATGTTCTCGGCAGCCATGACGGGCGCGATGACATGCTCGATGAGATCGGCCTTGATCTTGCCCATGTCCTCGATCTCGGCCGCGTGCTGCGTGGAGATGACGATGGTCGTGACCTCGACTGGCTTGCCGTCCTCGTAGCGCACCGTGACCTGGGTCTTGCCGTCGGGGCGCAGATAGGGCAGAGTACCGTCGTGGCGCACGGCGGACAGGCGCTCGGCCAGGCGGCTGGCAAGGTAGTGCGGCATGGGCATGAGGGTCTTGGTCTCGTTGGAGGCATAGCCAAACATCATGCCCTGGTCGCCGGCGCCGATCAGGTCGATCGGGTCGGTGGTAGCGCCGGTCTGGGTCTCGAATGACTCGTCGACGCCCTGGGCGATATCGGGCGACTGCTCGTGGATGAGGCTCATAACGCCGCAGGTATCGCAGTCAAAACCGAACTTTGCGCGGTTGTAGCCAATGCGGCGGATAACGCCGCGGGCAATCTCCTGCACGTCGACGTAGGCCTGGGTGCGGATCTCGCCGGCGACGATGACGGTACCGGTGGTCACGAGGGTCTCGCAGGCGCAGCGGACGTTCTCCACGTTGGCGGGTACGCCGTTGGGCGCAATGTAGCCCTGCTCCTGCAGCTCTATTTCTTTAGCGAGGATTGCGTCGAGGACGGCGTCGCTAATCTGGTCAGCGATCTTATCGGGATGACCTTCGGTCACCGACTCCGACGTAAACACAAAGGACCCCTGCTGGGGCGGGATGGAACGAAGTTCTTCTGACATGATTGTCCTTTCAAAACGTGTCCCGGCGACCGTTACCATTCCGCCGGGCTCTGTATGCAAGGGCTCATCATAGCGCGTAAATCCAACATTCACACCCTTTCCGCACCCACTCATTGGGGACAGGCTTAAATGACCAGTCGGGTGCTCATTGGGTAGTCATTTAAGTCTGTCCCCAATGAGTAGGTCGGTGCCCTTTGTGCGGAGGTTGCGTTGATGCTTTATACTGATGCGGTTAGACATCCATCCTGCAATCGAGGAGATTTCCATGGCATCAGACGTTCGCGTCCGCTTTGCACCCTCACCGACGGGCAAGCTGCACATCGGCGGCGCCCGTACCGCTATCTATAACTGGGCTTTCGCCCGCGCAAACGGCGGCACGTTCATCCTGCGCATCGACGACACCGACCCCACCCGTTCCACCGACGAGAACACGCAGATCATCCTGCGCGCCATGCGTTGGCTGGGTCTGGACTGGGACGAGGGCCCAGAGGTAGGCGGCGACTTTGGCCCCTATGCCCAGACCGAGCGTCTGGACCTGTACAAGCAGGCCGCCCAGCAGCTCTGGGATGAGGGCAAGGCCTATCCCTGCTTCTGCACCAAGGAGCAGCTCGACGCCGACCGTAAGGCCGCTCAGGAGCGCAAGGACCCCTTCCAGGGCTATCAGCGCCGCTGCCGCGATCTTGATCCCGAGGAGGCATGCCGCCGCATCGAGGCCGGCGAGCCCTACGTCCTGCGCATCAAGGTGCCCGAGGACCGCGGCGACGTCGTCATCCACGACGCCGTTCACGGCGAGGTGACCTTCGACGCCAAGGAGCTCGACGACTTTGTCATCTTCCGCTCTGACGGCACGCCCACGTACAACTTCGCGACCGTCGTCGACGACGCCATGATGAAGATCACCCACGTCATCCGCGGCGACGACCACCTGTCCAACACCCCGCGTCAGGTCATGGTCTACGAGGCCCTCGGCGCGCCCGTGCCCACGTTCGCCCACATCTCTATGATTTTGGGTGCCGACGGCAAAAAACTCTCCAAGCGCCACGGCGCCACCTCGGTGGAGGAGTACCGCGATGCCGGCTATCTGCCCGACGCGTTCGTCAACTACCTGGCGCTGCTCGGCTGGTCGCTCGACGGCGAGACCACGATCATCCCGCGCGATGTTCTGGCCAGCAAGTTCTCGCTCGACCGCATTTCCAAGAACCCGGCGACTTTCGACCCTAAGAAGCTCGACTGGGTCAATGCCGAGTACATCAACGGCATGTCTGACGCCCAGTTTGCCGACGAGATCATGGTCCCCGAGCTGCACGAGGCGGGTCTCATCGAGGGTAACGTCGAGTACGGCGAGGACTGGATCGACGCGCTTGCCGCCATCGTCAAGCCGCGCACCAAGATGCCGGCCGACGCCGTGACCGTTGCCGCTCCCATCTTTGCCACGGCCGAGACGCTCGAGTATGACGAGAAGTCTGTCAACAAGGGCCTGGCCAAGGAGGGCATGGGTGCCATTCTGGATGCCGCCAAGGCCGCGCTTGAGGCTGTTACCGAGTGGACGGCCGAGGCCATCGATGCCGCGCTTGAGCCGCTGCCCGAGCAGATGGACCTCAAGAAGCGCGTGGTGTTCCAGGCCGTGCGCGTCGCCGTCTGCGGCAACATGGTGAGCCCTCCGCTGGGCGAGACCATGGCGCTCGTCGGCCGCGACGACTGCCTGGCGCGCATCGACCGCGCCCGCACGATGGCGCTGTAATCGCTGCGCAAACGTATGTATCCGAGCCCCGCTCACCGCGAGTGGGGCTCTTGTTTCTGTAGACGTATGGGATAGGAGGTGCTGGCGCCATGGCCGAGCAACTGTCGCTGTTTGGTTCGCCGGAACCTAAGGAAGCTCCGAAGTCCGCGGCCCCTGCTGCCGCCCCGGCGCAGCCCGAGCCCGCATCTGAGCCCGTCGCCGCCTACGCGAGCGTGGTTCTCGACATCCCGACCCGTGCGCTGTCCGAGCCGTTTGCCTACGGCATTCCGCAGTCACTCGCCAACGATGCCCAGATCGGCTCCACCGTCCTAGTCCATTTTGGCAACCGTGCGGCCGCGGGCTATATCGTCGACATCGCGCCCAAGCTTGCCAACCTACAAGGTAACGACGCCCTCGACCCCGCGCGCATCAAGCCTATCGAGGCTATCCTCAGCAAGCCGCTCTTTACCGCTGAGGCTGCACGCATTGCGCGCTGGATGAGTCGCGAGTACGTCGCAACTCTTTCCGAGTGCCTGCGCCTATTCTTGCCTCCGGGTGGAAGTCCGCGCGTGGTCAAGGGCGATGACGGCGTGTGGACCGTTGAGCGCCCCGCCGTCAAGCCTATCCAAAACCGCTGGGTGATGCTTACGCCCGATGGCTTTGACTATACGCCGCCCAAGACTGCCGTTCGCCAACGCCAGCTCATCGAGGCGCTTCAGTGCGGCCCCGTCACGACGCGCGATCTCAACCTGCTCTACAACAACATGTCGGCGACCATCAAGGCGCTCGAAAAACGCGGCGTCGTGGTGGTGGAGGAGCGCCGCGCCTGGCGTGGCTGCAGCGAGCAGACCACGTTGTCCTCGGCAAGCGGCAAGGCGCCGGTCGCGCTCACGAACGGCCAGCAGCAGGCGCTCGCGCAGATTGAGCGTGCTCGCCTGGACGCACACGGCGATGTGGTCCTTGTCGACGGCGTCACCGGATCCGGTAAAACCGAGGTCTACCTCTCCGCTATCGAGCGCGTGCTCGCGGCCGGGCGCTCAGCGTGCGTGCTTGTGCCCGAGATCTCGCTGACGGCTCAAACCGTCGGCCGCTTCCGTTCGCGCTTTGGCGAGACGGTCGCGGTCTTCCATTCCCGTCTTTCGGCCGGTGAGCGCCTGGACCAGTGGGATATGGTCGCAAGTGGCGCCGCCCGTGTTGTCGTCGGCGCGCGTTCGGCACTCTTTTGCCCGCTCAGCGACCTGGGCCTCATCATCATCGACGAGGAGCACGAGACCAGCTACAAACAGGGCTCCAGTCCGCGCTACCATGCGCGCGAGGTGGCGGCCGAGATGGCGCGCCGCTATCGCTGCCCACTCGTGCTGGGCTCGGCTACGCCTTCTGCCGAAGCGCTCGACCGCTGCCACCGCGGCACGTACGGCGGCGTCACGTGGACGCGCGTCGAGATGCCCGAACGCCCGGGTCACGCGGTCCTGCCTACGGTCCGCATTGCCGACCTACGTCGCGAGTTCTCGCACGGTAGCCGCTCAATGTTCTCAAAACCGCTGATGGAAGGCCTGGAGCGCGTTGTGGAGCGGCGAGAGAAGGCTGTGCTGTTGCATAACCGCCGCGGCTTTGCGCCGTTTTTGATGTGTCGCGAGTGCGGTTGCGTCCCCACTTGCAACCACTGCTCCACGGCGCTTACGTACCACGAGCGCACGCACACGCTGCAGTGTCACACCTGTGGTTCGTCCTGGCGCGTGCAGCCGTATCCCGCACCCACGAGTCGTTGCCCCAAATGCGGCAGCCGCTACCTGGCAAAAATGGGCCTGGGCACGCAGCAGATTGAGGACGCGCTGCACCAAATGCTGCCCGAGGACGTCGCCATCATTCGCATGGACGCTGATTCCACGCGTGGCAAGGACGCGCATAAAAAGTTGCTCGAGCAGTTCGATGCCGCCGATTGCGCGGTGCTGCTGGGCACCCAGATGATTGCCAAGGGCCTCGACTTTCCCGAGGTCACGCTTGTGGGTGTAGTCAATGCCGACTTTGCGTTAAAGCTGCCCGATTTTAGAGCGGGGGAGCGCGCCTACGATTTGCTGGAGCAGGTCGCGGGCCGTGCCGGACGCGGCGATCGCCCTGGCGAGGTCGTCATCCAGACCTATCTGCCCGAGGACCCAGTCATCCGCGCCGTCGCCGAGCACGACCGTTCGATCTTTACCGACTACGACCTGGACCAGCGCCGCGACGCACTGTATCCGCCGTTCGTTCGTCTGGTCAACATTTTGGTGTGGTCGGCTAGCCGCGACGATGCGCAGGATTATATCGGGCGCATCGCAAAGCTGCTCAAGCGCCGATGGCATGCCGCCGCTCCCGACTTTTTGCGGTCGGGCAGCGCGGTGCCGCAGGTGCTGGGTCCGGCTTCGTGTGTAATCGAGAGAGCAAAGGACCGTTATCGCTTCCACCTGCTTGTGAAGTCGCCCGTAGGGTACCATGTCTCTGATGATATCGACGCCTGCCTCAAAGAGGTGGGCTCCGTGCGAGGCGTGAGCGTGAGCGTTGACGTCGATGCCTATGATTTGATGTAACAACCCGAAAGGATGGCCATGGAAGCCAACGGAATCGTACTTTCGCCCGACCCTCGTCTGCGTCAGGAGTGCGCCGTCATCGAGGAGATTACGCCTGCGATCGAGGCGCTTGCCGAGAAGATGAAGAAGATGATGTTCGAGAACGGCGGCTGCGGGCTGGCTGCCCCGCAGATTGGCGAGCTCATCCAACTTGTCACCATCGACTGCGACTACAGCGACAAGAATGACTATGATCCCTACGTGCTCATCAACCCTGTCATTGTTGAGCAGAGCGACCATCTCGTTCCGTTTAGCGAGGGCTGCCTTTCCATCCCCGGCATTAGCTGTGAGATCGAGCGTCCCGACCATGTCGTCGTCGAGGCGTATGACCTGGACGCCAACCTGATTCGCTACGAGGCCACGGGCGACCTGTTCTGCGTGTGCCTGCAGCACGAGATCGATCACCTGCACGGCAACACCATGTTCGAGCGACTGAAGCCGATGCAGAGGATTAAGGCAGTCAAGGAGTACCAGGACGCCCTAGCCCGCGGCGCTCGACCGGGCGAGACGGAGTAGGTTCCACCGTCCCCTTCCGCCGCAGGGCTTAGGTTTTGCTCCATGCTCAAACAGTCCTGCTCGCGCGAAGAGCACATTAAGTGCTCTTCGGCTCGTGCGGAACTGCGCGTGGAGCAATAACCTAAGCCCTGCGGCGGAAGGGGACTGCGTTTTCGTGCTCCTTTTTGCCCGGGTGCCGTCGGGCCAGGGAAGGGCGTCTTCGCTGATAATTGCTTTGTTGGAAGAGTCGCTTTTATTGCGGCTCTTTCTTTGGTTTTGGGTATATTTGTTCTTGTTGAATTGTTATTGCGGATGGGCTGGGTGCTTGGCTTTCCGCTTTTAATTGTAGCCGTCTCGGCTTTGGTTGAGGGGAGACGTTCTTTATGCGTATTGTGTTTATGGGTACGCCTGATTTTGCTGTGCCTTCGCTGACTTCGCTTGTTGAGGCTGGGAACGAGATTGTGCTTGTTATTACTCGTCCCGATGCTGTTCGTGGGCGTGGTAAAATGTTGGAGCCGTCTCCTGTTAAGGCTAAGGCGCTCGAGCTTGGTCTGCCTGTTGTTGAGACTAATCGTATGACGCCGGAGGTTGTTGAGGCGCTTAAGGCTGCTGATGCTGATATTTTCTGTGTGGCTGCCTATGGCTGCATTTTGCCTGATGAGGTGCTGCATATGGCGCCACTCGGTATTGTGAATGTTCATGCGTCCTTGCTGCCTCGTTGGCGTGGGGCTGCCCCTATTCAGCGTGCCATTCTTGCTGGTGATGAGGTTGCTGGCGTTTCCATTATGCGTATTGGGCATGGCGTGGATACCGGCGCTTATTGTGCTCAGGTCTCGACCTCGGTTGCCGGTAAGCATGCTGAGGAGCTGACCATCGAGCTTGGTGAGCTGGGCGGTAAGCTGCTGGCCGATACGTTGCCCTCGCTTGCTGATGGCACGGCGGTGTGGATCGAGCAGGATGAGTCGCTCGTCACGCATGCTGCCAAGATCTCCAAGCAGGAGATGCGTCTGGATCCGCAGATGGAGACGCTCGATTGCGTGCGCCACGTGCTGGCTTCGTCCGACACCGCACCCGCCCGTTGCGTGATTGCCGGCAAGACCGTGCGCGTGCTCGATGCCGTGCCTGCCGACGTGTCGCTTGGCAGGGGCGCTGTTGCTGTCAAGAGTAAGCGTGTCTACCTGGGACTTTCCGAAGGAGCGGTTGAGCTTCTCGAGGTTAAGCCCGACGGCAAGCGTGCCATGGCCGCTGCTGCCTGGGCTGCCGGCCTGCAGGGTGCCGAACTTAGGTGGGGTGTACTGTCATGAGCAAGTTGTCTCCCGCGCGCAAGCTTGCGCTCGATGTGTTGATGGAGGCCGATCGCCGCGGTGTGTACGCACGCGACGTGTTGTCTTCCCGTGCTTCTGCCAAGGCCATTGACCAGCGTGATTCCGCGTTTGCCGCTCGCTTGGCGCTCGGTGTTGCCGCGACGCAGGGCATTTTGGATGAGCTGCTCGATCAGTTTCTCGATAAGCCCAAAAAGGTCGCGCCGCGTGTTCGCATGGCGCTTCGCATCTCGGTCTTTGAGATGCTCTACCTGCATACCCCTGGCCGCGTTGCCGTGAGTCAGGGTGTTGAGCTGGTTCGTAGCGGCGCCAAATCGGCCGCCGGTTTGGCGAATGCCGTGCTGCATAAGGTTGCGGACAACGTTGAGGACTTTGCCGCTGCGGCGGATGCCGATGAGTCCGAGCGTCGTTTGGTTCGCCTTTCGCGTTTGATGGGTCTTCCTCGCTGGCTGTGCGCCCGCATTATGGCGTCGTTCGATACGCCCGAAGGCGCGCTCAACTTCGCCGGAAATCTGGCGCCCGCGCCGCTCGCTTTGCACGAGAATGCCTTTGCGACCAAACCTGATCCGTACATTTCGCAGCTTGTGGTGCCCGTGTTCCCGGGTTGCCATGCGCCGGTCGATGCGCAGGCCACCGTTGCGTCGGGCGTGTTTGAACGCGCGGCGGCCGTGGCCTCGGACCTTAACGCTCAGCTCATCGCTACTGCGGCTACTCGTCCCGGGCGCTGCCTAGAGATTGGCGCCGGTCGTGGTACCAAGACGTATGTGATGATGTGCCAGGCTAAGCGTGCCGGCTACGACCGTCAGCACACTGCACTCGATTTGCACGATCGCAAGTGTGATCAGAATCTTGCGCGCCTGCATAAGGCTGGTATCAAGGGCGTTCGTACCGTCTCGGGTGATGCGTGCGAGCTCGATACGGTCCTCACGTCGTTCGATGCGATGCTTGGTAAACCCGTTCTGTTCGATACGGTGTTTATCGATGCCCCGTGCTCGGGTACCGGCACCATGCGCCGTCATCCTGAGATTCCGTGGCGCTTGACCGAAAAGGACGTGACGGTTGAGCTTCCTAAACTGCAGCTGACGATGCTCAAGGAAGCCGCCGCGCGCGTTGCTGCCGGCGGTGAGCTTATCTATGCCACCTGCTCGGTTTTTGCTGAGGAGAACACTCAGGTCGTGGATGCCTTCCTGGCCTCTCCCGAGGGCGTAGGCTTTAGCGTGGCGCCGCTCTCCGAAGCCCAAATTCTGCAGCTACCCGATTTTGAACAAGCCAAGAAGCTCGTCTCCGTACGTCAAAACGACCGTGGACTTTTCCAAAGCGTCCCCGTAAACGCCGACTCCTACGACGGCCACTTCTGCGTCCGCCTAGTCCATAAGTAACAACTAAGTTGCGGTGAAATAGGGATTGAATAGCGGCTTCTACCCGCCAAACAGTCCTTATTTCACCGCAACTCAGGATTTTTCTGGAACTGGGATTAATAAATCGGGTATGAAAGTAAGCGGTTGGGTTTGGTAAGTTTCTGGATGCATGAACCGCTCGCAGATTTAATATTGAGGGGTTAAAATGAACGATCTTAATAGTGACAAGATTGACAATCCTGAAGATAATACTCAGGAAAATGAAGAGGTTGAGAATTCTTCGATTAAAAAGCGGGTAATTATTGGTGCCGGTATTGTTGCTTTGCTCATTGCTGGTTGTGTCGGTGGTTATGCTGGTTACAATTACAAACAAGCATGTAGTGAACATAATCAGCAGGTTGAAGTTTTGTATTCAAAGGCTAGCGATAGTGTTGCTGCCTTTAAGGCTGATCCTGGGTTACTAACTTTTGAGCAACGTCTTGATACCATTAAAAATGCTCAAAATAATAAAGAGATTTTGAATAAAGAAATCTCTAATGACAGTTTTAAGTATGCGGATGGCACTTCCCCTGATTGGACGAAGTTGCTCAATAAATACGATTCCATTATTAAAGACTGTCGTAATGCTCAAAATGATGAGTGGAATACTTCTGTAACTGACCATGTTAATTTTGATGTAAATTCTACTGAAGATACTGACTCTCTCCAGCAGCATATTAATAGCCTCAATGGTCTTCTTAATGATATTTCTAATAAAGATAATCAGAAGCTTATTTTTGAAGATGCCAAAAAGGATTCTAATCTGTTCATTGATCAAATCAATGAACAGATTAGTCGTTATCAAACTCGTATTGATGATGTAAATAAGGCAAAAGCAGAAGCTGAGGCGAAGACTCAAGAGGAAGTGGCGCAGACTCAGCAGCAGGCTTCTCAGCAAAACAATTATTCCAACAATTCTTATAGCGGTAATAATTATTCTGGTGGAAGCGGCTATTCGGGAGGCTCCTCTAACGGCGGCGGCAAAGTAGTCATTAAAACTATGGATGTTTATGACGAAAATGGCAATTACGTGGGGTCTACTCATTGGTATAGCGATGGTACCTGTGACGATCCCTATTCTGCTGGTATGGGCGGATTTTAAAATATGCTAATTATTAAAAATTAATTAGCTACCTATAGCGTAAAGAAGCGGCCTCGCGATCGGGCTTGATCGCGGGGCCGCTTGTCACTAGTGGTTATGCGGGCAGTTGGCGCAGCAGCCACTGGTGGCGCTGGTGCTGGAGCCGCCACTGCGCTGGTCGGTGTTGTAGAAACCGCTGCCGTCGAACTTAATGCCGCTGGCCGAAAACGTCTTGGATGCCGGGGCACCGCAGCTAGGGCATACGACCTCGGGCGTCTCGGACATGGGGTGCTCAACCTCAAACACGTTGCCGCAGCTCGTGCACTTGTAATCGTAGCGCGCCATAATACTTCCTTTTCAGCACAAAGCGGGCAGATCGCTCTGCCCGCAAAAATTCAAACAGCTGTAACTGTACCCTATATCGAGGGTTTTATCACGCTTCGCCCCAGAATCTATGGGTGCTGCGCAGGAGCTTCGCAGTTTTCTCCTCGGCTGCCGCAACGTCGGCCTCGTCAGCCTGGCAAGTCCAGTTGCCCGTGGCCACGTCCGGTACGTTCATACGCGCGTCGTCGCCCAGCCCCAGCACGTCCTGCAGCGGCATCATCACGAGCGGAGCATCGCTTGCCAGGGCATCGCCCATGAGCTCGCTTGCCAATGCAATGCCGCTCGGCTCGTCGCCACCTGCAAAGGAGCGCGTGCACCAGCCGGCAAGCGTCGAGGTGTCGTGCGTCGAGGTATACAGGATCTTGCCCGGTGTGGGATGAATTCCGCAGCGAACGTCGTAGTCGCTAAACTCCAGCACATCCATGCCGGGGAAGCCGCAGGTCGAAGCCATCGCGCGTACGCCAGGTGTTAGATAGCCCAGATCCTCGGCAATAAAGTTGAGCGGACCCAGCTCGTCGTAGGCGGTCTGGAACAGGTCCTTGCCCGGTCCCGCAAGCCAGCGGCCGTCGGCACAGGCCTTGCCGGCAGGGATGCTAAAGTAGCTGTGGAAGCCCAGGAAGTGGTCCAGGCGCACACGGTCGTAGAGCGAAAACGCACGACGCAAGCGATCCATCCACCAGCTATAGCCGTTTCCCTTCATGTGATCCCAGCGGAAGGTGGGGTTTCCCCACACTTGCCCCTCGGGCGCAAAGTTGTCGGGCGGCGCGCCCGAAATCTCAATCGCCTTACCGGTATCGGACAGCCAGAAGTTTTCGGGCTCGCTCCACGCATCGGCCGAATCGTCCGAGACATACATCGGGATATCGCCGATGACCTCGATGCCCTTCTTGTGTGCATAGTTCATGAGCTCGCACCAGGCAAGGTCAAAGCGATACTGCATGTACGCCTGCAGCTCTGCCTCGTCGTGGAAGCGCTCGTCATCGATCAGGTGCTCGTTGTAGCGCGCGACATCCGCCGGCCAATCGTGGCGCGACAGTCCCTCAAAGTGCTTCTTTACCGCCATATAGACGCAGTACTTCTCGAGCCAGTCGGCGTTGCGATGTTTAAACGCCGTGTACAGCGGGTCGGCATCCTCGCCGCCGCGGGCCTTCCAGGTGACGAAGTCGGCAGCCAGCTCCTCGTGGCTCTCGGGCAGCAGGTCGATATTGCCTGCAAAGGCCGAAGGACCGGCGTAGGGGGAGCGGAAGAAGTCCGTTGGATTGACGGGCAGGACCTGCCAGTAGCGCATGCCCATGGCGGCCAGATGGTCGATAAAGCGACGCGTGGGCGCACCGATCGTGCCAGGCTTGCCGTCATCGGTCGGCACCGAGGTGATGTGGCACACGACGCCCGCGCCATGATCGAGCGGCTCCTGCAGGCGCTTCTCGGCATGGTGATAGATGATCGAAGAGCCCAGCGGGTACAAGTCGAGCGTGACTGTGCCGTTGTGGATTTCGCACTCGTGTCCGCTGATCACGTCGCTAGCACATTCGCCGAGCGCCGGGATCGTCACGCAGTGCGAATTGCGCAGGCTGCGGTTGATGATAACCGTCGCGGCCTCGCCGTCTTTGCCCGTGCGGGTGTAGGCCAAGACGTCGTCGTTGAGCGCAAAGGCCTTGATCTCGCCATCGACCATAAACGGTAACGCGCGGCGAATGGCAGATGCGTTCTTAACGATGGCTAGCGTATCGAAGTCGTGGAGTTGGTCCTTGGTCGGCAGGGTGCGGCGGTTGCCCGGATCGGTGAGGCCCTCCAAGCCGTACTCGTCGCCATAATAGATCGAGGGCACGCCTGGGAAGGTCATCTGCATGAGCGTCGCCAACCAAAAGCGGCTCTTGGCCAGGCCCATCGAGTTCTCGTCCAGGCGCCATTTGCTGCGCTCGCTCTCGGGCAGCTGCGACTCGTCGGGGCCACCGCCGAGCACCGAGATAATGCGCGGGCGGTCGTGGCTCGAAAGCAGATTGAGCGCGCAGGCCAGTGCCTCGCGCGGGTAGTTCTCGCGCAGGGTCTCGATGTCCTCAGCAGCTTGATAGGCATTCTTGTAGCCCATCAAAAAGCCGATGACCATGTCGCGGAAGGGGTAGTCCATGGCAGAGTCGAGCTCAGAGCCCTGCAGATAGCGGCGCAGGTGGCCATAGCTGATCTTGTTGGAGGCGTCCTCCCAGACTTCGCCGAGCAGCAGCGCATCGGGTTTCTCGGCGAGCACGGCCTTTTTGATCTCGGCCAGGAAGTCATCGGAAAGCTCATCGGCCACGTCCAGACGCCAGCCATGGGCGCCGGCGCGCAGCCATTTTCGGATCACGCCGTCCTTGCCCAGGAGCCGCTCGCGCACCAGTTTGGAGCTCTCATTGATGGCGGGCATGTTGCCCACGCCCCACCAGCAGTCATACGAGCCGTCCTCATGGAAGTAAAACGCATCGCGCCACGGTGAATCCTCGCTCTGCCAGGCGCCCACGCCGGGATAGTTGCCGTAGCGGTTGAAATAGATCGAATCGTCGCCCGTGTGGTTGAAGACGCCGTCCAGGATGATGGAGATGCCCAGCTTCTCGGCTGCCTGGCTCAGCTCGGTAAAGTCCTGCTCGGTGCCCAGGATCGGGTCGATCTTGGTGTAGTCGGCCGTGTCGTAGCGGTGGTTGCTCGCGGCCTCAA
>CAJMLB010000027.1:0-25522 GCA_905214145.1 uncultured bacterium | reverse complement strand
GGGATAAGGAGCAGCCATGTCCAACGCACCCACGCACTCTGTCCACAGCGCAATCACAGCAGGATCGCTGCTCCTAGTCCTCTTTTTACTTTTAGGCTGCATGACACCGGATGCCGCGCTCGCCGTCGACGGTTACGAATCGCTCGGATTCCGCACTATCAGCAATGAATGCGGTCCTTTTGGAGTTGGCAAATACGAGGCACAGGATTCTTCGACTGCCTATTGTATGAACCAGGACCGATTTGGCCCCAGCACACCGGGCGGACCCTGGCTCACCTACAATCAGGGCTGGGTATGGCTCGAAGACGAATTCGCGGCCATCATCTGCCATGGCTACCCCACCGCCACATCCTTTGGCGGGCATAACCTGTCCCCCGATCGAGCGCGCGCCGCAACCCAACTTGCCGTCTGGATGCTCAACGGCACCACCCATACCGACGGATCATTCTCATATACAACCGCCCAGGGCGTCACAAAGAGCGGAAACTTTTCCGGCGACAATGAGGTCGTTGCCGCAGCGCGCTGGCTCCACGACAGCGCCAAATCGGGAAGCATTAAAGCCGCACCGCATCGCGCACGGCGCTATTTGGGAACTGTGTCGGGCGGCAGCAAGCGTCAAGACATGCTCTACGTGCTCCCGGCCGTCTCCGCATCCTTCCAAAAACAGTCAGCCAACGCCGCCATCACGAGCGAAAACGATACCTACAGGCTCGACGGAGCGAGGTTCGACATCTATGAGAGCGCCGGCGACAAGCGTGTCGGCAGCATCCAGATGGACAGCAGCGGTCGCGCACAGGCGACACTTTTGCCCAATACGGCATATTATCTGGTCGAAACCAAAGCTCCAGCGGGTTATATCCCCAGGAGTGACCGCATCGCCTTTTCCACCGGCAATGACGGCGGGAATGTCGTCATCGATGAGCAGCCCGGTACCATTACCCTGCGCATCGCAAAGGTCGATGCCGCGACAGGGGCAGGTCCTCAAGTCGGCGCGTCACTTGCCGGCGCTGAGTTCACCTGCGTCTCACAGTCTACCCCGGGCTGGTCGCACACCCTCACGACGGATGAGGACGGCCGGGCAACACTTACCGACATCCCCCTGGGCACCTTTACCATCTATGAGTCAAGAGCTCCCGAGGGCTATCTGCCCTCCGATGAAACCTGGAGCTACACCATCGGTGCCGATCAGCTCGGAGACGCGGGCGTCGTTGAGCTCGAGCGCCGCATCCCCAACATCCCCATCGCTTTTGACCTCGAAATTTCAAAGTTCAAGGACTGCGGTAATAGTGACGAATCTGGTGTAGAGCAGCCGGCGGAAAGCGTGGTCTTTGAAGTGGTAAGCAACACTTCGCAGCAAGTTGTTGGAACGCTGACCACCAATATCTACGGTTTCGCATCGACCAAAGACCAGGCTGGAGCATGGTTTGGCGCAGGAAAGCGCCCCGATGGCGTCAGCGGAACCATACCGTATGACCGTGCCGGCTACACCATTCGTGAGGTTGTCGACACTGTGCCCGACGGCTTTAAGCAGGCAGGGGAATGGACTATCACGGCAGAGCAGATCACGGACGGCGCAGAGCTTCAGTACATCGTAGACAACCACGCCCTGTCGACACATCTTCAAATCGTGAAGCGCGATGCTCAGACCGGCAACGCTGTACCACGTGCCGGGTTCACCTTTCAGTTGCTCAATGGCGACCGTGAGCCCATCTCGCAAACATCCTGGCATCCCGCCCATACCGTTATGAATACCTTTGCGACCGATGAAACCGGTACCGTCACCCTGCCCGAATCGCTTAACCCGGGCACGTATTACATACGAGAGACTTCCGCCAAGGAACCGTATCTTGTTGATGAAGATCTGGAGATAACGATTCCCGCCGACATGAACTTAACGCCCGTCGCGGTCGCCTCGTTTTACGACGACGCGGCAACAGGAAGCATCGAGATCGTCAAGAACGATGCCGTAGGTGGGCGCGCCCTTGCCGGTGCTGTTTTTGATATCCGTGCCGTGGGCGATATCGTGCGCCCCGACGGCAGCATTGCTGCCCTGGACGGCGAGACTGTCGCCACCATCACGACCGACGAACGGGGATTTGCGTGCGCAAATCATCTTTCGCTGGGGTGCGGAACCGCCACCTATGAGGTAATCGAGGTGCAGGCACCCGAAGGTTACCTGCTCGACCAAAGCGTCCACACCGTCGAGCTGTCGTATGCCGGTCAGGAAACACCCGTGATCGATGCGCACCTCGACGTTTCTAACGACTACACCAAAATCGACATCTCCAAAGTCGATTTGACCGGCAAACAAGAAGTAGATGGCGCCCGGCTCTCCCTCCACGGTGCCGACGGAACCGAAATAGACGCTTGGACCTCCTCTGACAAACCGCATCGCATCGAGCATCTTTTGCCCGGCACCTACACCCTGCGCGAAGTGATGCCCCCGCGCACTTACGACCTTGCCGAAGACATGACGTTTGAAATTAAGGCCACAGGAGAAGTGCAGACGGTAGCCATGAAGGACGCACCCATCGAGATCGAGGGCAAAGTCGACAAGCGGCAAGAGATCGCCCGCCCTATCGGTAAGGGTCTCGTCGCCAACGGCGATGGCAAAAACCGAGCCGTGGCACAATCCGATGCGGACGGCTCCTTCTCTTATACGCTCGATGCTAAAAATGAGTCGAATACCTGGGTTGATGAATTCACCATCACTGACGATCTCGAATGCGCCAAGGAAGGCACTGCCAAACTCATCGCCATCGAAACCCCTGTCGCGACCGGGGACATCGACGGTCTTTGCAACGTGTGGTATCGAACGTCTCCAGTGGGAAGTATCGATACGGGCGAACAGACCAATGCAACGCTCAGCGACGGGCATGACAACCCCTGGCTCGAAACGGACGAGGTCAAAAAGCTCCTAGGTGACGATTTGCGCATGGTCGATTACGGCGATTGGCATCTTTGGAAAGCCGATATCCCAACAACGGAGTCGGTCACCCTCGAGGCAAAAGAGCTCGCTCTTTTGGACGATACCGCCGTCACGGGCATTCGTCTTGAGTACGGGGTCGTATCGGCCGACTTCACGACAAGAGGCGCTGCAGAATCTTGGACCCGCGAGGACCTCAAAGACGAGCATGACGACCTTGATGATGTGAGCGCCGTCCTTGACTCGGATATTCACGGTGCCGTCATCCATATGCAGGCCGCGTCGTCTTACACGCCTCAGACCGCACTCGCCAACAGCGCTCGCGTTGACCTCTGTCGCAATGGCGGCGGTAGCAACCTTGAATCACATGACGAGGATCGCGTCATCCAGCGATGCGCCATGCCGCAAGATTTACCGGCAACGGGCTCCCTTCCCATTGCCGCCTGCCTCACCGCCTTCGTGACCTCCGGCGCCGCGGCAATCTGGTTTGCCCATCTAAAGCTGGCGTCAAAACGTCGCTGACGCAATAAAAAAGAGGCGAGCCCGTCTCCCGGCTCGCCTCTTATTCGTTCGTGGCGAAATGGCTATTCCCCAGATGCAGACCCACCGTCGATGAGCGCTTGATCGGACTCGGAGATGCCATCGGCTCCCAAACTCTGCTCGTGCTCCACTTCTTCGCTAATCGTGGACTCAGGCGTTGAGCCTTTAACGCCCACGATATACGCGGCCCCGAAACCAAGGACAATGGCGATCAGGGCCAAGATGAGATAGACGGGCCAGTGGCGCTTGATGTACGAAAACACGCAGACTCCTTATAGGTCAACCTACGAACGACGAATGACCTCGGTCACGACCTCGGACACCGTAGCGATATTTGTCGGATTGACGTTGTACGGCAGATCGTCCTCGGTGTGAGCGCATGCCAAACGTGGGCCGTCGACGCCGGCAATGGTAAGGGCGCGTCGGCTTGCCTCGAGAGCAGCATAGGCATCGGTCTTGGCATAGGGCATCTCAAATGCACCGCAATCGACATGGAACGACTTGCACACCTTGTTGACCAAGTTCATGATGCGTCGGTCACCCTTGAGCAGCTGCTGCTCGCCCTCGACCGTCACGACCGAAAGCCTACCGGCACCAATGGACTCAAGGTTGATAAAGAACACGCCACGGAGCTTGTCGCGATGCGCGGCCAGGAACGCCTTCATGCCGGCGCCGTCGCAATCGGAAGCGCCTGTAGCCACAAACCAGATGTCGTGGCCAAGCAGCTCGTCATCGCCCATGGAGGCAACGGCAGCGAGCATATCCTCGGCGGAAGCTCCATCGGAAGACGTGGCACCGCCCTTCCAGCCGTCGTCGTCATCCTCGAAGTTATCCCACGAGCCGATACCGCGACCAGACTTCTTGGCGTCGTAATCATCCTCGACACCAAGCCAATCGCTCATGCTGTCCTGCTCGTTTTTCTTTTTGCGACCGAACAGACCGCCCAAGCCGCGCTTTTGCGGCTTGGCGGCCGGAGCGGCAGGAGCCGAGATAGTCTCAAGCGGCTGAACATCCGAGCTGACCGGCATGGGGGGAACAACCGGAGCCGATGTGGGCTCGGGCCCCTGTGCCGTCGCGAAGGGATCGTTAACCTGAGCCGAAGGGTCGGGAAGGTCGAACAGCGAGGTGCGCGAGGCGACATTGGCCTGCTGCATCGAAGGCATCGAGGGATCGGGGACCGAGGCCAGCGGAGACGCAGAGGGCATGGGAGCCGGCGCGGATGCCGGGTCGGGAACGTTCATGTTCGGGCGCGGCGACGCCTGAGACGAGATTTGAGCCATCAGAGCATCGACCGTCTCGGCCTGCGACGGAGCAGCATTGGCAACCGTGGCGCCGGGATCACTCGGCGCGGGCATGGTGAAGATCTGCGTAGAGTAGGGCCTCGACTCATCCGCCTGCGGAGCTTCGGGGGCCACGGGCTCAGGCTCTTGCTCGGAGCTGTCCGCAGCGACCTGTTCCGCCACAGATTGATCCTCGACCGTATCGGGCGCAGCGGGCTCGTCCTCGACAGGAGCGGAAAGGGGCTCGGCGATAGCGGTGCCCTGCTTCTCAAACGTCATCGTGGCATCAAACGACACAGTGCTGTCGACCGGCTGTTGGGTTTCGAAAGTCGCCGTCTCCCCGGCAACATCCGCAGGCGAAGGCTGCGGCGCCTCGAAAGACGTCGTGGCGTCGGCAACATCAACAGATACCGGCTGCTCGGCGTCGTTTTGCTCAAATTCCTGTGCCGCGCGCTCGCGCTCGGCCTCGGCCGCCTGTTGCTGGGCTGCAGCCTCGCGCTCGGCTGCCTCGCGGGCAGCGGCGCGCTTTTCCTCAAAGTCGTCAACGAGTTTCTTGCCCTTTTCGAATGCCCCCTTAAAGAAATGGGAGGCGCTGGCACCGATCGAAGAAAACGCGGAAGCGATATCGGCATGGGGCGTCGTCACCGGAAGCTCGGCAGAAAAATCGGTGTCGCTCTCGTAGGACACACGCTGCGGATACGCATCGTAGTCGTCCTCGGTATTATCGAGCTCCTCGGGCGCCGGGGCAGGCGCCATGACGTCCAGACCGGCTGCGGGATCGATAGCAGTCTCCGCATCGGCTTCCGTCTCGACGGCATTGGCCTCATCGGGCTGCGCAGCCACGACCGGATCGGGCTGGGGCGCGGGCTCGAACGTCGGCTCCTCGCCCTCTTCGTAATCGAGCGTACAGGACTCGGGAAGCATTCCCAGGGCACGGATGGCATCCGAGCCAAACCGGATGTTGCCGGCGGCATTGCGATAAAGCTTGGGCTCGGGCTCGGCCTGCTCGGCCGCGGCAGGCTCCTCTGCCGACTCGGCAGCGGACTCGTCTGCAACGGGCTCCTCGGCCGGAATATCTTGGACCTGGGACTCGGGTGCAATGACGCCAATCAGGGTCTCGTCGGCAGAAGCACCTTCGAATCCATCGATTTGCTCATCAAAAGCCTCGCCCTGCTCACCCTCGGGAGCGACCGGCTGGCCATACTCATCCTCGGTATAGGCAGGCTCTTCGTACTCGATGGTATTGCCGTAATCATTTTGCTGCTGGGCTGCGGCGTACTCGGCTGCCGCGCGCGCCATCTCCTCGGCGCGACGCTTCTGCTCGCCAAAATACGTGTCAAACGGAATATCGTCAGGGAACTCGTTCTCGCCCTGATAGGGGGCGACGTTATCCATGACACCCAGCATGGCGGCAACAGAGGACTTGTTGCAAACCGAGCCGGACGTGTAGGGAAGGACAAAACGATTGGAAATGATATTGGCGGCATTGGCGAGCGCCACGAGGGAGGCAAGGATCGCGACAATCCACAGCAGGACCTTCAACGCGCCGGGAAGCGGCAAGATGCGCAGGATGGCAATAGCCGCGGGAGCAATCGTGGCAATCGGGAGCAATTTGGCGATCAGCGCTCGGTACGGCGCATAGGGCTCGCGAGCGAGCAGTTCGGCGCGCGGGGAGTCATAGTGCGCGACGACGACAACCGGGCGATTGCGCGGAGAGGCAAGCGGACCAGAGGCCTTGTGATAGGCGATGACATTTTGGCTCACGCCCGTCTTGCCCAGGCGCGAGATCACGGGGCGCCCGGTTCGCTCGAGCACATAGAGCACGGCTCCGACAATGGCCAACAGGGTGCCGACTAAGCCGATACCGCCACCGATGCCCATAAGCAGGGCACCGGCAAATGCCAGAATGCCCGTAACGGCAAACGCCATCCTGCTCGGCGCGGGAGCATTAAACTCCTGCACCTCGGGATCAAAGCCGTGGTTGCGGAAAATTTGAGCGATATCTTCGGCAGCCAAGCGCTCTTCTTCGCTGCACGCCGGCGTGATGCCAGTGTTCTGCAACAGGTGGTTAATATAGTTCTGGGTGTTCGCCATATGCGCTCCACATCCATAATCCGACAAATAGGCCCAATGTATGCACATTAGAACCGTATATAGTCGAAAGTATACCCCGAGCGGGCGCAAACGGCCGAATTCTGGGCATCTTAACGCCCCAAGCGGACAAGGATATAGCCTAATCTCCATATCGGACTAAAATCATGGCATCAAACACCTTCCCATGCGAGGATTCTATGACGGCAAGCGATACAACCGTAACGAATAAAAATGGGGTGCCGGAACCCGGTTTCGACAAGACCGCCCAGCGCATCCTCAATCTGTTCTTTGTCCTCAACAGCTCTCCCGAGCCATTGACCACAGAGCAAATTGTCCTGGATTCCGATCTTGGCTATGGGTCGGGCAATATCGACTCGGACAAGCGCAAGTTTCGCCGCGATCGCGAAAAACTCCTCGAACGCGGAATCACGATCAAGGAAGTTCGCGCAGCAGGCGCCCAAGAAACCGAAGAAAGCGCGTGGACCATCGATCGCGAGCACACGTTTGCGGCCGGTGGCCTCATCACCGCAGACGACGCGGACATCTTGCTCGACGCTATCGACCAGACCCTTGCGACCGGTTCGGCCGCGTTTGCCACGCCGCTTGCAGACATACGCTCCAAGATCGCCTACCTCACCGGCGCATCGACCGCAGAAGAGCCTCCCGCCCGTCGCTTACCCGCCGTCGATGCGGTGTGGAGCGCTTTCGCCGAACGCTGCGCACTGCGCTTTTTGTATCAAAACGGGCACGGGGAGCAAAAAGAGCGCACCGTCTGCGTATACGGCATGTTTGAGCACGAGGGTGTGGCGTATTTTTGCGGACTCGACAACGCCACCGATGAAATCAGGACGTTTCGCTGCGACCGTATCGTTCGCGCATGGCGCCCCTCGAAGGCCTACTCCATCCCCGCCGACTTTAACCTGAACGATCGCCTGTTCTTTGAGTTTGATTTTGCCGATTGCAAGCCCGTTATGGCGACCTTTTCGTTTGCCCCGCAAGCCCAGGCCGACATGGTCAGCGGCCTAACGCGCGGTCGCGGGGAGCTCACGCACACCGAAGAGGGTTGGACCTGGACCGTCGGCGTGCGCGACCTTAATGCCGCTGCCTCGTTTTGTATGGAGCACGCCATGGACGGCATGAGACCCGTTGCCCCCGATGCACTTAAACTGGCGTGGAACCACCTCATCGAAAGGACGGTGCACGAGCATGCCCGCGCGTAAACTCACCAGCGAGCAAAGGCTCTCGCGTGCGATTGACATCATGGAGGCCCTCTACGCTGCCGGTGGGACCGGTATGACACGAGGGGATATCTGCAGCCGTTTTGATATCACGGGTGCGGCGCTCGACGAAATTATCGATATCGTCTCGACCCTCGCTGACCGTGAGTCGGGCGCACGCATCATCTGCGAACGCCACGGCGAGTGCATCATCCTGACAGGCGATGCGGGGCGTGTGCTGCCCTTGCGCCTAAGTGCCGCCGAAGGTGCCGTGCTCAACCACGAACTCGAATCGATGGGAATCGACTCTCGGGCAGCAGAGCGTATCCGACACGCCCTCCTACCCGAGAAACTCGGCTACAACCAGCGCGTCGTCGATACCGTTGCCCGAGGATCGCACTGGCAACAGCTGAACTGCGCGATTCAAGACGGCGTTCGATGCCGCATCATCTACCGTTCGATGGACGACACACGGCCGCGTGAGCGTCTCATCGACCCCCTGCGCATCGCGACGCATGGCGACCAAACATATCTGATTGCCTGGGATGTCGAAGTTGATGCGCAGCGCTCCTACCGCATGGACAAAATCGAAGGCCTTGCCCTTACCGACGATTCTGTGGAGCGCCACGCGCCCGCGTCCGCATCCCTCCACGAATCCCTTTCCAAAGCGGAGCAGAGCGCAAAACTCCTCATGCCGCTCGACATGGCAGAGCGCCTAGACTGGGCCGGCATCATGTCGATTGAGCCAAACGGGGCAGACATGGCAACGGTGACCGTGCGTTATGGGTCAGAGCACTGGCTGTTCTGCCAGGTAATCGCAGCGGGCGGAGCCATCCGCATACTGGATGACCCCGCCCAGGCATTGCGTCTATGCGATATGGCGAAGAGCCTGACCTGCCCGCTTTAACGGCGTCGCTCGTGGCGCGCACGCCACAGCTGCAAATAATGACCGATCTGCGCCGACTCGATACGCTGGTAGGAAGTCGTGGGCAGCGACGTCAAGAACTTCTTGCCGTAGCCCTTTGTCACCAAGCGCGGATCTGCCAAGATGAGCACGCCGCAATCGGTCGATGAGCGGATAAGACGGCCGGCGGCCTGTTTGACCTCGAGCACCGCCTCGGGCAGCGAGTAGCGCGCCCAGGCGCGGTCCTCACGCAGATTGCGCTCACACGAAAGGGGATCCGTGGGGCTCGAGAACGGCAGCTTGGGGATAATGACGCAACGCAGCGTCTCGCCGCTGGCGTCAAAGCCCTCCCAAAAGGCCTTAAGCGCAAAGAGCGATGAGGTCGGCTCGTTGATAAACCGATCGCGCAGGCGACGCGGGGACGAGTTGCGTTGCTGGCAATTGAGCTCCAGGCCCGCTCGCGCCAATTTGGGCTCGACACGGGCATACAGGTCCTCCATATCGCGCCTGTTGGTGAAAAGCGTGAGCACCGATCCACCCATGGCGAGATGGGCATCGACCAGCACGCACTCGAGCGCCGAGAGATAGCGCTCGCGATCGCGCGGATCGGGAATGTCCCCCGCCACGACCACGGCCATATTCGAGTCAAAGTCATAGCTCGAATCCAGGTGCAGCGATGAGGATGTCGACGCACCGATGCGATCGAGGCCGACAGCATGGTTGAAATGCTCAAAGCTCTTGGACACCGTCATGGTCGCCGAAGCGAAGATGGCCGTGTGCACTTCGGGCAGCCACTCGTTCGCCAAGGCCTCGCCGATATCGATGCGCTCGGCGGTCATAGACTCCCCGCCCGCACGCAGCCGACGGTTAACCTGCAGCGAGTACACATAGCGCTCGTCCGTACCCTCAATGATGAGCTTGAGATTCTCGGCCAGCTCGTGCAGACGGCGCGAAATGTCGCCTAGGTCGACAACGACCTCGGGCTTATCGGCGGCGACGGTCTGCACCAGCGCGTCTACGCTTTTATCCGCCTGGTCCAGCGCATCAATTGCGGTATGGGCCGACTGCAAAAAATCGTGCCAGTCATCCGACTCGCGCAGCTCGGGGCCAATCCACAGATTCGCGTTATCGTAGCTCCCACGGGCGCGACGGCCGAGCTCGCGCACACCATCGAACACATCGGCAATCGCCATGCTCGCGCGGGCAACCGTCGACGTCGCTTTGGCGGTGAGTCCCAGGTAGAGCGTGGAGCCCTCGGAAGTGGCCAAATCACGGGAAACCTGACTCAGCGCGCCGGCACTCGACCCACCCAAGCGCTCAAACAGCACGCGCGACTCATCTGCCGAAACCACGCGCGCCCATTGGCGACGGGCCTCGCGCTCGATGGAATGGGCCTCGTCGACCACCCAGTGACGAATCGGGGGCAAAATCCTCCCCTCGGCGGCCACGTTGCGGAACAACAGAGAATGGTTGGTGACCACCACGTCGGCATGTGCCGCACGACGGCGCGCCCCGTGGACCAGGCATTTGTCAGGGAAGAACGGACACAGACGACGAGCACACTCGCGCGAAGCCGTCGTAAAGTCGGGACGGTTGACGCTGCGCCAGCGAATGCCGAGTGAATCGAGGTCGCCATCGGCAGATTGGCACACATACGCCATGATCACCGCAACCGCCGTGAGCGTGTCAGCAGGATCGCGCTTGGTGGTGATCTCAACCTGACCACGGCTCATGCGCTCGAGCTTGCGCAGACACGGATAGTGGTCATAGCCCTTGAGTGCACAAAACGACAGGCCCCCGTCCAGCTGCTCGGCGAGCTTTGGTAGCTCATGGTACATAAGCTGGTCGGCAAGATTATTCGATTTGGTCGCAATGCCGACGGTAATGTTGTTTCGGCGGGCGGCCTCGGCGAAGGGCACGAGATAGGCCATCGACTTACCGACGCCCGTGCCCGCCTCGATCACGCGATGGGTGCCCGTGACCAGCGCATCGCGAACCTCAACCGCCATCGCGATCTGCTCGTCGCGCGGCTCATAGGTGGGGTACATGCGATTGACCAGGCCGCCGGGGGCGTAATCTGCCTCGATCTCTTCACGACTCGGCATCTTAAGGACCGGCAGCTCGTCCGCATCAACGCGATCGTCTGCGCGATCGGCCTTGAGCACATCGGCACGAGCGGCGCTGAGCGAAAATATCGAACCCGGGTTCTGTCCAGCCAAAAAAGAAAAAATGGGGCGATATGACCAAGGCACGTCCGCGTGCATGTCCGCCAAGCGCGCCATAAGGCCCGAAGGCAGGTCGGTAAGTGCGACCAACAGCACGCGCCACACACCGCACAGGGCATCAACGTCGGCGTTCGCACGGTGCGATACTGAATCGCACCCAAACAAGTCGGCCATAAAAGACAGCTTGTGCGAGGCCAGGCGCGGAAGTGCGATGCGCGACAGTGCCAGCGAATCGATCCAGATGTCGCTGACGTTGACACCGCCCTTGACCGACTCGATAAACGACCGGTCAAACGTGGCGTTATGCGCGATAACAGGACAGCCGCCCACAAAGTCGGCGAGTGCCGCGACGGCCTCGACGGCCGACGGAGCATCTGCCACATCGGCGTTCGTAATGCTCGTGAGCTCGGTAATCTCTGCAGGAATCAGCTGCTTGGGATGCACGAACGTATCAAAGCGGTCAATGACCTCGCGGCCCGAAAGGCGGGCCGCGGAAATCTCAATTAACTCATTGTCCTGCACCGAAAGACCCGTGGTCTCGGTATCGAGGACGATTACGTCCTCCTCGATGAGGCCAAACGATTGCGTCTTAGCGCGCTCGGCGAGCGTGGCGTAAGAATCGATGACGAACTGCGGCGTTCCAGGAGATACGGCGTCCTCGATTAGCATGCAACGCCCGCCCGGCGGAGACCCATACGGATCAGGCTGTCGCACACCTGCGGGAACGTCATGTCGTCGGTATGGCGAATCTCATCGGGATACAGCGACGTATCGGTCATGCCGGGAATGGTGTTGGTCTCGAGAATGACAGGGCCGTCCTCGCTCACGATAAAATCGCTGCGCGAAACGCCCAGACAGCCGAGGGCCTTATGGGCCGCACAGGCAAGTTCCTGGGCACGCGCATAGTTTTCGGGCGAAATCTGCGCCGGAATGCGGTGGATGTCTGTGGGGTCGACGTACTTTACATCCAGGTCGTAGAACTCGCAGTCCTCAGGCTTGCGAATCTCCACAATCGGCAGCGCGCGCACGTCGTCCTCGCCGTACACGCCCACAGTGATCTCGGTTCCCTCGATGCACTTTTCGACCAGCACTTTATCGCCGTACTCAAAAGCCTTGGCGATTGCCGCCGGCAGCTCTGAGGGCTCGTGGACGAGCGAAATGCCGTAGCTGGAGCCGTTGACGGCGGGCTTTACAAAGCAACGCTCGCCACAAATCTCGACGATACGATCAATATCGACCTCGTCGCCCGCCTCAAGCGCCAGGCCGGGGGCAATGGGGATGCCCGCCTTGGCATACAGAAGCTTTGAAACCTCTTTATCGGCGCCACATGCGCTGGCGAGCACGCCTGACGCCGTGTAGGGGATACCCAGCGTCTCCATGGCCCCCTGTATGGCGCCATCCTCGCCGCCGGCGCCGTGCATGGCGATAAACGCCACGTCGAAGCCACCGGTCGCCATAGTCACCATAAAGTCATCGGCGGCGGTGTCGAGCAGCTCCACCGAGGTGTAGCCGGCCTCCTTCAGTGCCACCACGACATTCTTTCCAGAATTGAGCGAAATCTCGCGTTCGGCGGAATGGCCGCCCGCCAAGACCGCTACGTGCATGTTCTCTAGGCTTTTACCCGGCATGGGCAGACTCCTCCTCTATAATTCCTGCAGCTGATACCATATTGTAGCGATACCCTCTACGTTTCCCCAAAATCGAAAGGCTTCCATGAATCCCAGGACTAAATCTCAAGACATTCGCGACTTGAGCCAAAACGATATTCGCGAACTTGTCGCCGAACTCGGCCAACCCGCTTTTCGCGCAAAGCAGCTCATCGAATGGGTTTTTGAGAAGAACGTTTGTTCGTTTGATGACATGACCAACCTTCCCAAGGCCTTCCGCGAGCAGCTGAAGGAGGCATTTGCCTTCGACACG
Organism: uncultured bacterium; assembly: GCA_905214145.1. GTDB lineage: Bacteria > Actinomycetota > Coriobacteriia > Coriobacteriales > Coriobacteriaceae > Collinsella. The sequence goes on along the minus strand of CAJMLB010000027.1, from coordinate 12,416 downwards.
CCGACCGAGCTCGCCAAGCAGGTGTCTAAGGATGGCTCTCGTAAATACCTACTCGAGTACCACGACGGTATCTCCGTCGAGACCGTCGGCATGCCTCGTCGCAACAAGCTGTCTGTCTGCGTATCTACCCAAGCCGGCTGTGGTATGTGCTGCGCTTTTTGCGCTACCGGTCTGAACGGCCTCAAGCGCTCACTGACCGCTCAAGAGATCGTTGACCAGGTACTGCATGTTTCCAACGACTTTGGTGAGCGCGCGACGAGCGTCGTGTTCATGGGCCAGGGTGAGCCTTTCGCCAACTACGACGAGGTCCTCAAGGCACTGCGTATTCTTAATGACCCCGATGGAATCGGTATTGGAGCACGTCATCTCACTGTCTCCACCAGCGGCGTCATTCCTGGTATTCGCAAGTTTGCCGACATTCCCGAGCAGTTCACGCTCGCCGTCTCGCTGCACTCTGCCATTCAGTCCACGCGCAATAAGCTCATGCCGGGCGTTAAGAAGTACACGCTTTTGCGCCTTCACGAGGCCCTTCAGCTCTACACCGAAAAGACCGGCCGCCGTCCGACATACGAATACGCCATGATCGAGGGCGTCAATGACACCAACCCCGAGATGCAGGCGCTCTGCGACTTCTGCGAGGGCACGCTGTGCCACGTCAACCTAATCCAGCTCAACGATATCGAGGGCAGTCCTCTCAAACCGTCACCGATTCATAAGGTTGAAGACCTTCAGCGTCGTCTTGAGTCCCGTGGCATTGAGACCACGATCCGTAACTCTCGCGGCAACGATATCGACGCTGCTTGCGGCCAACTCAAGCAGCGCTTCAAGGTTCAGAAGAACGCGTAGGGGAGACCAACCTAAACGTTTCATGTGAAACATCGAACAGCCCCGGTTGCTTAATTGCAACCGGGGCTGTTTCATATCTATCGCTAATTCGCATCGAGCGATTGTTCAACAACTTTTTCGAAAGAAATAAGGGGTCCTTGTTCTGGCGTTCAGACAAGGACCCCTTAAAAAAGGCTAGTAATTGTTAGGTACCTAAAAGCCTACATTTTCCCATTGATGGTTAACCCAATCTTGATTAATCTTGGGATTCTTAGTTACCTGAGCTGTACGCATAGCGACATCCTCAGTCATAACATCCATTTTCTTTTTGGACGTATCGACGATATCTTGCGCTCCGCGAAGCAGACGACCACGCAATTCATCGTCTGTTGCGATCTTAAATCCCGCAAACGCACCAACCGCTACAGTTGCAGCCAAAGCAAGAGCAGTCAGAACTTTATTCTTCATCCTGATCTCCCTGGTCAAATTGAATCATCTCGCCAAGAATGCGAGACAGCTCTTCCTCATCCTTAAACTCGATCTCGATTTTATTCTTGCCGCGCGAGCTCTTGACGCGAACGTTCGTGTTAAACACCTGACGCAGAACGCGTGCAGCCTTCTTAAAAGACTGAGGCGTTGCAGGGCGAGGTGTTTTAGGCGTCTCTCCGGCAGAAAACAGTGGGGCAAGATTTTCTGTCGCACGGACAGACAATCCCTCTGCAACAACCTTCTCAGCAAGATTAATGCGCGCATCTTCATACGGAACCGCAAGAATTGCACGCGCATGACCAGCAGTCAGCTTGCCTTCGAAGATCATCTGCTGAACTACCTCTGGAAGATCAAGCAGGCGCAACGAATTGGTGATTGCGGAACGAGACTTGCTGACAGCCTTTGACAAGGCTTCTTGAGTCATACCGCTCGCATCAATGAGCTGTCGATATCCCTTTGCCTCTTCGACGGGGTTAAGGTCAGAGCGCTGAAGGTTTTCAATCAGCGCGAGTGCAAGCATCTGCTCATCATCAACATCTTTAATGATGACGGGGAGCTCCTCAAGACCCGCAAGTTTCGAAGCCTGATAACGGCGCTCACCCGCGATAATCTCATAGCCATTACCGTGCTTGCGCACAAGAAGCGGCTGAAGAACGCCATGCTCCTGAATTGACTCACTCAACTCTCGAAGCTCGGTCTCGTTGAAGTGAATTCGTGGCTGATTTGGGTTCGGAACGATGTCTTCGATTGGAAGCTTAGTTTCCGAAACGGCATTTGATGCTGACGCTGCAGATCCACCAGTCTCATATTCAGCTTCTGAGACCAGTGCATTGAGACCACGACCCAAGCCGCCGCGCTTCTTAGGACTAGGCACGCTTAATCACCTCTTTAGCAAGGTTCATATACGCCTTTGCGCCCTTGTTCTGTGGCGCATAGGTAATTACTGGCTCACCGAACGAGGGTGCTTCTGAAATTTTAACTGTGCGTGGAATCAAGGTCTTGAATGCCTTGTCACCAAAATACGATTGAACCTCTTCCACAACCTGGTTCGAAAGCGATGTGCGCGAATCGTACATAGTCATGAGCACGCCATAAGTATCAAGGCTCTTATTAAGGCGTGTTTTAACCATCTTCATCGATTCAAGCAGCTTTGTGACACCTTCAAGTGCGTAATATTCGCATTGAATAGGAATCAAAACACTGTCTGCTGCTGTTAACGCATTGATGGTCAGCAAACCAAGCGATGGCGGGCAATCGATGAATATAAAATCAAACTCATCCTGAACAGGCTCAAGCAGATCCTTTAAGCGAGTCTCACGGGCAATCGCACTGACAAGTTCGATTTCCGCACCCGCAAGCTGGATAGTTGCCGGGATTACAAATACCTTATTGCAATTTGTATCAAGAACGAGCGATTCCGCCGGAACATCGTTCAGCAATGCATCATAGATGCAGTGATCGAGTTCTTCTTTTTCGATTCCAAAACCACTCGTACTATTACCCTGCGGGTCAAAATCGACAATTAACGTCTTTCGGCCCAGTTCACCCAACGCTGCTGCAAGATTTACAGCCGTGGTGGACTTACCTACGCCGCCTTTTTGGTTGATGATAGCAATGACACGCGTGTCTTTTGCACTCTTAGAACGCTTAACGTCGCGAAATCCCACGGTCCCTCCTGGTGTATTTAAAGCTGTTGAATGGAGGATGTTTCACGTGAAACAATCCGATTCGACATCGATTGATATGTTTCACGTGAAACATAACAATCGACACTATCCATTATGTTTCACGTGAAACATCTAGGCAAGCGGATTCTTTTTTGCCATGCCATTAGCACGCGGAAGGGAAACAGATGCCTGACGAGTCTTTTTAAGGATAATAAATTCACGGTGACCCAGACCATTCGGCAAATCAAGGTCGTCCGTCATAAGCGTGGTAAAGCCGCATATCTTTGCAGCAGCAATACCAGATTGAAACTCTTCATCAGATGGATTCCCCTTCGTAATAACAAAGAGACCACCATCTTTTAGAAAAGGAGAAGCATATTCAACGAGAACCGGTAATGGTGCGAGCGCACGGGCGGTCACAACTGCAAATTGCGTCTTATGGGATCGAGCATATTCCTCAAGACGATCGTGAACGGCATAAGCATGCTTGAGTCTAAGCGCACTAACAAAGGAGTTAACAGCATCTACTTTCTTGCCAACGGAATCGATATAGGTAGCCTTTCGCCCACTTGCAATAGTCAACGGAATACCTGGAAATCCAGCACCGGTACCCATATCAAGCAAAGCACCTTCAGGAGCTTTATCAATATAGGGCAGTAAAACAAGTGAGTCCAGAATATGAAGGACGGCTGCATCATCAACATTCAGGATGCGCGTTAGATTAGTAGTCTTATTGGCCTCCAGAACAAGATCAAGATGCTGGATACAGACACGAAGGCTCTCGTCGGAGACCTTCAAAGAATAGTCTTTGCGATACGAAATAAGACGGCCCAGCATTTGGCTTGCCTGCTCATCAGTTAAAACAAACAAGACGACTCCTTTCTGACAAAAATCAGTGTATCGAGAACTTTTGACAAAAAAAGGGGACGTGGAAACCACGTCCCCTTAGCATAGACTCGAGAAGATTATCGAGCAACAATCACAACATGGCGATCGGGGTCAGAGCCCTCAGAATGCGTGTCGACAGCATCGTTACCACGAAGGGCAATATGAACCAGTCGACGTTCGTAGGCATTCATAGGCGGCAAGGAAACACTTTTATGAGTGCGAATAGCGCGCTCGGCAGCGGACTGGGCCATAGAAGCAACCTTGTCCTGTCGACGGCTCTTATAACCTTCGACGTCGACGACGACCGGATACCTAAAGCCAAGCTTGCGACTCACCAACAGGGAGAACATAACTTGAAGAGCATCGAGGGTACGTCCATGGCGGCCAATGAGAACAGCAAGATCAGGAGCAGTTACGTCCAGGATCAACTCGCCCTCGTCACCCTCATACTCATCGATGGGTGAGTTCGCCGCATCGAAGTGCGAAAGGATGGAACGCAGAATGGAAATAGCCACATCGGCAATGGTGTCGAGCTCCTCATCGGTCAGCTCTTCACCAGCCTTGTAACGCTGTGCAATCTCGGGATAATCGCCCGCGACCCGCGGGGCAACCTCCTCAAGCATATCCTCGACGATCTCTTCAGACATAACGAACTCCAAAAGTTAGGTACCTAAATAAGAATACTATCCCACTACTTCTTCTTGTGCGGGCGCGGCTTCTTCTCGCGACGAGTAACCTCGACCTGCAGCGGAGCGTTCTTAAGACGCTCTTCCTCATCGGCCTTGGCCTTATCGATAACCTTCTGCGTCACGAAGATCTGCTGGACAACCTGCCAGGCGGAAGACACGTCGTAGTACAGCAGAACGCCGACGGGCAGGCTCCAACCCATCCAAAGCATCATGACGGTCATGACAACGGCCATCATGCGCATGCTCTGGGCCTGCTGACCAGTCTGATTGCGTGACATATACAGCTGCGGAATCAGGGTCAAGACAGCGAACAGAATCAGGCAAACCAGCGCAGGCAGCGCAACCATAAAGCCATCGGCAAAGGAAGCGCTCGGCGTGGTGGTAAGGTCAGGCAGGATATTGAAGAACGAGAACGTGCCGTCGCTAAAGTAGTTCGGCAGGTTACGCAGCAGCGTAAACAGGGCGAACAGGACAGGCATCTGGATTAACAGCGGCAGACAACCAGCCATGGGGTTGAACTTGTTCTCGCTGTAGAACTTCTGCATCTCCTCGGCCTGACGCTGGGGATCGTCGGCATAGCGCTCCTGGATCTCGAGCATCTTGGGCTGCAGCACCTGCATGCGAGCCGTCGACTTGGTCGACTTGAGCATAAGCGGCGTCAGCAGCAGACGGATGATGACCACCAGGATGATGATGGACAGGCCCCAGTCGACCGCAAAGGTCTGGATGAGCTTGAGCAGCTCGAAAAGGATGTTAACGATCCAATCCCACATGTAAGTTTTCCTCCGATAGCGAGTGCCCGCTAGGGCACAGGGTCATAACCGCCGACGTGCAGGGGATTGCAGCGAGCGATGCGCCTCACGGCAAGCCAGCAGCCTCTCAAAACACCGTACTTCTCAATCGCCTGAACGGCATATTGCGAGCACGTTGGGTAATAAATGCAGGCGTCAGGCAATAAGGGCGAAATAACCTGTTGATATATGCGAATAGGAGCGATGGCAACACGTCGCAAAACGTGATTGCTCATCGCTCCTCCCCGGCAACGCCGGCGCGTTTCATAAGCGAACGCAATGCCTTGTCCATCTCCTGAGGCGAAGAGATCCTCGTCTTGGGAGTAGCGAACAAGATGATGTCATAACCCGCAACGGGAAATCCGCAGCTGCGGGCGGCCTCGCGCATCACACGCTTAGAACGGTTGCGCACGACTGCGCAACCGAGCCGTTTAGCACCAACGAAGGCGACCCTTCCGGAGTCGCCTTCGCCAACCGATTCACATATGGTCATTCGAATCAGAGGGTGATTGAAACGACGCCCCTGACTGAACACATGCTCGAAATCTTGCCGAGACTTAATAGTCTTCATGCGAGATGTGTGTATCGCTGCTAGACAGTGAGACGCTTGCGGCCCTTGGCGCGGCGACGGGCGAGCACGGCACGACCACCCTTGGTGGCCATACGGGCACGGAAGCCATGGGTCTTGGCACGCTTACGCTTATTAGGCTGATACGTACGCTTCATCTTAAGTTCCTCCTGCTGCATTTCGAGTGTCCGCGGGAGCGCGGACGCAGATATAGACACGTGAGCTTGAAGATTGTAGGGAAATCAATGTTCAAATGTCAAGAAATCAAAGGTAAAAGGTCGCGCAGTTCACACGGTTCCCCCATAAGCTCAACCGAAATTTGCGCCGCATTACAACTTTTCACGATATTTCATCGAGTTTTCGACAGGTCATGTTGGCAATGTTGAGAACTTTTCGCCTGTTTTCCAAAGTTTTCAACAGGTTTTGAAAAGTTGTCGAAAGATGAGAAACATTGCACGGTGAGCTACTATTTGTTCGAAACCTTTTGAAAGATTGCGAGCGGCATGTCTGACGACTTTTACACCATGGTCGATTCCGGAGACCCGGCACCCGACAACGAGCACATCACCGGCGTGCGCGAAAAGCGTGGCGAGGAAGAGCAGGCCGCTGCGAAAACGCAGGCTGCCATGTATGCCGCACGCATCGCGGTCTATGACGACATGCTGTCGACGCCGCGCGTCATCGTCATCGAACCTAAGGACGTGCGCACCTATCTGGAAGAGACAACCAACACCGTCTACCAGTGCATGAAAGAACAGGGCGGGCACATCTCGCTCATGGTTATCCGCGAGATTGTCGAAAACTTTATCCACGCCCACTTTGCAGAGCCCATCATCTCGATCCTAGACGGCGGCGACACCATCCGATTCGCAGACCAGGGACCGGGGATCGACGACAAGGAGCGCGCGTTCGACTTTGGCGTTACCAGCGCAAACAGCAACATGAAACGATACATCCGCGGAACCGGAGCCGGGTTTCCCATGGTGCAGGAGTACCTGGAAAACGCCGGCGGCGCTGTATCCATCGAGGACAACATGGGCAACGGCACCGTGGTCACGGTAAGCCTGAATCCCAAGCGCGTACAGGAAATCGAGCGCGCCGGAGGGCGAGGGGCCGCCGTGCGCCCCGAGACGGAGCAGCCGGCGTATCCCCTATCCAGCACGTTTGCACAGCAGCCCGTGGCGCAGCAGATGCAGCAGCCTGGAAGTTTTCCCATGCAAGACCCCCAGACACCGCTGGGCAACCCAGTGCAAAACATGCCGGAGGGGATAGGCTCGGCAGATCCGGACACAGGCGCCGTGCAGCAGACGGCGGCCATGCCAAACGTCGCGCAAATGGGCTACCAACCGTACCCACAAGGGTATCCTCCCCAATATATGCCGCAGCAGGGATATGCCCAGCCGTATCCACAGCAGTATCCTCAGCCGTACCAGCAGCCGTATCAGCAGATGCCGCAGGGAAACCTCAACCCCTGGACTCAGCAGATGCCGCCGCAGCCTTACCAACAGTGGCCGCAAAGTTTTCAACAGCAGATGCCGCCCATGCAGAGTTCTCAACAACCAGCAGCTCAAATGATGTATCCTAATGCGGCGAATCAATACGCACAACCGCAGTCGGACGTGTTTATAAGCGAACGCGGCAACGCTGCATTAGGGTATCTGGCCCAACATCAAGAGTGCGGCGCGACGGACTTGGCGCGGGCGTTTGGAAACTCTGCACCCACCTGGTCGCGCACGCTCAACGATTTGGCGCAGACGGGCTTGATAGTCAAACATGGGCAGAAATACCATCTGACCGAAATCGGAAGCGCTCGCGTGCGGGCCCAAGCTTAAGGAACGGGAGAGACAGTGGACGAGGAAGCAAGCATCATCCTGGGGGATGCCATCGCCTTTTGTCAGCGCGACGGCCAAGATGCGCGCCTCATCAACATGCTGGGGCAATCGCGTGCTGTGAGCCTGACCGAGGACACCTTGACGATTGAGGCCCCCTCACGATTTGCCATCGCTCAGCTCAAAAAGCATCAGCCGACCATCGAGGCGTACCTGGAAGAGATCGCCTTTGCACCGATTGCGCTCAACATCGTGGCACCACAGGGCTCCGCGGCAGATAACGCCGCACCCGCGGCACCCGTCGTTCCCCCGGCGGCGCCAGCTACCACCACAGTGTCGGCTCCCGAGCATCAAATCGGCGATGTTTCCCGTGAAACCATGCCCACCGTCTCGACGCCGGCGGTCCCCATGTCCGCTGCCACGCACATGCCTATCGCGCACGACGCAACACCGGGCGAGGATTCGGGCATCGCAATCAAAAACACGCTTTCGGCCGACGATTTCCGCCGCATGATGAACCAGATGAAAGGCGAGGCGCCTGCAAAGAGTGCAAAACCAGCCTCCACATCGCCCATGAGCGTCCCCGCAGCTGCGGCACCGATCGAGCAGAACACCGACGGCGCGCCGCTCGCGGCCAACTCGAAATTCACCTTCGAAAACTTTGTCTACGGCCCAGAAAACAGCCATGCCTATCGCTCAGCCCTCAAGTTTGCCGCGCTCGCGGACGAACGCGGCACATGCACATCCCTGTTCATCTATGGCAAATCGGGGCTGGGCAAGACCCATCTGCTGCTCGCCATCAAAAACGAGCTCGCCGAAAAGTCGCCCGAGATCAAGGTAAAGTACGCCAACTCACAGGCGTACCTCGATGACCTGATGACGGAGTTCGACCGCCAAAAGAAGAGCAACGCCCCCATCATGCAGGCATACCACGACGTGGACGTGCTCATCATCGACGACATTCAAAACATCATCGGCAAGCGCGCGAGCGTGGACTACTTCTTCCAGCTCATGGACGAGTTTATCCGCAACAACAAAAAAGTCGTCATCGCAGCCGACCGTGCGCCCAAAGACCTGAGCATGGACGAGCGCCTTACCAGCCGTTTTAATGCCGGTATGCTCTGTTTGGTGGCGGAGCCCAGCTACGAGATGAAATACAAGATCTTGCAGCGCTACTACGAGAACACGATAGCCGCCGCACCCGAGGCGGGTGACGACTCGCTGCTGGCGGCCTATGGCGGCGATGGTGGGCATCTGACCGACGAGCACTTTAAGCACATGGCAGAAGTCTCGGGAACCAACATCCGCGAACTCGAGAGCTTCTGCGAACGCTGCGCCGGCGAGGCAGGAGACCGCGAACGCGAGGGCAGCGAGCTCAGTTTCGACGACATCGACGCCATCGCAAGCCAGTACTTCGATACGTCGGCCAAAAAGATCAACGTGCAGACGGTCCAGTCTGTCATTGAAGAGCAGTACGGCGTGACGCACGAGGAACTCATCGGCCCGCGACGCAACGCCAATATCGCCAAGGCACGCCACATTGCCATCTATCTGGCCATCGAGATGTGCGAGATGACGACCACGGCGGTGGGCGCCGAATTTGGCAACCGCAACCACTCGACCGTCAGCACGAGTTACAAAAAGGTCCAGAAGATGATCCAGGAAGACCGCACCGTCACCGAAGACCTCAAGTCGCTGCGCGATAAAATTACACTGCGCTCGTAGGGAAATAGAGACACCTGTTGAAAACTTGTCGAAACCACGGGCATAAGGTGTCTAAAACCCAACCCGCGGTGATGAAAAGTTTTGCGCAGGTTTTGAACGTGGAAAACCACCCCTGTTGCACACAGGTTGCTGTCGATTCTCTTTCTTGGTCTGACCTGCGTCTTTGGGAGTAATCAACAGTTTCGTCAGTGCTATTACTATTATTAAGATATTTATATCTATAGAAAGGTATTAAAAGATGAAGTTCACCGTCAGCCAGAGCTCGCTTACACAAGCCATCGGCGTCGTTATGAAGGGTGTCGCTTCGGCATCCACCCTTCCCATCCTGTCGGGCGTGCTCGTTAAGGCCCAAGACGGCATCTTGGAATTCCAGACCTCTAACTACACTATCTCGATCCGTCATCGCATCGCGGCGCATGTCGAAGAAGAGGGCGAGATGGTTATCCCCTGTAAGATGCTCTCCAATATCACCAAGACCCTCCCCGATGCCCCGGTCACCTTTGAGCTGTCCGAGCGCCAGGTGCTGATTGGTTGCGAGAAGAGCTCTTTTAGGCTGAACACGCTCGATGCCAATGACTTCCCCGAGTTTCCGGCCTATGCCATCGAGAGTGCCGTGGAGCTGCCGACCGATGTCTTGTCCGAAATGGTCGGCCGCGTGTGGCGCGTCACCTCGACCGACAAGGCTCGCCCCATCCTGGGCGGCGTGCACATGAAGGTCGAGAACAACACCGTACGCCTGGTGGCGACCGATTCCTTCCGCTTGGCCGTGTGCGATACGCAGGTCGAGACCTCGACCCTCGAGGGCTCCTTTGAGCTCAACGTTCCGGCTGACGCCTTTAACGACGCGCTGAACATCATGGCCAGCCAGGCGACCATCATGATCGGGGCTACCGACACCCAGGTCGTCTTCGAGGCCGGCAACACCACCTACGTGTCGCGTCGCATCGAGGGCGTGTACCCCAACTACAAGCAGCTCATCCCCGATTCGTGCGTGACGAGCGTCAAGATCGATGTCGCCGCCTTTAACGCCGCCCTCAAGCGCGTGGCCGTTATCGCGAGCGCCAACCCCGCCGTCAAGTTCGAGATCGATGTCGAGAACGGGCAGATGGGCCTGTCCTCCATTTCCAATGACCAGGACCTTGCGCAGGAGACGATCGATGTCGAGGCTGAGGGCGAGTCGGGTACCATCGCCTTCAACTACCACTACATCTTCGGCTGCCTCAATGCCCTGTCCAAGGAGAAGGAGATCACGCTGGAGCTCAAGAGCTACTCGCAGGCGGGCATCTTCAAGTCCTACGACAAGATCAACTACCTGTACCTGGTCATGCCGGTCCGCATCTAGCGCTGCGCCATGACCATGTTCGCCCGCGATCTTTCCGTCGCGCACTACCGCAGCTTCGATAGCTATCGCCTTGCCCTGGACGAGGGCGTGACGATACTTGCGGGACCCAACGCGGCGGGAAAGACCAATCTCATAGAGGCGCTGCAGCTGCTGACGAGCGGCGCCTCGTTTAGGCATCCGACCGCAGCCGAGCTCGTCCATGACGGCGTGGGCTCGTGCAAGATCGAGCTGAGGCTCGAGGGCGACGGCCGCGTGCTTGATATGGGATTGAGCGCGGAGGACGGTAAGCGCTCGTTTAGTCGCAACGGCAAGAGATGCTCTGCCGCCGGTGTGCGCGGGATTCTGCCGAGCGTGCTGTTTTGCCCCGACCATCTGGACATGGTTAAGCGAGGCGCCAGTGTGCGCCGCGCCGCCCTCGATGACTTTGGCATGCAGCTGAGCGCGCGTTATGCCGATCTTGCGAGCACCTATGGGCGCTGCGTGACCCAGCGTAACGCCCTGCTCAAGGAGACCTGGTGCTGTCGCGAGATGCTCGGCGCGTGGAACGATTCGATTGCTCGCGCGGGCTCGGCCCTGCTCGTGCACCGGTTGGCCCTACTCGACCGGCTGGCGGGCCATGTGCACACTGCCTACGGGCAAGTGGCGTCCGGCGAGGCTGCCAACGTGACCTATGCGTCCACGCTGGGGGATTTGCCCCAGGTCGAGGATCGCGAAGAGCTGAAGGGTTGGGCGTACGAGCGCATGCTGGCCGCCCTTGACGAGCATGCCGACGAGGAAATTCGCCGCGGCGTGACGTTGGTGGGACCGCATCGCGACGAGATCGAGTTCACCGTGGCGGGTCGCTCCGCCCGTTCATTTGCCAGCCAAGGACAGCAGCGCACGCTGGTACTGTCCTGGAAGGTGGCCGAGGTGGCCGTGGCTCGCGATGTCCTGGGCACCGCCCCGCTGCTGCTTTTGGACGACGTGATGAGCGAGCTCGACGGCGAGCGTCGCGGCGCTTTCCTGCGGCTGATCGGCGATGATATCCAGACGGTCATAACTACGACCAACCTGGGGTACTTTACCGATGACCTGCTTGATCGAGCCAAGGTGGTGAGCATGGGTGAGACGTGCTAATTACGAGCGCGAGAGCGAGACAGTCGCCTTCAGTGGATTTTTGAACGCAGAGCGCCAGCGCATCCTGGCGGCTGCAACGCCTAAGCGCCGTGCGCAGATGGAGGCCGCCGAGGAGTCGCGCGCGGTCTATCGCGCATGGAACGCGGTGTGCTCGGGCACGCGCGAGGGACGGCATGTGACGGGGCTGCGCTACCTGCCCGAGTCCAATGAGCTGCTGGTGTATCTCGACTCGCCCTCGTGGACGCAGGAAATGACGCTGTTGCGCGAGATCATCCGTGCGCGCATGGAGCGCGCCGGTGCGCATGTGGACGGCCTGGTGTTCAAAACCACCGCGCCCGGTCACACGCCGCCCGCCGCCAAGGAGCGCCTGCGCCCGGCGACGACCGAGCGACCGCCGGCCCCGCACGCCGACCTAAGTGAGGCCGAGCGTACCGAGATCGAGCGCCAAGTGGCGCCCATCGAAGACCAAAAACTGCGCGAGGCCCTC
>CAJMLB010000026.1:0-26248 GCA_905214145.1 uncultured bacterium | reverse complement strand
GACTTGCAGCGACGGACCTCGGGACGCTCTTACACCACGTCTGCGCGCGCCACCACCCGGTTCGAAATATCTAGATCTGTAATACCTAAGCTAGCAGATGACCTGCGTGTGTTCCTCGATGGCGGCGCGATTCTCGGCGGCGATGCCCGGCTCGCACACCACGGCGTCCAAGCTGTCCAGGCGGCAGAAGGTGTAGAAGTCGCGCTTGCCGATCTTGCTTGAATCGGCGATCAAGTAGCGCGAGTCTGCCTTGCTAAAGGCGAGCTGCTGGATACGGCCCTCGTCCATATTGGACGTAGACACATCGCCATCCAGAATGCCGTTGGCGCCGATAAACGCCGCGTCGATGCCCAACGCACGCAGGGTATCCTCGGCCGTTGGTCCCACAAAAGCGGCGGTGCGGCGACGGTACATGCCGCCCACGAGGCACAGGTCGCAGTCTTCGCGCGCCTCAAGCAAGTTAAACACCGAAAGCGAATTGGTCACGATGCGCAGGCGAAACGCCGGCAGCATCGAGGCCATCTGCTCAACCGTGGTGCCCGTACCCAAAAAGATGGTCGAGCCCTCCTCGATGAGCTCAACGGCGCGGCGCGCGATCTGCAGCTTTTCCTCGGCATGCTTGGTACGCTTTTCGCTGTGCGAATACTCGTGGCGCAACATAGCATGTGGACGGCCCTGCGCGCTACGGGCTCCACCGTGCACGCGCTCAATCTCACCTAGGCTCGCAAGCTCCTCAAGATCGCGGCGGATCGTCATATCCGAGACGCCCAGTGCGTCCGAGATCTCCTTGACCGAGACCGTGCCCTGTTCCTCGAGCAGCTGACGAACCTTATCCTGTCGCTCCGCCTTAATCACGATGAATCCTCGCCGTTCTTTGCGCACATATCATTCAAACAGTAACGAACAAATTGTATCAGACTCGTGCGCGTCAAAAATCAACGCCAGCACAGCTCCAATCATCACTTTTTTGAGAAAAATACCCCCTGCTTTAGTGGGGTGTAGTGATAATCTCACCTGTTCGCGCTACAGTTTGTCGGAAATACCTCGATGTTAGGAACCAAATGATCACTTCCGAGCTTTTCGGCACCGCGCCGTGCGGTACCCCCGTTCATCGTTACACCCTCAACGGGCCCGAGATCTGCGTTCGCATTATGGACTATGGCGCCACCGTGCTGGGTATCGATGTGCCCGACATTCCCGGCAACGTGCGCGATGTGGTGCTGGGCTTCGATAAGCTCGAGGATTACTTTGACAACCCCGCCTGCTTTGGCGCGACCATCGGCCCCGTGGCAAACCGCACCGCGGGCGCCACGATCACCATCGACGGCACGGACTGGCATATGCCGGCCAACGAAGGCGTCAACAACCTGCACAGCGATCTTGAGCATGGTCTGCACAAGCGCGTATGGGACGTTGAGCTCGACGAGACTCACAACGCCGTGCGCATGACCACCTCGCTTAAGGATGGCGAGCTGGGCCTGCCCGGCAACCGAATCTTTACGGCTGTGTTTACCGTTACGCGCACCGGAGTCTTCCGCATCGAGTATGGTTGCGAGAGCGACCGCGCCACCTACGTGTCCATGACCAACCACACGTACTTTAACCTTGCCGGCCATAACGCCGGCATGGACTGTGAGCACTTCTTTATCGCCAACGCTGCCCACTACTTGCCCATTAACGAGCAGAACATCCCCACCGGCGAAATCGCTCCGGTCGAGGGAACACCGTTTGACTTTCGCGAGCTGCGCCCCGTCGCACCCGGCATGGAGGCCGACGACCCGCAGATTAAGCAGGCCCGTGGCTACGATCACTGCCTGTGCATCGATGGCTATCAGTACGGCCGCAACCTGCGTCGCGCCCTACATGTCGAGGAGATGTGGACCGGTCGTGAGCTGGACTACTACACCACCGCCCCGGGCGTGCAACTCTACACCGGCAACTGGCTGGGCGACGAGCACGCCAAGGACGATGCCAACTATGGCTGGGGCGCCGGCTTTGCCCTCGAGGCCGAGATGTACCCCGACACGCCGCACCAGCCGCTGTTCCCGCAGGGCATTGTGGGTCCGGGTCACCCCTACAGCAATATGATCGAATACCACTTTATGAGGCACTAGGCCCACAACGCGACATCTCGCACAGCAACGCCCGCCGGCACCACCGCCGACGGGCGCTGCTTCATGCCTAAATCCTTCTTTTCGATGCCACCGAATTGGTGACATAACAAAACTATGCCGAATTACTACGATGAACCCACTATGTCCGACCACGCGCTGGTTTATAAAAAATTAGCAACTCGTCTACCTGCGGTTTTATTCTCTGCAAATTTGGCATGCTCGGCGATAAGCAATTCATCGTAGTAAACCGGCATAGTTTTGGCGGACAGCGCCACACAGATCCCCTACGAAGGCAAAATGATCCGTTTTCCTCCGTCCCCAAGGGATCAGTTGAACAGATTGCCGATGGGGTCGGGGGCGGAACTGGGGAGATAGCGGATTTCTAGTTCTATGCCGAGCTTTTGCAGCTCTCTGAGAACAGCGACGTCTGTGTCGTCTACGGCAACTGCGGGCGTTGCGGGACGCTTGCCCTCCCCTGCCTGCATATGACCAATGCTGATCTTGGTGATCGGCACACCGCCCTTAACCAGCGCGAGCGCATCGGAGGGTGAGGCCACCATGATCAGAATCAATTGGCGAGGCGTTGCGGTATGAATGACGTCGATGGTCCTTTGCACCGAGAAAAACCGCGTCCAAACGCCTTCTGGCGCCGCCACCCTCATGGGTGCCCATTGGCGCGAATCTGCCGCGATCTCATCGTTGACGATTAGGACAAGGTTGGAACCCACGGCTTCGTTCCACAGCTCAACGTCTTGTCCGTAAATGAAACGGTCGTCGATGCGTGCGAGAAGAATCTTGGGTTGAGTCATCGCTGCCCCATTCTGTTTGAGACCCGTAAGAGCAAGACATCGCGTCTCCAATATTAGTGCATTTAAAGTGAGAAAAGCCGTCAGAACACTTGCGCGGATTTGCGATGTCCCGTATCATAGACAGCCGTTGACGCCTCAGTTGCGCCATCACATGGCCGCCAGCGTAGCTCAGTTGGTAGAGCACCGCTCTCGTAAAGCGGGGGTCACCGGTTCGAGCCCGGTCGCTGGCTCCATTGCACAAGATAGCCGCCTTCGGGCGGCTTTTTTGTTGCCGATTTCGGGCGCGCATCCGCCAATCCAAGCACAACGCCGCCGGAAACTCCCCTACTCAACAAAAGCCCCGCCAACCGCAATCCCCAAAGGAACCGCGATCAGCGGGACCCAAGCGAGCTCCCCCAAGGGATAACGCTCGCAGCACGAACAGCTCAGCCGAGCAGCGCGCTACTCCTCCCAGTAAGCATCTGCAAGCAGCTTAAAGCAAATCTTCTTGACCGGCTGCGCGCCATCGCCCGGGAACTCGAGCGTGGGCATGTGAGGCTCGCCGGCAACAAACAGCGCAAACTTGTCGTCAGCAAGATCGCCGGCGATCGAGGCGTCGGAATCGACCAGATCGTAGTCGTCCTTCTCGTCGAACTCCTGGACCAGCGTCAGGCTGCCCGTGGCAACCTTAAAGGCCTCGCGACCCTCGACGTCGATCTGCAGGTCGTGATAGCGCTGATGCGTCTCATAGTGAGCCTCGGCTTCGGGACGCGTCGCGGGAGCCATGACGTTCGCAAAGACCTTGTCGCCCAGAATCGGATGGCTGCCGACCTCGAGCTTCGCCGGATCGTTCTCCTCGAGCCAATCGATCAGCACGTCGAGGCCCTTGAGCATTCCACGGTACTCCTCGATATCGCCCAATGCACCGTAAATCATCTAAATCCCCTCTCGGATCGTTTCTTTGGCGGCTACTCGGCAAACGCATTACCGACGCTGTTGCCACCCACATGCGTCTCGACCAGGGTAAGGTCGGGATTGAACACGACAGTGTCGGCGTCGCGCCCCGGCATAATGCTACTGCACTTGTCGTCGACATGAGCTAGCAACCGATGCCGGGGCCGCAGCACAAGCTCCTACAGCTCGGTCACGACAACGCCGTTGTAAACCTCGTCCCAACGATCCATAACCAAGTGGCCAGTCATGGGATCCATGGCATTGAGCTTGCCGCAGGTGTTGGCGGTACGCAGCACCGTCTCGTCGTCGGCGCCGGCAGCAATCGCATGTGCGAAGCCGGCAATGGTCGAATCGCCAGAGCCCGTAGCGTTAACGGCGGGGATATCGGGGGTCTTGGCGCGGAACGCACGGCCATTATGGAAGCCCACGGAGCCGGCAGCGCCCATGGACACGACGACCCAGGGGATATCGGAGAAGCGGGCATCAGAGGCGAGCGCGGCGCGGAGCTCGTCCACATCGTCGGTGGTAAAGCTCGTGCCCAGAAGGCCGTTAATCTCGGTCAGGTTAGGCTTGACCAGCTCGGGCTTAATTTCGGACTTAAGGGCGGCCTCGAGCGAAGCACCCGAGGTATCGAGCAGCACCTTGGCGCCGGCGTTCTCGGCAATACCCGTGATCTTGGCGTAGTAGCCCGCCTCGACACCACGGGGCAGCGAACCCGAGATGGTAACGACAGCGGCCTTGCTCGCAAGCTCGGCGAACTTGGCGGTAAAGGCATCGAGCTCCTCGGGGGCAATCGTCGGGCCGCTCTCGAGTAGCTCGGTCTGGTTGCCGGCGTGGAGGATGTTAAGGCAAATGCGAGTCTCGCCCTTGATGGGTACAAAATCATTCTTAATGCCGTTGGCATCCATGAGCTCGGCCATGTAGGCGCCCATGTGGCCGCCGAGCAGACCGGTTGCCACAACGTCG
Organism: uncultured bacterium; assembly: GCA_905214145.1. GTDB lineage: Bacteria > Actinomycetota > Coriobacteriia > Coriobacteriales > Coriobacteriaceae > Collinsella. Next base: position 21,426 of record CAJMLB010000026.1, on the reverse strand, counting down.
TCGCCCAGCTGACCCAGGACGCGAGCCACGTTGAGGCCCTTGCCGCCGGCGGTCTTTTCGGGCGTCACACGGTTGACGTCGTCGATAATGAGCTCATCGAGCTGATAGCGCGTATCGACAGACGGGTTCATCGTAACGGTGAGGATCATTTTTAGCTCCTTATCTCGCAGGCTCCTTGTGCCTCGCGATACGAGTCGACAAAACGGAATTACAGAATCTCAATCGTGAACGAGCGAACGACGGTCTCCTTAGGCTTGGCGACAAGGCAGCCGCGCTTGTGCTCAAGCACGTCATCCTCATCGGAACAGGTCGAAAGGCCGCCCCAGGGCTCAACTGCCACAAAATCGCCCTCGGGCTTACTCCACACAATGAGATACGGGAAACCCTTAAAGCTCAGGCGAACGCCCTTGTCCTCGCCCTTCTTGGAAAGCGTGACCTGACGGCTCTCAAGCACGTCAAAGATGGTCTCCGCAAAATCGAAGAGCTCATGCGACAGGGGCAGCGTCTTTCCCACCATGGGGTTCTTTGAACGATTAGCTACATCAATCAATCCGGTCGAGGGCACGGCGGTGCAAAGCTCCGCAGCCTCGTCTTTCTCGAAGCGCAACTCGTAGTCCGTATAGGCCTCGCCCTCGTCGAGCGGGCACCTAAAGCCGGGGTGTCCACCAATAAAGAACGGCATGTCCTCGGTGCCCTCGTTGGTCACCTCATAGGAAACGCGCACGGCGGCGTCCTCGAGCGTATAACGGGCGACGAGCTTAAACGGGTACGGATAATCGCTCAGCAGCGCGGCGTTATCCTCCGAAGCCAGGCACATCGCCAGCTCGTTCTCGCCTTGGCACAGCAGCCTCCACTCCTGCTTGCGCGCAAAGCCGTGGCGAGCGAGCTTTACATGATGCCCGGCAAACGTCATGGCGCTACCATCGCGCAAGCCTCCGCAAATCGGGAAGCAAATCGGTGCCTGGCCGGACCACACGGCGGGATCGCCCTGCCACAAATACTCGCGACCTCCAGCCTCAATCGAGGTAAACGAACCACCAGCTGTGGACACCTTAATAGAAATCGAATCGTTGGAGAGAGCGTATTCCATTGCCCATCCTTTCGAACAACTGCTTTTTGCTCGCAAGAACCCGTCTCGGCCCTGACCAAAGGACAAACCCGCACGTTCATCGATGCGTCCGGTATCCCAGCCATGCAACGGGGTACCATACAGACATTGATGCAATTACAGCTGAAAGGCCTTCTTATGCGAACCATCATCCTCTATGCCTCACGTCACCACGGCAATACGAAAAAGCTCGTAGACGCCATCGTCGAGGCGCACCCCGAAATCGATACCCTCGACGTGAAGTCACTCGGGAAAAACGAATACCCCGACCTGCACGAATACCATCTGATCGGCGTCGCCACGGGCATCTATTACTCCGAGATCGACAAGGACATGGCACGCGTGCTCACTAACGTGCTGCAGCCGCAGGACAAGGTGTTTGGCCTTATGACCTACGGTGGCAAAAACAAGTGGTACGGCAAGGATATCGATGGTATCTGCCGCATGAGGCAGGCCATCTTTATGGGTGTCTACGGCTGCCCCGGCTTTGACACGTGGGGGCCGTTCAAGCTCGCTGGCGGTGTCCAAAAGGGACACCCGACCGCTGAGGAAATTAAGGGCGCCGTCGACTTCTTCGACAAGATCGAAGACGAGTATGGCGACATCATCGTCGAAGAGTACGCCAAGCGCGAGAAGCGCCTAGCATACGAGAAGGAGCATCCTGCAGGAGGCCTGGTGGCCGGCATTAAGCGCACGGCAAAGAAGATCGCTAACAAGCTGTAACTGTAAAGGTGCTTTTGAGCGTTTAACCCATACGGCGGGTCCGAGCAGATTCGGGCCCGCCGTCTTTTTCTATCGTTACTCGGTAAAGGCGTTGCCGACGCTCTGGCCGCCAACATACGTCTCGACGAGGGTGAGCTCACGGTCGAACACGACAAAGTCGGCGTCGCGACCCGGCATGATGCTGCCGCACTTATCCTCGATGTGCGCGGAGCGCGCCGGCACCTCGGTTGCCATGCGAATGGCGATATCGGCGCTGGCGATGCCCCAGTCGACGATGTTCTTGACGCCCTGGGCAAGCGTGAGCACCGAGCCGGCAATGCTCTTGCCGTCGGCGAGCCAGCACAGGTTGTCCTTCATGATGACGTCCATGCCGCCACTGGTGTAGCTGCCCTCGGGCATGCCGCCGCAGCCCAGGCAGTCGGTGATGAGCACCGTATGCTGCCAGCCCTTTGCCTGCAGCAGCGCCTTGATGGCGGCAGGGTTCACGTGCTTGCCATCACAGATGATCTCGGCGTAGGTCTCGGGCGTGGACATGGCAGCGCCCACGACACCGGGCTCACGGTGATGCAGACCGCGCTGGCCGTTATAGGTATGCGTAAAGCAGCTGGCGCCGGCGTTGATGGCGGCGATGCACTCATCGTAGGTGGCGTCGGAGTGACCGATGCTGGTCACCACGCCCTTGGCGTTCAGAGCAGCCGCATAAGCAGCGGCACCGTCGCGCTCGGCGGCCATGGCGCTCTTAACGATGCGACCGCCCGCAGCCTCCTGCCACTGGTCGAAAACCTCCTCGGAGGGGTCAATCAGGTAAGCGGGGTTCTGCGCGCCCACGTGCTTCATGGTAAAGAAGGGGCCCTCCAGGTAGATGCCCTGAATGCGGGCACCGCAGAAGTCGGGGCCGCGACCCTCGTCCGCCTGAGCGATGGCGGCGCAGGCGTCCTTGATCTGTTCGACGCCATCGGTGAACGTCGTGGGTAGCCAGCTGGTGGTACCGCGACGGGCGAGCTCGGTCGAGCTGATATCGATACCCTCGGGGTCGTTATCGGTAGTTGAGTGGTTGTAGAAGCCATGGATGTGAGTATCGACCATACCCGGTGCGATCCACGATCCCGTGTAGTCCTTGATCTCGCAAGAGGGCTCGTCGGCCTGCCAGGCGCCAAAAACGCCATCCTCGACCATAAGATAGCCGCCCAGTTGCGGGCCTGCCGGCAAGAAGAACTTGTCAGCCTTAATTGCGTACGTGCTCATATGCACTCCTCGCTTCTAAAGCAGTTGACTGTGGTAATGCTTATACCCAGCTCACGTAAAACAAAAAGCGCCCGCCCGCCGTTATGAGCGGACGGGCGCCCTTACAGGGGGACGCGATTAAGCGGTGAAGGGGTGAATCGTCACGCCCTTAACCACGCGGTTGACCGTGCCGGTGGGGCTCGGCGTATCGGGCGTGTTGCCCACGCGGACGGAGTTGAGCAGGCTGATAGCCTGGGCAAACATCACGAACGGCAGAGCAAGGTAACCCTCGGGAAGTGCCTCGTAGCCCTTAAAGGTGAAGGACTCACCCTCATAGACGGTGGCACCTTCCTGCTGAACGGCGATGGTGTGCTGAGCGATCTCGTCGCCACCGATCTCGTTGAGGATGTCGATGTCGTACTGACGGGTGTAGGCGTCGTTGTTGACGAACACGAAGACGAGCGTCTTATCGTCGACGAAGGACTTAGGTCCGTGACGATAGCCCATGGAGGTGTCGTAGGAAGTAGCGACCAGACCGTGAGCGAGCTCGAGGATCTTGAGCTGGCTCTCCTGAGCAAGGCCACCGAAGGAGCCAGAACCCAAGTAGGTCACGCGGTTGAAATCGCCAGCCAGGTAATCGGCGATCTCGGGCTCACGGGAGATGACCTCCTCGCCCATCTTGGCAATCGTCTCGACCCACTCGGCCTTCTGCTCGTCAGAGGCAGTGTCGAAAATAAGGGTGGAGAGCAGGGTCATGCAGGAATAAGAACCGGTCATGGCGAAGCCCTTGTCGTTGGCGCGCGGAATGAGCAGCGTCAGCGCATTGGGATCATCGGCAGACTCGACGGCAAGCTTGCCCTCGGGAGCGCAGGTGATGTTGAGGAACTTGACGTTGTGGACGAGCTCCTTGGCAACGGCAACGGCGGCAAGGCTCTCGGGGCTGTTGCCAGAGCGGGCAAAGGAAACCACGAGCGTGGGATCCTCGGCGCGCAGGAAGTCGCGCGGGGCGCTCACGATGTCGGTCGTGGCGATGGGCTTAAAGTCGTAGAGATCAGTGTTGCCAGCGTGACGCAGGTACGGGGCGCAGGTATCGCCAACGTAGTCGGACGTACCGGCACCGGTGAAGACAACGGACAGACGACCCTCGCCCATAGCGCGAGCCTCGGCCAGGAAGGCCTCGATGGCCTCCTTGTTCTCGCGATAGATGTTGAGCGTATCACGCCAAAGCTCGGGCTGCTGAGCAATCTCGGCCGTGGTGATCTGGGCGCCGAGCTCGGTGAGCTCCTCGACACTCTTCTCGAACATTTCTAATACCTCTCTCTAGAAGTAATCCTCTGACGTGCAATTATACACTTCGGTTGGTTATCTGGTAGTAACCAGTTAAATGCAAAGAATCACCATATGGAAACGATGCGAGCACTAGTTACTGCGCTGGTGGTAAACCTTGTATTTAAACTGATCGGCACGAGCAACCGAGAGTGTGTACTCCACTACCTCGTTTGACTCGTTATACGTAGTCCTGACCAAATCGAGCACAGGCGAGCCCTCGACAATTCCCAAAAGGTGGGCATCGGTGGGACGGGCTATGCTCGCATAGAACTCCTCTTCGGCCACGCGAATCTTTTGCTGAAAGTCCTGCTCAATCACATCGTAAAGCGGCTTACGCTCCAGCAGCGGTCGCTTTAGGGACAGAAATTGACGAACCGGTAGATAGCTGCGTTCGACCATCATGGGCATGTTGTCGGCAGAGCGAAGGCGCTTGAGCTTAAAAATGCGATCACCGATGCGCAATCCCATATGCTCGGCCAGATTCTTATCGGCCTCCATCTCGCAAAACTCGAGAATCGTGGTCTCGGGTTCTCGACCCATCGCGCGCATCTGCTCGGTAAAGCTGTAGGACTGCATAAGATTGGTTGCTTTTGCCGAACGGTCGGTCACAAAGGTACCGCGACCGTGCTGCCGAACCACCAGTCCTAAACGCTCCAGTTCCTGCAGAGCCAGGCGTACCGTAGTGCGCGAGAGACCATAGCGCTCCGAAAGTTCGCGCTCGGAAGGAATCATGTCACCGGCGCGATATTCATGGTCAATCTTTTCGGTCAGAATATCGACCAGCTGATCGTACAGCGGTTGCTTACGCGCTCCGATCGCCATCCTATCCTCCCTTTTGCTCGAATTCGGCTAACTACCTAGGGTGTTAAGCATTATCAGTCCGCAACACCCGAATCATCAAGAAAACAAAAGCCGCGCGCTCTTTCGAGCACGCGGCTTTTAACATACACATGGCTTAAGGGGTCGGGGTGTGAGCCGCGTAGGGACACACCCCTCAAGCTAGAGCCTTACCAGATGCTCGGCCAGAGACCAAGCGGGCCAGCGCCCAGGATGCCCAGGACGAAGAGCAGCAGAATGCCCTTGGTCGGAGTCCAGCTGTGCTTAGCGAACATGTAGTAAAGCAGCAGCGTAAGCATAAGCGGGACGAGCTTCGGGACGATGGTGTTGAGGGTGTCGGCAACGGAGAAGTTGACCGGATCCTCGGTGACGGTGCCGTAGGTAACGGACTCCATGCCGTTGCCCAGATCGGTGACGCCGCACTCGACAGCGTTGCCGTCGGCATCGGAAGCGGTAAGGGCGTTGCCGTCCTTATCGGTCATGGCGATGGTACCGGCCTCAGCGGTCTCGGTATCGATGCCCTCCATACCGGTGAAGTTCTCGGCCTCCTTCTCGGAGACGATCACGGTGTTGGCGGACAGGCCACGAGTGGTGCCGTTGGGGATCTGGAGGTTGATCTGGGTGCCACCCATGGTGACGACCAGGCAACCGACGACGAAGACGCCCATGATGGAAGCAGCACGCGTGAAGGCCTGCATGTTGGCGGTCAGAGCGTCAATAGCGCTGGTGCCAAGCTTGTAGGACCAGTTCATGAGCCAGAAGCGCAGAGCGAACTGGACGACGTTGAAGATCACCAGGAAGATGATCGGTGCAGCGGCGTTGCCGTTGATGGCCATGTTGGAGGTGATGCCGGCCGTGATAGGCACGAGCGTCAGCCAGAACAGGGCGTCACCGATACCACCGAGCGGGCCCATTGCGGCGACGCGGACGGCGCGGATCGTGGGGATGTCAACCTTGTTCTGCTCGAGCGAAAGCACGATGCCCATAACAAAGGTGACGAGGAACGGGTGGGTGTTGAAGAACTCCAGGTTGTGGCTCATGGAAGCCGCGAGGTCGTTCTTGTTGGTGTGGATCTTCTCCAGACCGGGGATGATGGAGTAAAGCCAGCCAGCGGCCTGCATGCGCTCGTAGTTGAACGATGCCTGCAGGAAGCAGGAGCGCCAAGCCATCTTGTTGAGGGTCTTCTGGTCGAGCTGCGGAGCAGGAGTGAGATCCTCGTAGTGCTCCGGGATCACATACTCATTAGATGCCATCTTCGAAGTCACCTCCGTCAGAAACAGCTGCACCCTTCAGCTCGGTCTGCTGCTGGAAGTCCCAGAAAGCGATGCCGAAGCCGATGAGAGCGAGGATGAGCAGAGCAGGGGTTGCCAGCGAATCGTTGGCAACGGTGATGAGCGCGAGGCCAAAGCCCATGAGGAAGAAGCCCCACATATCGCGGTTCATCATAACCTTGAGCAGGACGGCGAAGCCGACGAAGCGCATCATGCCGCCTGCAGCGGACAGACCGGTCTGCAGCCAAGTCGGGATGGCAGAAGCGATGGTCTGACCGATGGTAGCGCCAGCGATGAAGAACAGGGTGACGACGACAGCGAAAATCAGGCCGAGCAGAGCCATGGCGAAGTAGTTCAGGCGCTCGATGCCCTTGGTGTCCGCGTTGTGAGCCATGTTATCGGCCGTGGACATAAGCGGGGACATAAGCGTGAAGACCAGGGTAACGCCAAGCTGGCCAAGCAGAGCGAACGGAATGGCGAGGCCGACTGCCGCGTTGGGCTCGAGGCCCGTGGCGATAGCGAGAATGGCTGCCATGATGCCGCCGATGACGGCGTTAGGCGGCTGAGCGCCTCCGATCGGCATGTTGCCGATCGTCATGAGCTGATAGGTACCACCCACGAGAAGACCGGTGTTGAGGTCGCCAAGGATAAGACCGATGACGGCGCCGGTGACGATGGGCTGATAGAGAGACTCGAGGAAGTCAAACTGGTCGATTGCCGCGATGAACGTAACAACGAAGACCAGAGCGATCTGGATGATCGAGTATTCCATCTTGCTCCTCCTTTCAAAATGTATGTACGCACTTTGGATATCACGTACAGAACGTCAGGGTTTCACTCCTGACAACGTGGATCACGAGGATTACGAGAAGAGCTTGCTCGTGTCCTCAACAGGCGTGCTCGGAACGCGCCTGATCTCCAACTCCACCCCCAATTCCTGCAGCTCTTTAAACGCAGCGACATCCTCGTCGTTAACTGCGACGGAGGTGGCGACTTGGCGCTTTCCTTCCGACATGTGCATGTTGCCGATGTTTACCTTCTTTATAGGCACACCGCCCTTGACGAGCGTAAGCACGTCTTCCGGTGTTTCGGCCACGATGAAGATCTTCTGGCGCGGGCTCGCCTTGCCAATGACGTCGATGGTCTTCTGCAGGGAGAAGAAACGCGTAGCGACGCCGGCGGGAGCGGCCATCTTCATGAGGTTCTGGCGCATGGTGTTGGACGCCACGTCGTCGTTGGCGACGAGGATGAGGTTGGAGCCCAGGGTGGAGTTCCACTGGGTTGCAACCTGACCATGAACCAGTCGGTTATCGATGCGGGTAAGAAGAATGTTGGGTTCTGCCATGTTGATCAGCTTCCTTTCGATATTTGCTGACGACAGTTACTTGATCTCCTGAATCGCGTAACGCGAAACATCTACGACGGCTCCGGATCGGACTTTGATCTGGACCTTCTCGCCTTCGATGCCTTTGACGGTTCCGTAGATACCGCCGGCGAAAAGAACCTCCTGACCCGGCTTGAGCTCGGCGTGCAGCTCCTTGAAGTACCTCTGCTTCTTCTTCATGTTGATTTGCGACCAGATGGTGTAAATCAAGCCCATGATGACAAGCAGGCCTAAAAGGGCGACCGAGGAGCTCAGGACGTTGGCTCCGAAATCGGCCATTAGATGCCGTCCTCGTCGCCGAAGATATCCTCTTCCTCGGAGCCGGCAACGGATGCGACCGTCTGGGCGGTGATGCCCGTCTGGCCAACGGTCACGGCCTGCTCGCCAAGCTCGGCGAGCGTGGCATTGCCGCGGAGGAACAGAAGCTCAATAACCATGGGAAGGTTGGTGCCAGTCAGAACCTCGACGTTGTCGACATCCTGGGCAATCATCATCGACTGGTTGAACGGGGTACCACCGAGCAAGTCGGTAAAGACGAGCACGCCATCGCACTCCTCGCGCATGGCGGTAATGGCGGCGCGGAGATCCTCACCGTAGGATGCGGCCTGGTCGCCCTCAAAAGGAACGACGGTAAAAGCAGGCTGGTCGCCGGCAACCATAGCGATAGCGCTTGCAAGGCCGGGTGCGAACTGTCCATGACCGGTAAGAATAAAGCCAACCATTCAAATTTCCCTTCCGAAGGTGTGTACGATCTGAGTCCGATGATTTTCGGAAGCCAGCGGGCGCTCGCCCTTAAAGCTTCTTAGAAAGCGTTCTTTGAAGACCAGTGGTTTCTAAACTGGTAGTAACCACGTGACGTGTTGTTGTCACTATATCACCCCAGAAGAGGTCGCTTTCGTTGATTCATACGCTAAAACGTTTTTGCACCGCTCACGGTGATATTTCGACCGTTTACCGCTCGTTAACACTTCTACCTGCGGTTTTGAAACCGTTTCGAAACGCTTTGGCAAAAGAACGGATCTTTCCCGGTGTCTAAACAACGCAGGGCGGCTAAAAATAGCGTGTAGAAAAATTGCAGGTCATTGTGAAGATATGTGAATTGGTCTTTTTGACTTAATACCAGTTAGAACCAGTTTTGAGATTATCGGTGAACGGTAGTTTTCGACCGTTCACCGGTTACTTGTAATCGTTTGCAGCTGTTTTCCCATATGAATTAGGGGAACCCGGTGGAGCGCTTGCGCGATCAAAGGAAATTTTGGCATTTGTCCTTATCCCCCGCGCGTCAAACTCCCGCATCCATAAGTGAGCCAATAGCTCACGCTAATCGTTTTCAATCATTACTTACTCAGTATCCGTAATTATTTATCGTTTATCGTTAATTCTGATATGATACAAGTATCATCCAAAACGCCGATTGGAGGGGTTATGGTCCATCGAAACGCGTCTATATCGAATGACACCATCAGCCGCGAACAGACGGTAGCCAAACTGAGGAAGCTCGCTCGCATCTGCAAATGGGCCACGATCTGCATTACCACCGCGCTCGCTCTGGGGCTCCTCGCAGTCATTGCGATTGACCTTCTACTCATATTGCCTGGCCTCTCCCAAGGCTCGTGTCTCCAATCCGTAGAACTTCAAGCCGGCGAAGGGCCGTGCCTTGCTATCGTCGGCACCGATGCGCAGGCCCCACTTATGCTCGTCGCACACGATGGTCACACTGCCATAGGGAGCCTCTTGATGACATGTCTCGCGCTTACCATCGCGCTAAGCGTGCGCAGGCTTTTCTTCAACATTGAAAAGGAAGGCAGGCCCTTTGACCTTGAATGTAACCAGACACTTCGTCGAGTAGGACATTTATTCCTTATCGGCGGCGTTGCCGTGAGGCTTCTTGGCGCCGTAATCACGGGAATGATACTCTCAGGATTTGGCGGCAGCTTTACGGATGCGTTCGTCGGCCAGTTATTCGAGCCCTCCATGCTCTTTGCAGGCCTGATTATTTGCCTGATTGCCAGCATCTTCCGCTACGGGTATATCCTGCAAAAACAAGATGACGAGTTGCTCTAGGGGGAATCCATGATTATTCTGCGGCTTGACCGCATGCTCGCCGAACGCAAGATTTCATCCAAAGAGCTTGCGGAACGTGTGGGCATCTCCCAGGTCAATATGTCACGCATTAAGACGGGCAAGGTTTCTGCCATACGTTTTTCAACTCTTGACGCGATATGCCGGGCACTCGACTGCCAACCGGGCGATGTACTGGAATATATATCCGACGATGAAGCCGATAGCCTTTTTGGGCTTAAAGATGAATAGCCATAATTAAACTGCCGATCACGCTCTCAACGCAAATAGCCCGCCAGAACGACTTCCGTACTGGCGGGCTATTTGCTGTCTATCGGCTAGATGCTCGATGAGCCGTGCAACTCTTTACGCAAACAGGCCGTAGATGCTGATGTTGGCCTTGGCGTAGAGGCCGTTAGCATACTCGGTCCACTTGGAGCTGGCGCTCGAAGCCTGCGAGGAATACTGCTGGTAGGCGGTGTAATAGGCGGTCATGGCCTGCTTATAGGTGGCGCTGTCGGCCGTAAAGGCATCATCGGCAAAGGCCTTGGCATAGGTGCTGTCGGCATCCTTCCAGGCGCCCTTCTCGCTATCCCACTCGTCGCCGGCAAGGTTGATGATGTAGTCGGCGTAGTCCTTGCTCGCGGTCTCCTCGTTGCCGTCAGCAGGCTCGGTCGGGGCGGTCGGCATGCTTGCGGAGCTATCGCCCACCTTCTTCTTGTAGAGCTTCTGCAACGTCGCGGACTGGCGGACGATCTGCTTGGCCTGGTCCTTGGACACGCCATACTGCGTGGCCATGGTCTTGTAGTCCGAAGTGCCGATGGAATCCTCGGCGTACTTCTTCATTTCCTTGGAAGAAACGGTAATGCCCTCGTCCTCGGCAGCATCCAGCAGGATCTTGTTGCGCACGTAGGACAGGATGACGTCGGCAGAAGGAGCAGTATAGTTGCCGTCACTATCCTTGACGGTGTCGAGGCTGTACTGGCTCTCGATGGCCTCACGCGCGGTGATGTCGCTCTTCTTGCCGTTGTAGCTATAGCTTGCCACGGTCGAATCGAGCTGGTCCTCGGTGAGGGTCGCCGAGCCAACACCCTTGCCGCCAAAACCACCGTTGCCGATAAAGAAGCCGACCACCGCAGCGATCACGATAGCGACCACAAAGGCGGCAATCATCGTCTTCTTGTGCTTGGATGTATGGTCGTCTTCGTCGGAGTCGTCGTCCTCGTCCTGCTCCTCGGGCATCAGATTCTCGTCAGCGGCATCCGCGGCAATCTGAGCCTCCAGGCGGGCGTCCTCCTCCTCGGCCGTCGTACCGGCAGCAATGTGCTCGGCAGACGTACCGGCGACCAGATCGATCTTCTCGTCCTCATCACCGTCGGGTCCTTCGCCGCGCTCGATGATCTGGATGCCGTCGATCTCGTCCTTCTCGTCCTTCTTTTGAATCAGACCCATATCAGTTACTCCTTGTTAGGAAACATAGTCCGCAATAGAATACGCCCGACAGAGCGCCGGGCGTATTGATTCTTAGGTTATACGCAAACACTTAAGTACTATTTAGGCGTTTGCAGTCTGCATGCCTTAGGCCAGGTGCGCGATAACGGCATCGGCAAAGGCCTGCGTGCCCACAGCGCCCTCAACGGAGCCGGTCTGGGCACGACGAACGTCGCCGGTAACCTGCTCACCCTCGTCGAGCGTGGTAGAAACGGCGGCGCGAATGCGATTGGCCGCGTCGTTCTCGCCCAGGTGATCGAGCATCATAGCCGCAGACAGAATCTCGGCCGTGGGGTTAGCGATATCCTGGCCAGCGATATCGGGCGCGGAGCCGTGCGTTGCCTCAAAGATTGCGCAGTCGGCACCGATGTTGGAGCCAGGAGCCATACCCAGACCGCCCACTAGGCCGGCGCACAGGTCGCTCACGATGTCGCCGTACAGGTTGGGCAGCACCAGGACATCGAAGTCGTTGGGGTTCTGGACCAGGCCCATGCAGGTGGCGTCGACAATCTTGTCGTTGAACTCGATATCGGGATAGTTGGCGGCCACCTCGCGCGCCACGCGCAGGAACAGGCCGTCGGTCGCCTTCATGATGTTGGCCTTATGCACGGCCGTCACCTTTTTGCGGCCGCAGCGGCGAGCATACTCAAAGGCATACTCCACAATGCGGCGGCTCTTGGCGATGGAGATCGGCTTGATTGAAATGGCGGAATCAGCGGCGAAGGTCTTCTGACCCGAGCGCTCGACAAGCTGCGAGAGCTCCTCGACCTCGGCAGCGCCCTCATCGAACTCGATGCCGGCGTAGAGGTCCTCGGTGTTCTCGCGCACGATGACCAGGTCGACGTCGCGGAAGCGCGAGCCGTCGCCCGGCTGCGACAGGCAGGGGCGCACGCAAGCGTACAGGTCGAAGTGCTTGCGCAGGGCCACGTTAACGCTGCGGAAACCCGTGCCGACCGGCGTGGTGATGGGGCCCTTGATGGCAACCTTGGTCTCGGCGACCGCATCGAGCACATGCTGGGGCAGCGGCGTGCCAAACTCGTCCATGACGCCGGCGCCGGCCTCCTGGACATTCCAGTTGATCTGGACACCGGTGGCCTCGACCACGCGGCGCATGGCCTGCGTAATCTCGGGACCGATACCGTCACCGGGGATCAGGACTACATCGTGCGCCATAATCTGTTACTCCTCGTCTTCGGCGTCGTCAGATTTTTTAACGCTAGCACGCTTCTTCTTTTTGGAGAGATCCAGGCCAAAACGTTTAACAAGCATTTCGCAAATCTCGCTCGAACGGGCCTTGAGATAGCTGCCCTTACCGTTCTCGGCATCGAACTTAAGGCGCAGCGCGAGCTTCTCGGCGACCTCGGCGTCAATCTCGCCCTGGCCAAACTCGTACAGGCAACCGAGCATGTCGCGATACTCGAGGTCGCCGTGGTAGCACTGGATGGCCTCGTCCAGGATGGGCCAAGCCTCGCGCGAACGCTCGACGCTCGTGGCACCCCACACGCACAGCAGGCGGAAGGCGGCATAGCGCAGCGTGGAGGAAATCTCGTCGAACAGCGCGGTCTCGGCGCCCTCAAAGGCATCGCCCAGCTGCTCGGGGCAGGTGGTGGCGAGCGCCGCAAGGGCATCGAGGGCCTCCCAGCGGGTCTGAGCCTCGGGGCGGTCAAGTGCCTCGATCAGCGCGGGTACGCAGGGCACGACGCGCTGCGGATCGCGCTCGGCAAGCAGGTGCAGCACGCGGGCGGCAAACTGACGGATGCGGCGCGTGGGGCAGCCGAGCTCCTTGACCAGGCGGTCGACGGCGTTCTCGTTCTCCTCTGCCAGCTGGAGCTGTGCCAGCTCCTCGTCGGTGAGCTGTTCGTCTTTGTTTTCTGCCATAGTTACCTCTTCTTACTATTTCTTAGCGTGCTTGCCAGCACCCTTGCTGTCATCGGTGACCGAGATGAGCTGTCGGTCGGCCGCGCCATTGCGACGCGCACGGCGGCGCTCCTCGGCGTCGCCCGCGTCGGCGGCGGCGCGATGAGCCTTGTTGACGTTAAAAACCTCGTCGTGCTTGCGCCATGGACCAACGGACTCGCCAAAGCTCATCTTAAGGCCGGCGATAAAGCCGCCGAGCCAGCCGATCGGCGCAAACTGCACCAGCGGGAACAGTGAGAACACCCAGGTCAGCAGGACGACTGCCGCCGCTCCCGCAAAGTTGGCAATCCAGTAGTCGCGCTTGGTGATGACGCGCTTTTCGCACGCCCACTGGCCGCACAAAAAGCCAATGTAGATCGCAAAGAGAAAGAGCACCAGCGCAAGCACCACGAACGTCCAGCTCATGGGCGCTACTCCCCGTGATGGTGGCCGCAGCAGCACTCGTGGCCGTCATCATGGCCGTGGCCGCCGCAGCACTCGTGGCCCTCGTCGTGGTGGTGGCCACAACCGCACTCGTGATCGTCGCCATGCTCGCCGCAACCGCAGCCTTCCTCGTGAGCGCCATGCTCCTCGGGACGATACTGCGACCAGTCCAGACCGGCGGCGATGGCGTCGGCCTCCTCCTTATAGAGGACCGTGACGGCCTGGGTACCCAGCTTGGCACCACCGATGGCGTCGAGCATGTCGTAGAGCGTAAAGGCCACGTCGGCACCGGGCAGCGCAAGCTCGCGGTCGTCGGCATAGGCGAGCGCCAAGCGCAGGTCCTTGATAAAGTGCTCGACCATAAAGCCGGGCTTGTAGTCGCCGTCGAGCGCCTTGGGAGCCAGGCTCTCCATGGCGCCGGACTTGCCGGTGCCGCCCAGGATCATCTGGCGGGTCTTCTCCAGGTCAAGGCCGCTCAACTCGGCAAATGCCATGGCGTCTGCCATGCCGACCATGCAGGCGCCCAGCGACACCTGGTTGGCGAGCTTGGCAGCCTGGCCCTTGCCGGCGCCGTCGAAGCAGCAGATGTTGGCCGCAAAGGTGGCAAGGATGTCGCGGACCGGCGCGATGTCGCTCTCGGTAGCGCCCACGATAGCCGTGAGCGTACCGGCGATAGCGCCCGACTCGCCGCCGGTGACGGGGCAGTCAAACGCCATGCGACCAGAAACCTGGGCGGCCTCGGCAATGTCACGGGCAAGCTCGGGCGAGCTCGTGGTGAGGTCGATCAAGACCGCGCCGGGCTTAGTGCACGAGAGCAGGCCGTCGCCCGCCAGGTAGAGTTCCTCGACCTCGGAGGGATAGCCCACCATGGTAAAGACGACATCGGCGTTCGCCGCGGCATCGGCCGGCGTATCTGCCCAGACGGCGCCGCGCTCGATAAGCGCCGCCGCCTTGGACTTGGTGCGGTTGTTGACCGTGACGGGATAGCCGGCGTCCAGAATGTGGCCGGCGATGGGGGCACCCATGATTCCGGTGCCGATAAATGCGACGGAGAGCTTGTTTGCCATGAAACCTTTCCTTTTGGGTTGGGTGTTGTTACCAGGTTGAATACTCGGTGCCAGCGTTTGGGCTGTGAGTCGAGGGCGATTACGGACGCAGCGCTTGCCTACTGACCGCGCACGCGGCGGGCGATACGGTCGGAAAGCGACGCCTTGTCGGCGCGGTTCTTACCCCAAAACGCGCAGCCCACCATGCCGGGGCCCACGTGCGAGCCGATGGTGGGACCCACGGAGCCGCGAATGATCGTGACGTCGGCGCAACCCTCCTCCTTGCGGATGGCGGCTTCGAGCCAGTCGCCATCCTTTTCGGCATCGGCCGTCATGATGGCGATGGGCATGGTGCGATCGGGCACGTAGTTCTCGCGGAACGACTTGAGGATGGACTTGAGCGCCTTCTTGCGGCCGCGGTTGACGCCGATCAGCGACAGCGAGCCGGCCAGGTCGTAGGAGAGCTCGGGCTTGACGTCGAGCTTTGCCGTGAGCTGCGCCGCCGCGGGAGGAATGCGGCCGCCGGCAGCCAGTGCGTCGAAGCTCTCGAGCGTAAAGTAGCCGTGCACGTAGGTCTTTGCCTCGTTTGCCCAATCGACCAGCTGCTTGGCGGTCAGTCCCGCCGAACGCTGGCGCACGGCCTCGAGCGCCAAGAGCGCACCGGCCGCGCAGGGCAGAGCGTTGTCGACCACGTAGAGCTCAAAGTTGGGATACTCGGCGCGCACGACATCTGCCGCCTGGCACGCGGAGTTGTAGCTCGACGACAGCGCCGAGGTAAAGCACAGGTAGACCGTGGGCGTGCCCTCTTTGGCGCACTCGGTAAAAAACTCGATATAGCGACCGAGCGACACAGCCGAGGTGGACACGCGGGCACCGGCGCGCATGCGGTCGTAGAACTCCTTAGGGCTCATGCTCGACCAGATGTCGTCTGTGCGCTCCTCGCCATCGATAATGAAAGGGAAACCCAGGATATCGACATCGAGGTTCGCGGCGACCTCGGGGCTAAAGTCGCAGCAGGTATCGACGACGATGCGGCAACGGTTCGAATGACCGGCGGATGCGGCCTTGTCCATCAAAGCGACTCCTTACGTAAAAAGGCGGCCACCCGCATGGGATGGCCGCCAACCGTTAACTCATGCAAGTTAACGTATTTTACTCGTCAAGTGTTTCGATGCGGGGCTTGATGATGCCATATCCACCATTCTTACGGTGATACACCACATTGATGAGACCGGTCGTCGCGTTCTCGAACACGTAGAAGTCGTGGCCCAGCAAATCGGTCTGCACCAGCGCCTGCTCCTCGGTCATCGGGGTGACATCGATGACCTTCTCGCGGACGAGCAGGTCGTCGTCCTCCTCGGGCAGCAGCAGGTCGGCCAGATCCTCAACGCGCTCGACCGGCGCGACATCCGCGGCACTGGCACCACCCTGGCGGTTGTCCACGACCTTGGTCTTGAACTTGCGCAGCTGGCGGGTGACCTTATCGGCGGAGAGGTCGATGGCGGCGTACATATCTGCACCGTGCTCGGCAACGCGAATCACCGAACCGCGGGCACGAACCGTGACCTCGACGATTGCCGGGTTGGGGTTCGAGGGGTTCTTCTCATAACGAAGCACAACGTCGACCGTCATGGGCTCGATATCGAAAACCTTGAGCGCCTCGCCGATCTTCTCATCCACATGCGCACGCAGAGCATCGGTTACCGTCGTCTTGCGTCCAGAAACCTTGATATCCATACGTGGCTCCAATCTGCCTCGGGGACTTACTGTACTGGCTATGTACCCATTGCCGTGCATTTAATCACGCGATTTCCCAAAGACCCGAATAACGACTGCTTGATACCGCATACCGAAGTCTCGCACTTTTCCGTGGCAAAGTGCGCTATAGGAAGGCGTCGGCAAAGCTAGTTTTTCTCCTGGAAATCAGCTTTTACCTGCCGTTTTTACCAAAATAGAAAAGCCGGGCTCCCTTATTGGGGAGACCCGGCTATGCGTGTTGAAACCGTGAAGAAGTGCCTCGTTCAATGTATGGCAGGCGCCACCCCTACCAATAACTAGCTATTGAGCTTGTTGATGTCATCGTCGGTGATGGTGCCCTCCTGGCTAGACGACGGGCTGTCGCCGTTGTTATCAGAGGCGTCGTCATCGGAGGACTCGGTCTCGTTGGACGTGGAGTCGGATGCCTGCACATTGGCCCCCGAAACGGTCTTGGCGGTAAGGTCATAGGGCATCTGTCCGTACCAGACGCAGTGGACTGCCTCGAGCGTGCCATCGACCGTGATGCCATCGAGGGCATCGCTCACGGCACGGCACAGCTCATCATTAGAGCTAAGACCTGCGACGCCAAGCGTGGAGGGCGCCTCGAGCGTACCGACATAGGAGATCTGGCTCATCAGACGCGCGAGGTAGCCACCAGCCGTGGAATCACAGATCACGTAATCGACCTCGCCCGACTCGAGCGCCTCAAAGCACTCATTGATGTTGGAAAAGGTCTTTTGGTTGGCGGTGATGCTTTGCTTGGCGAGCGCCTCCTGCGAGGCCGAGGAGGTCTGAACGCCCAGGGTAGCGGTGTTAAGCGTTTCGGTGGAAACGCTCAGCGACTCGCCGTCACTGCTCTTGCCGAATACGGCGGCGGCATCGTACAGACAGGTGCCAAGCGAGCTGATGTCGCCGCCCGCAGACTTGATGTCGCCAATGAAGATGTCCGCCTTTTTATCGCTGAGCGCGGAATCGGCCGAGGACGCATCGACAAAGGCGACTTTGAGACCCATGCGGCATGCAAGGGCACGAGCGGCATCGACCGCATAGCCCGTGAGGTTTCCGTCGGCATCCTGCATGGCTTGCGGGGCATCGGAAGTATCGAGGGCGACCGTCAGGGTTCCCGGCGTGACCAGGGCATCGTCCGATACCGTGGGGGTAACGGTCTCGCGCTCGATCTGGTCGATCGTGGGCGTCGTGAACGTGGACAGTGGATTGAACGCACATCCACTCAGGCCCAAAACGGCAATGACCACCGCGGTCCCAGCACCTAACCGAGCCGCATGCATCAAGCTGCCCCTCACCATGTCCACTACCCTGCCTTCTGTGTCGTATACAATCCGTGCCCTGCACGGAATATCGGGTTGTTCCCACCAGCTGACCTGGTATTTGACCCCACACTTGCGCACCGGGGCGTTTGCTCGGGAGGCCGCAGCCACCTTCACGACTGGCCCGCTCGCCCGCGAGGCGGTATTGCCCCAAAGAAAGTAGAACGGACGGTGCGGCTTACATCTAGGACGCGCCATGATCGCGCCGCGCGCACGCGGTCGCTTACGTGGATCCCTTTGACCGCGTCTGTCTTGGACTAGGATGGGCATTTCGTCCGTCCGCAACCACAGCCTGGCAGGAACGTAGGGCATTATAGCTAAGTTCAAGCTATAGTTTAAGGTTAGGGACGTTATTCGCATCGCGAGCACAGATTTCGCAGGTCGGGGCGGACCATTCGTGCCCCCATGAAGCCCGGAGCTCCCCCACGGGGAGCCCCGGGGCACCCGTCTCAGGGTGCCGTGTGCAAAAAACGGCAAATATGAGTACTGCTACCAATTTAGTAGCAGCGTATTTCCGCCCCACGAGCCCTTTTTGAGTTCCGCACAGCCCGCTTGGCGCCAAGATATTCCACATTCGTTTATTATCTCTTCGCTGAATCCAGTTTTTCGGCCCAAGTTTCTTTATTTTTGCTGTCACTAATCTAGTAACAGTACTCATATTTGCCGTTTTTTGCACATGGCATATAAACAGACCCCCTATAAAGCCATAGTTTTACGCCGGCTTGAGCCCAAAGCACGCTCGGAGCGTATTCAGCAGAGCATCTTGCCTCTTTCGACGAGCCTCTACACGATTCTGATATCGTTTACCCATACGCTGGTGGATGCGCCATGCGAGCGCTTCCATCGCTTCCATGTCGCAGAGCATCTCGTTGTTGACCGTCGCGACCTCGATTCCCATGGACGCCAAACCCGTATTGCGTTTTTCATCGTGAATGCGCCCGCCGCGAGACGAATGGCCCTGCTCACCGTTGTATTCCAGGTCAAACCGAGCTGCTTCCTGATAGGCATCGCAAACCGCATACGGCATCCCCGAGATCGCCTGCGCACGGTCGTTGAACTCGATCTTGTGGTCGGTCTTAAAGGGACCGCAGGCAAATCCGCCATAAGAAAACGGAAGCGAAAACATGGCAAGCATGATGCATTCCATGGGTGAGCGCAGGTTTTCCGACAGAAAGGGGCACAGCCGCCGCAGCTGCTTGGCCGCGCTCCCCTTGCATGCCGCAAGGTAATCTGCCAGGCGATCGGGCGTCAGCACTGGCTCGACCTCAAAGTAGCCCACATCTGACGGCTGGTCCTTATCCTTTGCAAGCCTGTTCACGGTAGGCGAGCTGTAAGGGGGCAGATACTGCCCGCGATCGCTCAGCGAAATCTTGGAGCACAGCTCCTGGGCCAGGGCAAATGCCTGGATACAGCCGACTTCGCGCGCAACGGCGGCACAGAGGGCCTCGGGAGACAAGCTGTACACTCCCGGCTCCACCTCCAAAATCGAGGCGTCCGGCAGGTCTGTAGAACAAACGGACCAGCTTGCACCAGGCATGCGGCGACGCTGCTTCGCCGACCCCACCAGCAGGCACAAGTCTTCTTGGACCTCGCCACTCACGGCCCCGATCCGCACCAAATCGGGAAGATAAATGTCCTCGGCCGAGGGAGACGATGTATGCAGCACACGGCGCTCTTCATCGGGATCGAGGTCTCTCCAGCTGATGTAACCCATTTGTCGGCGCTCGGCGCGCATCATGCGCAGCGCCGAGGCACCGGTCAGGACTACGGAGGCCGCCAGTTGCTCGCTTGTCGGCTCGATGCGCCGCGCTATCTTCACTGCCACAAAACCACCCCCTACCAAACGCGTGCGATAGCGAGGCCATCGACTGCTGCGGCGCCGGCACGCTTGAGCTCCGCCGAGGCTGCTGCCATGGTCGCGCCCGTGGTAATGACATCATCGATGAGCAGCAGACGGCGGCCGCGCACATCCTCGACCGTCTCGTACATGCCCCGGGCATGCTCCCGGCGCTCATCGCGGCCGAGCTCTCGCTGGTCACCATGACCGTATTTGACCAGGGCGTCCAGCAACGGGACACCCGAAAGATCGCAAAACGAGCGCGCGATTGCTTCCATATGGTCGAATCCACGCCGCCGAAACGCCGCCGCAGTCGCGGGCACAAACACCACCGCGTCCGCACCGGACAACACACCGCCGTAGCGATCGGATGCTGCCACCTGGGCATGCAAGGCAGTGTCGTAGAGCAACTCCGCCAGATACGGTGCCAGACGGCGCTCGCCCGCATCCTTGTACGCCTTGATGATGCGCGGCAGCGGATGTGCATAGACGGCACACGCCAGGCAGCGATCGAGCGCCTCGGCCATTGCCGAAGACGTGCCCTCGACCGAGCACTCGGTACACAGCAAATCCCCAAACGGGGCGCCGCATCGGATGCAACTATGACACGGATCGATGAGCGCGAGCGATGCCAGACAATCCTGGCAGATCAGCGCACCGGAACGCTCGCAGCCAGCGCATCGCGTGGGCGACAACGCCTCGAGCGCCTCATACGTCGCGCGCTCGGCAAGCGGTAGCAATTCGTCCGCAAACGGTAGGACGCCTGCGCCCTGCAAGCGAGTCAATACGTTCAGATGTCTCTTCATGACACAACCCTCCCTACGCGAAGGCGAAGGGAGGGTTGTCGGTGTAGAGCCATGATACCCAGAGGTGCTGGGGTCAGGCGGGTTACATCCGCTTACGGACGTTATTCGCCGGCAGGCGGTTGCGGTACGGACGAGGTGCGGGTCGGGCCTTCGCCACCGTCCTGGCGCGGCTTGCGGGAGCGACGGCGACGGCAACGCTTTTGACCCTGGTCGGTCGAGCCCTCGCCGCCGCGATCCTCACGCGGTTCGCACTCGTCGCGAGCGCCGCCGTGCGAAGCCTTGGCGGCAGCTCCTCCGCCATCGCCGGGGCGACGGCGCGTGACCTTGACTTCGCCATCCGAAACCTGATCGGCCACAGAAGGAATCGAGGGTTTCTGCTGCGCGCCCGAGGAATGGCGACGACGCGGACGTGACGCGCGCTCCTCCTCGCCACGCGGCTTGCCAGCCTTGTCGGCAGGCGCGTCGGAGGCCGAGGCGCCCTTGGGAGCGGCACCGGCCTCGCGAGCAGCTGCGGCGCGGAAGGCGTCCTCGCGCTCCTCGCTCGACAGGTGACGGCGACGACGGCGCGTGGGGTTCATGCCACCGCCGCGATTTTGCTGCTGGGGCTGCTGAGCCTCGCGCTCGCGGGAAGCGTTCTTACCCGCGGCCTCGCCATTGTCGACGGACGCCGTGCGCTTGCGGCGGCGACGGCCATCGGCTGCTCCCTCGGTCTCGGGCGCCTCGGCCTTGCCGCGGCCCTTTCCACGGCCACGGCCCTCGCCCTGGCCCTGAGCGGTGCGGGCATCGGATTCGGCATCGCGACGACGGCGCTTGGGCATCGACGTGCCGGCAAGACGGTCGGCGCTCGACAGGCCATCGCCCACGTCGACGCCGTTCTCGCGGT
>CAJMLB010000025.1:0-26274 GCA_905214145.1 uncultured bacterium | reverse complement strand
CTTCTGTGCCTGCATGGGCAAACACCTTTCTTTTGTATCGCGTCATAGGTAGTGGACATTATACGGCACAAAGCAGCAACGCGGCGGCGCGCCTGACCGAACGAGGGTATGGGGACTCGTTCGGCCAGACGCGCCGCCGCTGTTTGTGATCCCTTTTCCTCCGTCCCCTTCGGATCACGTGATCCCTTGGGGACGGAGGAATAGGGATCATTTCGTAGGCCCGTGGCCGCCTTGGAAACCGAATGATGGTACGAGCATCCATTCGGCTTCCAAGGCGGCCACGGACAGAACGGGACGAACAGAAAAGAGCGACGGACGCCTACTCCCCCGCCACGCTCGCGCGCAGCTTGGCGGCGATGGGCTCGGATACCAGCAGGAACACGAGCATGACCACGGAGCACGCCAAGCACACGATCCAGGTGCTCGCAAAGGAGCCCGAGACGGCAAAGAGCACGTAGACCTGCCACAGCTCACCGACAAAGCTCATGCCGGCAAGCACCGCCGAGGTAGCGATAACGGTAAGCGAGCCCAATACGCGGCCACTCACCTTATCGGCAACATGACCGATAACGAGCGAACCCACGACACTCACCACGGTGGAGATGGCATTGGAGACGTTGTACTGCGCAAGGGAAATACCCAGGTTGCTGACGATCAGCGGCTGGAACAGGCTCATGCAGTTGACGAAAATCGTGTAACACGTGGCCATGATCACGAAGCCGGAGGCCACCACGAGCCAGCCGGGGAAGAACTTACGCTGCTGGGGCATACTGCTCCTTTTAGACAAACGAATAGCCTGCGCCGGGCGCCGGTAGTGCCCAAGATTGCCTTGAAAGACAAGGGCATAGGCCTTACGGCCATGCCCGCAGGCTTGAAAGGCAAGGTTGGGTGCTACCGGTGGTCGGCGATATAGCCCAAAGCGACGGCGGTATAGGCCGCGGCACCGAGCGGCAGCTCGGCATCGTTAAAACGTGCCTTGGGATGGTGCTGGGCAAAGTGTTCGTCCGTGTCGGTTACGGCCGCGCCCACGGTAAAGTACGCACTTGGGATCTTGCTCGAGATAAGCGCGAAGTCCTCACTCGCCATGGCATGGAAAAGCGGCAAGAAAGCCGTCTTGGGCAGCACTGCGCCCACGTAGCCAAGCGACGCCTGAGTCATATCGCTGTCGAGTACAAGCGGCGGAACATCCGAAAGCGTCTCGATGGTCGCCGGCGTACGATAGGTCGTAGCAACGCCGTTAACGACCTCCGCGATGCGGGTCTTTAGGTGAGCCATGAGCTCAACATCAAAGCCGCGCAGCGTTCCCTCGAGCACGCAGGTGTCGGGGATGACGTTGGCCGCCAAGCCGCCGGCGAACTTACCAACGGTAAGTGCGACTTCCTTGGCCGCCGGCACCTCGCGGGAGATAAGCTCCTGGAGCGCCAGGTGCACGTGGACGCCGGCCGTGATGGGGTCGATGCAGATCTCGGGGCTGGAACCGTGGCCGCCCTTGCCCTGGAGCGTGATGCGGAAACCGTACACACCCGAGAGCGCCGGGCTGCCGTAGAGCACCAGGCCAAGCGGCGACTGGCTGTTGACATGCATGGCAAAGGCCGCCTGAGGGCGCGGGTTCTCGAGCAAGCCGTCGGCGATGGCAGCGCGTGCTCCCTCAAAGGTCTCCTCGCCCGGCTGGAACAGCAACTTGACGGTAGCGTTGGCCTCCACAAGCTCGGCCTCGCGGGCCTTGAGCAGGCGCGCCGCACCAAGCAGGGCCGTCGCGTGCATATCGTGACCGCAAGCATGCATGCAGCCATTGGTGGATGCAAAGGGCTCGCCGGATTCCTCGACAACGGGAAGGGCATCCATATCGCCTCGGAGCATGACGACCGTTCCGGCCTGCTCGTCCTTGCACGTGCCATTGCCCTGAGCGGCCGCACCGGCACCGATCAGGCCAACGGCGCAGGAACCGTCGACTAGCGTGGTATGGGGGATGTCCATCTCGTCCAGACGTGCCTGGATATAGGCAGACGTCTGCGGAAGATTGTTACCCAGCTCGGGCATCTGGTGTAGATCGTGTCGCCATGCAGCGAGCTCGTCTGCAAAAGCCTGAGCTTCTGCGACAAGACCGTCACCGATAGCGGCCTGCGCCGCCGCGGTGGCCTGGGGCGCTGGTTGCGGTTGAAAATCGGACAGAGCTGATGCCATAGAAGCCCTCCAGTAACGTTTTTGCAGCACGCACTTTGATAGCGTAAAGTGCAAGGTACAACTGTAAGGGCATGACATAAAAATGCCGCCCTGGGAGGGCGGCGCAACAAGTTGTTTACAATTGCGGGTGTGATTTTCGGCGCAAGAAATCGAAATGCGTCTCGCTCAAGATAATCGAAAGAAAGATGAGCGCGAAGCCGGCGAGCAGGCGCGAGGTGAGCGCCTCCCCCATCAGCAGCACCGAGAACAGCACGCCCGAAGGCGACTCCATCGAAAGGAGCAGTGAGCCCGTCGAGGCCGAGACATGCGCCAAGCCGACGTTTTGGATGAGCAGAGCCGCGCATGTGCAACCAACCGAGAGAAACGCCATCGCGCTGATAAAGCTCGGCGTCCACACGGACAGAGGCGCTTGGGTCTCGAATAGCAGCGACGTTGCCAGGCTCAGCACGCCGTTGCCCACAAACATCCAAAACGTGATGACGTTGATGTCCATTTTGCGACCGTACTTGGCAGTCACCGCCATCTGGATGGCGAAAAAGACCGCACCCGCCAGCGTAATGACATCACCGATGTTGAATTCAACGCTATCGAGCGCCACCAAGCCAATGCCCGCCAAGCACAGCAGCGCCGCGCCCAGGTTATAGCGGGTGAGTTTTTCGCCGCTCAGAAAATAGCTCGCGAACGGCACAACGATGCAATACGTGCCCGTCAAAAAAGCATTCTTGCCCGCCGTGGTGTGCGCCAGACCGACTGTCTGCAGGGCGTAGGCGGCCCACATAAGTGCGCCCATGCCAAGTCCGACGATAAGGTTGCGGGCGTTGAGGTGCGCGATGATGCGCTTGTGGAAGATGAAAAACATGACCAACGCCGCAGGCAGAAAGCGCACGTAGAGCAGTTCGAACACCGGAATGGTGTCGAGCGCGTCCTTCATGGTCGTAAAGGAGTAGCCCCAGACGACTGCCACCGAAAGCAGCAGGACTTTCCAGAACAGCGGCGAGCGAGCGCCGGCGCCGCGGGAGGTGCCGCCCGCGCCCAGGTCCTCGCGAGCAACAGGGCTATCGGGCATCATTTCGATATTGTCAGTGGCATGCTGGGCCATAGGGCATCCTCGCGCTCAATCTGGGCGTGGTGTCCGCACGCGCATGGCTGCGTGCCGCCTCATGGTCAAATAAAAGCAGGGCGCACCGGACCCCCGGCACGCCCCGCTACTGTAGCAACAACCAAGCAGCCCGTGCAATTCACTACGCTAAAGCATCGGGTTGGAAGATCTCGATGTTCCGACGGCGTTTACGTTGCTGAACTAAATCAATTTGGTTGACTCCAGTTTTTCGATGATCCAGTCGTTGGCTTTGATGACCGGACGGCGGAAGACGACGCCCAGGGCCAGCGACGGAATCAGATAGCTCGCCAGAATGCCTAGCTCAATCCAGTACTCCATATGGTAGGCGCCAGCCATGGCGGCATGCATGGCGTTGATGCCGTGGGTGAACGGCAGGAACGGATAGATCGCCTGGAACACGGGGCCGGTCATCTCGATAGGGAACGTGCCGCCCGAACCGCCGACCTGCATGACCAGCAGCACGACGGCGAGCGCCTTGCCGATATCGCCAAACGACACCGTAAGCGTGTAGACGATATTGGAGAACACGAGACTCGCGACCCAGCCCGCCAGCACAAACTGCAGCGGGTTGTCGCACTGAATGCCAAAGAACAGGATGTCGCCCGCACACACGAGCGTTGCCTGCAGCAGGGCCAGACCGCCAAAGAACAGGTAGCGGCCCAGGTAGATCTCGTGCAGGCGCACGGGGATGAGCTCGTTGATGAGCTCATCGTCAACCGAGACCTTCATCATGGCCGCCAGCACGATCGAGCCGACCCATAGCGACAGAATCGTGTAGAACGGTGCCATGGCCGAACCGTAGTTACGAATCGGATAGACCGGCTTGCGATCGAGCGCGACGGGGCCGGAAAGCGACACGGCCAAACCCTCGGGATCGTTGCCAATCATCGTCTTGATCGTGGCAAGGTCGTCCGACATCAGGGCGCCATCGAGCTCGTCCTTAAACGCACTGATCTTGTCCGACGCCTCGCCCAGCTGATCAGAAGCCTTGTTGACCAGCTTTGCAGCCTTGGAGAGGCCCTTTGCCAGCGAACCGGATGCGTCGGTCAGGCCGTCTACGGCGCTATCCAGATCGCCCGAGATGCCATCGAGCGAGTCCAGGATGCCCGAAACCGTCTTCTTGAGCTTCTTGGCCTTAACCGAGAACGTGGAATCGTAGTCGGACTTGGCGCCCGAAATGCCCGCCTTGGCATCGGCGATGGCCTGATCGACCTCGGCACGCGTGCTGTTGACCTCTGCCATGCTGTCAGAAAGGGACTTAGCAGTTGCCGTCAGGTCCTTGGCGTTGTTGCGATACTCCACCGCGATCCTGCCCAGCGATGTTGCCACAGATTTAAGGCTCTCCTGGAGCTTTTCGTCACTGACCTGCTCGGCAAAGCCGCGGAGCTGGTCGGCCGTGGCGTCGATATCGTCGGCACGTGTATTGAGCGCCGCCGCGGCATCGTTGAGCTGAGACACCGTAAGGTCGACATGCTGATTCGCGGCATCAAATGCCTTCGCAAGCCCGGCGGACACGTTGTCGAACGAGCCCGCGCTTCCGTCAATCGCGGCGTTGATGGCGTCGTTGGCGGCCTTCAGCGCTTCTTTGGAATCGCTCATGCCGCTCTTGGCATGCTCCATCAACTGCTTGGTCGACTCATCGACCGTACCCGTCTGCTGGAGCATACCGCTCGCCGACGTCAACGAATCGGACGTAGAGCTCAAAATGCCCGCCAGCGACGAAGCATTAGCCTGAACGTCTTGCAGGCCCCCAATCGAATCGCCGAGCGTCGAGGACAGGTTGGCGATAAAGTTGCTGACCTGGTCGGTGCTCATGTAATCGAGCAGGCTGGACACCGTCTTAAGACCGATGCTCGTAATGGTCTCGGTAAAAGATTCGTTAACCTGGTTCTGAACGGCGCTCGAACCCTTCTCGGTCACGATCTGCGCGATGGCGTTGGCCTTCTGATTCTCGTAAAACTCGATATCGGCATGCTTAACGTCGGTCGAAAAGAGCGTCATCATATCGGCACTAAACGTCTTAGGGATAACGACAGCCGCATAGTATGCGCCCGATTTGACGCCCTCGATAGCCTTTTCGCGATTGTTGAGCACAACCCAATCGAAGCTCTCGTTGCCGCGTAGGGTGGCGGTCACGTTTTCGCCCACGTTGACCTCGACGGGGATCAGATCGCTCTCGTAACCCTCATCGGTGTTGACCACGGCGATCTTAAGATTGCCGGTGTTGCCGTACGGATCCCAGCTGCCGGCGATGTTAAACCACGCGTACAGGCACGGTACGATAATGAGGCCCATCACGACAACCAAGCCGATTACGGAGCGAGACACGTTTTGGACATCGCGCTTAAACAGATGCAGGATGTTCTTCATTTATGCCTCACCTCCTTTGGAGTGCTTGCCGAGCGGGGTGGTATCTCCATCATTTGTGGCTGAGCTGTCGCTGCCCTGAGATTTATGGTGCGAGCCTATATGCGGCAAGCGGCCCGTGGACTGATCGCCACCCTTGGCACCACGCTCGCTGGCGTTGAGGCCAAACATGCGGCGGGCGGCAGGAATGGCGGCCGTGTGCTCGCGCATCTCGCGACGCAGGTCCTCATCGGAAAGCGCCGAGATGCGCATCTGGGTATTGAGGCTCGCGCGGATATATTCGATATTGATAAGCCAGCCGCAGATGGCAATAACCGAGATGATCCAAATGACAAGCAGGATGATCTTGCCGTTATTGTCGATATCGAGAACCGTCGACAGGACAAAGAGCAGGACCTGAACGCCCACCACGGCGGCAAAACCGCCCTTGATGTAGTACGGGTAGCGATGTTCAAAGGCGACCGCATGATCGAGCAGTTCGCGACGGTACGAATCGGAATCGAGCACGACGCGCATGGCCGTTCGCAAGGAGTAGCGCTCGCGCGGCAGGTCGTTAGACTCGCAAATCATCATACCGGTCGTGGAAAGCTGTTTATCAAAGAGCAGGTTGAGGTTGAGCAGCAGCGGACGCAGCTGCAGGCCGATAAAGAGCGCCACGATCAAGAACACGCCCAGAATGCACAGGTTAAACAGGTAGTTGAACGAATACATACCGCCGACCGTCTCACGCAGCAGATTGATGCCATAGGTAAAGGGCAGCAGCGGGTGCAGCCACTGGAAGAAGCCGGGCATCATCTCGATGGGGTACATGCCCGACGAACCCGGGATCTGCACGATGACAAGAATGACGCCGATTGCCTTGCCGATATGCTTAAACGTAGTGGACAACGCGTAAATGATGTTGACGTACGTAAATGAGATGGCGATGCCGCCCAGCACAAATAGGAGCGGACTGACGCACTGTACGCCAATGACCAGATCTCCCACCGTAACGATAATGGCCTGCAACGCGCCCAGGATCACCAGGAGCAACCAGCGGCCAAAGTAGCCCTGACGCGCGGTAAAGCTGCCAACGCCTTCGCGATCGACCTCGAGCTTGTAAATGGCGATGAGCACGTAGCCGCCCACCCAAAGCGCCAGATTGGTGTAGAAAGGAGCAATGCCCGAGCCGAAGCTCTTAACCGGATAGATCGACTTGGAGGTCAGCTCGACCGGAGATGCCATGAAGTCAGCAACGTCATCGACGTCGACGCCCATCAGGTCGGCCAGCTCGCCCATGGACTCGGAGGTCTGCAGCGCCTCGATGTCGTTGGCGGCGGTGGCGAGCTTGTCCTGGACCTTGGCAAGCGAGGCGTCGGTCTGGGACAGCGTGGTCTTGGCCTGACCGAGCGTAGCGTTGAGTTGCGAAAGTGTACCGCGCGCACTTGCAATAGTAGGCGTGAGGCCAGACACGATTCCCGTCAGATCACCCGAGACGGCGGCAAATGAATCAAGCGCGCTCGAGGCCTTCGGCAGCGCGTTTTGACCCAGGTCCGTCTGGGCCTGGCCAAGGTTGGTCGCACCGGTCTGGATTGCGTTATTGATAGCGTCGCTGGCACCCGAGACAGCCGCGGCGTCATTCGTCATGGCGCTCGACTGTGCAGACAGACCGTCCTTGATGCTCTGAAGCTTTTCATTCTGCTCGCGGAGCAAATCGATGGTCGACACAATGCGCGCGTCAATTTCCTTGGAACCTGTTGACGTGTCATTGACGAGAATTTCCAAGTGCCCGATAACGGCCTTATTGTGGTCGATCGTCGCCTGGAGAGACTCGAGCGAGTTGTCGATGCGGGTGGTCGTAGATGTGACCGTACCCGTCAGCTTGCCAATCGCAGCGTTCGCGGAGGCTGACGTCTTGGTGAGTGCAAGGCTACCTTCCGAGAGTGCCTTGGAGAGCGAGGTGATAGAGTTACCCGCCGTGGCGCGAGCCTCGCCCAGCAGGTCGTTGCCCTGGGAGATCGCCTGCGTCAGCGACGGCGCCTGACCCTGCAGACCGGCAAGTGCTGCATCTGCCGAGGCAATGGAACCACTCGTCTTATCGATGGCGGCATTCATGTCGCCAATCGAATCGCGCACTTCGCCCAACGTGTCAGAAGCCTCTGATACCGAACCGGCCAACGAATCCTGAGCCTGGGTTGCCTTGTCCTTTAAATCGACTCCGGCATCCTTGGCAATACTGGCAACGGTCTCACCCACCGTGGAGACGAACTCCGAGTTAATCTGCTGCTCGATGGTGTTTGCACCGGTGTCGGTAACCTTGGGTGCAATAGCGCTCTTTTTCTCATTGACGTAGTACGTAAGCTTGGGCTGATGGTAGTTGCCGTCGAGCATCGAGACCAGGTTATCCGAGAAGTTCTTGGGGATTACGATGGCCGCATAGTACTCACCGCTCTCGACGCCCTCCTTGGCGTCGGCCGCCGAATCGACGAAGGTCCAGCCCAACTGATCGTTCTCCTTGAGCTGATCGACGACCTTATCACCCGCGTTGAGCTCACCCACCAGGTCGTTTTGGGTGCCCTGATCGTTGTTGGCGATGGCAATCTTGATACCCTGAGTGT
Organism: uncultured bacterium; assembly: GCA_905214145.1. Lineage (GTDB taxonomy): Bacteria > Actinomycetota > Coriobacteriia > Coriobacteriales > Coriobacteriaceae > Collinsella. Next base: position 18,006 of record CAJMLB010000025.1, on the reverse strand, counting down.
TTCCGTACGGATCCCAGTTTGCCACGATGTTGTACCAGGCATACAGCGAGGGAATAACGCACACGCCGAGGGTAACCACCAAGGCGACGGGGTTCACAAGTAGTCGCTTAATGTCGCGCTTGAATATCGCAAAGGAGACCTTTGCATCGGATAGTTTGCTGCCGAGACTCACGCTTGGGCCATCCATCCTGTCGTTGAATCAAATCGTACTATCGACAACCATTGTACGTAGGCGCTTTAGCGTCTCAGTGCACAATGGTATTGAGTTTTGCGGTAGCAATATACTACGAAGACGAATTAACGTACAGTTGTACAGTATCTTAAATTTCAGCAGGTCACAAAACCACAACCCGCACAAATTAGCAATTCAAATAGCATCGGGGACGTTCTTAAACGACTAGTCAAACAAAAACGCCCCCAATGACTACTTAGGACCACGAAAGCGTCGCTGGTTGAGCATAAGTAAGCGAAAACGCCCCTAAGCGAGCAAGGTGACGCGAAAGAGGAGGGAAGCGTACTTCGGTACGCGACCGACGATTGAACGTCAGATTGCCGCTTAGGGGCGTTTGCAGCGTCGAGCTGTTACGCGGTTTGGTAAAACCGCGTAACTACCTAACTACATCAAGTTGCAGACAGCCGCCGCGAAGGCCACGGGGTCCTCGGGTAGAATGCCCTCGACCAGCAGGGCCTGGTCATAGAGCAGGCCGGAGTACTGCTTGATCTTGTCGGTGTCGCCCGCCTTCTGGGCAGCGACGAGCTTGGCAAAGACCGGGTGCTTGGCGTTGAGCTCGAGCACGCGCTGGCTCTTGGGCATACCGTCGGGCGCGCCCTCGGGACCCTTCTGGAGCACCTTCTCCATCTCGAGCGAAAGCGGGCCCTCGGTGGTGATGCACGCGGGAGCATCGGTCAGGCGCGCAGAGACGGCGACCTTCTCGACCTTGTCGTCGAGCGCCTCCTTCATGGCGCTAAAGAGGTCCTCGTTCTCCTTGGTGGCGTCCTCGGCCTCCTTCTTCTCGTCCTCGGTCGCCAGGTCAAGATCACCGGTCGCGACGTTCTTGAGCTCCAAGTGACGATCCTCGACCTCGGGCTCAGCACCGTCGGCAACGGCCTTCTCGGCAGCCTCGCGGGCAGCATCGTCCTCGTAGATCTTGGGCATATCGGCGGCAACGTACTCACGCATGGCCTGGAACGTGAACTCATCCACATCCTGCGTCAGCAGCAGCACGTCATAGCCGCGGTCGAGCACGCCCTTTACCACGGGCATCTTGGCCAAGCGCTCACGCGAGTCGCCGGCCGCGTAGTAAATGGCCTTCTGATCCTCGGGCATGCCCTTGGCATACTCGGCCAGGGTAATCATCTTCTGCTCCTTGGCAGACCAGAACAGCAGCAGGTCGGCGAGCTCATCGGCCTTCATGCCATAGCTCGAGTAGATGCCGTACTTAAGACCGCGGCCAAAGTTCTCAAAGAACTTCTCGTAGGCCTCGCGGTCGTTGTCACGCATATCCTCAAGGTCGGCAGTGATCTTCTTTTCCACACGCTTGGCGATGGCCTTGAGCTGACGGTTCTGCTGCAGCGTCTCACGCGAAATATTGAGCGTCACGTCGGCGGAATCCACGACGCCGCGCACAAAGTTGTAGTAGTCGGGCAGCAGGTCGTCGCACTTCTCCATGATCAGCACGTTGGAGCTGTAGAGCGCCAGGCCCTTCTCGTAGTCCTTACTGTACAGATCGAACGGCGCGCGGCCCGGCACAAACAGCAGGGCGTCATACTCGAGCGTGCCCTCAGCATGGAAGCTGATGGTGCGCGCCGGATCGTCAAAGTCGTGGAACGTGGACTTGTAGAACTCGTTGTAATCCTTCTGTTCAACGTCGGAGCTGCGCTTCTTCCAGATTGGCGTCATGGAGTTGACAGTCTCAAGCTCCTGGTAGTCCTCGTACTCGGGCTTGTAATCATCCGGCGCGTCCTCGGGCTTGGGCTTCTGGCGGCTCTTGCTCACCATCATCTGAATCGGGTAGCGCACATAGTTGCTGTACTGCTGAATCAGGCTCTTGAGGCCCCACTCGGTCAGGAAGCGATCGTAGGTCTCGGCCTCGCCGTCGGCGTCGAGTTTCTCGTTCTCACGCAGTGTCAGAATGACATCGGTACCGTGCTCAGCACGCTCGCCATCCTCGATGGTGTAGCCCTCAAGACCGTCGGACTCCCAAACGTGGGCGGTATCCTCGCCATAAGCGCGGCTGACGACCTTCACGTGGCTGGCGACCATAAAGGCCGAGTAGAAGCCCACGCCAAACTGGCCGATGATGTCGACATCGGAGCCCTGCTGCTCGGCGTTCTCGGTCTTAAACTCCTCGGAGCCGGAATGGGCGATGGTGCCCAGGTTGCGCTCGAGCTCCTCGGCGGTCATGCCAATGCCGTTATCCGAGATGGTAATGGTACGGGCGTCTTTATCAAAAGAGACGCGAATAGCCAGGTCGCCCTGGTCGAGCTTGACACTCGGATCCTGCAGGCTCTTAAAGTTGAGCTTGTCGACGGCGTCACTCGCATTAGAGATAAGCTCGCGCAGGAAGATTTCCTTATTGGTGTAAATGGAGTTGATCATGAGGTCGAGCAGTTTTTTGCTCTCGGTCTTAAATTGACGCATGTGCAGTCCTTTCGCGCTACCCCTGCCCGCAAAAACGGCCCGGTTGCCCGAGCCGTATCGCAGACCTGCTATGTTCAGACTTAGATTTTATAACCCATTAGCGCGCATATATACATACGGAATCGAAAAACTGTATGTCCAAACGCTCTGATGCGCCAATTGCCAAGGAGTGTCCCCGACTGCCGGCAGGAAAGGAACGTCCCTATCTGCCATCTACGCGCTTGGCCATCCAAGCATGGGGCTGGCCCTCGTCTTCGTAGTCCACCGGGGCAATCTGCGTGTAACCCGCCTTGGCATAGAGCGGCAGCACGTATTCCTGCGCATGCAGCTTAATGAGCTTGGCGCCGGCATCACGCGCGCACGTATCACTGGCCTCGACAATCTTGCTCGCCAAACCGCGACGGCGCATGCTCGGCAGCACGGCCACGCGCCCCATAATGTAGGTCTCCCCCGCCGCGACGCCTTCGTCCAAGTCGCACGCCGGCGACACCGGAGCCTCTGCGTCAGCTGCGCGCTCGAGTTCTTCGGGAAACACGCGCGAGCAACCGGCAAGCTCACCGTCTACATAGAGCGTCACATGAATGCAGTTCGGATCCTCGTCGATAGCGTCAAACTCATTCTCGTAGCCCTGCTCGTCCATAAAAACGACGCGGCGCACCAACGCCGCGTCATCAAAGCATCCCGTCTTAAGTTGGATATCCATGGCTGCCCTTTCATTCAATGCGAACGTTAGGGACAGATTTTAGCGAAAATGAGCTCCGCGCACGCTAAACTTCGCGCGAGCCTTCGCCAGGCAGTCGTAATGACCCACGTTATGGGCATCGCTCGCGATGAAGCTGTACAGGTTCTGATCGAACAGGCGCTGTGCCGGCTTTTTCTCGCGACCAAAGCGACCGCCGGCAATAAAGTCCGCCGAAGCCTGCAGCTTGCAGCCCATATCGACCAGGCGCTCCGCCACGCTTACATCCTTTTGAACCGCACGATAGCGCTCAGGATGAGCGATGATCACCTGGTAGCCACGGCACTGCAAATCGTAAATCGTGTTCTCGTACTCTCTAAACGCATACGCATCGGCATGCGTCGAAAGCTCGAGCAGAAACTCGTTGGTCCCATCGAAATGCAAGTGATCCGCGGCATCGATACCAAGCTCAACGAGCTTTCGATGGTTGACCTCGAAGCCCATCTGGAGCGGAAAACCGTCAGCGTTATCGCGCAGCAGCTCAAAGGCATCCCACATCTTGTCGTAATCAAAATAGGGATCACGGCAGTGAGGAGTGCAAACGATTCTGGTTACACCGGCCCGCTTGGCAGCCTCGAGCATCGCCAAGCTCTCATCGAGATCGGCGGCGCCGTCGTCTACACCCGGCAAGATATGGCAATGAATGTCACGCATAGGTCGGCCCTAATCAACTAAACGTTTGCTCGGTTGGTGAAGATGCCCTTTTTGGAAGTGCCCTGACCGTCGGAGCCCTTCTTAACCTTCTTACCGTCCTTGGTGTAGTAAGAATAGTAGTACTCGCTGGTCTCGGTCTCGCAGTAATTCATGACGGTACCGATGAGCTTGACCTTCTCGGACTTCTTAAGCTGACCGATGGCGTTGAGCGCCTCTTCGCGCTTGGTAAAGTTCTCGCGCACCACGAACAGCGCGCCGTCGGTCAGGCTGGCAATCTCGGCAGCATCGATGAAGGTGCCAACCGGGGGAGCATCGAAGATGACGTACTGGAACTTAGCAGACAGTGCCTTGACCAACTTGGAAAAGCGGTGAGAGACGATGATGTCTGCAGGATTGGGAATATGCGGCTCGGCATCGAGAAAGTAGAAGTTCTTCTGACCCGTCTCGACAATTGCCTGGTCAATGGAAATCTGCTCGGAAAGGACCGCATAGAGTCCGCCGCGCGAACGAACGCCGAGCATATCGGAAAGGGACCTGCGGCGCATATCGGCCTCGACCAGGAGCACGGACTTGCCGCTCGTGGCGATTGCCTGAGCAAGGTTAATGGCAACCGTAGACTTGCCCTCGTTGGGAATCGAGGAGGTAACGGTGATGGTGCGAATGGGGTCGTCCACGCTCGCAAAGCGGATGTTGGCCAGAAGGGTCTTGGCGGCATTCTGTACAACGAGCTTATCGGTGTTCTTTGCCTTAGCCATGCCTATTTACCACCTTTCATAGCCGGAATTCGGCCAACAACGGGAATACCCAGGAGCTCTTCTGCCTCTTCGGCACCGCGGATGCGGGTATTGAGCATGTCTGCCAAAACGACATAGGCAACTGCGATAAAGATACCGGCGAGGAACGCAACGGCGACGTACAGCGCGCGCTTGGGGCCGCTGGGAGCTTCGGGGGTCTTAGCCTTATCGATAACGTTGATGCTCTGGGCAGCGCCAACGTTCTGAGCGACCGTACTCACCGAGCTGGCCATGGCCCTTGCCACCTCTGCCGTCTCCTCGGCATCGGTGCCCGTCACCGAAAGCGTGATGACGCGCGTCGTGGTCTCGGAGGAAACGGAAATCTTGTAGTCGTCCAGATCGGCGAGGCCCAGATCCTTGGCAGCACCGCCCTTAACGCTATCGCTATCGAGCAGCGTGGCGATATCGTTGGAAAGCATCTGGCTCGCCGAAAGATCGTTGTAGCTCATCTGACCGCTATCGTCGGTCTTGGCGAGAACGTACATGCTCGTCGTGGCGGTGTAGGTGTTGTCCATCATAGCGAAGGAGACGACGCCCATGGCGATCGCGCAGACCACCGGAAGGGCAATGACCAGCTTGAGGTGCTTTTTAAGCAGCTGGAACAGTTCAAGAAGGGTCATGCAGCTTGCCTTTCATTTCCCTAGTTCGTATCGACAAAACTGCTCATATGATATCGCATCTTTCTGCCATGTCCGAACTCTATACATAAGATACAGCGTCCGCGCGTAAGTTGCGCAACAACCTACGCGGCAGCGGAGACGCGGGCGTATCGTCTAATCCTCGGTTTTTGCCACACAGCTACGCGAACGGTCCCTCTTGCTGCACGGGAAACGTCACCGTAATGGTAGTCCCCACGCCCGGTTCACTCGACAGGTCAATCGCGGCATGATGGTACAGAGCGGCATGCTTAACAATCGCCAAGCCCAGGCCGGTTCCGCCACGCGCCTTAGAACGACTCTTGTCCACACGGTAAAAACGCTCGAACACTTTACCCTGCTCTTCGGGCGCAATACCGATACCCGTGTCAGCAACAGACAGGTACGGACGGCCCTCATCGTTGGTTCCGCAGCGCAGCGTGACCGTACCGCCAGGTTGGTTGTAGCGAATGGCGTTGCTTGCAAGGTTATAGATCAGCTCGTCGATCAGGCGCGACACGCCTTCGATCACCACGGGCTTCGTCTCGTGCCCAATGGTCACATTCGACTGCCGGGCAACCTGCTCAAGACGCTGTTCCACCGTCAAAATGGCGCGAGAGAGCTCGATAGGCTCCGTAGACCCAATGGGCACCGCCTCGCCCTCAGATGCTCGCTCCGCCTCGTCCAAGTTGGAAAGCGTGAGGATGTCGTTAACGAGCGCTGCCAGGCGTCCCGCCTCGCGGTAGATGCGGCCGCCAAAGTTGCGCAGGTCATCCTCGCCTTCAACCATGCCGTTTGCAATAAGCTCGGCGTAGCCCGAAATCGCGGTAAGCGGGGTCTTGAGCTCATGAGTGATATTGGCCGTGAACTCACGACGCATGCGGTCGTTATCGGCCAGCACCGCCATCTGGCGTTTAAGCTCCTGGCGCTGCGACTCAATGCGCTCGAGCATGGGAACCATCTCGGCGTAGGCATGTTCATAGCTACGGCGCGGATGGTCCAAATCGACCTCCTGCAGCGGCGCAATGATGGCACGGGATTCGCGACGCGCAAGGAAAAACGAGAGCACCGCGCCCGCCACCGCGATAAGCAGCATCGGCGCCACCAACGAGAGCAAAATCGCCGCAACGCCAGGCTGAGCCTGTGCCAAACGAACGACCTGACCGTTATCAAGGGCGACGGCGCGATATAGCATAATCTCGTCGAGCGTGGCGCTCGAGCGCTCCGCGGAGCCCGAACCGCTCTCAAAGGCCTCAACGACCTCGGGGCGATCGCCATGGTTGGGCAACATGGAAGGAGACGCCTCGTTGTCGTAGGCGACCGATCCATCCCTGTTGATCAGCGTGATACGAAGGTCCTCGCGATCGAGGCTTCGCAAAAATGCGATGGGTTCCTTCTGCTCGTTTAAGGCGGCGGCAATAAGCTCGGTTTCTTGCGAAAGGTTGGCACTCGTGGCATCTGCCAAGGTGTTTTGCACGAAGAACGCGCCCAGCACCGTAAACGCCAAAATGACGGACATAGCGCAGACAAATATCGTCGCAAACACGCGATGCGAGAGCGTGTGTTTTCCCTGAGGGGCAAAGACCACGGACTACTCCTCCGATGCTGCTGCCGCAGCGACGGCATCTTCAGTATCGCTACCGGCGGAAGGCTCCGCCAGGCGATAGCCCACGCCGCGCACCGTCTCGATAGCGCCGGCACGCTCGCCGAGCTTTTGGCGAAGCGTCTGCACGTGCACGTCGACGGTACGCGAGCCGCCATCGAAGTCCCAGCCCCACACGCTCTGCAGCAGCGACTCGCGGGTAAAGACCACGCCGGGCTTGCGCATAAGATATTCGAGCAAATCGAACTCGCGCAAGGTGAGTTTGAGCGGCTCGCCGGCAACGGTCACTTCGCGATGGCTGGGCGAAAGCACGATATCGCCCACGCTGAGCACATCGCTTGCCTGTTTGACCATGCCGCCGCGGCGCAGCAGCGCACGGCAACGGCTGGCAAGCTCCATGAGCGAAAACGGCTTGGTCAGATAATCGTCGGCACCGCCATCGAGCGCCATCACCTTATCGAGCTCGGTATCCTTGGCAGTGAGCATCATGATGGGCACCGTCGCCGTCAGGCGGTCGGCGCGCAGGCGACGCATAATTGCCAAACCGTCGGTATCGGGCAGCATGATGTCGAGCAAGACGGCATCGGGTACCCGTCGCACCACGGCGGCCTTAAACTCGCCATCGCACGAAAAGCCCTCGGCCTCGATCCCCTGCTTGCGCAGCGCATAGACCGTCAAATCCCTGATGTTGTCATCGTCCTCGACGTAATAGATCATGTTGAACCCCTTTGCGGCCGGCATGACCGCATCTTAACCCTAAAGGTACCTTTACTAGATGGTATCAGCCAAAACGTCCCGTCAAATAATCCGCCGTGCGCGGGTCGGTGGGATTTTTGAAGAGCTGAGCGGTGGGCGCGTGCTCTACCAACTCACCCAGCAAGAAAAACGCGACCGAGTCGGAGATGCGCGCCGCCTGCTGCATATTGTGCGTAACGACCACGAGCGTGCAGGTCTCTTTGAGCTCGCAGGCCAGCTGCTCAACCACCAGCGTCGACACGGGATCGAGAGCGCTCGTGGGCTCGTCCATCAGAAGAATATCGGGTTGCACGGCAAGCGCGCGGGCGATGCACAGGCGCTGCTGCTGCCCGCCCGAAAGGCCCAGCCCCGACTCCTTGAGTTTGTCCTTGACCTCGTCCCATAGCGCAGCGCGACGAAGAGAGTCCTCGACCAGCTCATCCAGCACGGCGCGGTCGCGCACACCCATGCCGCGCGGGCCATACGCGACGTTGTCGTAGATGCTCATGGGAAACGGGTTAGGGCGCTGGAACACCATGCCCACACGCTGACGCAGGCGGCAGATGTCGTAGTCGCCCAGGATATCCTGGCCGTCGAGCGCGATCTTGCCCTCGATGCGGCAGTCCTTGATGCCGTCGTTCATGCGGTTAAAGCAACGCAGCAGCGTTGACTTGCCGCAGCCCGAAGGACCGATAAACGAGGTAATCTGCTTGTCGCGGATCTTGATGGACACGTCCTTGAGCGCGTGATGGTTGCCATAGAACAGGTCGAGGCCCTCGACGTCGATGCGTGTCGGCGAGGCGGCAAGATCCTGCGCCGTGGGGCGAGTCGCATCCCCGACTTCGCGCTCGTGCGCAGCCTCGGCTTGCGCCTCCATTAGCTCCTCGAGCTCCGTGGGCTCCATGGCCGCAGCAGCCGTCATACCGCATACCTCCACATCGATATCAATTCAGCAGTATCGATAGTAGAAATCGCGGCTCATATGCACGTGAGCGCATTGTCAGGTGTTTGTAAGGGCGCCTACGCTACGCAGCGGGCAGCTCGATGGTAAAGACGGTATGCTCGGGCGTCGATTCGCACGCGATGGTACCGCCATGCGCGCATACAATCTCCTTGGCGATGGCAAGCCCCAGCCCAGCACCGCCGCGATTGGTCGCACGCGCTGCATCCAGGCGATAGAACTTCTCAAAGATCACCTTGAGCTTTGGCTCAGGGATTGGATCGCCCTGGTTCACAAATCGTACGCGTACGCCACCGTCGCCCAAACGCCTGGCCTCGATCGTGATCATCGAGCCTTCATAGCTATAGGCAACGGCGTTTTTCATGATGTTGTTGAATACGCGAGCCATCTTGTCGCCGTCCACGAGCACCGTCAGGTCCTCGCAGATATCAACCTGGGCTTCCTTGTGCTGTTCGTTGAGAATGGGATAGAACTCGTCGGCCACCTGCGCCAGCAATAGCCCCAAATCGACGTAGGCGCGGGTAAGCACGATATCGTGGAAATCGAAACGCGTGATGTCGAAGAACTCCTCGATGAGCGCGTCGAGCCGGTGGGCCTTGTCGAGTGCCACGCCTGTAAAGCGCGCACGCTGCTCAAGCGGCAAATCGGGAGCCTCCTGCAGGAGCGAAAGATAGCCCACCACACTGGCGAGCGGTGTACGCAGGTCGTGCGCCAGGTACGTAACCAGATCATCTTTGCGATGCGATTCGTCGCGCAGGGCCTGTTGAACCTTGCGCTCACAATCGCGCGCCCGATTGAGCGCACCCTCGACCTCGAGAAAGTCGCCGTCGATGGTATCCCACGTGTCAGGGCTATCGATCAGACGGTCCTGAATACGGGCGGCGATCACGCGGTCGGCATGCTGCTCGCCTTGCTCATAACCCTGGTAATACAGGGCGCGCCCGCAAAAGAACAGGACACAGACGGCGAGTGCCAGCACAAAGCCGAGCATGTTGAACACAAAGGCGGCATCAAAGAACACGGGCTCGCCAATACCGCCAAGCGCCATGGCCCCGATCGCCAGCGTAATCGTCCACGCGGCGCCGCCGATTACCGCGCAGCGGCGAACGATTTCGAATCGATCGATCAGCAAGAAGCCAATGAGCAGAACTGCCAGGATGCCAACAATATTGTCAATGCCGATGAGTAGCAGACTCAGCAAAAAGAGCAGCACCGTCGCAAGCGCGCGGTTGTCGACGACCGCCCTTATGTATTCAAAGAGTCGATCGGGCACCTCGAATACCCGTCTATCGTCTTTTGTCATATCCACTTCCCCACCACCAAAGGCGTTATTCGATTATGTAGCCGACGCCCCAGACGTTTTTGATAAAGCGCGGCTTTTGGGCATCATCGCCGATCTTTTCGCGCAGATGGCGGATGTGCACCATCACCGTATTGTTGGAGCCGGGCATAAAATCCTCGTTCCACACCGCGCGGAACAGGTCCCCCACGGCCACCACGCTGCCACGATGCTCGACCAGATACAGCAAGATGGAATACTCGATGGGCGTGAGGCGCACCGGTGCACCGTCCACCGTCACACAACGAGCATCGCGGTTGATCTCCAGGCCGTCGAGCTGGATGGTCGGCGACCCGGCCGCCTGCGAGCGGCTACCGTAGCTGGTGTAGCGGCGAAGCTGAGCGTGCACGCGCGCGATGAGCTCCAGCGGACGGAACGGCTTAACCACGTAATCGTCCGCGCCAAGCGAAAGGCCCTCGATCTTGTCTTGCTGGGCATCACGCGCCGTCAGCATGATCACGGGATAGGTATGGCCAGCGCGGATGGTGCGCAGCAACTCAAAGCCGTCGATATCGGGCAGCATGACGTCCAGCAGCGCCAGATCGAACTCCTGCTCCAAAATCGCCTTGGCAGCATCTGCTCCGCTATAGGCTATCTGAACATCAAAGCCCTCTTTTGTAAGGTAGATACCGACCAGGTCGGCGATGGCCTTCTCGTCATCAACTACCAAAATGCACTCATTCATGCGTGCTCCTCTCGCGCTCCATTATGCCCGAGGCAGCGCGCGCCACACAACAAGCGCGGTCGTTTAAGTCGACCTTAAGCACCTATGCGTCCGTTCGGGCGCAGACATGGGCCGCGCACGCCCGCGCACTGATTGTCCACGCCGGTAAACGATATACTTTGAACTCTAAAGAGACCATCCCGTCGAAAGCGAAATCTGTGAAGACCCTTAGTTCTCTTGTAAAGCGCTCCGCGCAACTGACCGCCGGCATTGTCTGCGCTCTCGCCCTTGCTGCCGGCGTGCCGTCTATCGCCAACGCCCAGGTGCTTACGACTGATATCGTTTGCGGCAAGACCGCCGACGCCCGCGGCATCACGGCCGAGAATCTGCCCGATATCGATGCGACCAACGCCATCGTCATGAGCAAGGACGGTTCCGTCTATTACGCCCGAAGTGCCGACGAGCAGGTCAAGATCGCCTCAATTACCAAGGTCATGACTGCGATTCTGACCGTCGAGAACTGCAAAATGGACGAGAAGATCACGGTGAGCAATGCTGCCGCCACCGTAGGCAACTCGACCGCCGGCCTGCTCGAAGGCGACGAGCTCACCGTGGAGCAAGCTCTGCGCGGTCTGATGATCCCCTCGGGCAACGATGCCGCCATCGCGCTTGCCGAGCACGTGGGCAAAAAGATCGACCCCAAGACCAAGGACGCCGTGGCCACCTTTGTAAAGGCCATGAACGAGCGCGCTAAAAAGCTCGGCTGCACGGGAACGCTTTTTGAGAATCCGCACGGTCTGGACTTTGATGAGTGGGCCGGCGACATGCACTCTACCGCGCACGATGTAGCCCTGATGATGCAGGAGGCAATGAAGAGCGATACGTTCCGCGAAATCGTGGCGAGCGATGATTCCTGGATTGAGGTTACGGGCGCCGACGGTTCCGACCATTCGCATTCCATGGATACGCACAATGAGCTGCTGGGGCAGGACGGCAATATCGGCGGTAAGACCGGCACCACCGACGATGCCGGCTATTGCTTTACGGCAGCCTACAACCGCGATGGCGACGAGACCTACACCGTCGTCTTGAACTCCAGCACCACCGATCAGCGCTTTGCCGACACGGCCGCCCTTGCCAACTGGTACTACGGCCACAAGGTGACGGTTGCGATCGCCAACACGCAGGAAAAGACTGCCAACGGCAATCCGCTCATCGCGCGCATTGGCCAGACCGATTGGACGGACAAGACGATCGATGCCACGCTCGCCGATCCCGCAGCTCAGGCGACCGTCTTTGCGCTTGCCGGAGAGGTGACCGAGAAGGTTACCTATGATGACCTTTCGGGCACGGTACATGTAGGCGACAAGGTGGGTAGCGTGATGCTCAAGCAAGACGGCACCAAGATCGCCGTCATGGATTTGGTTGCCGACGAGGAAGGCTCGGGGCCGAATCCCATTGAGTGGCTCCTTGTGAAGCTCGACCGCCTGGGCCGCCGCATCGACAATCGCCCGCTTACGGCAGAAAGCGAGACCATCGCCAAGGCGCCCGAGGTGTAGGGCTGGGGGAACATTACATTTGAGATTGGAGAGGCGTCCAACGGGGCGCCTCTTTTTGAATACCTCTTAAACGGGATGCGTCAGAATCACCAAAGCGACATTGCTAGCCGTTTACCTTCGCTGTGTCTTTTCGGACCTTGAAAACGGGTCCACCGGGCATGCCAGTAGATCCTTTCGACCTCCTTGGTCAAGGCCCTGAAAAGATCCCCAGATGAGGGGTCTGCCCCAGGACACAGCGATTGCCAGGCACCCGTTTCTCCGATGGTGCCCGCACTCGTCATAACAAGATCGTCGCTCCGCCTGCGAATGGAGACACTAACGGAGCGGCCATTATGGAACCCATGGATATCGACTTTATTTATGCGCCCATCAGCTAGATAACTAATCATGACATTGATGCTGTCACCATACTCCGGCAATTCGAAGCCGTGGGAATCCATCAATAGCTTCACATCCTGATGGTAAATGCGGGCCTCGACGACATTCTTGGGCATTTTCCCCGTCTTTGTTGGAGAGCAAAAGCTGATGCTTGGCTCCTCTTCGCTCATGCCTCGGTCAAACCTAAGCATGCACGGGCATACCGACTCAATGGTTCGCAAGGCGTCCGCCGCGACCTTTTCCTCGGTAAACATCTCCACGTCGATGCCGTTTTCTTCCATATAGGCACGGTTTTTACGTTGAAGCTCTAGCCGAGCCGCAGCCTCCCCATCTCCACGCTGTTCCCAATTTCCGGAGTCGGCGACATTTCGATCGAATGTAGAATCAACGGAACATGGCACTTGCTGTTGAGTCGGATCACTGTCGCCGAGACGCCTTAGCTCGGAGCGTCTCATCAGTAGTGTCACAATATCAAACAGCCAACCAAATCCAAAAAGGCCAAAGGTAAAGAGATATAGAAAGAAGCTACCCCACATCCGTGCATACGCCCTATGAGCGCCCGACCACCCAAGAAGGAAGCATAGCAAAAGCGCCTTGTTTGCCCTGTCAACCGACGTAATCTCTCGAGTGAGAGATTTCTGTTCAGGCTTCGCCAAAGGTGTAATTTCATGCGATGAAACAGTAATTGAGGACGTCCTTGACGCCGAGCTCCGAGCGCCTGATTTAGCAACGGCGCGAGCGACATCCCCAACTCCGACGGTCGTTCTGCTGTATACGGCATTGTAAGCAGCCTTCTTCGGATTTTTGATCCACCCCATGCCCTTCTTACCATAGCCGGGGATTATCGCCCGCCTTACCGCGCGCTTCGCTCTGCCGGTCGTTCTTGCCTTGAGTGATGTCTTTAGATTCGGCTTACGCAGCCCGACCTTTACCATATTTCTACTCCATCCCCTCGGAACCCCACACCGGGGTGCACGAGCACGCCTGGGTCTCCCCGTTTTCAAGCGCCCCGTGTTTGCCTAATGTTCACGCCCTTTCGGACTCTAATCCCCAGCCGCCATTCTTGATAATAAAAAAGGGCCCCAAATGGGACCCTTCTTCAAAGTCATACTGGCGGAGAGCTGGGGATTCGAACCCCAGATGCCCTTTTGGGGCATACTCGCTTAGCAGGCGAGCACCTTCGGCCTCTCGGTCAGCTCTCCGTAACAGCCGTTCTATAGTAACCAAACAGCCGAAGTTGGGCAAGGGGAATTTTGAGGCGTTTCCTCTTTTACCTCTCTTTTACCAGTAAACGTCTCAGTCAATCATCTCAATCTGTAACATCTGCAGGCCGTAATCCCCTCCAGATGTTACAGATTGAGACAAAGATACAAGGACGGCCCCAGCGACAGCGCGGACAGCCCATTCTTTATTAGTCCTCTCAAACGGTCTCCAACAGATAATCGCGCATGTACGGAATTGCAAACGAAACACAGCCATAGCCCGCGGGCTCAATCAACCCCGCATCGATCAGACGCTTGCGATATGACCCAACTTTGTTCGCCGACAAACCCATCTTCTTGGCGATATCGCCGTTGGCGATATCGACGCCCTCGCATTGAGCCATCGCCGCGAGATACTGAAACTGCCGTTCCGACACCCTGCGCAGCGCTGGGGCAATCACCATAGCATTAAAGCTATCAAGAGCCGCCTGGATACCCTTACGAGCCGCCTCTTCGCTCACGCTCTCCGCCCCACTGCGCGCAGCAACCTGCCAAGCGTAATATCCGACCAGCTGGACCATAAAGGGATAGCCTGCCGAAGCTTTTGTTAATAGCTCAGCGGCACCTTTGTCGAGCTCCTTGCCCGCTCGTCTCATCGTATCCTCAAACGATCCGCCAACTTCAAAATCGGAAAGCCGAGTAAGTTCAACATGTTTGGCTCGCTGAAGGAACGTCAACGTATCATCCACCACCACGCCATCTACCGATGTCGGCAGCCCGGCGAAAGCGAAAGCGACATTCGCTCCTTGGCGAATCAAGAGCTGCATCTCATTGCCTAGCTCGCGCATTTCCTCAGTTGAGGCATCCTGGATCTCGTCGAGCGTAATGAGCAGACCACCGCGCTTCGCAGCATCGTACATCGCCTCGCCCAGATGAGAGGCCGACTTCGACATCTCCATGGAGCCAAGGCTGACCCCTAAAATCGATGGGGAAATCGAGATTGATTCAAGACGAACGTTTCGCTGCAGAGCCTCGAGGATTCTATTGCAAAAACCAGCATTGGAGGCAACGTCAACGACCTCGAATCCTTTTTTGCGTGCAAGGTCACCCAATGCATTAAGGAGCACCGTTTTACCTGTGCCTCGGACGCCCGAGATGCGCATGAGTCGATCGGGGGCACCAGGACCATTCTCAAGAGCCTCGGCAAAGTCATCCAAAACAGTGTCCCGTCCGATAAGCTCAGGCGGATTCATGCCCGCCGTTGGCTTAAAGGGGTTAACAGCTTTCGTCATTCTGCCCTCCTCTGCTAGTTTTAACAACTTTAACAAAGTTTAGCAACTTTAGCAGAGTTTAACAGTTTTAGCAGGCTCGGCGGCTTTATGCCTTACCGATCCTGCCGGGTCCTCCCGCCCGCGCCGATACAAATAGCGCAGTGCGGCCCCTCTATATCGCCCCTACCCCAGCGAGCGGCTGAGGGAGCCGAGCTCATCGTTGCCCATGGTGCGCCACATTTGGAAGATGCAGACGCGCGCCAGGAAAAAGAAGCCGTTATCGACCAGCTGCACGGCGGCATCCGCCAGCTGGTTGGTCACGGCGGACACGGGAGGCAGCTCGAGCCCGGCCTTACGGATGGTCTCAACCGCATCCTCGAACGTCGGCGGCTCATTGACGCCCATCTCGTTCATAAGGCCCTGCATTTCTTCCAGCGCGCTACCACCCGACTCCTCGCCGCGCGGCACGAGGCGGTAGCACGCCAACGCGAGCTCGAGCTGGTCGCAGTTCCAATAGGCAAACGCCAGACGATAGAACAGATAACCGATTGCGGAACGGTCACTGGCAATGCGCAGGCCGTGGCGCGCCACCTCGATAATCTCGTCAAAGCGCTCCAGGCGCGCCAGCACGTTGATGAGCGCAAAGTGCGACTGCATGGACGAGCGAGCCAGATCGTAAAGACGACGCACCTCGGGCAATGCCCGTTCAAAATCCTCCTGCTCGGCGTAATAACTGCAGATCTCGTGCTGGGCAAAGTACAGCGCATCGGGAGCACGCAAAATACGAACGGAGCGGTCTTCCTCCATTACCGGCAGCACCATGCGTACCAGCTGGTTGTCGCAAAACTGCGTCTGGACCGGACCCGTTGCCAAAAGCTCGGCAACGGCACACTTGGCCTCCAGCTCCTCAACAAGACGGGAGAAGCCCTCAAACGCGCTTGCACGGTCAACTTTTGCCTGCTCGCGCAACTCAACGACGCGCGCCACATACGGGTCATCGTCCATCTCCATGACCTCGAGCTCATCAGCCGTATCGGCAAGCAGCAGGTCGCGCAACGCCGGCGGCAGCGAACGGTGGTCGTCACGCGGGCGAACGTGAACCTCCGCAGGCTCAATCGCATCCGGCGCATCCGACTCATATGCCTCAAGCATGCGCTTGCACGGCATATCGTCCATATCCATGCTCTCAAGATCCTTGGCGACAGGCACGCAATTGGCCAGATAGGCCGCACGCCCAAAGGAATATGTTGCAATGACGCGCTCGCCCTGCTCGCCGTCGGGAGCCGCAATCTGAACATAGCAGCGCGCAATGCAGGCACCTGCGGCAAAGCAAGCCGCTGCCAGCGTAAGCGCCACGCGCGCGTCGTGCTCCGCGGCCCAAATCACACGCGCGTTCTCGTCCAACTCGCGCCAGACATCCTCCTGAGCGTCGTATTCACGCTGTGGCATGGCATCCACGACAGAGTGCCCAAACCGAACGAGCATAATCCCCTCGGCAACGTTTGCCCGATAGGTATAGTCGAGCCGTGTGACCACGTTAAGCGCCTCGACGATACGCGCGAAGCGGGTACGCACATCCCACTCACCGCCCGGCTGGCAAGCTACCGTTCCGGGTTTGCCCCACGGGTTGTCGCTCGAGGTCGTATCGAGCAGTCGGGGAACATCGTTGGTTGTCTTGGCGATATGCCACGCATCAAAGAGCGCGCAGCCCTCAAGGCTCGGCGAGGATGCCGCGGGGACCAATCCAGCCCCGATGCGCTCAAGGATGCCGGAGAGGCGGTTGAGACGGCACTCGATGGCAAGCAGCATGTCAATCTCGTCCTGGTCCAGCAGGCTACGATCAAAATTGAGATAGAACAGCTTTGAGCGGTCGATGCGCGCTAGGCTCATTTCGGACTTGGCAGCAATGGTGCGCAGGCGGGGCAAGTCGATCTCGCTCATAAGAGCGGCGGCATAGCGCTCGATACCGCTCGGATTCTCGGCATGGTCAACACGGTAAAGCAGCGTCTCGATAGCATCGGGGAGCGGTGCCGTGTCAAAGCCCAAAAACACCTCGACCGGCTCGGGCAACTTTACGAGTTTGATCTTGTCGACAACGTTTTGCATGTCTACATCGAGACCGTCGACGCCCGTCGTGTTCGCAAGAGCGCTTTCGGAGTTGGCAAATATCACGTAGCGCAAGAACATCGAGGCCATGAACTCGCCGTAAGGAAGGGCGCGGGTCGAATTCCATGTCTCGTGGTCGGACTGCTCGCGCATGGGGCCTTCGGGAGAGCCGGCAGTTCGCGCACACGCGCGCATTGCACCGTTAGCTTCCCTCACCATAATCTCGCCAATACTGGAATCGGACTCGTGAAGGACCAGCTCCATGTCAGGGTCCTCGGGCAACGGTACTTCCCGAACAGGGCGGTCAACCTTATAAACCTTGCCCGACACGCTCACGTAGCCCAAGAGCGATATGTGAGTTTTGCCGACGAATTCGACGACATAGCACGACTCTTTGGGGTCCTCGCCAAAGACTTTCCAGACAACACCATATGAGCGCCCCGCAGGCTGCTCTGGCATCGATGGAAAACGCTTTTTGGGGTCGAGAAACCTGAGCTTGTATGTCGGACGCTCTGCCACGAAATATCACCCTGATCAGTCGTTGAAAGAAGGAGTGGTCGCGGATGGGCCGCGACACCTACTCGGAATCTTACACGAGTCGATAAGAAATAGTCTCCCGCGGACGGCGGCGCACGATTCCAGTCGAGCTTCTGGTGTCGAATGCCGCCATAATCAGAACCACCCTTAAAAAGGGTGGTTTGCTCTTAGGGTATAACCCACGGGCC
>CAJMLB010000024.1:0-28001 GCA_905214145.1 uncultured bacterium | reverse complement strand
GCACGAGCCGGAAAGCACTTAATGTGCTTTCCGAGCGAGCCCAGGACCTGACCGAACGAAAAACTAATCCGCGCCGCCCGGCCAGGTCCGACGTGCCACGTTACCGAGCCGCCAAGATAGCGTCGATGAGCGTCAGTACGCCCCCGTCGTTGTTGCTCGGAATACGCCACTTGGCATGCGCGTTCATATGCTCCTCGGCATTGTCCACGATAAAGCTGTGACCGACGCGCTCAAGCATGGGGATGTCGTTGTACGTATCGCCCACGGCAGCGGCGTCGGCGATATCGATGCCCAGGCGCTCGCAGAGATGTGCTACGCCCGACCCCTTGTCGACGCCCAGATTCATAAAGTCGATCCACTCGCGGCCCGCATTGGTGACGTAGAGTTTGTCCGAGAACTCGGGGCTGTAGTCCTCGCGAAACGCTGGCTCGGCATCGTAGGCGGGGAAGAAGATCGAAATCTTGTTAGACTCGATGTCAATGCCCTCAAAGCTATCGACGTAGTTGATCGTGTTGTAGTAGACGCTGATCTCGTCGTGGTATTGATGATCGCGGGCAAGTACATAGAACTCGTCGAAGCAGCACAGGACGGGGACAGCGCGCGAATCCTCCGAGGCGCGGCTCAAGACCTGCTGATACAGCGCCACGTCGATAGTGCTCTTATAGATATAGTTGCCGCGGTAGATAACGCACGCGCCGTTATCGGGGCAAAAAGCGATGCGGCTCTTGATGTCCTCAAACATCTCCTCGAGTTTGGGGGCGGGGCGTCCGCTGGCGGGGCAGAACACGATGCCAGCCTCGGCGAGCTTGTCCAGGCGCTCGTCGAGGCCCTGAGGCGGCACGCGCTCGTCGGTCAGTAACGTCTTGTCCATATCGACAGCGAGAATCTTAATGTTGCCGATGTTGGCGTCTGATTCGTAAGTCTGCATAAAACGCGCCTTTCGGTTTCCAGAATGTTTCGGGTGATTGACCCTCTACTTGATAGTCGGGCGTATTTTCGCAGGATTGGCGCATATTTGCATCATCATTCACAAAGTAATGAAAAAACTTTTCAGAAATTTGAATTTGTCGCTTGTACAGCAGGCACTTTAGCGTAATATAGCGACCATCGAAAACGGAGACGGAAAAACAACCGCTTACCGAGGAAAAGGTACCGTTTACGATATTAGAATTGCGCCCGGCGATAGGTGAAAGGAGAGGCAGATGCAGTTCGTAAAGATTATCACTACTGCAGACAATGCCATCCGACGCCAGCGCGCAATTTCCCGACGACGATAACAATCGTCTCTGTCCGCATGGGGCTAAATGCCCCAACAGAGTCATTTTGAGGTCGTTGGGTTTTAGCACGACATTGCTGCATGTTTCTAGGGCATGTATGTGCTGATTTTTGCTATTTAACCTGATATTGCACGGTTTTTGACCTCGAAATGACTTGCAACTGACCGATGTTCTAACTAGCTACCAAGGGCGAAAGGAAACAGCCATGAGCAAGGAAAAAGTCGTTCTCGCATATTCCGGTGGTCTTGATACATCCGTATGTGTCAAGTGGCTTCAGGACGAGAAGAATCTTGATGTCGTTTGCGTCTGCGGTAACGTGGGCCAGGAGGAGACCGGCCTGGATGCCAAGAAGCAGAAGGCGCTCGACCTGGGCGTTCTGGATTGTCAGGTGCTCGACTTGCGCGACGAGTTCTCCGATGAGTTCCTGACCAAGGCCATCGCGGCCAACTCCATGTACGAGAACAAGTACCCGCTGCTCTCCGCCCTGTCCCGCCCGCTGCTCGCCAAGAAGCTCGTCGAGGTTGCTCACGAGTTTGGCGCGACCTACGTCGCCCACGGCTGCACCGGCAAAGGTAACGACCAGGTCCGTTTTGAGGCTGCCGTCAAGGCGCTCGACCCCGAGCTCAAGGTTATCGCCCCGGTTCGCGAGTGGGATCTGAAGTGCCGTCCGGACGAGGTCGCCTACGCCCACGCCCACAACGTGCCGGTTCCCGAGGGTACCAACGACAACCCCTATTCCATCGACGACAACCTGTGGGGTCGCGCCATTGAGTGCGGCCACCTGGAGGATCCCTGGAACGAGCCGCTCGACGACGCCTGGGTTATGACCAAGAACCCCGAGGATACGCCCGACGCCCCGACCTACACCGAGATTGAGTTTGAGGCGGGCAAGCCCGTCGCCGTCGACGGCAAGAAGATGAAGCTCTCCGAGATCGTCATCGTCCTTAACAAGATTTCCGGCGACAATGGCTTTGGTCGCCTGGACCTGGTCGAGGATCGTCTGGTGGGCCTCAAGAGCCGCGAGTGCTATGAGGTCCCCGGCGCCCTGACGCTTATCACCGCCCACAAGGCGCTCGAGGACATTTGCGTTGAGGGCGACCTGCTCAAGGAGAAGATTAAGCTTGAGCAGGATTGGGCCACCGCCGTGTATAACGGCCAGTGGTACAGCCCGCTCAAAAACGCGCTCGATGCCTTTATGGCCGACACCCAGAAGTTCGTGACCGGCACCGTCCGTCTGAAGTTCTTTAAGGGCAACTGCCATGTCGTCGGCCGCAAGAGCCCCTTCAGCCTCTACGATTACGGCCTGGCCACCTACGACCGCGACACCACGTTTGATGAGAAGGCCAGCGCCGGCTTTATCGAGATCGATACGCTGTCGCTCAAGACGTGGGCTAAGGTCCAGGGTCCCAGCTCCGCTGCAGCCCAGGCCTAAGGCTTCTCTTCCTTGGTATCCGCGCGGCCCATCCGCGTGATACATAACGGGCGCACGGGGTCCCTACCTTTCGTTATGCTTGCTGACACTTCTTAACATCGGTGGCCCCTACGTTCCGCCCGCATATATGATGCCGCATCTGCGGCTGAGTCCGAGCCCCGCCGGGGTTGTCCGGCGGGGCTCTTTCTATCAATTTGGCGGCTCTGCGCCTATATATATCTGAGGAGTACCTACTATGTTTGACGCTATTGCACACTCTTTGCTTTCTCTTGCCCCCGAGCTCGATACCGCCAAGGTGGAGGAGGTCCCCATGAGCCTGAAGGCCTGGATTGACGCCTCGCAGGGTAACCTCAGGAGGGAATCCATGGGCGCCAAGTGCATGGTGCGTCACTTCTTCGCTATTTAGCTTGTCAGCCTCGCGCACGGTGGGGAATGTGTAAAACTAGCGGTTGATAAATCGCTTTAGCGATATGGCGCATTGCTTTGGGCGCTTGTTTTGGTATTTGGAGAAAGGGGACGGTTCCATGGCTCTTTGGGGCGGTCGTTTTGAGGCGGGCGTGGCCGAGGTCACGCAGGAGTTTGGCGCGTCGCTGCCGGTCGACAAACATCTCTATAAGCAGGATATCGCCGGCTCTAAGGCGCATGCCAAAATGCTGGCGGCCCAGGGCATCATCAGTGCCGAGGACGAGCAAGCGATTGCCAAGGGCCTGACTGGAATCGAACAGGATATCGATGCTGGCAACTTCACCTTCGACATCAACGACGAAGACATTCATATGTCCATCGAGAGCGAGCTGACGCGTCGCATCGGCGAGGCCGGTAAGCGCTTGCATACCGGACGTTCGCGCAACGACCAGGTGGCGACCGACACACGCCTGGGCGTCAAGGCGCTGGCCAAGGAGCTCATGGAGGCCAATCTTGAGCTGCGCCATGTGCTGGTGGATGCGGCTAAGAAGTACGACAAGGTGATTCTGCCGGGCTACACGCACATGCAGCACGCTCAGCCCGTGCTGCTGTCGCATCATCTGCTGGCGTATTCCTGGATGTTCGCGCGTGACTTTACGCGCCTGAAGGCCGCCTTTGATGCCGCCGACAACTGCCCGCTGGGTGCTGCCGCGCTTGCCGGTACGAGCTATCCGCTCGATCGTCAGATGACGGCTGCCGAGCTTGGCTTTGCGGGCGTGATTCCCAACTCGCTCGATGCGGTTTCCGACCGCGATTTCCTGCTCGATCTGCATTACGCCGGCTCCGTCATGGCCATGCACCTGTCGCGTCTTTCCGAGGAGATCGTGCTGTGGTCGAGCTCCGAATTTGGCTTTATCACGCTTTCCGACTCGTACTCCACCGGCTCGTCCATCATGCCGCAGAAGAAGAATCCCGACTTTGCCGAGCTTATCCGCGGCAAGAGCGGCCGTGTGTATGGCAACCTGGTGCAGCTGCTCGTGACCATGAAGGGCCTGCCGCTTGCTTATAACAAGGACTTGCAGGAGGACAAGGAGGGCGCGCTCGATACCGCCCATACGCTCATGCAGTGCCTGTCGGTTATGGCCGGTATGATTTCGACTTGGACCGTCAACGAGGATGCCATGGCGTGCGAGTGCGGCGTGGGACACCTTGCCGCCACCGATGTTGCCGATTACCTGGCTAAGCGTGGTCTGCCGTTCCGCGAGGCACATGCCGTGGTGGGCCATCTGGTCCTGATGTGTGAGAAGCGTAGCTGCAATCTTGAGGACCTGCCGTTTGAGGTGTTCCAGGAGGCAAGCCCGCTCTTTGAACGCGATATTACCGAGGCGCTCGACATCCCCTCAATTGTCGCTGCGCGCACGACCGAGGGCGGCACTGCTCCTGCTGCCGTTGCCGTACAGCTGCAGCGCGCCGAGGCGCAACTCGTGGCCGACGAAGGCGTGTTTGGATCGCTGACCAAGGTCTTCGAGATGGGCCACGGGGCAAAGTAAGAGTCTGGCTAAAGCTGCTTGGCCATTTATTGATAAATCGTTTTTGCTTTTACGGGCGTCTGCTGATGTGGGCGTCCGTATTTTGTTGTAATGGGGGAGGGGCTTGTCGAGAACTTCTGTAGGACCTTTGGGCAGGTTGTGAAGGGGGTACGTTCACAGGCGGCAACCGACCGTCCGCTCGGTTCGGTGCGGTTGATGGGCAGTCGGATGGTACTCTAATCGGGCTTCGAAACAGAAGTGACACATATGGAACGCTTCAATTAATTGCAGCGCTTCAATAAACAGCTTTTTGTTTAACTGCAGCTAAAACTCTGTTACGATGCAGTCCAGGCGAGTGCCGGAATGGGACTTGGGCACGCGCGAACCTACTTGAAAGGCTACCTTATGGCTATCGAGAAGACCTTCATCATGATTAAGCCCGACGCCGTGCGCGATCGCAAGATCGGCGAGATCGTTGCTCGCATTGAGCGCAGCGGCCTTGTCATCGAGCGCATGGAGATGACTACGCTCGAGCGCGCTACCGTCGAGGAGCACTACGCTCATCTGGCCGACAAGCCCTTCTTTGGCGGTCTCTGCGACTTTATGACGAGCGGTCCGGTCGTCAAGATGGTCGTTTCCGGTCTCTCCGCTGTTTCCAAGATGCGCACCCTTATGGGCGCTACCAACCCGCTTGATGCTACGCCCGGCACCATTCGCGGCGACTTCGCTGTCGATGTCAACGCCAACGTGATCCACGGCTCCGACTGCCTGGAGAACGCCGAGATCGAGATCAAGCGCTTCTTTGGCTAAACCAGCTTTGACTCCTTAAAGCTGTTAGCGTGTGGCTTGGGCGCCGCGGAATTCCAACCGCGGCGCCCTTTTATTCCGGTAGATTTTTGGTAAACGCATAGAAAACTACTAAAGAGCCCCGTCCGGATGTTTCTTCCGGGCGGGGGCTGGCGCTAGCGTATGGCTTTGTAAGTCTTTAGGCCTCGTCGACAATCTTTAGTCCGCGGGTCTGGTCGATCTCGTTGAGGAGATTGACGCGACGCTCGTGGCGGCCGCCCTCAAACTCGGCGTCGAGCCATTCGTCGACAATCATCTTGGCGAGCTCGGAGCCCACGACGCGGGCGCCAAAGGCCAGCACGTTGGTGTTGTTGTGCATACGGGAGAGCTTGGCGCTGAAGGGCTCGGAGCACACGACGGCGCGTACGCCCTCGACCTTGTTGGCAGCCAGGCTAATCCCGACGCCGGTACCGCAGATCAAGATACCCAGGTCGACGTCACCGTTGGCCACGGCCTTGCCCACCTTGTAACCGGCGATGGGGTAGTCGAAGCTCTCGGAGGTGTCGGTGCCATAGTTCACGACCTCGCAGCCGCGCTCCTTCAGGTGCTCGGAAATGATGTTCTTGAGCTCGACGGCGGCGTGGTCGTTACCGATACCGATCTTCATGAGTGGTTCCTCTCTGGTCCGTGCGGCGGAATTGCTAAAGGTTTTACCGCGTTCGACTGCATGATAGCGCGACTTTTGTGTAAACGCTCGGGCGTTTTTTGGTCAAACGCTTAAGCATGCAACAAGACCTGCTTTTCATGAATGAATGCCGCCAGTTTGTGCTTGAGCGCCGTCCGCCGGAACCGTGGTTGCGGTTTTTGATGCATTGTTATCAAATAAAGGAGCTAACTTTTTTGAGAGACCAGCCCGTTATGCAAGCAGGAGATACCTATGCCTACCGATTCCCTTCGTGATGCCGCGTTTTGCGATGTTTTGAACCGCGAGCTTGTCTGTGCGCTCGGCTGCACCGAGCCTATTGCCGTTGCCTATGCAGCGGCGTTGGCGAGCCAGACGCTCGGTTGCGAACCCGATCATATGGACGTTGCCTGCTCGGGCAACATCATCAAGAACGTTAAGAGCGTGACCGTGCCCAACTCGGGCGGTATGCACGGTATTGAAGCTGCAGCCGTGCTGGGTGCCGTGGGCGGTGACGCCAAGAGCGCGCTTGAGGTGCTCGAGAGCGTTAACGATGAAGACCGCGCTCGTGTGGCCGAGCTCCTCGCCGACGCCGGCTACTGCGATGTGTCGCTTGTCGAGGGTGTGCCCAACCTCTACATCAAGGTGACTGCGACGGCCGGGGGCCATACCGCGGTCGTCGAGATTACCGACCACCACACCAACGTCACGTGCCATACGCTCGACGGTATTCCGGTATGCGGCAAGTCGGCGGGGGAGTGCGCCGCCTGCGCCGAGCGCGTGGTGGCCGAGCGTGCGGCAGATAACGCCGATACGCCCATGTCCATTGATTCCATCATCGACTTTATCGAGGACGGTGACATTGAGGGCGCCCGCGCTGCCGTTGAGCGTCAGATTGAGCTGAATGGCGCAATCAGTGCCGAGGGCCTTGCGCACGCTTGGGGCGCCGAGGTGGGTCGTACGCTGCTGGGTGCTCGTGCCGATGACGTCGCCTGCCGTGCCCGTGCCCGTGCGGCCGCCGGGTCCGACGCCCGCATGAACGGTTGCGCGCTGCCGGTCGCCATTGTGTGCGGCTCGGGCAATCAAGGCATTACCTGCGCATTGCCCGTCATGGAGTATGCCGAGTACCTGCGTTGCGACCACGAGCGTCTGGTACGCGCCGTGATGCTGTCCGATCTTATCGCCGTGCATATCAAGAGCTATATTGGTGCGCTTTCGGCGTTTTGCGGTGCTATTTGCGCCGCGTGCGGCGCCGGCGCTGCGATTACCTGGCTGTGCGGTGGCACGCGCGAGCAGATTGGCGCGACGGTCTCGAATACGCTCGGTAACGTGGGCGGCATCGTGTGCGACGGCGCCAAGGCGAGTTGTGCCGCCAAGATTTCGGCTGCCGTCGATGCGGCGATTCTGGGACATGACATGGCCATGCAGGGGCGTGGCTTCCGTGCCGGCGAGGGTTTGATCCAGGATACCGTCGAGCAGACGATTGCCAGCATGGGCTACGTGGGCCGTGTGGGTATGAAGGACACCGACGTCGAGATCCTCAACATCATGATCGGCAAAACCCAAGTGTGCTAGGACAGTTCGTCGGCTACTTGGTGTTCGTAGAAGGCTTCTACTACGGCGTTAAAGTCGCGGGCGAAGCCTTCCATGGTTCCGCGCCAGGTGACTCGGTTGGGCTTGCCCTGGCCTACATAGGCAGTCTGAATGCCGCAGGCGGGGTTAGGGAAGTCGCGTTTGGGATCGTTGCCCACCATAAGGACCTCGTGCGGTTCGAGCCCCATCACCTGAAGCTGCTCTAGATAGTAGGTGGCATCAGGCTTGCAGCGGGTGGCGTTTCCCATGTGCGTGACGAGCTCAAAGGGGGCGTCGGCCAGGTCGCCCCAACCCATGCGGCACTCGATGGCCCCCTGCGGAAAGCTGGGGTTGGTAAAGAGCGCGCAGCGCAGCCCTGCGTCCTGTACGGCCTGAAGCGCGGCGTGTGCGCCCGGCATGGCATGGGCGTTGATGAGTTCGTCATTCTTGTACGGAAGAACTTCGCGGTCGTAGTAGGTAAACGCCTCGTAGATAAGTGGGTCCGAGAGGCAAATGCCGCATCGGCGCTCGACCTCTTCTTGGTAAAACTCAAGATTGGTGCGATTGTCCGTGCTGCTGCGGCGATTGGCGTTGAGGTCGACCAGGATGGTGCCGAGGCGTGCCATCGTGCCACCGCGGCTGCGGCGCCCGATATCCGCGAGCATCGAAGAGACATCCTTAAAATAGCGAAGGATGAACGCGTTGAGGTTGATGCTAAGAAGCGTTTCGTCCATATCGAAAACGACTGCTTTGAGCACGCGGGCACCTTTCTCGAAAAATCGATCTAGAATCGTTGACTCCGGATACTTTACCCCAAAGCCGAATGCCTGGCTGGTTATCGTCAAGTTGCGGAGACGTGTGTTCATAAGATTACGAAAAAGTCTCCACACGAGTAAAAAATCGCAGTTCACGCTTGAAATCGAACTCATTTCCCCGTAACCTATACGAACGTGATTGCATAAGCGTCACATTAGTATCTGTCGGCTCCCGAGTGTTCCTAAACGTTGTGTGCTTGTCGCACCCTTCTGTAGGTCCTAGCAATCGGGGCCCCGTAGTTCGAAAGGGGTCCACCTTTGAGTGAGATTCAGAACTCGTCCATTTTCTCTCTTGACGATGTCAACGAGGAGGAGATGAACAACCTCATCGACGGTACGATTACCGACTTTGATGAGGGCGATCTCGTTAACGGCACTGTCGTTAAGATCGAGCATGACGAGGTGCTCGTTGACATCGGATTCAAGTCCGAGGGCGTTATCCCGGTCCGCGAGCTGTCCATCCGCAAGGACGCTAACCCTGCAGACATCGTTGCACTCGGTGATCCCATCGAGGCTCTGGTTCTCCAGAAGGAGGACAAGGACGGTCGTCTGGTCCTGTCCAAGAAGCGTGCCGAGTACGAGCGTGCTTGGAACCGCATCGAGGAGAAGTTCAACTCCGGCGAGAACGTCGAGGGCGAGGTTATCGAGGTTGTCAAGGGCGGCCTGATCCTCGACATCGGCCTGCGTGGCTTCCTGCCCGCTTCCCTCGTCGACCTCCGTCGCGTCAAGGACCTCACCTCCTACATGGGCACCCGCATCGAGGCCCGCGTCATCGAGATGGACCGCAACCGCAACAACGTCGTCCTCTCCCGTCGCGTCGTGCTTGAGGAGTCCCGTAAGGCCGAGCGCTCCGAGATCCTGTCCAAGCTCAAGTCTGGCATGCGTCTCCAGGGCACCGTTTCCTCCATCGTCGACTTCGGCGCCTTCGTCGACCTCGGCGGTATCGACGGCCTCATCCACATCTCCGAGCTCTCCTGGAACCACGTCAACCATCCTTCCGAGGTTGTCAAGGTCGGCCAGGAGGTCGAGGTCGAGGTTCTCGACGTCGATCTCAACCGCGAGCGCATCTCCCTGGGTCTCAAGCAGACCACCGAGGATCCGTGGCGCGCACTGGTCAAGAAGTACCCCGTCGGCGCTATCGTCGAGGGCACTGTGACCAAGCTTGTCCCGTTCGGCGCTTTCGTCGATCTGGGCGAGGGCATCGAGGGCCTGGTGCACATCTCCGAGATGGCCAACAAGCACGTCGATCAGCCTTCTCAGGTCACCCATGTGGGCGACAAGGTTCAGGTCAAGGTCATGGAGATCGACCTCGACCGTCGTCGTATCTCCCTGTCCATGAAGTCCGCTGCTGAGACTCTGGGCGTCGAGATCGAGGTTACCCCGCTGCCTTCCGAGAAGAAGGACGAGGAGACCGACGCCGAGTAAATCGGTTTGACGATCACTTGTTTTAAGGGATCCGTCCGTAATGGACGGGTCCCTTTTTGCATTTGCTGCTGATGCGCGCGATGCTGCTCGTGCGCAATGATGTCCGGGCTGTCCACAGGCTATTGGGTTGTCGGTGCATGAAAAATGCCGACATCCCGCCTCGGGGAGGAGGCGGGAACACACCGAGTAGACGGAGGGGTGCGGAGCGCGGTCGCGTCTCGACTGACGACGTTGCCCATCGACGACCCTATTGTACTGCATGGGCGCTTCTTGGTTTATCGTGTCGAACGCTTGTGTTGTGCCATTGCCTGCGGCAACGGTGTGCTACACTCTTGCACTGCTGAGTGGGCCAGACGGTCGCGCGATGTGCTGCTTGCGGCACGCGTGAGGAAAGTCCGGGCTCCAGAGGGCGGGATGCCGGCTAACGGCCGGGCGGAGTGATCCGACGGAAAGCGCCGCAGAAAAGAAGACTCCCACCTGCGCCGCAAGGCGTAAAGGGAAAAGCTGAAACGGTGGTGTAAGAGACCACCAGCGTCGTGGCAACACGGCGGCTTGGCAAGCCCCATCCGGAGCAAGCGCGAATAGGAACGCTATGGGCCGGCCCGGTCCGCGTTCGGGTAGCGTGCGTGGAGCTGCACGGTAACGTGCAGACAAGATAAATGACCGTTCACGACAGAACCCGGCTTATAGGCCCACTTGGCATTTTTGTTACCCTGACAATCGGTACGGCCTTTGCCGTATTATTGAAGCTGTTCGTTGCTGCGCTTTATTTTGTTGAGGGGCTTTGTTGGACAGCTATTTTACTCTGCAATCGAATATTGAGGCTTCGGGCGAGTTTGTGGACCGCAAGAGCCGGTTTATTGCCCAGCTGGTCCATATTGAGTCCGAGGACGAGGCGAATGCCTTTATCGAGATGGTTCGCAAACGTCATTACGACGCTCGACACAATGTTCCCGCGTGGATTTTGGTCGATGGACGCGAGCGCCAGAGCGACGATGGTGAGCCGAGCCGCACGAGCGGTATGCCGACGCTCGAGGTGTTGCGCGGTGCGGAGCTCAAAAATGTTTGCTGCGTAGTGACGCGCTATTTTGGCGGCACGCTGTTGGGGCCGGGCGGCCTGGTTCGCGCCTATACTGCGGCGACGCAAGCGGCGGTGGCCGCGGCTCAGGAGGCCGGGCAGATCGTCGAGATGACGAGTGTCGTGCCTGTTGACGTGCATGTGGCCTATCCGCAGTATGAGCAGGTGCTTCGCTTGGCCCAGGATTCCGGTGCCAAGGTTTCGGATACCGAGTACGCGGATGCCGTGACACTTCATTTGGTGTTTAAGGCGGGGGAGCAGGAGTCGTTTTGCGCTAAGATGCGCGAGCTTATGGCGGGGCGCGAGGAGATTGAGGTCAGCACTCCCGAATTTGCCGAGTTCTAACGGCGACGGCCGGCGTGCTTTTGGGTGAATCCCAAGCGCGCCGGCCGTCGTTTTATGTTTCCGCTGTTTACTCGGCGAGCTGCTTTAGCACATCACAGGCGATTTCGACGGCATCGTCGATGCAGCCGGGGCAGCTGCGGAGCGGACCCTTATCCGATCCGATGCCCTTGAGCGTGCCGCAGACGGTTGTCGTGTTCTTCTCGCCAAAACGCTTGGCGATTTCGCGCGACAGCTTGTAGGTCTGGCCCTTGGTCTTGGGGTTTTCCATGCCGTCGCTCATTACAAAGCCCATGATGGCCACGGCGCCCGAGATGGCGCCGCAGGTTTCGGTCATGCCGCCCATGCCGGCGCCAAAGCCCTCGGTGAGGGTAAAGGCGACCTGGGGGTCGAGCTCGACGGCGGGCGCGAGCGTGCAGGCGACGGCCTGGGCGCAGTTAAAGCCACGGGCGTGATATTCGGCAGCTTGAGCCTGACAGGCGGTGATATCGAGCTGGGCCGTATCGATTTGCTTCATCGTTGTCTCCTTGGTCACGGTGTACCCGCCTATGGTACCCGTGACGGGGCATGTAATCATCGAGAGCTTCACGTATGCCTCGTTTTTATCTATCGAGCAAATGCCCAAGGCTTGAGATAAATACTCCTGATCAATTTGTCAAATAACCTACCTTTGGGATGGGTTGAGAGGGGTGCAGGGTAGCGGTATCGTGAACCGAATAAAAATGTAACCCAGGCAAGGGAGCTAAATATGAGCGAGCAGACCATCGGTACCACGTGTGTTCAGGGCGGCTATCGCCCGGGCGATGCGGAGCCGCGCCAGGTGCCCATCTACCAGTCCACCACGTGGAAGTACGACACGTCCGAGCACATGGGCAAGCTGTTTGACTTGGAGGAGTCGGGCTACTTCTACAGCCGCCTGCAGAATCCCACGTGCGACCTGGTTGCCGCCAAGATCTGCGAGATGGAGGGCGGTACCGCGGCGATGCTCACGAGCTCGGGCATGGCTGCGAACTTCCTGGCGATCTTTAATGTGGCCGGTGCCGGCGATCACGTGGTCGCAAGCTCCGCTATCTACGGCGGTACCTACAACCTGCTCGCCCACACCATGGGCCGCATGGGCGTTACCTGCACGTTCGTTGCCCCCGACTGCACCGATGAGGAGCTCGAGGCCGCCTTTAAGCCCAATACCAAGCTCGTCTTTGGCGAGACGATTGCCAACCCCGCCCTTGCCGTGCTCGATATTGAGCGCTTTGCCAAGGCCGCGCATGACCACGGCGTGCCGCTGATGGTCGACAACACCTTCCCGACGCCCGTGATGTGCCGTCCCTTTGAGTGGGGCGCCGACATCGTCACGCACTCTACCACCAAGTACATGGATGGGCATGCGGCCTACCTGGGTGGCGTGATCGTCGACCACGGCCAGTTTGACTGGATGGCCCATGCAGACAAGTTCCCGGGTCTCACCACGCCCGACGAGAGCTATCACGGCGTGACCTATGCCGAGAAGTTCGGTCGCGAGGGTGCCTTCATTACCAAGGCAACCGCTCAGCTCATGCGCGACCTCGGCCCCATGCAGAACCCGCAGGCGGCCTTCTTCCTGAACAGCTCGCTCGAGAGCCTGCATGTACGCATGCCGCGTCATTGTGAGAACGGCCTGGCCGTTGCCAAGTTCCTGCAGAGTCATCCCAAGGTGCGCTTTGTGAGCTATCCGGGCCTGGAGGGCGATAAGTACTATGACCTGGCTCAGAAGTACATGCCCAACGGTACCTGCGGCGTCGTGAGCTTTGGCTTTAACGGTGGTCGCGCGGCGGCCGAGACCTTTATGAAGAGCCTTAAGCTCGCCCAGATCGCCACGCATGTGGCAGACGCCCGCACCTGCTGCCTGCATCCCGCTAACGCCACGCATCGCCAAATGAACGATGAGGAGCTCATCGCCTGCGGCATCTCCGCCGACATGGTGCGCCTGTCGTGCGGCCTCGAGGACACGGCCGATCTGATTGCCGACCTTGAGCAGGCGCTCGAGCAGTGCTAGGCTAGCGTTCGCACAAGTCGCCGATGCTGGCAGAAAGCTTCGGCGACCTTTAGTTCCGATTCCGTAGGCGGGACCCCAATCGCGACTGTTCGCAGGCGATTGGGGCCCCGTTTTTGCGTTGCACCACTCGAAAGGATGGATATGGAGAAAACTGCAGAGCAGCTGCGCCGCGAGCACATTGCCCTTGAGGGCGACACCCATGGCAAGAACAAGTGGGCGATTCTGTTTACCGTGCTCATCATGACGTTTATGGTGTGTCTGGATTCGACCGTCGTGACCGTGGCGCTGCCCGTGATACAAAAGGAGCTGGGTGTGGGCCTCGATCGCATTCAGCTGGTAAGCTCGGTGTATCTGCTTGCGACATGCGTGGCTATGCTGCCGTTTGGCCGTCTGGGCGACGTGCGCGGCAAGGTGGGCGTATTCCAGCTGGGCGTCATCGTCTTTACGGTCGGCTCGCTGCTTTGCGGCCTTTCGAGTTCGCTCGAAGTTCTTATTCTGGCACGCATTGTGCAGGGCGTCGGCTGCGCGGCGGCCATGGCTAACAACATGGGTATCATCACCGAGTCGTTTCCGGCGCGCGAGCGCGGTCGTGCCATGGGTATTCTCGCGACCTTCGTGGCCCTCGGCATGATGTGTGGCCCCGTGCTGGGCGGCATGCTGGTGGCAAGCTTTCCCTGGGAGAGCATCTTCCTCATCAACCTGCCCATTGGCGTCATCTCGTTTATCGTGGGGCTCTATACGCTGCCGCATGTTAAGCCGGAGGCTGGCGAGCGCCCCATGTCCCTGATCGAGGCTGCTCGTCGCTGCTTTGCAAATTCGGCCTTCACCATCAACCTCGCCTGCATGCTCATCGTGTTCGTTGGTATTGGCGCATCCGAGTTTATCCTGCCGTTCTATTTTCAGGACGCCCACGGCTTTGGTTCCGACATCTCTGGACTACTCTTTTTGGCGCTGCCAATGGTGAATGCCTTTATCGGCCCGCTTTCGGGAACGGTTTCGGACCGTGTTGGCTGCGAGGGTCCCACGGCGGCCGGCCTGGGCGTGTACGTGTGCGGTCTCTTTGCAGTAAGCACGCTCGACGAGCACTCTTCTATCCCTGTGATCGTGTGCTGCGTCGCATTTATGTCGTGCGGTACGTCGATTTTCCAGAGCCCCAACAACTCGCTGTACATGGGCTCGGCTCCGCGCGAGGCGCTTGGCTTTGCAGGTAGCTTGGGCAGCTTGGCGCGCTATGCGGGCATGGCGCTGGGTATTACGGCAGGTTCGCATATCCTTTATGGACAGATGAGCGTGGCGATGGGCGAGGCCGTGACCAGTTTTGTTGCAGGACGTCCGGATGTGTTCCTGTTTGGTTTCCGTTCGGTGTTCTATGTGTTGATGGCTGTGGCCGCTGTTGGCTTTGCGCTCGCCATGGTGCGTTTGGTGAGGATGCGCGCCCGTCATTAGCGCGTTGGGAGGCCGTCTGCCACGAATTGGGCCTATCTACTGGTCTTGCAGCTTTATGGTGCGATGCGGCTTGTGGGGCGGGCGGGGGTCGGTCCGTGGTAGACTATCGAACAACGTTTATTAATCGCGCGGTATCGTTGCCGCGAGAAGGGGTTGCGCCATGCAGGAGCTTGAGGATCGTATTCGCCATGACGGCATCGTAAAGGCCGGTAACGTCCTTAAGGTTGATGCCTTCCTCAACCACCAATGCGACGTTGAGCTGTTCGACCACATGGGCGCCGAATGGGCCCGTCTGTTCGAGGGTGTCGAGATCAACAAGATCCTGACGATCGAAGCTTCGGGTATTGGCATGGCTTGCATTGCAGCCCAGCATTTTGGCGGCGTGCCGGTGGTCTTTGCCAAGAAGGCGCAGTCCATCAACCTCGACGGCGAGCAGTATGCCACGACCATCTATTCCTTTACCAAGCAGAAGGAGTACCCGGTTATCGTGGGTAAGCGTTTCTTGTCCGAGGGCGACAAGGTCCTGATCATCGACGACTTCTTGGCCAACGGCTGCGCGCTCGAGGGTCTTATCAAGATCTGCGAGGCTGCGGGTGCCGAGGTGTCCGGTATTGGCATTGCGGTGGAGAAGGGCTTCCAGGGCGGTGGCGATAAGCTCCGCGAGCGCGGCTTCCGCGTTGAAAGCCTAGCCCGTATCGCCGATATGGACTGCGATACCGGCGAGATCACCTTCGCCTAAGCGCGCAACACAAGCGATTGGTATGCGATGTGACAAAGGGACTTTCCCTTTGTCACATTTTTTATGAGGGGAGGTGTTGATATGGATGAGAACAAGATGGGATGGCGCGAGTATGCGCGCTTTGCCGAGATGTCGGCCGAGGAGCTGGTCCGCGACTGCGAGGTGCAGGTGTTTCGTGCGACGGGTCCGGGCGGGCAGGGCGTGAACACGACGGACTCGGCGGTGCGTATGAAGCATGGGCCCACGGGGATTGTTGTGACGGCGCGCGAGAGCCGCAGCCAGTTCCAAAATCGCGCGAGCTGCCTGCGCAAGCTGCGCGCCGAGCTCGAGCGTCGCGGGCGTCCACCGCGCCGACGCGTAAAGACCAAGGTGCCCCAGCGCTCTCGCCGGCGCAGGCTCAATGACAAGCACTTCAACGCCATTAAAAAGGCCAACCGTCGCAAGCCGGGCAGCGACGAGTAGTCGTTTGTTCCACTGGCCTTGCTAGCGGGTAGGGTGCCAAACTTGGAGAGCGCTGCCGAGGACGTCGACCTCGATGCGCGAGGCGACAACGGGCTCGCCGTCGGCCTGGATGGGGTAGTCGGGCCCCTCAAAGGTGAGCTCGGCATGGCGGCAGCGGCGCATGCGTACCGGCGGAAGCTTGGTGTGGTGGCCGTCTTTGGCCGAAAGGAACATAGGCAGGGCAACCGCGCGAGGGACGGGGCCACAGGCGTAGCAGACGTCGAGTATGCCATCGCAGGGATCGGCATCGGGGCAGATGCGATAACCCGAGCCATACGTGGGGCCCAGCTGAATCGCCATGATGATCGCCCTCACGCGCTCGGCGGGCGCGCCGTCAAAGCTGACCGTCATGGGGTAGTTGCGATAGCGCAGGCCAAACTGCTCAAGTCCCGAGAGGGTGTAGAGCGGAGCGCCCGTCAGGCCGGTCTTTTTGCGCAACTCGGTGGTGCCCAGGCCGATGGCGGCATCGATGCCGACCGAAAGCGTCTGGTCGTAGTACTCAACGGTAGCCTCGCCGCTGCCGCTCGCAGGGCTCCACGAGCGAATGCGCCCGATGTCCTGACGCTGCAGCTCGCAGGTGAGCAGCGCGCCATAATCCTTGCCGGAGAAATCGTCGATGCCGAGCGTCTGGGCAAAATCGTTGCCGGAGCCCACGGGCAGGACGGCAAGAGCGGGGCGGGCGTCCTCCTTTTGCGTCATAAGCCCGTTGACGACCTCGTGAATCACGCCGTCGCCGCCGAGTGCGATAACGGTGCGATAGCCCTGAGCCTGTGCGGCCAGCTCCTTGGCGTGTCCCATACGCTCGGTCAACACCAGGTCAAACTGGGATGCGCGTGCAGTCATGTCCAAAAAGCGTTGCAGGCGCTCGGCAACTTCGCGTGCCGCACCCGACTGGGCGGCTGGGTTGGCGATGATGAGCGTGCGACCAAAATCAGTTGCGTGCATGGGGCGACTCCCGGCGTGTGACATGACAGTGCGGTCGCGCTCAGGTCGAATTAGCCCCGATTGTGGCTGCACGGCGATTATTACATCTACTCTATCAGGTCGTTGTGGCGCTCGATAGCATCCGCTACCGTACCTCCCTCATCCACAATAAGCGAGCGGCGCTTGGGTGAGATGATGCGCTGGGCGGGGTACACGCCGCGGTGTCCGCCGGTTAGGTAGCTGATAAAGGCCACGATGACAAAGAACCCGGCGGCCGTGCCGTGGAACAGGTCGATGGCCATCATGCAGGTGGTGATGGGCACGTTGAGGCCGGCGCAGAACACGCCGAGCATGCCGAGAGCCGCCAGAAAACTGGGGTCAAGCCCGGTAAGGTAACCGATCCAGCCACCGAGTGCCGCACCGATGCCAAACAGGGGCGTGACCTCGCCGCCTTGGAAGCCCGCGCCCAGGGTAAGCGCTGTGACGACCAACTTGATGGCTGCGTCCGCCAGGGTGGTGTTGCCTGCAAATCCGGCGCCGGAAAGCCACGTGGAAAGGCCGGCGTAGTCCCAGGCGTCGAGGAGGGCATAGGCGGCCAAAACCACGAGTGCGCCTATGAGTGCGCGGACGAGGTAATTGGTGATAAAGCGACCGTACAGGCTTTTGACGGTTCGAACCGACCAGGCAAAGAGGCGTGCCGTCAGGCCGAAGATAATTGCGCTGATAACAACGATGACAACCGTCCGTGGTGTCATGTTGGGAACGCTGGCGATGACATTCGCCTCGTACTCGGTTCCCAAGGCAAGCGACGTAAAGTAGCCGGTAAACGAGGCGACCAGGCAGTAGATGCCCGCGGTGTAGTCGATCTTTCCGATAAAGCACATCTCCATGCCAAAGAAAGCTCCGGCAAGGGGCGAACCGAATACGGCGCCAAAGGCCGACGAGATGCCGGCGAGCATGAGGTCGTGGTGGTCATGCTTTTTGAGGTGGGCGAGGCTCGAGATGTTGCTGGCGATGGTGCCGCCAATCTGTACCGCGGCTCCCTCGCGACCGGCCGATCCGCCCGTTAGGTGCGTGAGCGTGGAGCAGACGAAGGTGAGGACGGCCATGCGCATATGGATGAGACGTGTGCCCAGAGCGGAGTCGATGACCAGGTTGTTGCCTCGTTTGGCGGCAAGGCCGTGGTTTTTGTACACCCATGCGGTGGCCATGCCCACAACGGGAAGCAGCGCGTAAATCCATGCATGGTGCTCGCGATAGTCGGTCGCGATATTCAGCGAGGCCAAAAACGCCCAAGCGGCAACGCCCATGGCGAGCGAGACGATGACGACGAGTGCGAGCAACTTGGCGCTTGCGAGTAGGTTGCGGACATTGCGGCGCGTGTCGGCAGCTAAGAGATGCTCGGAGCGGGTGATCTGATGCCTGCCTGCCATGATGACGTCGTTCAGGGAGAAAAAACCGCCGTCGTCGAGCGGCTGGGAATGATCCTGCGCCTCGTTTGCGCTTTCGGGTTTGTCGTTATGAGCCATATGTTCCTCTTTTAGGTTGTAACGCAAGCATTATAAAACGCGGTAAACGCGACGAGCCGGTGGGTTGGTTTCCATTCTGTTTCGCGGCCTGCAACCGACAGGTGTATTTGCGGGTACAGGCCGAGTCGCGGTCGTGCGTCGGGGGATTATACTGAGACAAGCATAAAGAATCGGCGCTCCTGTTGTGCGCCGTGGCATTAAGAGGTGCATATGGCAGAGAAACTCATTCCGCTGGAGGACGCGCAGTCGATTGTTCTGTCGCATGTTGTTCCGACGGATCTCATCGAGATTCCCGTGTGGCAGGCCGCCGGTCTTCCCTTGGCCGAGGACGCGGTGGCCGATATCGACATCTCGCCGTTTGCCAACAGCGCTATGGACGGATATGCCGTGCGCTCGGCGGACTTGGTGCAGGCGTCTGGCGAGGCGCCGGTGACGCTCGACGTTATCGGGCACGAGGCCGCAGGCCATGTGTTCGATGGCGTTATCGCCCCGGGCGAGACGGTCCGCATCATGACGGGCGCGCCGGTACCCGAAGGTGCCGATGCCGTGGTGAAATACGAGATCGTCGACGTGCTCGATGGCGACGACAACGAGGGCTCGCGTGTGAGGTTCTCGGCGCCCGCCAAGGTAGGGGAGAACGTTCGCTCTGCCGCCGAGGAGGCCCATGCCGGCGATGTCGTGATGCACGCCGGCGAGGTCGTGGCCCCGGCCGGCGCCGGCCTGTTGGCGAGTGCCGGTTACGCAAGCGTGAAGGTGCACGCCGCCCCGCGTGTGGGCATTATCTCGTTGGGCACGGAGCTGGTCGCGCCGAGTGAGCTGCCGGCACGCGGACAGATTCGCGACTCCAACTCGTCGGCGTTGATGGCCGAAGCGCTCGATGCAGGAGCCGAGCCCGTGTTCTACGGCATTGCGCCCGATGATGAGCAGGCGATTGCCGAGCTGGTGCATCGCGCCGTGCTGGAGTGCGATTTCGTCATTACGAGCGGTGGCGCCTCGGCAGGCGACTACGACTACGTGACGGCGCTCGTTCGGCGCGAGGGCGATGTGCTGTTTGACCGCATCTCGATGCGTCCGGGCAAGGCCATCACGTTTGGCTTGCTTGGGGGTAAGCCCTACCTGGGACTTTCAGGCAATCCGGCCGCGGCGTATGTAGGCTTTGAGATGCTTGCGCGTCCGGCGATCCGCAAGATGCGCGGCTTTGCCGAGGGTACGCGTCCCGTGCAGCAGGCGACGCTCACGCACGGCGTGAAAAAGCGACAGCATCGCCGCTTCTTCGATCGCGCCACGGTTTTGCGCGACCCCGAGACCGGTGAGCTGTTGGTGACCGAGGCCAAGACGCAGAATTCGGCGCTGCTCGGCACGATGCAGCGGGCTAACTGCCTGTTGCGTGTTGACGAAGGACCGTGCGACCTCAAGGTGGGCGATGTCGTGGACGTTGTTCGCGTCGACCTGCCCGAGGGCGCCGTGTTGTAGGAGGAATGCTATGGAGCTGAAGATATCGATCGTGACGTGCTCGGATACGCGCGATCTTGCCCAGGACGAGGCTGGAGCCGCACTCGAGGAACTTATCGAGGCGCAGGGCTGGACGGTCGCCTCGCATGTGGTCGTGCGCGACGACGTCAGCGAGATCGGTGATGCCATTGTGGAAGCCGCCGATGAGTGCCACGCCAATGTCGTGCTCACCTGCGGCGGCACGGGGCTTTCGATGCGCGATGTGACGCCCGAGGCGACGCGTGCCGTCTGCGAGCGCGATGTGCCGGGTATTGCAGAGGCAATCCGTGCGTACTCCATGACCAAGACGCGCCGCGCTATGCTCTCGCGCGCTATTTGCATGCAACGAGGTCATACACTTGTCGTAAACTTTCCCGGTTCTACGAAGGCCGCCCGCGAAAGCTGGGAGGCCATAGCGGACCAGCTGGAGCATGCGGCTCAGATGACAGCGGGCGGCGGACATACCAACTAAGCGGTTTACCTGCGGCGGAGCGATCTGAACGGCTGCTCCGCCTTTTATTTGCGCCCAAGGGGACGGCATTCTGTAGGCATGCTTGAAACTATATTCTCAGACGAGAATAATTTCTCATAATCATTATTCGCATCGAAGTATAATCAAATTACAGAATAAAGCCCGCGGTGGGGTACCCGGGCACAAGGTACGAAAGGGTTGAACATGTTCGATATGGTTTCTCGCCGCGGATTCGTCTCACTCTCCGCTGTCGCCGCTGCCGGCCTTGGCCTTGCCGGCTGCTCCGGAAACAAGGAGCCTGAGTCGACCGGTTCCGATGCCGGCTCCGCCAAGATTTCGTCCAAGAAGGCTGTCGAGCTGCAGGTCTTTGCTGCCAACTCGCTCGAGAAGGCTTTGCCCGAGGTTCAGAAGCTCTACACCGAGCAGACCGGTACCACCTTTGCCGACACGCAGTTTAAGGCGTCCGGCGACCTCGTTGAGCAGATGCGTGCCGGTGCCACGGTCGACGTGCTCATCACCGCTTCCAAGGGCACCATGGATGACGCTGAGACCGTCGAGCTCGTCGATGCCGACACCCGTGAGGATATGTTCGTCAACGATCTTGTGATCATTCGCGCCGAGGGCTCCGACACCAAGGTCGAGGTCATCGACGACGTCGCGAATCTGGGCGGCAAGATCGCCATTGGCGACGCCAAGACCGTTCCCGCCGGCAAGTACGCCAACCAGGCGCTGGCTTCTGTGGGCCTCTATACCGGCACCGAGGGCGACGACGGCGAGTATGCGCCCGAGATCGCCGACAAGGTCGCGCTGGCAGACAAAGTTGGTACCGCCGCCGCCTATGTGTCCACAGGCGACTGCGTGGCCGGTTTTGTCTACAGCTCCGATATCTTCCGCTACGACGGCATCGAGGAGGCGCTCGTGTGTCCCGAGGACTCGCACAAGCCCATCGTGTATCCGG
The DNA here is from genome assembly GCA_905214145.1 of uncultured bacterium. Lineage (GTDB taxonomy): Bacteria > Actinomycetota > Coriobacteriia > Coriobacteriales > Coriobacteriaceae > Collinsella. The sequence goes on along the minus strand of CAJMLB010000024.1, from coordinate 6,566 downwards.
GCGCCGTTGCCGAGAGCTCCGAACATGCCGACGAGGCTAAGGCGTTCATCGACTTTTGCCTGTCCAACAAGAAGGCTCAGAAGATTTGGGCTAAGTACGGCTTTGAGCTTTCCGCGTAGTGCGGCTTGGCGCGATAATTCCATCGTTTTGTGTTTCACTCCGTCCTTGTATTCGCTTGGAGCTTTTCGTGCTTAATAGATTCCGCATGCTTGTCGCCTGTGCTTTGACCTTCGCGCTTTGCTGGGTGCCGGGATTTGCGTTTGCTGGGGACGCTGAGGACGGGGCCCAGGTTGCTGCGACCGCTCATGGGCTTTCCTATGGGATCGAGGGTTTTGAGCGGTTGGCCAAGGGGACTGCTCGTGCCATGGAGGGCCAGCCTGAGGGCTACCGGTTTCCCGTTGACGAGGACGTGGACCTTGTAGTGGCGCCTGCTGCCGATCGCGTTGTGGTGTGGATATCGCCCAAGGCGGTCGAGAAGTATGGATTGGATCCGCAGGACAACGAGTGCGTATCGGGTCTCAAGGCCCTCGTCTGTGAGCTCGACAGCGCAAACCGCATGGGAGGTGCGCAGCTAGGGGACGTGGATCTTCCTTGGTATGTTACGGCGGAAACAACGTTTGATGCCGGCGGGTATACCTATGGCTTTGATGTGCGTGGTGCGGATGGGGACCGCTATGTGGTAATTGCATCAGCCTCGGGTGATGCCAAGGGCGGCGCGCGTTGGCTTGATAGCGCTCAAATGGTAGAAGCATCGTCTGTCGTGTTGCGGGATGAGCGGGGGCCCTTGACCTCTCTGGCCTCCTTTTTGGGCGACATTGACTATCGCCCGTTTTGGGTGTCTATCAAAACGAGCGGCCTTGCCCTGGTGATTGCCTTTGCACTGGGTCTGTTTGCCGCGTGGAAGACTATGGGTACCTCGAGTCGCATCAAGGGCCTGCTCGATTCGGTCTTTACGATTCCTATGGTGCTGCCGCCCACGGTCTGCGGCTTTCTGCTCCTCATGCTGTTTGGCCGCTCGACCGGGGTGGGCCAGTGGCTCATCGCGCACGGCATCTCGATCGTCTTTACCTGGCCCGCGGCGGTCATTTCGGCCGTCGTTGTGTCGTTTCCGCTGGTCTACCGCACGGCGCTCGGAGCCTTCGAGAGTCTCGACACGCAGATGCTCGATGCCGCGCGAACCCTGGGATGGTCCGAGCGTCGTATCTTTACCAAGCTTATGATGCCGCTTGGCTGGCCCTCGATTGCCGCCGGCGCGGTGCTTGCCTTCGCGCGTGCCATGGGCGAGTTTGGCTGCACCCTGTTCTTTGCGGGCAACTACGCCGGCATTACCCAGACCATCCCCATCGCCATCTACTTTGAGTGGATGGGCGGCAACACGTCGGTGGCCCTCTTTTGGGTCGCCGTCGTGATTGTGTTCAGTTTCCTGGTCATCCTGTTCATCAATATGTACACGGCGCATTCGCAAAAGTACCGCGGGCGCGGCCTGTCCCGCGCGGAGCGCAAGCAGGCCAAGCAGCTGGGCAGCCAGGCCGATTCGCTCGACCCAGTGGGCGGCGATGCCTTGTGCATCGATCGCGAGGCGCTGGCCGAGCTTATGCGCGATGACGCGGCACCGCAGGGAGGTCGATAAGCTATGTCGCTCGTTTTGGATATCAAAAAGCGCTATCCGGGCTTTACCCTTGACATTCAGCTCGATGCCGGCGAGGAGCGTGTGGCGCTGCTCGGCGCCTCCGGATGCGGCAAGAGCTGCACCTTGCGCTGTATTGCCGGCGTGGAGACGCCCGACGAGGGCAAGATCGTCGTCAACGGCGTAACCTTCTTTGACTCGGTGTCGGGCATCAATCTGTCGCCCCAGGAGCGCAAGTGCGCCCTGATGTTTCAAAACTATCAGCTGTTTCCCAACATGACGGTGGCCGATAACGTATGTGCCGGTGTAAAGGACGCGGGCGACGCCGCGGCGCGCAGGCAACTTGCCGAGCGCTACCTGGGTATCTTTGGACTGGCCGACTTTGCCGACCGCTATCCCGCGCGCCTCTCGGGCGGCCAGCAGCAGCGCGTGGCGCTCGCTCGTATGGTGGCGGCACACCCGGGCATTTTTATGTTCGATGAGCCCATGAGCGCGCTCGATTCCTATCTTAAGAGCGCGCTCGAACAGAACATGCTCGACCTGTTCGACGTCTGTAACCGTACCGTGCTCTACGTGAGCCACGACATCGACGAAGCGTGCCGCCTGTGCGAGCGCATTTGCGTGATGCATAACGGACATGTGGAGGAGATCGGCTCCGTCGAGGACGTGGTCCGCCGGCCGCAAACCTTGGCTGCGCTGCGCTTGACGGGCTGCAAGAATACGAGCCGCGCGCGCAAGATCGGGCTTCAGGAAGTTGAGGCCCTGGACTGGGGCATGACCTTCAACGTGGGCCGTGAGGTTCCCGATAGTGTGGCGTACCTGGGTATTCGTGCGAGCTACTTCCATGTGGACAATCGTGCCGAGCGGGGTCGCAACAGCTATGACCTGCACGTGGCCCGAGTGAGCGATTCGCGTTTTGAGCGCCTGGTGCTGCTGGACGCGCCGCGTGCCGATGCGCCGACGCGCCTGCAGTGGAAGGTCAACAAAGTGGGCATGCCTGTCGACGAGCTGCCGCAAGCAGGCGAGACGCTGCGCATGCATTTTGATGCCAGCAGGATCCATTTGGTTTGTCGATAGCGCCGGGTAATGCCGTCGGGGATATAAGCCTCGGCGGCTTTGTTTTTGCCGTTCGCCGAATGGGGAATGACAAACTCTTATCAATTAAGATAATTATTTATTAAACGACGGCACACGACGCTGTCGTACGCATGTCGGCGGTGTTCGTCTGGACGACAACCGTTGATATAGTTGACCTTAACTTGTAAAGGAGGGTACGCACATGCCGCAGACGACATATATTCGCCGCGTTGCCGCGCGTGCCCTGTATATGGCTCGGAGCCGCATATGAGCAGGTATGTTCACGGCTCCGGGAGAGACGACGCACAACTAAATAACCGTCCGCAAGGCAGGTTCCCTAAAATTCCGGGTTTGAGCACGGCCGGGCAATCGCCGTCCGTCGTGCATCGATACCGCTGTTATCCGTTTTTGGTTCGAGAGGGGAACCGTCATGGCTGAAGAATTCGATTTCCATCCGATGTGGGAGAGCCTCGGCATGAATCTTGCCGACCACGACATGCTGCTGGGCGCCGTGGGCCAGATGTACGGCGATATGTTCCTGACGCAGAACAATCGCCCCAAGTCCACGTCCTACCTGGACTTTGTAGCCACCAACATCCACAGCGGCCGTATTAAGGAGATGCTCGACAAGAAGGAGGCCGGCGAGGCCACCAAGATCGTGGGCTCGTTCTGCGTCTACGTGCCCGAGGAGATTGTGCTCGCCTGCGACGGCATTCCCGTGGGCCTGTGCTCGGGTGCCGACTGGGCGACCGACAAGGTCGAGGAGCATCTGCCGCGCAACACCTGTCCGCTTATCAAGAGCTTTGCCGGCTTTAAGCTGGGCGAGGTCTGCCCCTACATCGAGTCGAGCGACTTGGTAGTCGGCGAGAACACCTGCGATGGCAAGAAGAAGGCCTACGAGTTCTTTGCCACGCAAAAGAACATGTACGTCATGGATATTCCCAACGTACACGACGAGTCGACGCTCGTGACTTGGAAGGCCGAGGTCAAGAAACTCGCCGCCAAGATCGAGGAAGAGTGCGGCGTCACGATTACGCCTGAGCGTCTGAAGGCCGCCATCCACGCCGTCAATGAGAAACGTCGCGCCCTGCAGCGCCTCGCTGCCACGCGCGCTGCCGACCCGGCGCCCATCAGCGGTCTCGACAGCCTGCTGACCGTTCAGGCAGCCTTTATGGACGACACGCCGCGTCTGACCGGAGCCATTAACGATATGGCGGCTGAGTGCGAGCAGCGTGTCGAGGCCGGCGAGGGCGTGGCGCCCAAGGGGACCAAGCGCATCCTGTACACCGGTACGCCCATGGCCGTGCCTAACTGGAAGCTGTTCAACCTCATCGAGAAAGCCGGCGGCGTTGTGGTGGGCGAGGAGTCCTGCACGGGCTCGCGCTACTACAAGGACCTGGTCGACGAGTCCGGTGAGACGGTCGACGAGATGCTCGACGCCATCGCCGAGCGCTACTTTAAGATTAACTGCGCCGTCTTTACGCCCAACGACCAGCGTATGAAGGACATTGTCCAGATGGCCAACGACCTGCATGCCGACGGCATCGTCGACGTGGCCTTGCAGTTCTGCACACTCTACGAAATGGAGTCCTTCGCCGTGGAGAAAGCTGCCGAGGAGGCCGGCATTCCGTTTATGCACATCACCACCGACTACGCCGGCGAGGACGCGGGGCAATTGCAGACGCGCATTGAAGCTTTCTTGGAAACCATTTAGGGCTATCCGTCTCGGTGACTTCCCCAGGCACCCGATCTTGCCGTTCAAACCGTCGCTTGCGTACCAAAGTACGCGGTGCTCCTCATTTACGGCAACCTCGGGCACCCGGGAAAGCTGTTTCCTTGGTTGGTTAAAAGGTTTAGGAGTTATATGTCGGAAAATATTGAGCAGCCGTTGCCGCGCACGTTTGAGGAGTTCAACGAGCAGCGCAAGACGGCGTTTATTCGCGTTAAGGAATATAAGCAGGCGGGTAATCGCCTGGTCGGCTTTTTGTGCAGCTATACGCCACTCGAGACTATCGATGCCGCGGGGGCCGCAAGTGTCGCTCTGTGCGGTACGTCCGATGAGGTGATTCCCGAGGCCGAGAAGGTGCTGCCGGCAAACCTCTGCCCGCTCATCAAGTCGACGTACGGTTTTGCCTATTCGCAAAAGTGCCCGTTTACGTACTTTAGCGACATGATCATCGGCGAGACCACCTGCGACGGCAAGAAGAAGATGTACGAGCTACTCAACGAGCTCAAGCGCACGCACATTCTGCACCTGCCGCAGGGTCGCGATCGCGCCTGCGAGCGTGAAGGCTGGTACGAGGAGTGCCGCCTGCTCAAGGAGGAGCTCGAGAACTTCTACGGTATTACGATTACTGATGACGACCTGCGCGCCGCCGTCCGTCGTCGCAATCGCCTGCGTGCTGCCCAGCTCGAGATGTTTGCGCTGCAGGCCAACCAGCCGGCGGCCATGAGCGGCGTCGACCTGATGAGCACTATGTTTGCCGGTACGTTCAGCTTTGATATTGAGGCCTATACGCAGCAGCTGGAGCAAAAGGTTGCCAAGCTGCGCGAGGCCTACGACGCGGGCGAGCGCCCGGTTGCGGCGGATGCTAAGCGCATTCTGATCACCGGTTGCCCGGTGGGCGGTGTGATCAACAAGATCGGCCGCACCATCGAGTCCAACGGCGGTGTGGTCGTGTGCATGGACGACTGCTCGGGCGAGCGCACGGCGGCCATGATGATCGACCCGGAGGCTCCCGACATCCTGCGCGCCATCGCCGACCGCTACCTGGATATCAACTGTTCGGTCATGACGCCCAACGACGGTCGTATGGAGAACACCCTGGCCATGTGCGAGAAGTACCATGTCGATGGTGTAGTCGAAAACGTGCTCCAGGCGTGCCATACCTTTAACGTGGAGAGCGCGCGCATGCAGGAGGCCGTCGAGGGTGCGGGTATTCCGTATATGAAGATCGAGACCGATTACAGCAATGGCGACATGGGTCAGATCGAGACGCGCATCGCCGCCTTCATCGAAACCCTCTAGCTTCCTCAGGCACCGGATCTTGCCCCTCAAACCGTCGCTTGCGTACCAAAGTACGCTGCGCTCCTCTTTCGGGGCAACCTCCGGCCCCTGAGTAACCTAGAGCTAAGGCGCCTGAACGCGCCGTTACCTTTGATGTTTAGATTGGGAGAGAGCCATGATAGGGATCGGGATCGATATCGGGTCTACGGCGGCTAAGGCTGCCGTGGTCGACGGGGAGGGTTCGGTGGCGTGGACGTGCGTGCAGCCAACCGGGTTCTCCTCGGTCGATGCTTCCGAGCGGCTGCGCGAGGCACTGGCAGCGGCCGGCTATGACGTGACGGGCGACGATGTGCGCGTGATCGCGACCGGCTACGGTCGTGTCGCCGTGCCCTATGCACACAAGGTCGTGACCGAGATCTCCTGCCACGGCACCGGTGCCGTGTACCTGTTTGGCGACCACGGCACCGTGATCGACGTGGGCGGCCAGGACACCAAGGTCATTCAGCTTAAAAGTGGCCGCGTGTCCAAGTTTGCCATGAACGACAAGTGTGCCGCCGGCACGGGGCGCTTTTTGGAGATCATGGCCGATCGCCTGGGCATTTCCCAGCAGCAGACGGCCGATCTGGCGCGTTCCGGCGAGCCCACCAAGATCAGCAGCATGTGCACGGTGTTTGCCGAAAGCGAGGTCATCAGCCTGATCGGTCGCGGTGAGCCGCGCAAGAACATTGCGCGTGGCGTGATCGACAGCGTGGTCTCGCGCGTGGCGACCATGGCCGGGCAGGCCGCGGGCGCCCCGTACTACCTGACCGGTGGCCTGTGCGAGAACGCCTTCGTGGTGGAGCGGTTGGGCGAGCT
>CAJMLB010000023.1:0-29457 GCA_905214145.1 uncultured bacterium | reverse complement strand
CCGGTGCCGGTGCCCAGGTTAAAGATCTCGACGCCGGTCTTGCCGTTCATCCAGTTGAGGGCGGCAACGTGGCCCGAGGCCAGGTCGCAAACGTGGATATAGTCGCGCACGCCGGTGCCGTCGGGAGTGGGGTAGTCATTGCCAAAGACCTGAACGGCCTCGAGCTTGCCCACGGCAACCTGCGCGACATAGGGCACCAGGTTGTTGGGGATGCCCTTGGGGTCCTCGCCGATCAGGCCCGACGGATGGGCGCCGATGGGGTTGAAGTAGCGGAGCAGCACAACGTCCCACTCGGGGTCGGCGGTGTGAACGTCCATAAGGATCTGCTCGATCATCCACTTGGTCCAGCCATAGGGGTTGGTTGCGGGCTTCTTGGGGTCTTCCTCGGTGACGGGCGGGTTGTCCGGGTCGCCGTAGACGGTCGAGGAGCTCGAGAAGATGATGGACTTGCAGCCATGGTTGCGCATGACGTCGATGAGCACCAGGGTGTTTTCGATGTTGTTGTGGTAGTACTTGACGGGCTTGCTCACCGACTCGCCGACGGCCTTAAAGCCGGCGAAGTGGATGACGCGGTCGATCTGATGGGTGTCGAAGATCTTGTTCATGGCCTCGCGGTCGAGCACGTTGGCCTCGTAGAAGGTGAGGTTCTTGGCAGCCTCTTCGCCCACGATGGTCTTGACGCGGTCGACGGCGACGGCGCTGGAGTTGGAAAGGTCATCGACGATGACGACCTGGTAGCCGCCCTCGAGCAGCTGAACGACGGTGTGCGAGCCGATAAAACCGGCGCCACCGGTTACGAGGACGCAGGTGTCTTTGGGGTCGAGTGCTTTGGACATGTAGTCTCCTATCGAATCAGGAACACTTCTTGAGGGGAGTATAGCGCAGGCAGGGGCACCCAAAACGTGCAGGGCAGGAAAAGCAGATGAACATGCTAACGTACTCATGGAAATGTTTGGCGTGGGCATACCCTCGACCTTGACGTTTGCATATGAGCCGCCGACCATACGGTTTGCTGCCGTTCGTGGAAATCGTTGGGATGCGCCGGATGTACGCTAATATGTATGAGTTGAGCGACATATAAATAAACATGTAACGGAGTAGATATGTCACCAAACAGCGATTCCATCCTTTCCCAGGAGCTTTCGCGTCGCACTGCCCTCAAGGCCCTGTTCGGCGCAGCTTCTGTAGCCGTTCTTTTTGGTCTGCCCGCTCGCGCCCATGCTGCGGAGGCCACCAAGGAAACCACCGACAAGCTCAATGCGGCCCAGGCTCAGCTTGACGAGGTCCAGGCCCAGCTCGACAGCATCGCAAATGAATACGCGGCGCTGGCCAACAAGAACGCCCAGACCCTCAACGATATCGAGGGCGTACAGGGCCAGATTGACAGCACGCAGGCGCAGATTGACGAAAAGAAGGCCGAGCTCAAAAAGAAGCGCGGCGATCTTTCCGATCGCGTTTCCGCCAGCTATAAGTCGGGCGGCACCAACGTCCTGTCGCTGCTGCTCGCCTCGGGTTCGTTTGAGGAGCTCGTCGCCAATGCGCACTATGTTGAGAAGATCAACAAGAGCGACCGCGACGCCATCGAGGACATTCAGACCATCCAGGAAGAGCTCGATGCGCAAAAGACCGAGCTCGAGTCGCAGAAGGCCGACTTGGAGAAGCTCAAGGACCAGCAGACTGCCCAGATGCAGGATATGCAGGCCAAGCAGCAAGAGGTCCAGACCGTGCTGAGCGGTCTTTCCGACGACGTCAAGGAGCTCATGGCTCAGCGCGATTCAGAGATTCTCGCTGCCGCCCAGGCCGAGGAGGCTGCCAAGAAGGCCGCCGCCGCTGCCGCGGCCGCCGCGAACAAGAACAATTCCTACTCGGGTGGTTCGAGCTCGGGCGGTGGGTCGTATGCGCCCGGAACTCCGCAGCAGAATGCCGGCTCGGGCAAGCAGCAGGCCGTCGTCAACGCGTGCTACTCCACGCCTTCGCCGGGTCAGAACTGGTGCGCGGCGTGGGTTACCAATGTCTTCCGTAACGCCGGCGTTGGCTACTTTGGCGGTAACGCGTGCGATATGTTTAACGCCTGGTGCTATAGCTCCGACCGCTCGGCGCTGCAGGTGGGTATGATTGTTGCCGACTCATCGCATAGCGGCACCGGCATACCGGGCCTGATCTATGGCCACGTGGGCATCTACGTTGGCGGCGGCATCGTTATGAGTAACGAGGGCGCCATCACGTCGAGGTCGCTTGACTCGTTCATTGGGTTCTACGGCACTGGCTCTGGCGTGCGTTGGGGCTGGCTCGGCGGTATTGCGCTGTCGTAACTGCGGCTTGAAGCTGGTTGGTCCGGGACTGCGGGCGAGGCATAAGGTTGCCTGCTCTACAGTCCTGCGCAAGACGAAGGCCACATTAAGTGGCCTTCTTTGCGTGCGGAACTCGCGACCAACCTTATGCCTCGCCCGCAGTCCCGGACCTTCCGGGTTCAAAGCGCGATACACCGGACTGGTTGTCTGATATAAAGATGGCGAAGGCCCCTTTCGGGGCCTTCTTTTTAAATAAAATTATCGACTCCGTGGACTTCGGTTTTGGAATTTGGAGCCGACGGCTCATCAAAGTGGAAAATGAAATATAACCTAGCTGCAATAATCGCCTTGTTGCGAACTCGAACTGATCATGTAGATCTAAAATAGTCGCAATATACAATTGTCGTGTGGTGCGTTGGGTCGGAGCTGCTGCGGGTCCTAGATGGATTGCGGTCTTGCGCCCCGATGTTCAAACAGGTTTCTCTCTAGACGGGAAGTTGCTCATGGACACCATATATGACGGAGACGACTGGGTCGATCATTATAGTTGGCGCCTGGTCGGCTCGGATGACAATGGGGATGTGGTGTTTGACGGACTATGTCCAAAGCATCTCCATCCTTTTGTCTCGTCGTTAATTGAGAGTTCCGCTCGTGTTGCCCCCTACAGCTCGGCGTCGCTTCATGATACGGACGTTTTGAAGACCATAAAGGAATCAATTGACGAGGGCACGATGAGTAGCTTGCTGTTTTCTCGCCTTGTGGGGCTAGATGAGATTGGCTCGAAACGACTGCTTGCGGGCGAAAAGGTGGAACTCACTTATCGGTCGATGATTTCAATCCTGCGGATGGCCGATGTTCTTCGCAAATAAATGAAAACGGGACAAGTGAGCTACGTCACTTGTCCCGTTATTAATTAAAGTGGACCGCGGCGAGCGGGCTATAAAAATTCGCCGACTCGGTGGACTTCGGGTTCTAGGTCTACGTCGAACTGCTCTTTGACTTTGGCTTGGATGTCGCAGATGAGTTCGTCGACGTCGGCGGCGGTGGCGTGGTCGGCGTTGACGATGAAGCCGCAGTGTTTTTCGCTCACCTGCGCGCCGCCGACAGCATGGCCGCGCAGGCCGGCATCCATGATGAGCTTGCCGGCAAAGTAGCCATCGGGGCGCTTGAAGGTGGAGCCGGCGCTCGGCATGTCGAGCGGCTGCTTGTCCTCGCGGCGCTGGCGGTAGTCGTCCATGTCGGCCTTGATCATCGCGGCGTTGCCCGGGGCGAGATTGAAGGTGGCCGAAAGCACGGTAAAGCCGTCGTCGGCGATGCGGCTCTTGCGATAGCCCAGGTTAAGCTCGTCGACATCGAACTCGATGATGCTGCCGATGCCGCGGGTGCCGTCGTCGAGCATGCGGGCGGGCTTGTAGACGCGCACAGACTCCAGCACATCGGCCATACAGGCACCGTAGGCGCCGGCGTTCATGTAGCAGGCGCCGCCGACCGATCCGGGGATACCCGAGATGGGCTCCATGCCGGTGAGACCGGCCTCGGCTGCCGCCGCGGCGACATCGGAAAGCAAGGCGCCGGCTGCTGCCGTGACGTGCGTGCCGTTGACCGTAATGTCGGAGAGGCCCTCGCCAAGCGCCACGACGACGCCGCGGATGCCCTTGTCACCGACGAGCAAGTCGGAGCCGTTGCCCACGATGGTGAGGGGCAGATCGCAGCGATAGCAGGTATCGAGCGTGGCGACGAGGCTCTGCTCGGTATCGGGCGTGACAAAGACGTCGGCCGGGCCGCCGATTTTAAACGTGGTGTGCTCGCGCATGGGCTCGCTCATCAGCACGTTGTCCTCGCCGGCAACGCCAGCAAGCGCGCACAGCAGGTCCTCGTTAAAAAAGTCGTTCTCGTGCATACGAATATCCGCCTTTTGGTGGTCGTTGTCATCAATCGATTGCAATATACCCCACCCGGACAGATTTGGTGCGCTGGCGGCGATAAAACAGCCGTCTACCGGATTGGTAAAGTGTTTATCATCGAGGTAGAGGGACGGTCGCTATACTTTCAAGGGATTGCGCGAATACTCGGAAGGAGCGAGATGGGCAACAAAGTTACTCTCAAGCAGATTGCCCAGGAGGTGGGGCTTTCCCCCTCGTCGGTCTCGCTTGTTCTCAATAATCGGCCCTGCCGCATCTCGGAAGAAAACCGCAAGCTCATCAAGGAGGTCGCGGCGCGCAACCACTATGTCCCTAACCAGATCGCGCGCAGCCTGGTCATGCGCGAGTCACGCACGCTGGGCCTTATCGTTCCCAATATCGAGAGCCGCTTTTTTGCCTCGCTCGCCGGCAGCTTGGAAAAGCGCTGCCGCGAGGATGGCTATGCGCTCTTTATTACCAGCTCGGGTGGAAGTGCCGACGACGATCTTGAGCTGCTGCGCCAGCTGGTGACGCGCGGCGTCGACGGCGTCTTTCTGGTAGTGGGTGACGAGTTCTCCGACGACCGCGCCCTGCGCGAAGAAGTCAGCCATCTGCCCATTCCGGCGGTAATGGTCGACCGTGCCATTGAGGGACTCGAGTGCGACAAGGTGATGTTCGACCACGAGATGGGTGGCTACATGGCTACCCGCTACTTGATCGAGCAAGGACACCGTCGTATTGCCTGCTTGGTTAATGCGCGCCGTTCCAATACGGGTCGTAAGCGTCTTGCCGGCTACGAGCGTGCGCTGCGCGAGGTTGGCCTGCCGATCGACGCACGTTTGGAGTTTGAGAGCGAGTACTACATTCCGAGCGCCTACGAGGCCTCGGAGGCGGTGCTCGCAACTGACGCCACCGCCGTGTTCGCAAGCTCGGATAACATTGCCCTCGGTCTGCTTAAGCGCTTGCACGAGATGGGTAAGAGCATCCCGGGCGATATCTCGGTGGTAAGCTATGACAACTCGGCGGCCGACGTTCTCTTTGAGCCGGCGCTGACCGCGATTGAGCAGGACCCTGGTGTCCTTGCGGAGCATGCTTTTGGCTGCATGTCCAAGCGTCTTGCCGGTAGGGGCGGTAGACGTGCCGAAGAGGTCGTTCTGGAGCCGGCGCTTATCGTTAAGGACAGCGTGCTTGACCTTACCGAATATAGCTAAGCGCACTTGTTTGTTTGCATAGATTGTATGCGGAGCGTCAGCTATTTGCCGGCGGGGCCGGGGTGCCTGCTTTGTTTTGAGAAGTTCGCGAAGCCCACTTCTCAAAACAAAGCAGGCACCCCGGCCCTCGTCCGTAAACTTTTCCGCTGGGCGAGCCATAGACGCCGCGCACCGATAGGGTGGGGCGGTACCTTGAAATTGGTGCTATATTCGCCTTGAGTTGTTTAATGCTAGTACGGGAGGCTGATATGGGGCTGTTCAAGAAGAAAAACCCGCAGGATGCCTTTGATCCCGATGTGTTTACCATCACGGATACGATTTTGGACCCGCCGCGGTTTACATTTTTGCCGGCTATCTACCAGGATGCCACGCGCCGCAAGTGGGCCGTACATCAGCGCGGTGCAGAGCCAAAGATTTTTGACTATGCGGACGTGCTTCAGTGCGAAGTAGCCGAGGCGGGCGATCCGGAGGCCGATGAAGCGGTCTCTAAACAGGAATTTGCCCAGCGTATTCTGGCAAATCCCGCTAAGGCGGCAAAAATGAACGCAGCCAAGCGTAATATGTGTCTTGGTATGGGCGTTGTTGTGGCGGTTCAGACGGGAAAAGACGAGGTTTCCAAACTAGAGATTCCCGTTATGACCGATGAAGTCAAACGCGATTCAAGCCTGTATAAGTCGTATCGGAATGTCGCCGAGAAGATCAAGGCCGAATTTGATGCCATGGGTGGTCTGGCCTAATTTTGGCGGCATACGTTTCTGAATGAGGAGTCTGTGCAATGGCAGGCGAATCTTATGCAATTCCCCCCAAAGATCGTGCTGTTGAGGGAATTCTTTGGTATATCCAGCACTATCAGCTCGGCGGCGGCGATCGTCTGCCGGCCGAGCGCGTGCTGTGTGAAGAGATTGGCGTTTCGCGTACGGCGTTGCGCGCCGGTATTATGCGGCTCATTTCGTGCGGAACGCTCGAAAGCCGCCGCGGATCGGGTACGTATGTGTGTCCTCCCAAACCGCTCAATATCTTCCAGGAGACGTATAACTTTTCCGATGCCGTGCGGACTGCAGGCTTGCACCCCTCTTCTCGCTTGGTTTCCACCGAGACTCTCGAGGCGGATGAGACACTTGCCGACAAGCTTGGGGTTGCCGTAGACGCTCCTTTGCTTCGCATGCAGCGCGTTCGACTTATTGAGGGCGAGCCGGCATCAATCGAGACGGCTCACGTTAACCTGTCCCTGTGTCCATCGCTTCCCGAGCACGATTTTGAGTGTGAGAGTCTTTACGATGTCTTGCTCAAAGAAGGTGGCGTGCGTGTTGAGCATGGACGTGAGCATATCTCCATCTCGCGCTTGAACGCCGAAGAGGCCGAGCTACTCCAGCAAGAAGAGGGAACGCCGGTGTTCTATGAGAGCACGATCGAATTTGATAAGGACATGCGTTTTGTGGAGCATTGTAAATCGGTGATTTTGCCTACAAAGTTCCGCTTTGCCGACAACGGCGAAAAGAACGGCATGAGGAGCGTGGCAGGTGAACAATGGCTGAAACAGTAGATGCCACCCCGGTTTATATACGCATTCGACGTCGCATTGAGGAGCGTATCGAGCGCGGAATATACCCCACGGGTTCGATGATTCCGTCCGAAAATGAGCTTGCCGAGGAGTTTGGCACGACACGCCTGACTATCCGGAGTGCCGTGGACGAGCTAGTTCGTCGCGGCCAGATTCGCCGTGTCCGCGGAAAGGGTGCCTTCGTGGCACAGAAGGTGCCCGTTACGTTTGAGCGTACGGGCGGCTTCCGTGAATCGGTTCGCGCCTCGGGCGGCGAACCGTCCGTCCGCATTCTGGCGCGCTCCAAGCGTTATGCGGGGCCATACTACGCTGACCTATTTGGCATTGCCGAGGACGACCTGCTCTATTCCATTCGACGTTTGAACTGCATTAACGGCGATCCCGTATCGATTGAGATGGCGCTGATTCCCTGCCTGCTGTTCCCAACAATCGAAGAGATCGACGTGTCGGTTTTCAGTTTGTACGAGACCTATGAGATGCTGGGCCGAAAGCCGGTCATGGCACAGGAAAAGCTCGATATCGAAGCGCTGGGCGCGCGAGATGCCGGTCTGCTTGGACTGGAGCAGGGCGATCTTGCCTTGACGCTGGAGTGCGTGAGCTTCGATGCAAGCGGGCAGGCAATCGAATACGTCAAGTCGTTTAACCGCGGTGATGCGGGTGGATATACCTATACGTACTAGCTGGAGTTTTGTGAATAACAGCTGGGAAGCTAACCAGTTTTGATCGTTGGGTCAGCCGTATATACAACCTTACATGGCTCAAAATCGACCGTTCGCCGATGGGGATAAATTAATCGACAAAGAGGTATCAAAAAGCCGTAACCTGTAACTGTGATTGGTATCAAATACTAATGATTTGTTACGAGGTGAGACGATGAAAATGCTCGATTACGTTCAACTCGCCCACGTGCGTATGGGTGAGAACCTTGAGCGTTCGTCTGAGCTTGTATGCCAGCTCGTAGATATTTTCCAGTCTGGTTCCTTTAGCGCACTGCGCATCGTTGCTTCGGGTTCGTCCCGCCATGCAGCCGATTGCGCCCGCGATTATCTGCAGGATGCGCTGCAGATGCAGGTGTCCGTTGTGACGCCCGAGGCCTTTGTCGATTTTGAGCACACCTATCCTCAGCATGCGCTCAACATCGCCGTCTCCCAGAGTGGCTACTCGACCAACACGATCGCGGCGCTCGATTACATGCGCGCGCACGATATGCCTGCAGTTGCACTCACGGCAAACGTCGAAGCGCCTATTAAGGAACACGCTGATATCGTTCTCGACTACGGCGTGGGCGTCGAGTCGGTGGACTTTGTGACTCTGGGCGTCGAGGTTCTCGTTGAGTACCTGGTGCTCTTTGGCATTTACGGTGGCCAAGCGCGCGGAACGATTGACGCCGAGGGCGTTGCCCAGCGTCTTGACGACCTGCGCGAGGCTATCCAGGGCAATGCCGTGATGTGCAAGACCGCCGAGGCATATGTCCAAGACCACATGCTCGAGCTTTCTGAGCACATACCCGCCATGGTCGTCGGCAACGGCCCCAACTATGGCGTTGCCGAAGAGGCGGCGCTCAAGCTGAGCGAGACCATCAAGATTCCGGCTATGCATCACGAGGGCGAGGAGTTCGTTCACGGTCCCGAGATGCAGATAACCCCAGGCTACCTGGTGTTTATCGTCGACGATCCACAAGGGTCGGAGCGTCTGGCAAATATCGCCGATGCGCTGTCGAACGTTACGGCAAAAACGGTGCTGCTCACGGCCCATCCCAGGGGTAGGGCTCACGAGGTTGCGGTGCCTCAGGTGGCTCCGCTGCTCAGCGCAATTCCCAATCTTGTGTTCTTCCAGACGATTGCGGCAATGATCGCCGAGCGCCTGAAGTCATGGGATGTGCACCCGTATCTCGATGCCGTCTCCAAGCAAATGGAGGTCAAGGCAGAGGGCTACGAAGAGTCAGTCAATGCGCTTAAGGCCAAAGCGGCTGAGTGTTACGGAATGTAAGCGGGTTTTGATGCCCGTTGGCACGGGGGATGTGGAAACAACCCCCAGAAAGGAGAGACAAATGAAGGAAACCGAGAAGATCGAGATCATGCATTTCGACCAGGAGGGCTACCTCGAGGACGGCAAGGCGCTCTACGAGACCGGCAAGAAGATGACCGCGCTCGCCGACAAGGTCGCCGACGAGGGCTACGACGCCGTGTTCCTGATGGGCGTCGGCGGCACCTGGGACGAGCTCATGCAGCTCGAGTACCTCATGAACAAGTTCGGCGACCGCGACCTCGAGGTCTACCTGATCCACGCCGCCGAGTGGAACGTCTCCGGCCACAAGCGCATGACCGAGAAGTCCGTCGTGCTCACCGCCTCCGAGTCCGGCACCACCCCCGAGGTCCTCGAGGCCGTCAAGAAGATGAAGGACATGGGCGTCCGCGTCTACGCCATGACCAAGCCCGAGGGTCTCATCGGCCAGGCTGTCGGCGCCGAGAACTGCGTCGCCATGGCTTCTGACCATGGTTCGGGCGGCTGCGAGAAGGGCTACTACCTCGCCGACTGCTTCGGCCTGCGCCTGCTCAACCGCCGCGGCTGCTTCCCCAAGTTCGACCTGTTCATCGAGCAGACCAAGGACATCTGGAAGGACATGCTCGATATCCGCAAGCGCTTCGAGCCGCGCGCCGAGGAGCTCGCCAAGAAGTACGCCCTGGCCCCCTACACCATGTTCATCGGCTCCGGCGCCCTGTGGGGCGAGACTATCCTGTTCTCGATGTGCATCCTCGAGGAGATGCAGTGGAAGCGCACCCGCTACATCACCTCGGCCGACTTCTTCCACGGCACCCTCGAGCTCGTGGAGCCCGGCGTCCCCGTGTTCCTGTTCATGGGCGAGGACGAGAACCGCAAGCTCGACGAGCGCGTCCGCGCGTTCCTGACCCGCGGCGTGACCGGCGACACCGACATCAACATCATCGACACCGCCGAGTTCGCGATCCCCGGCCTTGACGACGAGTTCCGCGTCATCGTCTCCCCGTGGATTCTGACGGTGCTCGTGACCGACCGCCTGGCTCGCTACTACGAGACGGTCACCAAGCACAACCTCAAGTATCGTCGCTACTATCACCAGTTCGACTACTAAAGAAAACGGGTGCGGGAACGTGCCGGGCTATTGAGAGGAACACAGAATGAGACAGTACATCATCGCCAGCCATGCGCACTTCGCTACCGGCATCAAGGAGAGCGTCGAGCTGCTCTCGGGCGCTCGTGACAACGTCCACGATCTTTCGATGTTCGTCGATGGCCGCATGGACGTGGCCGAGGAGGCCCAAAAACTGCTGGCGGGCATGTCTGCCGACGATGATGTCGTTGTCTGCACCGACCTCTTTGGCGGCAGCGTCAACAACGAGTTCACCAAGATCGTCCAGACGCGTCCCCGCACGTACCTCGTTACCAACATGAACCTTCCTCTGCTCATCCAACTGCTGTTCTCTGACGAGTCGGCGCCGGTTGAGGAGACGATTCGTGCCATCGTCGCTGCGGACGATACGCGCGTGAAGTTTGTCAACGACCTGCTGGTCGATGACGACGAGGAAGAAGAGTTCTAATCCGCAGCACCTATTGACATGCCGTAAGACGGCGCAAGACCTTTGGGGGGTCACATTATGATTCAGCTACTCCGCGTTGACCATCGCCTGCTTCATGGCCAGGTCGCAGTTTCCTGGGTTCAGGGCCTCGGCTCCAACTGCATTTTCTGCGTGGGCGATAAGGTTGCTAACGACCCGGTGTGGAAGACGACGCTCAAGATGGGCAAGCCTGCCGGCTGCAAGCTCGTCATCAAGGATATGGCGAATGCCATCGAGGCCATTAACTCGGGCGTGACTGACAAATACAAGATGATCATCTGCGTCGCCACCATCGCTGAGGCAAAGCAGCTTGTTGAGGGCTGCCCGCAGATCAAGTCGGTCAACCTGGGCAACACCAAGCCCAAGGACGAGAAGCGTCCCGACGCTCGTCAGGTCTCTCGTCAGATCTTCCTGACCGCGACCGAGGAAGCCGATGTGCGCGAGATGCTGGATCGTGGCATTGAAGTCGAGATTCGACCCCTGGCCGATGACCCCAAGGTTGACTGCGCCAGCGTGCTCTAGGCGTTTGAATTCGAAGAGTCTGAGCTCTTCGTAGTGTCCTATATGGAAAGGGGGATATATGCTTACCCAAGCAATCCTCATCGGACTTATCGCCGCATTTGGTAAGTTCGACTACCAGCTCGGTACGCTCTACGCGTTCCGCCCCATCGTCCTGTGCCCGCTCGTGGGCCTGGTCCTGGGGGACCTGCAGTCTGGTCTTGCGATCGGTGCGAGCCTGGAGCTGCTGTTCATGGGCTCGATCTCCATCGGCGCCTACGTGCCGCCTGATGAGACGATCGGCGGCGTGCTCGCCTGTGCCTTCGCTATCCAGCTGGGCCAGAGCACCGAGGCAGCCATCGCGCTCGCTATGCCCATCGCCACGCTGTGCCTTGCCATCAAGAACATCCTCAACGCCGCCCTGCCGATCTTGGTTGACCGCGCTGATGTCTTCTCCGGCCAGGGCAACCTTAAGGGTGTCTATGCGATGCACTTCCTGATCGGTTCCACCGGTGTCATCATGGCGTTCCTGCTGTGCTCGCTGTCGTTCTATCTGGGTGCTGACGCTATCCAGGGCATGCTCGACTTCATCCCGCCCTTTGTCCTTGCTGGCTTCGGCGTGGCCGCCAACATCCTGCCGGCCATGGGCTTCGCCATGCTCGGCCGCCTGGTGCTCACCAAGCAGCTCGTGCCCTTCTACTTCCTGGGCTTCCTGCTGTGCTCCTACGCCAACGTGCCCGTCCTGGGCGTCGCCCTGATCGCCATCATCATCGGCATCGACAAGTTCGACCTGCTCGGCCTGGGCGGAGCCCAGCCCCAGCTCTCCGCGGAAGGGGATGAGGACGATGACTTCTAGTCCCGAGAACAAGATCACACGCTCCGACCTCGTCAAGAGCGCCGTCAACGTCGGCGCCCTGGGCATGGAGTTCTCCTGGACCTACTACAAGCAGATGAACATCGCCTTCTGCCTGATGGTCGCCAACATGCTCAAGAAGATCTACGCCGGCCGCCCCGACGACTACGCCGAGGCCCTGCACCGCCACTGCGCGTTCTTCAACATCACCGTCCAGTTCGCCCCGTTCGTCGGCGGCATCGCGATGGCCATGGAGGAGAAGGTCGCCCGCGGCGAGATCGAGCCCGAGAGCGTCAACGACGTCAAGGCCGCCCTCATGGGCCCGCTGTCCGGCATCGGCGACTCCATCTTCCTGTCGACGCTGCGCGTGGTCGCCGCCGCGGTGGGCATCAGCCTGTGCCAGGCCGGCAACCCCTTCGGCCCCATCGCCTTCCTGCTCATCTACAACGTCCCCGGCTTCGCGCTGCGCATCTGGGGCGCCGTCAAGGGCTACGAGCTGGGCGTGGGCTTCCTGGACGAGGCCCAGAGGACCGGCCTCATGCAGAAGATCATGACCTGCGTGGGAATCGTGGGCGTCATGGTCGTGGGCGCCATGTGCAAGGACATGTTCTGGGCCAGCATCCCGGTGGCCATCGGCTCGGGCGACGACGCCCAGACCCTCCAGGACATCCTGGACGGCATCATGCCCGGCATGCTCGGCATGATCGCCTTCTGGCTGTACTACTGGCTGCTGTCCAAGAAGATCAACCCCATGGTGCTGATCGTTGCCACCATGGTCGTGGGCATCATCGGCGCGTTCTTCGGCGTGCTGGCGTAGGCTCCTGCGTTCTATTCTGCCCCCAAGGGAAACGGCGACCCATTGCGGTCGCCGTTTTTTATTACCGAAAGCTAGCTGGAGGTGCTTCGTGATTCGATCTGACAATCCACCCGATAATGGCGTGAGCGGGGCGATGTATCTATTTGGCACGGCGCTCTTGTGGAGTTTTATTGGCATCCTCGTTCGCGCCAATTCGCAGTCGGCTCTTTTGATCGGTGCCGTTACGGCAATATTTATGGCGCTCTTTATCCTGCTCGTCGGCAGGCCCGTCCTCCGCGTCAGCCGTCTTATTGTCCTTGTGGCCGTCTGCAACTTCGTGACGGGCACCACGTTTAACTTTGCCAACCAGCTCACGACGGTCGGCAACGCGATTGTTCTGCAGTACACCTCGATGATTTTCGTTATCGTGTATCAATCGCTCGCAACTCGCACGTTGCCCTCGCCTGCGAAGATTGCCTCCGTGGTGGTTGCTTTTACAGGTATGGGACTTTTCTTTTTAGGCGATTTGAGTGCCGAGGGCATGCTCGGCAACCTGCTTGCGGTCATTTCGGGCGCTACCTTTGGGCTGTGTTTCTTTTTGAACTCTCGCCCCGATGCGTCGCCCATGGTGTCCTCGCTTATCTCCTGCGGTATCTCGATGCTGCCGATCGTCTATTTTGCCGGCGCCCTAGACTCCGTGAGACCATTTGAGTGGGGGCTTATGCTGGTGCATGGCCTTTTTTGCAGCGGCCTTGCGAGCGTGCTGTATGCCAAGGGGATTGCGCGCACCAACGCGTTTGCGGCCAACTTGGTTTGCATGAGCGAGGTCGTGCTCGCCCCCTGCTGGTCGGCGCTCCTCTTTGGCGAGGTCTTTCGCTGGAACGAGTTTTTGGGCGCGGCGATTATCGTTTTGGTGATTGTGGCCAATTTGGCATCCGATGCCTTTGGCGATGGCTTTCTGGTGGCGCTTGTCAGCCATCGAAATAAAGAGCGCGCCTGACGGGATACGTCTGCCGTTTACGGTAAAAAACACCCCGCTGAGCGAGTGGTATTAAATAGTAAGAACCTGCATATCTATAATTGGTATCAAATCGTTTGTGCCTGGCATAGGTGTTAGCAGCACACCAGGTACGCTTCGAGCCGTGTAATCGAACTCCCGGAATTGATATCAACAACGCGCGTGACGGGAGGGACGACGGTTCGAGATTCCTTATTGGGAGGAATTATGCTTGTCCAAGCAATCCTCGTCGGCTTAGTCGGAGCGTTTGGATGCCTCGACTACCAGCTCGGCACCCTCTACGCGTTCCGCCCCATCGTCCTGTGCCCGCTCGTTGGCCTGGTGCTGGGGGACCTGCAGACCGGCCTTGCCGTTGGCGCCAGCCTTGAGCTGCTGTTCATGGGCTCGATCTCCATCGGCGCCTACGTGCCGCCTAACGAAACCGTCGGCGGCGTGCTCGCCTGCGCGTTTGCCATTCAGCTCGGTCAGGGTACCGAGACGGCCATCGCGCTCGCCATGCCCATCGCCGTCCTTTCGCTGACGATCGGCAACATTACGGATGCTGGATTCTCGATCATTGTTGACATTGCTGACAAGTGCGCTGCCAAGGGCAACCTCAAGGGTATCTACGCGGCACATTGGAGCATGGGCCTCTTTGGCTGCCTTGAGTACTTCCTGCTGTGCGGCGGCGCATTCTACCTGGGCTCCGACGCCATCCAGGGCCTGCTCGACTTCATCCCGACCTTTGTGATCGACGGCTTCGGCGTTGCCGCCAACATCCTGCCGGCCATGGGCTTCGCCATGCTCGGCCGCCTGGTGCTCACCAAGCAGCTCGTGCCCTTCTACTTCCTGGGCTTCCTGCTGTGCTCCTACGCCAACGTGCCCGTCCTGGGCGTCGCCCTGATCGCCATCATCATCGGCATCGACAAGTTCGACCTGCTCGGCCTGGGCGGAGCCCAGCCCCAGCTCTCCGCGGAAGGGGATGAGGACGATGACTTCTAGTCCCGAGAACAAGATCACACGCTCCGACCTCGTCAAGAGCGCCGTCAACGTCGGCGCCCTGGGCATGGAGTTCTCCTGGACCTACTACAAGCAGATGAACATCGCCTTCTGCCTGATGGTCGCCAACATGCTCAAGAAGATCTACGCCGGCCGCCCCGACGACTACGCCGAGGCCCTGCACCGCCACTGCGCGTTCTTCAACATCACCGTCCAGTTCGCCCCGTTCGTCGGCGGCATCGCGATGGCCATGGAGGAGAAGGTCGCCCGCGGCGAGATCGAGCCCGAGAGCGTCAACGACGTCAAGGCCGCCCTCATGGGCCCGCTGTCCGGCATCGGCGACTCCATCTTCCTGTCGACGCTGCGCGTGGTCGCCGCCGCGGTGGGCATCAGCCTGTGCCAGGCCGGCAACCCCTTCGGCCCCATCGCCTTCCTGCTCATCTACAACGTCCCCGGCTTCGCGCTGCGCATCTGGGGCGCCGTCAAGGGCTACGAGCTGGGCGTGGGCTTCCTGGACGAGGCCCAGAGGACCGGCCTCATGCAGAAGATCATGACCTGCGTGGGAATCGTGGGCGTCATGGTCGTGGGCGCCATGTGCAAGGACATGTTCTGGGCCAGCATCCCGGTGGCCATCGGCTCGGGCGACGACGCCCAGACCCTCCAGGACATCCTGGACGGCATCATGCCCGGCATGCTCGGCATGATCGCCTTCTGGCTGTACTACTGGCTGCTGTCCAAGAAGATCAACCCCATGGTGCTGATCGTTGCCACCATGGTCGTGGGCATCATCGGCGCGTTCTGCGGCGTGCTGGCGTAAGGGCCCGGCTGCATAGATTTTCGTTGCAACCTGGAAAGGGGATGGAGCAGGCCTATGCCCTCCATCCCCTTTTTGTATAGAAGGAGTCCGTATGTTCGCGAAGGATCGCGAAGCAATGCGCCTGACGCCGGCAGAGGTCAGGCTGATTCTCATTGAGTCCCTGCAGTGGTGCGCCAACAACGCAGTCTACTTTTTGGGGCTTATCGGTGCGGCCACGTATGATCTGGCCGGCACGGCCTTTTTGGTTGCTGCCATTACGCTCGTGCGCAATCTTATGACGTCGGCGGGCAATATGGTGTCGGGCTCGGTCATCGATCGCTTTGGACCGCGCCGGACGTCGTTTGTGACGTGCGTGATTACGGCAGTGCTATCGCTTGGCGTGGGGTTAGCGCCGTTGTCTGTCCCCGGGCTTGTGTTTGCCGCGTGCGTCTTGGGACTTGCGGGCGGCTTTATCAACACCTGCACGCATGCGTTTCCGGGATACCTGGAGTCGACCACCGAGGGCCGCACCCGCGTGAACGGTCTCATGGTGTTCTACAGCAATATCGCCTATACCGCTGGCCCGCTGCTCGGTGGTGCCATCGTGAGCTGTTTTGCCACGCAATCGGTCTATCTGCTCATGGCGGGCATGATGGGTGTGGCGGCTGTGCTCTCCTTGGGCTGTCACGAGTGCGTTGTTCCCGCAAAAGGGGAGAAGCCGAAGGGCGGTATTCTGGGCGGCATGGCCGAGGGTGCGCGACTTACGTTTCGCGATCACGACCTGCGCCTCATCTTTATCTCGGGCTTTTTGGGTTTCTTTGCGTTTGGCGCGTTCGATTCGCTGGAGTCGTTGTTCTACCGTGATGTGCTCAACGTGGATATCGTCTGGTTGGGCTGGCTGTCCTCGGTCGTGGGCCTTACTTCCTCGGTGGGTGCGTTCATCCTGACCAAGCTTTCTGCTCGCCATGTCAACCTGCGATTGCTGCTCGGCGCGCTCATGGCCGTGGGCATTGGGTCCATGGTGTACGTGGGCACCGATATGCTGGGGGTCGCGATTATCGGTCAGGCGATTAACGGTATGGCCTGGGGATTCCTAGAACCTCTGCAGATGATCTTGATTCAGGAGCGCGCCGACATCAAATACCTGGGGCGCATTACCGGCTTTGTGCGTTTTGGCCTGATGAGCGCCGGCGTGCTGCCGCTGCTGGCGGCTCCGTTTTTAGCGGAGGCTTTGGGCGTCCAGGCGGTGCTGTTTGGGGCATCGACCATTATTGCGCTGGTGGGAACGCTGTTCTTTGTCGCACAAGGGAGGCGTCGGCGGTGTTAGCTATACATTCAATTCTAAATTAATACCACTCACCAGAGAATTTCGACCGTTCACCGAGGATTGGAGCAGATTGAAAAGTGGTATTAAAAACACGTTAGGTGTATGTCTATAATTGGTATCGAAAAGAAACGCGATGTATAGATTCGCGTGCAGAACAGAAAGGAAAAGCCATGAAGGAAACCGAGAAGATCGAAATCATGCACTTTAGCCAGGAGGGCTACGTCGAGGACGGCAAGAACGTCTACGAGGCCGGCAAGAAGATGACCGCGCTCGCCGACAAGGTCGCCGACGAGGGCTACGACGCCGTGTTCCTGATGGGCGTCGGCGGCACCTGGGACGAGCTCATGCAGCTCGAGTACCTCATGAACAAGTTCGGCGACCGCGACCTCGAGGTCTACCTGATCCACGCCGCCGAGTGGAACGTCTCCGGCCACAAGCGCATGACCGAGAAGTCCGTCGTGCTCACCGCCTCCGAGTCCGGCACCACCCCCGAGGTCCTCGAGGCCGTCAAGAAGATGAAGGACATGGGCGTCCGCGTCTACGCCATGACCAAGCCCGAGGGTCTCATCGGCCAGGCTGTCGGCGCCGAGAACTGCGTCGCCATGGCTTCTGACCATGGTTCGGGCGGCTGCGAGAAGGGCTACTACCTCGCCGACTGCTTCGGCCTGCGCCTGCTCAACCGCCGCGGCTGCTTCCCCAAGTTCGACCTGTTCATCGAGCAGACCAAGGACATCTGGAAGGACATGCTCGATATCCGCAAGCGCTTCGAGCCGCGCGCCGAGGAGCTCGCCAAGAAGTACGCCCTGGCCCCCTACACCATGTTCATCGGCTCCGGCGCCCTGTGGGGCGAGACTATCCTGTTCTCGATGTGCATCCTCGAGGAGATGCAGTGGAAGCGCACCCGCTACATCACCTCGGCCGACTTCTTCCACGGCACCCTCGAGCTCGTGGAGCCCGGCGTCCCCGTGTTCCTGTTCATGGGCGAGGACGAGAACCGCAAGCTCGACGAGCGCGTCCGCGCGTTCCTGACCCGCGGCGTGACCGGCGACACCGACATCAACATCATCGACACCGCCGAGTTCGCGATCCCCGGCCTTGACGACGAGTTCCGCGTCATCGTGTCTCCGTGGATTCTCTCCTCGCTGATCACCGATCGCCTTGCCGCTTACTACGAGACGGTCACCAAGCACAACCTCAACTACCGTCGTTACTATCACCAGTTCGACTACTAATAGTTAACCACTCATTTAAGAAGCACCCTGCCCGGGCGCATGCGTCCGGGCATTTTTATGCCGAAATTCGCAAGAAAGGGGAATCGAATGAGGCAGTTTATCGTGGCGTCCCATGCTCATTTCGCGTCTGGAATCGTCGAGAGCATCGGCCTGCTCTCCGGCGAGCGCGAAAACGTCCATGCGCTGTCTATGTATGTCGACGGAAACGAGGACCTGGTCAAGGAGGCCGCAGCGATTCTGGACGACTTTGCCGCGGACGATGAGGTTGTCGTTTGCACCGACCTCTTTGGCGGCAGCGTCAACAACGAGTTCACCAAGATCGTCCAGACGCGCCCCAACACGCACCTGGTGACCAATATGAACCTGCCACTCCTTATTCAGCTGCTGTTCGTGTCCGATTCCACCCCGATCGATGAGGCCATTCGCCAGATCGTCGAGGCGGACGACACTAAGGTCAAGTATGTCAACGACCTGCTGGGGCAGGCCGAACTCGACGAGTTTTAATCGCTAGGAGCACACCATGATTCAGATGATTCGCGTGGACTATCGACTGCTTCACGGCCAGGTTGCCGTTAGCTGGACCTCGGCTCTGGGTGCCGACTGCATCCTGTTGGTGAGCGACACGGTCCTCAATGACAAGCTTCGCCTGCAGGCCCTTTCCCTTGCAAAGCCTGAGGGATGCAAGGTCGTTGTCAAAAATACCGAGGACGCCGTCAAGGCGCTTCAGAGCGGTGTGACCGACAAGTACAAGCTCTTTGTGGTTTGCGAGACGATCCAGCAGGCCG
This sequence comes from uncultured bacterium, assembly GCA_905214145.1. Lineage (GTDB taxonomy): Bacteria > Actinomycetota > Coriobacteriia > Coriobacteriales > Coriobacteriaceae > Collinsella. The sequence goes on along the minus strand of CAJMLB010000023.1, from coordinate 10,614 downwards.
GTGCCGTCGCCAAGGCGATGGGCGTCAAGAAGATCAACCTCGGCAATGTTGCCTTTAGTGAGGATGCCCGCCAGGTCTCGACGAGCGTATTTCTCACGCCCGAAAACGAGGCATACGTCAAAGAGCTGCTCGGCGAGGGCTACGAGCTGTTCATTCAGATGATTCCGGCAGATGCGAAGACTGACGCCGCGAAGGTCATCGGTTAGGGGCCATTATGGTTATCAAGACAATCCTGATTTTCCTTATTGCCCTTTTGGGTTATTCCGAGTGGCTGACGGGCACGAGCTACCTCCAGCGCCCGATCGTGCTCGGACCTCTGGTTGGCCTTGTCATGGGCGACATGGTGACCGGCACGATCATGGGCGCCACGATGGAGCTTGCCATGGTCGGCGCCATCTCGGTCGGTGCGTATAACCCGCCCGATACGATTTCCGGAACCATCCTGGGCGTGTCGCTTGCCATGCAGGCCGGTGCGGACGCTTCGGCGGCCCTGACCCTGGGCATTCCCATCGCAACGATCGTCCTGGCGCTCGATACGGCCCTGGGCCAGCCGGTGATGCTACTGCTGGTGCACCGTATCGACAAAAACGTCGAGGACGGAGACACCAAGGCCATCACACGCAACATGCTCATCGCCGGTTATGCGCAGAGCTGGTGCGGCCTGCTGATTATTCCCCTGGCATTCTTCTTTGGCGCCGATGCCGTCGCCAGCCTGCTCAACATCATCCCCGATTTCGTTCAGACCGGCATGGATGTCGCCGCCGCCTTCTTGCCCGCACTCGGCTTTGCGATGCTGGCGCAGATGATTATGAACAAAACGGTGGCTCCGTTCTTCTTCGCTGGCTTCTTCCTCGTCGCCTACTTTGGCATTAGCACGACGGGCGTGGCGATCTTTGCCGCGATCATCGTCGTCGCGATGACGGTTTTGGGTGACAAGAAAAAGGCGGAGCAGCCCGCAGTGGCAACCGAGGATCCTGCGATTGGGAGTGGGTTCGATGAGTTTTAAGTTTGAGTCTTCTTACGACGGGCTGATTTCCCGCGCAGACCTTAAGAAACTGTTCTGGCGCTCGATTCCCTATGAGCATTCCTGGAACTACGAGCGTATGGGCCATATCGGCTTTATGTGGGCCCTTATGCCGATCCTGCGCAAGCTGTATCCGCAGGATGCGGACTTTAAGGCCGCCCTTAAGCGCCATATGGAGCTCTATAACGTCACGCCGTACATCTCGACGCTCCCCATGTCCATTGCTGCCGCAATGGAAGAGGTCAATGCTACTGACGATAGCTTTGACACGAGCGCGATCTCTAATGTCAAGCTTGCTTTGATGGGACCGCTGTCCGGCGTGGGCGATGCCTTCTACTGGGGCACACTGCGAATTTTGGCAACGGGTGTCGGCACGTCGCTGGCGCTGCAGGGCTCTATTCTTGGCCCGATTTTGTTCCTGCTCGTGTTCAACGTCCCTCACTACATCATCCGTTACCTGCTGACGTTTGTGGGATATCGCTTTGGCTCGGACATGATCAGCAAGGTCCAGGAATCGGGCATTATGGACACGATCGTCAAGATGGCCTCTATCATGGGCGCCATGGTGATCGGAGCTATGACCATGGAGATGGTCACCGTGGACATTCCGCTCATGGTCGGCGCGGGCGATGGCGCTCAGACGCTCGCCGAGCTGCTCAATGGAATCTTCCCGGGCTTTGTCACGATGGGGCTGTTTGGAATCGTCTATCTCATGCTCAAGAAGAAGATGAATCCGCTGCTCATCATGCTCGTGATCCTGCTCGTGAGTATCGCCGGCGCGTTCTTTGGAGTGCTTGGTGTTCAGTAGGGCATCCGTCATAATTAAAACAATGTAAGAGGGGGCGTCGCGCACACTGTGCTGCGGCGCCCTTTTGCCGAAAGGTGGACAAGATGGAGTATCCGCAGCTTGCCGTCATGAATATCAGCCATCGTTATTTTGACCTTGAGGAGTTCTTTTCCTCGGCAGCGGCCTCGGGCTACACGTGTTGCGAGCTTTGGACCGGGGCGATGCATCTGTATGTCGATTGCCATGGATACGATTCGCTCGAGCAGGTGCGGGAGCTGTCGCAGCGGTATGGAGTTCGGATTGTGGGACTTTGTCCCGAACAGAACAACCCCAAGCCGTGGAATATCGCGGCGCGCGGGAATGAGGCGCGTGCCCGCACGCTCGCGTACTTTAAGAACGTTGTGGATATCGCGGCGGAACTTGGAGCCGAGCAGGTCATGGTCTCGAGCGGCTGGGCATTTTTGAACGAGCCGATCGAGGACGCGTGGGGTCGCAGCGCCTCGATGCTGCGTGCGATTGCCGAGCATGCGGGAGAACGCGGCGTGCGACTGGTGCTCGAAGCCCTACAGCCGGTTGAGTCGATGATCGTGAACTCGGCGGCCGATACGAAGCGCATGATCGAGGCAGTTGATCATCCGGCACTTAAGGCGTGTCTGGATATGGGCGCCATGGCGGTGGCGGGGGATACCATCGACGATTACTTCGATCTGCTTGGCGATGATGTCGCCCACGTGCATTTTGTCGATGTTGCGGCAGATGGCACGACGCATCTTGCCTGGGGTGACGGCGACCGCGATATGCGCGCTGACCTGGATAGGCTGGTGGCGCGCGGCTATCGCGGAGTTGTTTCGGCCGAGACCTATGACGGGCGCTATTTTGCCGACCCCGCAGCTGCCGATGCGCAGGTAATGGCAGAGTATCGTCGTGCGATTGGCGCCTAGGTGGGGTTGGGCTGCGGCAATCTGCCCCATGTTTCCAAATGAATACGGCGTGAGCGGCTGCGACGGATTTCCCCCGCAAGCACTCTAGTATGCTAAAGTACCCAGAAGACCGGCGGAGCTATGCCGGTCTTCTGTTCTATACGAAATACAGCATGAGGAGGCTCACCAGATGACGGCCACACCGTGGGGATTCCGGGACATATTGCCCGAGGAGGCTCAGGCGCGCGAGGAGATTGCGCTGACGGTGAAGGGCTGCTTTAGGGAGCATCATTACCTTCCGGTCGAGACGCCGCTACTCGAGGACAAGGGTTCGCTCGAGGAAGGCGGCCGCATTGCGGACACGCCGTTTAAGCTCTTTGATGATGACGGTCGCCTGCTGGTGGTCCGTCCCGACAACACGCTGCCGATCGTACGCCTGGTTTCGACCCGCATGCGCGCGGCCGACCTGCCTCTGCGTCTTCGCTACGAGGCGCCGGTGGTTCGCGAGTGCCAGCGCAATGCCGGTGGCTCGCGTCAGTTTACGCAGTTGGGCTTTGAGCTCATCGGTGCGGGAGATACCGCGGGCGATGTTGAGATTGTCTCGCTCGTTGCCGAGGCCGTACGCGAGCTGGCACTTCCCGATGCGCGCATTATCGCAGGTAGCGTGCGTCCGTTTAAGGAATTGCTCGCGGCATGCGAGAATCGCCAGCTGGCTGCCGAGGCCCTGCGCTGCGTGCATGCCAACGACTTTGTGGGCCTCGATGCCCGCGTGGCTGCCAGTGCCGAGTCCGATGCCGTCAAGGCCGCCATTAGCGAGCTGCCGCGTCTGCACGGCGGTGCCGAGGTGCTCGACCGCGTGGACACGCTGCTGGAGGCCGCCGGTATCGTCGCGCCGCTGACGCGCGAGCTGCGTGCCCTGGTCGAGGGCCTGGCACCCGAGGACGCCCAGGTGCTGTCATTCGACTTCTCCATCATGAACTCTTTCGATTACTACACGGGCCTGGTCTTTAAGGCCTATGCCGGCGGCCTGCCCGATCCGGTGGGCTCGGGCGGTCGCTACGACTCCATCTTTACCGGCGCATTTGGCGACGGCATCGAGGTGCCGGCGGCGGGCTTCGCCTTTTCGCTCGAGCGCCTGGAGGCCGCGCGCACCTCGGTCGAGGACGCCGCTTCCGATGGCAATCACGCCGCGGGCCGTGGCGCCGAGGGCCCGCTGCGCATTGCCGTGCCCAAGGGCTCGCTTAAGGCCGATACGCTCGACGTGCTCGAGGCCGCGGGTCTGGACGTCTCTGAACTGCGTGACCCCGGCCGTCACCTGATTGTGCGCGGTCGCGACACGCGTGCCGGCGAGGGCATGGTCGGCGATATCGAGTTTGTCATCGTGCGCCCCAGCGACGCGCCCGCCTTTGTGGGCTGCGGCGGTGCCGATTGCGGCATCTGCGGCTGGGATTCGCTTATCGAGGCCGACCTTAACCTGCTGCAGCTGGTCGACCTGGGCTATGGCCTGTGCACCTTTATCGAGGCGGAGCCCGCATGGCGCGCCGGTCAGGCCGAGCGCAACTATGCCCGCCGCGGTTCGCTTCGCGTGGCAACCAAGTACCCGCGCATCGCGAGTGCCTGGTATGCCGAGCGCGGCGTGAACGCCGATATCGTCTCGCTGCACGGCAACATCGAGCTGGGCCCCATCGTCGGCATGACCGATCGCATCGTGGATATTACCGCCACGGGTGCCACGCTGCGCGACAACGACTTGGTCATCACCGGTCGCATTATGGACTGCACGGCCCGCTTCTTTGTCAACCCGGGTGCCGCGCGCCTGGATCCGCGCGTGCGTAACCTGGCAGATCGCCTGGCGGCGGCCGTGAAGGACAAGCATTTTGAGCCCGTTGCGGGCTCGGCACAATAGCGCGAGCACGCACGGGCGCCCCAACGTACGGGCGGCGGGCCGATCGGTGCCGCCGCCCGGCCTCTCGTTTTTCGAACATAACCTCGACCGATAGGGGATACCGATATGAAGACCATCAAGCTTGCTCCCGGTGAGCGTCTCGTTACCAATCAGCTCAACCGCAAGGGCGTGCTGCCGCAAAACATCGTCGACGCCGCCCGCGATATCGTGGCCAACGTGCGCGCCAACGGCGATGTCGCGGTGCGCGATTACTGCCAGCGTTTTGATGGCGTTGAGCTGCAGAGTTTCCGTTTGCCGCAGGAGCAGATCGATGCCGCGCTCGAAGGTCTCGATCCGGCCTTTGTCGCCGCGCTCGAGAAGGCCGCACGCCAGATTCGCGAGTTCCACCAGCGCGAGGTCAAGCAGAGCTGGTTTACTACGCGTGCGGACGGCACGATGCTCGGCGTTAAGGTGACCCCGCTCGCGGCGGCCGGCATCTACGTGCCGGGCGGCCGCGCGCAGTATCCCTCTACCGTGCTTATGAATGCCATTCCCGCCAAGGTCGCCGGCGTCAAGCGCGTGGTCATGGTGACCCCGCCGCAAAAGGATGGCCTGATCAATCCCTACACGCTCGCGGCGGCCAAGCTCGGCGGCGTGGACGAGATCTATATGGTGGGCGGCGCTCAGGCCGTGGCCGCGCTGGCATACGGTACCGAGACCATTCCGCGCGTCGACAAAATCACCGGTCCGGGCAACGCCTTTGTTGCCGCGGCCAAGCAGATTGTCTCCGGCGACGTGGGAATCGATATGGTCGCTGGCCCCTCCGAGGTCTGTGTGCTGGCCGATGCCACGGCCAAGCCTATGGTGGTCGCGGCCGACCTGATGGCTCAGGCCGAGCATGATCCGCTGGCAGCCTGCTATCTGGTGACCTGCGACGAGCAGTTTGCGCACGAGGTCGAGGTGGGTATCGACATCCTGGTGGCGCAGTCGCCGCGTGCCGAGATCACGCGCGCCTCGCTCGATAACGAGGGCGCCATCGTGGTGGCCGCCGACATGGCTGCCGCCGTCGAGGCGGTGAACACCGTGGCGCCCGAGCACCTGGAGCTGCACTGCAAGGATGCGATGGGCCTGCTTGGCGGCATTCGCAACGCCGGCGCCATCTTTGTGGGCGCTTGGAGCTCCGAGCCGCTTGGCGATTACGTTGCCGGCCCCAACCACACGCTGCCGACCGGCGGCACGGCCATGTTCTCCAACCCGCTTTCGGTCGAAGAGTTCGTCAAGCGCTCGAGCGTCATTTGCTATACACCCGAGGGCCTGCTCTCCGACGCTCCCGCTACGCAGCGCCTGGCCGAGGCCGAGGGACTGTGGGCGCACGCGCTATCCGCCGCGCTGCGTCGCCGCGTGCTGGAGCAGGGCGAGGATGCCGTGAGTGCCGCGTCGCTGGCCGCGGCCGATCTGACCAAGGTCGCCTGGCCGGGCGACGCCGTGGCGACGGTTGCCGAGGGCGTGGACCTGGCGGCTGCGCGCGGTGCCGCTGGCGCGGTCGTCGAGGAGGCCTAAAATGGCCGAACTCACTCCCCGCATGAAGGAGCTCGTCCAGCCCTACTTGGCCGGCATTGAGCCCTATGATCCCAACTTTACGCCCACGCGCATCAACCTTTCGGCCAACGAGAACACCTATCCCGTGCCGGCTGGCGTGCGCGAGGCGGTCGACGCCGCCCTGGCCGCTACACCGCTTAACCGCTATCCCGATCCCATGTCCTGTGACCTGCGCGACGAGCTTGCCGCTTGGCATGGTGTGGCGCGCGAGAATGTCTGCGTGGGTAATGGCGGTGACGAGCTGCTCTATAACTACCTGCTGGCGTTTGGCGGCGCGGGACGGACCCTGCTCAACTGCCCGCCGTGCTTTAGCGAGTACGCGTTCTTTGCGTCGCTCTGCCAGACCGAGGTGCGCGACGTGTGGCGCGACCCCGCGACCTTTGAGCTCGACCAAGCGGCTGTGCTCGCGGCGGCGCCCGAGTGCAACCTGGCAATCGTGACCTCGCCCAATAACCCCACGGGCGACGTGGCGCCACTCGACTTTGTCGCGGCGCTGTGCGATGCGTGCCCCGGCATGGTAATGGTCGACGAGGCCTACGTTGAGTTTGCCGACGATTCGTTTGGCGCGGCCACCACGGCGCAGGGACTTATCGCTGAGCATCCCAACCTGGTGATTTTGCATACGCTGTCCAAGGCGTTTGGCGCCGCCGGAACGCGTCTGGGTTACGTGATCGCGGCATCGGAGGTCATCGACGTGTTTGCGGCGATTCGCCAGATCTACTCGGTTAACGTGCTGAGCCAGGCCGCGGCGCTTGCCTGTGTGCGTGCCCGCGACGCGTACGCGCCCGTGGTGGCACAGGTCACATCCGAGCGCGAGCGCGAGCTGTGCGCCCTGCGCGCAATGGCTGCCGAGGGCCTGCCAGTGGAGGCATGGCCGAGTGCGGCGAACTTTGTACTCGTACGTACGTCGCATGCCACGCGCGTGCGCGAGCGTCTGCGCGACGAGTACTCGATTTTGGTGCGCGACTTTAGCTACGCACTGGGGCTCGCGGACTGCCTGCGCATCACTGTTGGCACGCCGCAGGAAAACGATGAGGTGCTGGCTGCGTTTGCCGCGCTGGTGAAGGAGGAGATGTAGATGGGCCGTTATGCCGAGGTGACCCGCAAGACGGGGGAGACCGACATTGTCGTCAAGCTCGACCTGGACGGGAGCGGCGTGTGCGATATCTCGACCGGCGTGCCGTTTTTCGACCACATGCTCAACGCCTTTGGCCGTCATGGCCTGTTCGATTTGACGGTGCATGCGGTGGGCGACGTGGAGGTCGACGCGCACCACACCGTCGAGGACACGGGTATTGTGCTGGGCGAGGCGTTTTGCCAAGCGCTGGGTGACAAGGCGGGCATTACGCGCTTTGCCGACGCGGCGATTGCCATGGACGAGACGCTCGTGATGGCCGCCGTGGATATCTCGGGCCGCGGGCAGGCCTATTGCGAGCTGCCCGTACCGACCGAGCGCGTGGGCACCTTCGATACCGAGCTGGCTGTCGAGTTCTTCTACGCTTTTGCGCGCGACGCCAAGCTCACACTGCATGTGCGCGAACTGGCGGGCGGCAACTCGCATCACATTATCGAGGCCGCCTTTAAGGCCGTGGGCCGCACAATGCGCCGCGCCTGCGAGCTCGATCCCCGCGTGCAGGGCATCCCCAGCACCAAGGGCTCGCTGTAACCTGCCAAAAAGGGACAGGTTTTGAATGGGGAAAGGGAAGGTCGCGTGGGCGAACCGAAGATCGTGGTGGTCGACTACCATAAGGGTAACTTGTCGAGCGTCGTGCGCGGGCTTGCGCGCGCCGGTGCCGCTGCCTGCACGTCGGACGATCCGGAGCAGATCTGCAACGCCGACGGCCTGGTCATCCCGGGCGTGGGCGCGTTCTATGACGCGATCGCCTTTATGCGCCAGAGCGGTGAGGAGGCGGCTGTGCTCGACGCCGTTGCCGCCGGAACTCCGCTGCTCGGCATCTGCCTGGGCCTTCAGCTATTTTTTGAGCGCGGCAACGAGGGCGTGCCTGCGGACGAGGGCGCGATTGCCGGCGGTAACGCCCCCGAGCAGGCTGGCAGTCCCTGGGTCGATGGGCTGGGCATTATGCGCGGCTCGTGCACGCGCTTGGAGTCGAGTCGCCTTAAGGTGCCGCACGTGGGCTGGGACCAGGTGCACATGACGCCCGCCGGTGCGGCCGATCCACTGCTTGCCGGTTTTGCCGAGGGTGCCAACATGTATTTCACCCACAGCTATGCGGTGGCCGACGATGCCGATGCCGCCGATGTGCTGGCGCGCACGCACTATACGCGGAGTTTCCCGTGCATCGTGCGCCACGGCAACGTGTGGGGCTGCCAGTTCCATCCCGAGAAATCCTCCGCGCTGGGTCAGCGCATCCTTAAGAATTTCGTCAGCATCGTCGAGGAGGTCGGCCGATGATTCTGTTTCCCGCAATCGATTTGATCGGCGGCAAGGTCGTGCGCTTGGAGCGCGGCGACCGGAGCCGCTGCAAGGTATATTCCGACGACCCCGTGGCCGTCGCCCGCTCCTTTGCCGAGCAGGGCGCAAGCTGGGTGCATGTCGTCGACCTGTCCGCTGCCTTTGGCGAGGACGAGGACGCGTGCGCTGCCAACTCGGCAGCGATCGAGGCCATCTGCGGCGTCGATGGTCTGTCCGTGGATGTGGGCGGCGGCGTTCGCTCGCTCGCGCGCATCGACGAGCTGGCCGGCTATGGCGCTCGCCGCATTGCACTGGGTACCGTGCTGGTGACCGAGCCGGGTTTTGCCGAGGTGGCAGCCCAAGGCTTTGGTGGGCTACTGGTGGCAGACATCGCCGCGCGCGACGGCCAGGTCAAGGTGAACGGCTGGCGCGACGGCGCGGGTATGGCGCTCGACGATGCCGTGGCGCAGCTTTCCGAGCTGGGCTTTAAGCATCTGGTGTATACCGACATCGCGCGCGATGGCATGCAAACGGGCATCGATGTGGCGGCGTATCGCCATGTGGCCGAGGTCGCGGGCTTTCCTGTCGTGGCTTCGGGCGGCATCTCTACGCTCGACGACATTCGCGCGCTGGCTGCGGTGGGTGAGGATGCTATTGAGGGCGCCATTACCGGCCGTGCGCTCTACGAAGGCAACTTTACGCTGGCCCAGGCGCTGGCCGCCGCCCGAGGGGAGGAGTAGCCCATGCTTACCAAACGCGTGATTCCCTGTCTGGATGTTAAGGACGGCCGCGTGGTCAAGGGCGTCAACTTTGTGAGCCTGCGCGATGCGGGCGACCCGGTGGAGCTGGCCCGCGCCTACGACCGCGAAGGTGCGGACGAGGTCGTATTTTTGGACATTACCGCGACGAGTGACAACCGTGCGACGACCATCGAGATGGCGGCGCACGCAGCCGAGGAGCTCGCTATTCCCTATACCGTGGGCGGCGGCTTTCGCGACTTGGCGGGCATGCGGACCACGGTTGCCACCGGTGCCGACAAGGTGTCGCTCAACTCGGCGGCCGTGCGTGACCCGTCGCTGATTAGCCAGGCTGCCGCGGCTTTTGGCAGTCAGGCCGTGGTCGTGGCGATCGATGCCAAGCGCGTCGGTTTGCCCGGAGAGCCGGGTGCCGACAAGTGGGAGGTCTTCACGGCGGGCGGCCGCAACGCCACGGGTATCGACGCGGTGGCGTGGGCCGAGGAAGCGGCTCGTCGCGGCGCCGGCGAGATCTTGCTGACCAGTATGGATCGCGACGGCACCAAGGCCGGCTTTGACCTGGCACTCACCCGTGCCGTGGCGCGCGCGGTGCCGATTCCCGTTATTGCGAGCGGCGGCGTGGGCACGCTCGAGCATTTTGCCGAGGGCGTGATCGAGGGCGAAGCCGATGCCGTGCTGGCGGCCAGCGTCTTTCACTTTGGGACCTTCAGCATTCGCGAAGTCAAAGAGTATATGGCCAGCCAAGGCATTCCTGTGAGGCTGGACTTCTAATGCTGCGGCTTGCCCAGGCACCCGACCTTCCGGCTCCAACCCTCCTCGCGTACTTAAGTACGCGTCGTCGGGCTTGTCGCTCGTAATCTCGGGCACCTGGACAACCCTCGCCGACCTGCGAAGTTTGAATTTGGGAAGAGAAATGGAAGAGATAACCGATCCTTCAAAGCTTACATACGACGCCAAGGGGCTGATTCCTTGTGTTGTTCAGCAGTATGACACCGGCGAGGTGCTTATGGTTGCCTGGATGAACGAGGAGTCGGTGGGGTTGACGCTCAAGACCGGCACCACGTGGTTTTGGAGCCGTAGCCGCCAGGAGCTCTGGAACAAGGGAGCGACGAGCGGCAATATGCAGGAGGTCAAGGAACTCTGGGCCGACTGCGATAGCGATACGCTGCTGGTCAAGGTCGACTCGCCGGGTCCGGCCTGCCACACCGGCAACCGTACCTGCTTCTTTAAG
>CAJMLB010000022.1:0-31236 GCA_905214145.1 uncultured bacterium | reverse complement strand
GGTCTATGCCTTGCCTTTTTCATGCCAACTTGTACGTCCTGGACGGCGCTCGCTGACTTATGCTCAACCTGCGACGCTGTTATTGTTGGTGCAGGGGAACAGCTTGCCCGCTCTGGTGCCCGTTCGCTGACTTATGCTCATCCTGCGGCGCTGCCTTTGTTGGTGTAAAGGTGTCAGATTGCTTTGCGCCATGCCCTCCTCTTTCACGTCACCTTGCTCGCTCTGACGGGCTTTCGCTGACTTATGCTCCACCTGCGACGTTCCCCTTGTTGGTGCAGTGGGAAGCTTGCTCGCTCTGGTGCCCGTTCGCTGGCTTTGGCTCTGCCTGTGACGTTTTCATTGTTGGTGTTGAGTGACTTGCTTCCCGTCCCAAATGAGCTACCCCGGGTCCCCGGTGGATGCGATGGGCATGTTTGGTTCGTGCCTGTTGGTAGCCTGGGCATCGGGGAGGGTCTGCTCCGTTATAATCGCCTAGGACATTAAATGGAAACGGGACGGGAGCCATACATGCGCCAGGGTTTCGACAACGCGAAGTATATCGAGCTGCAGGCTGCTCACATTAAGGAGCGAATCTCGCAGTTTGGCGGTAAGCTCTATTTGGAGTTTGGCGGCAAGCTGTTTGATGACTATCATGCCAGCCGCGTGCTGCCGGGTTTTGAGCCGGACAGCAAGTTCCGCATGCTCAAGAGCATTGCCGACGACGTCGAGGTCATCATCGCAATCAATGCAAACCATATCGAAAAGAACAAGGCCCGTGGCGACCTGGGCATTACCTATGACGAGGACGTCTTGCGCCTGGTCGACCTGTTCCGCGGCAACGGTTTTGCTGTCGCGGCCGTGGTAATCACGCAGTATGCCGGTCAGCCCGCTGCCGACGTCTTCCGCAATCGTCTGAATGCACTCGGCATTCCCGCCAAGCTGCACTATCCCATTGAGGGCTATCCGCACGACGTCGATCTGATCGTTTCTGACGAAGGCTACGGCAAGAACGAGTTCGTCGAGACCACGCGTCCGCTCGTTGTCGTGACGGCGCCCGGCCCTGGCTCGGGCAAGCTCGCCACCTGCCTCTCGCAGCTGTATCACGAGCATAAGCACGGCACCGCCGCCGGTTATGCCAAGTTTGAGACCTTCCCGGTCTGGAATCTTCCTCTGACGCATCCGGTCAATATTGCCTACGAGGCCGCCACGGCGGACCTCGACGATGCCAACATCATCGATTCCTTCCACCTTGAGGCCTACAACAAGACCACGGTCAACTACAACCGCGACGTCGAGGCCTTCCCGGTGGTCCGTGCCCTGATGGAAAAGATCCTGGGCAAGAGCCCCTACCAGAGCCCCACGGACATGGGCGTCAATATGGTCGGCTTTGCCATTACCGATGACGATGCCTGCCGTGATGCCTCCAAGATGGAGATCGTCCGCCGCTACTTTACCGCGGTCGAAAATGTGCGCCGTACCGGTGTGGGCGATGAGCAAGTCGACCGTCTCAAGATTATTATGAAGAAGGCCGGCATCGATAAGAACTATTCGCCGGCACGCTCGGCCGCCCTAACCAGGGAACAGCTGACGGGTGGTCCCGTGGGCGCCATGGTCATGCCCGATGGCTCCGTGGTGACCGGTAAGACCTCCACGCGCCTGGGCGCCGCAAGTTCGCTCATTATGAACGCCCTCAAGCATGTCTCGGGCGTCGACCTTGAGCTCGAGGTCATCAGCGACGAGGCTATTGAGCCCATCAGCAAGCTCAAGACGCATTTCCTGGGCAGCAAAAACCCGCGCCTCCACACCGACGAGACGCTTATGGCGCTGTCGATCACCTCGGCTACGAGCGAGACGGCCGCTCGTGTCCTTTCGGGCCTGGAGCAGCTGCGCGGTTGCGATGCCTTCTTTAGCGTGATTATCTCGCCGACGGACGAGACGGTGTTGCGTAAACTGGGCATCAACGTGTGCTGCGAGCCCAAGTTTGAGCGTCGTGGTTTCTTCCATCGCTAAGTTTGAAGTACCGCGGTAATTGCATCGCATTTTGGCCGTATCGGGTTAGCGCCCGGTACGGCTTTTTGATCAATAAAGCGTCTATTTCGGCGAAAAATAGCCGTTTACCTGCCTAAAAACAATTTGGGCGGTATACAATAATCGTAACTGTTTCATCCTTAGCGGGATGCCGCATGATGGATATTACCTGCCATCGTGAGGTGTGTCGGTCGTGCACGGCGCGCTGGATGCTCGTGCTCGGTTAGAGGAGGCTGCCATGGCGGGCAAGGGTCGTGCGAGTGTCAACGATATGAAGCGTGTCGAAGTGCTGGTGTTGATGGAGATTGCCCAGCAATCCGAAAGTGGCGGGACATATGGCTTCTCGCGCAAAACGCTTGCGGAGCACGTTGGGGTGTCTCCGTATCGAGCCCGCGCCGCAATTGATCGCTTGGATTCTGACGGTTTGATCGAGGTCGTTTCGCGTTATAGCGAGGATGGCGGCCAGCTTGCAAATGGTATTTGCCTTACCGAGCGCGGCGGGTGGTATCTGAAAGGCATCCGCGCGGGTATGCTCGTTCGGGATATGCTCAGGGACGAGCTTGCCGATCGGTAGCGATCTGCCGCCTAAGTTGTTGTTACGCCGCTCGGGTTCCGGGCGGCGTTTTGTTTCGAGATGGAGAAATGCAAGCACTTTGGTGAAAAATGGCGAACTGCTTCTTTCTCGAGTATTACAATGAAGACCCGTAAGATGTGTATGGACAACTTCTACGGGAAGCGCAGGTAATTCAATATGACTAAGCATGTGTTTGTGACCGGCGGCGTGGTTTCGTCTTTGGGCAAGGGCATTACCGCGGCATCGCTGGGCCGTTTGCTCAAGTCGCGCGGCTACAAGGTGACGATGCAGAAGGCCGACCCGTATCTGAACGTCGACCCCGGTACCATGAGCCCGTTCCAGCACGGTGAGGTCTTTGTGACCGAGGACGGCTACGAGTCCGATCTGGACCTGGGCCACTACGAGCGCTTTATTGACGAGAACCTGACCCGCGATTCTAACTTTACGACGGGCGCCATTTACAAGAGCCTGATTGCCCGCGAGCGTCGCGGTGACTTTTTGGGCGGTACCGTCCAGGTGATCCCGCACGTCACCAATGCTATCAAGGACAAATTCCGCCGCATTGAGGAGCAGACTGGCTCCGACGTTGTCATTACCGAGCTGGGTGGCACGATCGGCGACATCGAGTCGCAGCCGTTCGTGGAGGCTATCCGCCAGTACCGCAAGGAGGCCGGTCCCGAGAACGTCTGCTACATCCACGTATCGCTCGTTCCCTATATCGCCGCCGCCCACGAGGTTAAGACCAAGCCCACGCAGCACTCCGTCAAGGAGCTGCGCAGCTTTGGTATCCAGCCGGACATCATTGTGCTGCGCTCTGACCACCATATTGATGACGCTATCCGCGGCAAGATCGCGAGTTTCTGCGACGTCGACACCGACTGTGTCTTTACCAACGAGGATTGCGCGAGCATTTACGACGTGCCGCAGCTGCTCGCCGAGCAGGACTTTGACCTGCGCATTTGCGAGCGCCTTGGCCTCGATCCGCGCGAGCGCGATATGAGTGCATGGAATGAGTTCCTGCGCAAGCAAAACCATGCCAACCATCACGCCGATAAGGTTAAGGTTGCCGTTGTGGGAAAGTACACCCAGCTTCCCGATGCATATCTGTCGGTTATCGAGGCCCTGCATCATGCGGGCGTTTTCTACGATCGTCACGTAGACGTGCAGCTGATCGACGGCGAGAGCCTCGATGCCGAAAACGTCAATGAGGTTTTGGGCGACGCGTCGGGCATCCTGGTTCCCGGCGGCTTTGGCAAGCGCGCCCTGGAGGGCAAGATCCTCGCTGCCGAGTTTGCCCGCGAGCATAAGGTTCCGTATCTGGGCATTTGCCTGGGCATGCAGGTTGCCGTGTGCGAGTTCGCGCGCAACGTCGTCGGCCTTGCCGGTGCCAGCTCCTCTGAGTTTGATTCGGACGGTCCGTTTAGCGTAATCGACCTGATGAGCTCGCAGGAGGACGTGACCGAGAAGGGCGGCACCATGCGCCTGGGCGCCTATCCGTGCAAGCTCGCTGCCGATACTCTCGCGCGTGAGGCGTATGGTGAGGAGCTTGTCTACGAGCGCCACCGTCACCGCTTTGAGTTCAACAATGCCTTCCGCGATCAGCTCGAGGACGCCGGTCTTGTCATCTCGGGTCTTTCGCCTGATGAGCGTCTGGTCGAGATGGTCGAGCTGCCGCGCGACGTGCACCCGTGGTTCGTGGCCACCCAGGCTCACCCTGAGTTTAAGAGCCGCCCCACCAATCCTCAGCCGCTATTCCGAGAGTTCGTGCGTGCCTCGATTGGCCAGCATGAGGGCGTCGATCGCCTACAGGTGACGCCCATGAATCGTGCGACGGACTAAGGTTGCCGTCGAACAGGGAACATATCGAAGAAGCTCCTTCGTCGCTCGCTGTGGCGGCGGGGGAGTTTCTTGATTACCTTGCAGTCGAGCGGGGCTTGGCGCGTAACACGATTGCCGCCTATCGCCGAGACCTGACGACCTACTGTGCCTATCTGGAGCGGACGGGCATTGCATCCTTTGAGGACGTGAGCCGGCGGGTCGTCGAGGACTTTATCGCCGATCGGCGCGACGGGGGCTATTCCGACGCTTCGGTGGAGCGCGCGCTTGCGGCTGTGAAGGGCCTGCATGCCTTTCTAGTGCGCGATGGGGCTGTGGCCCAAAATCCCACGGCGGCATTGCGTTTGCCAAAAAAGGCCGAGCGCCTGCCGGAATGCCTTTCGGTGGAGGATGTTTCGGCATTGCTCGACCAGGATTTTCCGGATGGCGAGATGGGTCTGCGCGATCGCGCCATCTTGGAAGTGCTGTATGGGTGCGGCCTGCGCGTGAGCGAGCTGGTGGGGCTCGATGTGAGTGATATCCATGTCGATGACGGCTTTGTGCTGGTTCGCGGCAAGGGCTCCAAGGAGCGTCTGGCCCCTTTGGTGGGAAGCGCGGCGCGTGCCCTGACACGCTATATATGCGATGGACGCCAGCTTCTGGCGGCTCATGCCCGTGGGACAGAGACGCCGGCGGTCTTTTTAAACAAGAACGGCAGGCGCCTGTCGCGTCAGGGTGTTCACGTCATATGCGAGCGCTATGGGCGCCAGGTGGGGTTGGTGGGCCTCCATCCACACACGTTGCGCCACTCCTTTGCCACCCATATGCTCGCGGGCGGCGCGGACCTTCGCGTGCTGCAGGAGATTTTGGGGCACGCCGATATATCGACGACGCAGGTCTACACGCATGTCGATCGTACGCAGCTGACCGAGGTTTACCTGGCGGCCCATCCGCTGGCACATCGCTAATACGCTGCTGAGCTGCAATTACATGCTATCTGAGGGCGGACCCCCGATTGCTGGAGCGTGCTGTTGCACACGTTTTAGCAATCGGGGGTCCGCCCCATTTTGCGCCGTCGGTCAATGTCGCGGTGGGGCGCGCATACCGGGTGTGGGGGAGTTTGGGGGGGCGATGTGAACGGCGTGTAAAGGGACATAAAATTCGCCTCAAGGTCAACTTGAAGGTTGAGGTTGAAAGGCGGGGTGCTACAGGTGGCATCCCGCCTTTGCGTTAAACACAACATATTGTGTTTTCGAACATATGCTCGAGGGTGGTGCCCAATAGTTAGGGGGTGGAGTGGTGGGGTAGGGTGGGGGAAGGGGTGGGGAAAGGTGTTGAAAAATGGGTCGGTTCCCCATATTATTAATGACGTCGACAGGCGGGGTGGTTCCCCGCGTACGTGCCATCTGAGTAACCGAGGGGAGGGCGCACATGGGAATGACTGGTGCATACGAGCGCAATCTCGATGCAAAAGGTCGTCTGTCCCTGCCTGCACCCCTTCGCGAGGAGCTTGGAGAGCACGTTCGCGTGTTCAAAGCCCTGGATGTCGATGCTCTGTACGTGTTCTCTGCCGAGGCCTTCGATAAGTGGGTCGAAGGACTCTTCGCGGGTCGTGAGGGCCACGAGGGTTTTAACCCGCGTGACATCAACGACCAGAAGCTCATGAGGGCGATCAACAAGCGCACCACGTCGATGGATGTGGACAGCGCCGGTCGTATCGGTCTTTCTGAGTCTCTCCGCAAGCAGGCGAACCTCGACCGCGAGGTCACGGTTGTGGGTAACTACGACCACCTTGAGGTTTGGGACCGCGCCGCGGCCGATGAGGACGATGACGACGAGGCTCTGCTTGACCTCTTCTTCTCGTAAGGGCAAGGCACGAGTAACGGATGGAGCGTGGGATCTTGACACAAGAATATCGGCATGAACCTGTCATGCTCGGCGAAGTGCTTGAGTCGCTGCAGCTAAAGAGCGGCTCCGTTGTCTGCGATTGCACCCTTGGCGGTGCCGGTCATTCGGTAAAGATGGCTGCGCAGGTGGGGGAGACGGGCCTTTTGCTCGGCGTCGATCAGGACGACATGGCCCTCGAGGCCGCTGGCGCCCGTCTGGACCGCGAGGTTCCCGGCGTCCCGCACCAGCTGCTAAAGGGCAACTTCGGCGACTTGGACGAGCTGCTTTGCTCGGCCGAGGTGCCCGGGGTCGATGGCTTCCTGTTTGACTTGGGCGTTTCGTCACCGCAACTCGATATCCCTGGCAGGGGCTTTTCGTATAACGAGGACGCCCCATTGGACATGCGGATGGATCCGGGTAACAACACCCTAAACGCAGCTGAGGTCATCAACACCTATAACGAACACGACCTCGCCCGGATTCTACGCGTCTATGGCGAAGAGAAGTTTGCCTCGCAGATTGCACGCGAAATCGTGCGCCGTCGCGAGCAAGAACCGATCGAAACTACAGGCCAATTTGTCGAGATCATCAAGGCGGGAATACCTGCTGCCGCTCGTCGGCATGGTGGGCACCCTGCCAAGAAAAGTTTCCAGGCCATTCGCATCGAGGTCAATCACGAACTCGATGTGCTCGAGCGAGGGCTAGACGCCGCCACAAGGTGGCTCAACCCGGGTGGACGCATCTGCGTCATCTCGTATCACTCGCTCGAGGACCGTATCGTAAAGAACCACTTTAAGGAGATGAGCCAGGGGTGCACGTGTCCGCCGGAGATTCCGGTGTGCGTGTGCGGCAACGTGCCGATACTCAAGGTCATCACCCGCAAACCCCTGGTTGCCCAACCCGATGAGGTTGCGCGCAACCCTCGGGCGAGATCAGCCAAGATCCGCGTGGCGCAGCGTCTGTAGACGCGACCGCGCGATATTGGACCTCCCGCTCGCACCATAAACGAAGCTTAAACACACTACCAACGTACTCGGGATGGGAGGCGGCATATCATGGGCTACAACACTTCAAACGCAGCACTCGCCTATGATATGAGCGCCATGCCCGCCTATCGTGAGACACCGCAGGCCCCCGTTGCTCCCCGCGAGCAGCGCACGCCGCGCTTTGATGTCTACACGGGCGCGGGCCGTCAGGCAAACCAGGCGGTAAGCCCGGTTTTCATGAGCGTTCTTAAAACGTTTTGCATCATTGCGGCCATCTTCATGACGATCGGTGTCGCCCGTGTGGCGCTCGCCGGCGTTACGGCCCAGGTGCTCAACAGCAATGCCGCGCTTACCAACACGCTCGAGAAGGCGACTGATGAGAGCTCCGACCTGGAGGTCATGCATTCGGTCTATGGTGCCGACACGCGCATTCGCGACCTTGCGGGCGCTTATGGCATGGTGGAGCCCAGTGAGAGCGTTACACTTGATTTTTCGCAGGATGCAGCCGCGGGCGCTAACTCGACCGCGACCGCTCAGTAACAAGACGGTAGCTGAGTATGACAAATGACTATCGCCGCGGTTCCGACGGGGGTCGCGGTTCTGGACGTCCCTCATCGCGGGGACGTTCTGGTTATCAAGGAACGGGTCGGCCATCTTACAACGCGAGGCCGTCCTATGGCAACGACCCCGCGTCGCGTCTCCGTAGCTCGAGTGGTCCTCAAATGCATAACACCAGACCGCGCAAGAGCTCGTCGACCGAATGGCTCACGGGCACGCCGCTGCCCCGTCGCAAAGCCGTCATGGGTTTCATCGGGTTTGGCTTGGGATTGGGCGTCCTTCGCCTTGCCGACTATCAAATCGTGGAAGCCGATAAGTTACGCGACCGTGCCGATGCACGTCGCTTGCTTGCGCAGACGCTGTATGCCAAGCGCGGTACCATCTACGACCGTAACGGCAACGTGCTGACGTCGTCGGTCGAATGCCGCAACATCGCCGTGAATCCTCAGCTTATCGAGGACGTTGACAAGACGGTCTCGGCACTGGTCAAAGCTACGGGCATCGATAAGAAAACCTGTCGTGATCTCGTTATGTCCGATGGCACCTGGGTGTATATCAAACGTCAGGTGGACGAGGACGATGCCGCGGCGCTGGAGAAGAAGAACCTGCCAGGCGTGCTCTTTGAGCAGGCCATGAAGCGCGTGTACCCCTACGGCAACCTGGCATCGCAGGTGCTTGGCGTGGTAAACGTGGACAACGACGGTCTTACGGGCCTCGAAAAACAGTACAACAAGCTTTTGACCGGAACCAACGGTTCGCTGGTGCGCGAGCGGGCAAGGGACGGTAGCTATATCGCGGGCGGCGCCTATAAGAAGGTTGCCGCGGTGGACGGCGTGGACATCGTGACGACGCTCGATGTCAATATCCAGCGTGCCGCCGAGGACGCCCTGGCCGAGGCGGTCGAAAAGACCAAGGCCAAGAATGGCTCGGCTCTGGTCACCGATCCCACGACGGGCGAGATTCTGGCGGCATGCTCGTATCCGACATATGACCAGACCGATCTGGAAAACGCCAAGACCGAGGACATGAACTTGCGCCTGGTTACCGATGCCTACGAGCCCGGCTCGGTCTTTAAGACACTTGTGGCCGGTGCTGGCTTCGACTTGGGCGCCGTGCGTTCGAGCACGTCGTTTGAGGTGCCGGCAAGCATTAAGGTTGGCGACGACACCGTTACCGACGCCGATAAGCGCGACTACACCATGACCATGGACGTGCGCGAGATGATGCGCCGTTCGTCCAATGTGGGCTTTGTCCTGGTGGGACGCAAGATCGGTGCCGATGATTTTGCCACCTATGTGGACAAGTGGGGCATCGGTCATAGCTCCGGTGTCGATTTTCCGGGTGAGAGTCTGGGTATCGTCAAGGAGCGCGACCAGTACGACGGCGCCACGCTGGGCTCGATGAGCTTTGGTCAGGCGCTGTCTGTCTCGCCGATTGAGGTCGCACGTGCCGTGAGCGGCATCGCGAACGGCGGCGTGATGATGACTCCGCACTTCTATAAGTCCAGCAAGGGCGATGAGAAGGACTGGGGCGAAGGCGAGCGTGCGATTTCGGACGACGCTGCCGCCCAGGTGACATCGTGCATGCAGACGGTCGTGTCCGAAGGCACGGGCGTTGGCGGTGCGGTCGATGGCTATGACGTGGCGGGCAAGACCGGTACGGCCGAGCGTGCTGACGAGAACGGCGGTTACCTCAAGGAGAACTACATGTCGTCCTTTATGGGCTTTGCGCCGGCACAATCGCCCAAGGTGCTGTGCTATATCACACTCGATGGAACGCCGAGCGGCTCGGATGCCGCCGCGGTGCCATTCCAGTCCATTATGGCCAACGCGCTCGACGTGCTGGGTATCCCGCGCACGAAGTAGGGGGTTACAATCTTGAGCGTGGTCTGCCGTTTGATCTGAAGGGTGTTCACATGCCCTGCACCACGCGCGCATGGCACTGGGATACAATACGCCGATAGCATTATTAGGTTTACAGGGGAGCTGCAATGATAGAGATCGCCGTCAACAACCTCGCGGCCGCAACAGGGGCCCGAACCGTGACGGAAGAAGTCGATCGGGTATGCCGCGGGTGCGTTATCGACTCGCGCCAGGTTGAGGAGGGCACGATATTCGTCGCCTTCCCGGGTGAAAAGGTCGACGGCAACGACTTTGCTTCCCGTGCCATCGAGTCGGGTGCCGGCGCCGTCGTGATGACGCGCGAGCCCGATGCCGAGCTACTTTCGCTGGCCCATGAGAAGGGCTGCGCCATCCTGCATACCGATGACCCCGAGGAGTTTTTGCTGCGCCTGGCTCACGCTTATCGTTTGGAGCTTGGCTGCCTGGTAATTGGCATTACCGGCTCTATCGGCAAGACGACGACCAAGGACGTGCTCGCCGCCGTGCTCGCTAAGCGTTATCGCGTCTGGGCCACGAAGGGCAATTTCAACAACTTGATCGGCATGCCGCTCACGGTGCTTTCCGCTCCGGCCGATACCGAGGTTCTGGTGCTCGAGATGGGCATGAACCATTTTCATGAGATTGAGCGCCTGTCCCAGTCTGCCAACCCCAACCTTGCCATTGTGACCAAGATCGGAACCTCCCACATCGGCATCCTGGGCAGCCGCGAGAACATCGCCCGCGCCAAGTCCGAGATTGTCCAGGGCATGTGCGCCGCCGGCGACTTCTCGCCGTTGCTGGTTTTGGGCGGCGAGGACGACTTTACGCCGTTCATTCGTGATACGTTCGCCCAGCCTGCTGGTATCGACGTGATGCTGGCCGGTGTCTCGGACGACGACGAGGTCCGTGCACGCGACATTCGCGTCGACGACGAGGGCCATCCGGTCTTTACGCTCGACTTTGGTCAGGGCGACACGGTCGATACCATGCTGGCCATTCCCGGCGTGCAGTCCGTGCCCAATGCCGTCAAGGCCGCCGCGGTCGCCTATCGTCTGGGCGTGACGTCCGAGCAGATCGATGCTGCCTTTAGGGGCCTTACGATCACCGGTCACCGTCAGGAGATCAAGCGCGCCAAGAGCGGAGCGCGCATCATCGACGACTCCTACAACGCCAGTGCCGAGTCTATGGCTGCCGGCCTCGATTTGCTGTGCTCGCTTTCGTGTGACGGTTCGCGCATGGCGATCTTGGGCGAGATGGGCGAGATGGGCGACGAGGCTCCCCGCATGCATGAGCTCGTGGGCGCCTATGCCGCCGCCAAGAAGCTCGACATGCTCGCGTGCGTCGGCGGCGAGCTAGCTCAGCTCATGGCCGATGCCGCACGCATGATGGGTATGGATGAGGACCGCATCCAGGTGTTCTCCGATTATCAGCAGGTGCTCGACCGCATGGGCGGCGCGCTTGAAAATCATGATGTTGTACTGGTCAAGGGTTCCCGTTTTGTTGAGCTCGACCGCTTTGTGGAAGGTGTGTGCTAGCCCATGTTCGGCAATCCCTCGTATCCTACGTACCAGGCATTTTTGGGATTGGGCATCGCCGCCGTCATCGCGATGCTGCTTATGCCGTGGTGGATTAAGCTCCTGAAGGTCGAGGGTATCGGCCAACAGGTCCGAGCCGACGGCCCCAAGCGTCATTTGATTAAACAGGGCACGCCCACCATGGGCGGCGTCATCATCTTGGTCGCCGTTTCGCTGACGTGCCTTTTGATGGGCAAGCTCACCACTGAGCTCGTGCTTGTGCTGCTCGCCACACTGGCAACCGGCGTTCTCGGCCTCATCGATGACCTGACTTCTGTCACGCATGGCCGCTCGCTCGGCCTGACGCCTCACGCCAAGATGATCGGTCTGACCATCATCTGCGTCACTTTTACCGTGCTCGCAGTCAATTGGTGCGGCGTCGCCCCCGAGATTCGTTTTCCCGGCGGCCTGACGATTGACCTCGGTGTTCTTTCGACCACCATCTGCGGCCTTTCATTCCCGTGGCTCTACATCGTATTTTGCTGGCTGATGATCGCTGGTCTTTCCAATGCCGTGAACCTGACCGATGGTCTGGACGGCCTTGCCGGCGGCACTTCCATGATTGCCATGCTCGCCATGGCCGCCATGGCGTTTTTGCACGGTGACGTGAACCTGTCCATCTTCTGCACGGCGTGCGCCGGTGCCTGCCTGGGCTTTTTGTGGTTCAATTGCTATCCGGCGAGCATCTTTATGGGCGATACCGGCTCGCTTGCCCTGGGTGCCGCTTTTGCCTGCACCTCCATCATGACCAACACCGAAGTCGTTTCCCTCATCATCGGCGGTCTGTTTATCGTCGAGACCCTGTCGGTCATGATCCAGGTTGTCTATTTCCACTTTACGCACAAGCGCGTCTTCCTTATGGCGCCCATTCATCATCATTTCGAAAAGAAGGGCTGGGCCGAAACCAAGGTCGTTATCCGTTTTTGGATTATCGCCGCGGCCTTTGGCGCCGTTGGCCTCGCCCTGTTCTTCCAGTTGGGATAGTGGTCTTTCATGCCTCTTGCTGATGTCTTTAGCCTGCTTGTTTTGGGACAGGGTAAATCCGGTCTCGATGTCGCCCGTTGGGCGTTGGCTCACCCCGAGCGCGTGAGCGCCACGACCGTGTATGGCGGCGGTACCTCCGAGCCCAATGACGCCACACGTGCGCTCGAGGCGCAGGGCGCGTCGTTTGTCTACGGCACCGAGCAGGTCGAGGGTGCCTATGACGTGTGCGTGACATGCCCGGGTATCTCCGAGTTCTCGGCCTTCTTTAAGGCTGGGCGTGAGCATGCCGCCCAGATTATGGGCGAGCCCGAGTTTGCGTATCGCCTGTCCCCCCAAAATTGGATCGCCATCACGGGCACCAACGGCAAGACAACTACCACGTCGCTGACCGATTATCTGCTCAAGGCCGCCGGTGAAGCCAGCGTGGCCGTCGGCAATATCGGTGAGCCGCCGGTGAACGAGATCGACGGCCGCGCGCATAACGAGTGGTTTGTAGCCGAGCTGTCGAGTTATCAGATTGCTACGACCGCCGAGCTTCATCCTCGCGTGGCGGTGCTGCTCAACATCACGCCCGACCACCTGGGCTGGCATAAGAGCCACAAGAACTATGCGCTTGCCAAGATCAAGCTGTTCGAGAATATGGTCGACGACGACCTCGTGGTTATCGACGTCGAGGATGCCGGCATCCATGAGTTCGATGAGTACATCTACACACCGGGTCGCCGCATCTGTAAGGTCGCTTTTGACGAGCCCGAGGGTGCAGACGCCGCCTTTGTGCGCGACGGCAAGATGGTCGTGCGCCTGAAGGGCGTTGAGACTCAGCTTGTCGCCACGTCCGAGCTCAAGATCTCGGGCCATCACAATGTCATCAATGCCCTATGCGCCGCCACGGCTGCTCTGGCCGTCGGTGCCGATCCCGAGGGCATTTGCCGTGGTTTGGCATCGTTTCAGCCGCTGGAGCACCGTGTTGAACCCTGCGGCGAGATCGATGGCGTGCGCTACGTCAACGATTCCAAGGCAACGAACACCGATGCGGTCGAAAAGGCACTGACGGCGTTTCCCGACGACGATGTGATTTTGCTGCTCGGCGGTCACGATAAGGGTACGCCGCTTTCGGACTTTGCCCGCGTCGTTATGGACAACGTGCGCTCGGTCGTTTGCTTTGGCGATGCGCGCGAGCGCTTTACCGCCGCTATGGACGAGGCCGATGTCGATGGTGACGTGGATATCGCCCAGGCCGATGACCTGCGCGATGCCGTTGACGTTGCCCGCTCGCTCTCGAGCCGCGGCGACGTGATCCTGCTTTCGCCCGCCTGCTCTTCGTTCGACGAGTTCTCGGGCTACGAGGAGCGCGGTCGCGTGTTTAAGGACTACGTTGCCCAGCTTGCCGCAGCAGCGAAATCGCAAACGGAATAGGGGTTGCAGGTGAGAGAGGAGAGCCCCCGAAGTGATATGAGGAGGCCCGACTCGGACCGTGCTTCCTCGCTGCGTAGCACGCCGCGTTCCAGACGCGGCGGGCAGACGTTCAGTGAGCGCTATATTGCCGGCGTCCCCGCCCGCATCATGCGCCCCCGTTTGATATTTATGGCTTGCCTGTTTAGCTTGGTTTGCTTTGGCTTGCTGATGGTGTACTCGGCATCTTCGGTCGAGGCGCTGCACGAGAATGGTTCGGCGACGTTTTTCCTGTTTCGACAAGCCGCGTTTGCCGGAGTTGGCGTGCTGGCTATGGTTGCTATCGTGCGCATCTTGCCGGACAGTTGGTTTGGGGAAGACGTGCTCAGGATCTTCCTCATGGGCATGATGGGGCTACTGGTTCTGGTGTTCTTTATGGGCAGCGGCAGTCGTGGCGCCACGCGTTGGCTCAACATCGCCGGTATTCAGTTCCAGCCGTCTGAGTTTTTAAAGCCGTTCGCCATCGCGTATTCGGCAATCATGCTCGACCGCATCTTTTCGCCCGGCGGCAACATCAACGAGTTTCTTCGCAAGATGGGTGTCTACCTGGGCATTTCGCTCTTTCTGATCTTTGTTCAGCCCGATTTTGGCACCGTTCTGATCATCTTGCTGACCCTCATGTGCATGGCGTTGTTTGCGGGATTGGACCCCAAATATATCGTTTGGACGGTCGTTGCCGGCATCGCCGTCATTGCGATCGCCCTTATCGTCGAGCCGTATCGCATGACGCGTGTCCAGGTTGCTTGGAATCCTTGGGCAGACGAATACGGTGACGGCTATCAGGCCACGCTTGCCATCATGGCGTTTGCTTCGGGCGGACTGTTCGGCCGTGGTATCGGCAACTCAACCATGAAGTACTCGTATTTGCCCGAGGCGCACAACGACTACATCCTGGCCATCATTGGCGAGGAGGTTGGATTTTTGGGGACGCTGCTGTTTTTCTTTGTGTTTGCGATGCTGATCTACTCGGCGTTTCGCATTGCCGAGCAGGCGACAGACCGTCGCGGAGCACTTATGGCATCGGGTTCCGCGGTCATCCTTGCGGTGCAGTTTTTGATCAACGCGCTGGGCATTCTCAATGTGTTTCCCATGACGGGCAAGCCGCTGCCGTTTATTAGCTACGGCGGCTCGTCGATTATTGTGTCGCTTATGCTCGCCGGTCTGATCCTGCGCGTTTCGTATGAGAGCGCCCGTCGCGATGAGTACGACCGTCGCCGCGAGAGCTTTGCCGTTATGGATGAGAGTACCGCCGGCGTGCCCCACGTGCGCGGCGAGCGGTCTTCGCGTAACGGCTTTACCGTTCTGGATGGCTCTGCGACCGAGCCGGCAGCCCGTCCGCGTCAGCGAATGGCGCCGCAAGGTCGTCCGCAGCGCCCCACTCCTCGCAATGCGGGCGGCGGATATAATCGAATCGATTTGAATTCGGACCCGTCGGCGCGTTTGCGCACCGATGACCAGGGGCCGCGTGTACGAAGGGATTACCATGACCGATAAGATGACCGTTGCTATTGCAGCCGGCGGCACGGCAGGACATATCAACCCCGCGCTCGCCTTGGCCGAGGAGCTGCGTGACCGCGGTCATCACGTTGTGTTCGTTGGCCAATCGCGCAAGCTCGAGGGTCGTCTGGTTCCCGAGGCCGGATTCGATTTTGTGCCCATCACGGTCACGGGCTTCGATCGCTCCCGTCCCTGGACGGCGCTAACCTCGCTGTGGCGCGTCAACAAGGCGAAGCGTGCGCTTGCCAGTCACTTCTCGAAGGTCGGCAAGCCCGATGCCGCTATCGGCTTTGGTGCTTACGTTGAGGTCCCGCTGCTGGGTTGGTGCAAGGGCGCCGGCGTTCCGTATCTGCTGCACGAGCAGAACTCTGTTCCGGGGCTGGCCAATAAGATGATGAACTCGCATGCCGCCCGCGTGTGCATTTCGGTACCTGCGGCCCGTGCGGTCTTTGAGCGCGAGGGCGACCCCGACCATGTGCTCATGACGGGCAATCCCGTGCGTCGTTCGGTGATCGAGGGCGATCGAGCTCGCGGTCGCAAGACGCTCGGCGTGCCCGAGGACGCGACGCTTCTGCTCGTCTTTGGTGGTTCACTCGGTGCGCAGCATCTCAACGAGCGCGTTGCCTCGCTCAAGGGTGAGCTGCTGACCCGCGAGAATCTCTACATTTTGCATTCGACGGGCGCCGATGGCTTTGAGGAAACCGAGCGCGCTCTTGCCCTGACGCCCGAGGAGGCGAAGCGGTATCGCGTCCAGCCCTACATCGACAATATGGGCGATATGCTGGCCGCGGCCGATTTGGTCCTCTCGCGCTCGGGCGCTTCGAGCGTTGCCGAGATCGCCGCTCTTGCCACGCCTTCGGTGCTGGTGCCGTATCCGCATGCGACGGCCGATCATCAGACCACCAATGCCCGCTATCTGGTCGATGCCGGTGCCGGCGTGCTCTGCGCCGATGCCGATATCGATTCCCAGGCGTTTGCCGATGAGCTGCTGCATCTTATCGATGATGCGCAGGCGCGCGATGCCATGCGCCAGGCTGCTCGCGGTTTGGCCCAGGACCGCGCTGCCGCCCTTTTGGCAGACGCGGTAGAAGGATTGCGTTAGTTAGACGGGATATCGCGGGTCGCCCTCGCGCGGATGCGGTAGGTGCGGTACAGTAGACGGGTTACAGGCAGTGTTTACGCAAGGAGTACACGAGCACATGGCTGATTCCCAGACTGCAACCTCCGCGCCCGATTTCAAGAGCGCCCATTTTATCGGTATCGGTGGCGCCGGCATGAGCGGCATCGCCCTCGTCCTTCACGAGCGCGGCTATGTCGTTTCCGGCTCCGACCTTAAGACGTCGCGCTATATTCGCCAGCTTACCCGCGCCGGCGTGAAGGTGCATGTGGGCCATGAGGCTGCCACCATCGACGAGGTCAAGCCTGACGTCGTCGTGGTCTCTACCGCTATTCCCGAGTCCAACCCCGAGCTCGTCCGTGCGCGCGAGCTGGGTATTCCCGTGTGGCCCCGCGCCAAGATGCTCTCGGCTCTGGGCCATGGCTACACTACCGTCGCCGTCGCCGGTACTCACGGCAAGACCACGACCTCTTCGATGTGCGCCACCATGCTCGACCGCATGGGTCTGGACCCCAGCTTTCTGATCGGTGGCATTGTCGAGGGTTACGACACCAACGGCAAAAACGGCTCGGGCGACTATTTTGTCGCCGAGGCGGATGAGTCCGACAGCTCCTTCCTGTTCCTTAACCCCAACGTGGTCATCGTGACCAACGTCGAGGCCGACCATCTCGATCACTACTCGGGCATCGAGGAGATCGAGGCCACCTTTGCCAAGTTTATGGGGCTGGTGGGCGAGGACGGCACCGTCATCGTTTGCGGCGAGGACCCGCATCTGGTCGAGCTTGCCAAGTCGACGGGCCGTCATGTGCTTTCCTATGGCTTTGCCGAGACCAACGACATCGTCTGCGTGCATCCGGATGTCAAGGGCATCCTGAGCGACTTTATCGTTCGCTTTGAGGACGGCACCGAGCACGCTGTCGAGATTAAGAGCAACCCCGGTCGTCACAACATGCTCAACGCCACGGCCGTCTTGACCGTCGCCCATGTCCTAGGCCTCGATATCGACGCCGCCGCTAAGGCACTTTCGAGTTTTGAAGGCGTCCGCCGTCGCTTTACCCACGTGGGCGATATCGACGGCATCACGGTGGTTGACGATTACGGCCATCATCCCACCGAGATCAAGGCGACGCTCGCTGCTGCCTCTTCGCTGGGCTACAAACATGTCGACGTCGTGTTCCAGCCGCACCGCTATTCGCGCCTGCAGGCTCTGTGCGATGACTTTGCCGACGCATTCGCCAATGCTGACAAGCTGCTGTTGATTGACGTGTTCTCTGCCGGCGAGATGCCCATCCCGGGCGTCACGTCCAAGATGCTTGCCGATACCGTGCGCGCCAAGCATCCCGGCAAGGAGGTCGTGTACTGCTCGAGCCGTCTTGAGCTCAATGAGGAGCTCGAGAAGATGGTGGGCGAGGGCGATTTGCTGCTTACCATGGGCGCCGGCGACGTCACGACGGTCGGCCCCGAGTTCATCGAGTATCTGACTGCCAAGAAAGACGCTTAAACCCCATGGGTCTGTTTAACGCCGTCATGGCGCTTTCGGGCATGATCGATACGGACGTAATTGAGGATGAACGCCTCGCGCGCCATACGAGCTATCGTATCGGCGGCAAGGCGGACCTCTTTGTGACGTGTCACAGCTATCATGCCTTGCGTCGCGCCGTGGCGGTGCTCGATCGTGAGCAGGTGCCGTGGGTCATTATCGGCAAGGGATCTAATCTGCTTGTTGCCGATGCAGGCTATCGCGGCGCCGTCATTTCTTTGGGGCGTGAGTTCCAGCGTACGGTTGTCGCCGAAGACGGTTGTACGCTGACGGTCGGTGCGGGCGTGATATTCGCTCGCCTAGTCAACGACGCGCTGTCGCGCAGCCTTTCGGGCCTTGAGTTTGCGGTCGGTATTCCCGGCTCCGTTGGCGGCGCCGTGTCCATGAATGCCGGCACGCGAACCGAGTGGATTGGCTCGCTGGTCGAAGATGTCGTTACGTTTGACCCGAGCTCCGGCATCAAGCATTACGCGGGCTCGGAGATCGCTTGGGGCTACCGTGAATGCAGCCTGCCGCGTAACGAGATCATTCTGGAGTGCGTGCTCAAGCTCAAACCTGCGCCCAAGGCCGATATCCGTGAACGTATGGAGCGGTACCTGACGCGGCGTAAGCGCACACAGCCCATGGGCTGTGCATCCTGCGGGTCGGTATTTCGTAACCCGCCCGATGCGAGCGTGGGCAAGCTTATCGAGGATTGTGGATTAAAGGGTTTTTCGGTTGGCGGCGCGGAAGTTTCGCCCGTACACGCTAATTTTATCGTTAATAACGGAACCGCCTCGGCCGATGACGTGGCCGCGGTTATCAGACATGTGCACGGAAAGGTGAGGGAGGCGTATGGCATCGAGCTCAGACCGGAAGTTAAATTCCTCGGCTTCTAGAGCATCGAAACCAACCTTCCGCCGCGCCGGAGGGCGTTCCGGCGCACCGTCTCAGCCTCAACGTAAATCCGTTATGCCTTCTAAGCCTGCTGGGTCCGTGCGGCCTGCCAAGCGTTCGACTGCCGGTTCGCAGCTTGGCGGACGCCCCGCGGCCAAAAATGTTGCTCGTCCGGTGGCACGTCCCTCGGTGACGCCCAAACCGGCGATGGGCGCCATACCTTCTCGCCCCATAGCGTCGCCCAAGCCCTCGTTGGGGGCAAAGGTGACGCGTCCCGGTCGCGCGCTGGGTGCATCTAAGCCACGTATGCTGACGTCGGTGTCGGCCTCCGCAAAACCGCAATCGGGCAAAAAGGGCTCTAATCCGTTGTCATCGATCGGCGCCTTGGCAAATCATGCGGCGGGTGCCGCTTCTGCCGTTAAGGGCAAGGGCAAAATCGTGGGCGGCATCATTGCCGCTTTGGCAGTGCTTGCGGTCGTTGCCATCGTTGTCATTAACTCAGGCCTGTTCGCTGCCACCGATATTCAGATTCGGGGCAGCGAGCATGTGACCAAGCATGATGCTATCCAACTGATCGATTTGCCCGAGAATACGTCGCTGTTCAATGTGAATCCCGACCAGATCACCGAGGGCCTCAAGCAAAATCCGTGGGTCTCGGGTGTGGATGTCCAGCGTCAATTCCCCCATACGCTCATCATCACGCCGACGGAACGCAAGGTTATCGCAATCGCCTACATTAGCTCCGACGATCTTGCCTGGGCGATTGGGGACGATGACACGTGGATTGCACCGCTGTCTACCTCGGTTGATGTTGACGACCAGGACAACGTCACCGTAACGGGGGAGGGTGCCAACACCCTGACCGGCATCGATGCCGCCCTGGCACTCGCCAAGCATTACGGTGCCGTGCTGCTGACCGATGTCTCGGCCGATGTCGCGCCTGTTTCGGGACAAGCGGTAAATTCCAAGGCCGTCAAGGCCGGCCTGGATTACGTCCGCGGATTCTCGAGCGAGTTCCTGGGCCAGGTCAAGGATATTTCCACGCCCTCGGTCGAGGCCATCTCGGCGAACCTCGATAACGGTATCGAGGTGTCGCTCGGCGATTCGGATGACATCGCCAAAAAGGAGCGTATCGTTACCAAGCTGCTTTCGCAGGTGGAGGGTGTGACGTATATCAACGTTCGATCTCCTGGCAACTATACGTTTAGGAACGCGCCGACCTCGTAGCGTCTTCTGGCCTTTGTTGACGGGGCATACCGTGCCGTTTATCTGGTTTGTTTGGTTTTCACCGTCAATTATTTGACTGATATGTTCATAATGTGCAAACATAATACGGTTTACCTTTGCATTTACTTTCAACTTGAAGGTTAATGTGCGCAGGGGTCAACCCATGCTATGGCTATAACCTTTGTTCGGAGGACCGACATGCACGAGACAGAGATCAACAACTACCTTGCCGTCATTAAGGTGGTCGGCGTCGGCGGCGGCGGTACCAACGCGGTCAATCGAATGATCGAAGAGGGCATCCGCGGCGTCGAGTTTGTTGCCATCAACACCGATGCTCAGGCACTCGCGATCTCTGATGCCGATATCAAGGTGCACATCGGCACCGACCTGACCCGCGGCCTGGGCGCTGGCGCCAACCCCGAGGTCGGCCGTAAGGCTGCCGATGAATCCCGTGACGACATCGCCGAGGCGCTCGCTGGCGCCGACATGGTGTTCATCACCTGCGGCGAGGGCGGTGGTACCGGTACCGGCGCTGCTCCCATCGTTGCCGATATCGCGATGAATGAGGTCGGCGCGCTGACCGTCGCCGTCGTGACCAAGCCCTTTACGTTTGAGGGCCGCAAGCGCAAGAAAAGCGCCGAAGAGGGCATTAAGACGCTTTCCGACTGCGTTGACACCATGATCGTTATCCCTAACGACAAGCTGCTCGACATCGCCGAGAAGAAGACCACCATGCTCGAGGCCTTCGCAATCGCCGATGGCGTCCTTTCCCAGGGCACCCAGGGCATCACCGACCTCATCACCGTCCCCGGTATCATCAACTTGGACTTCGCCGATGTTAAGACCATCATGAAGCAGGCCGGTACCGCCATGATGGGCATCGGTACCGCTTCTGGGGACACCCGTGCCGTCGACGCCGCCCAGCAGGCTATTTCCAGCCCGCTGCTCGAGAGCTCCATCGATGGTGCCACTCGCGTCCTGCTTTCCATTGCCGGTTCCAAGGACCTGGGTATCCAGGAGATCAGCGACGCTGCCGACGTTGTCGCCAACGCCGTCGACCCCGAGGCCAACATCATCTTCGGTACCGTTGTGGACGAGTCCCTGGGCGACCAGGTGCGCATCACCGTTATCGCTACGGGCTTCTCCGATTCCAACGTCAACCGTCAGGACGAGCTCTTCGCTGCTCAGCAGTCCCAGAGCAAGGCCGCTGCTTCTGCCGAACCGCAGCGCACCGCTCCGGCTGCCAGCCCGGCTCAGGCCGCTCCGACCCGCAACGTCGGTGGTACCGAGCTGCCCAACTTTGGCAACGACCAGTTCGAGCTTCCCGACTTCCTAAAGCGCGGTAGCTTCTAGTTCGTTTTTCTCAACGACCTGCACGGGGTGTGTCCATTTGGATGCACCCCGTTTTGTTTCTCGTTTGTAAACGAAAGCCTCCAATCTCCTTACGTTCCCTTTACGTTTGGTCCCTACCGCTGCGGGTATCCTTTTAAGGAAGTATGACAGCCGTATAAACGCGGGCTGTAGCGGCGATGCCGCGGTACTTGTGTTATTAGGAGGCTTTAGTATGGCAGCACGTGCGGACAACGTTTCGCGTGTCGACCATGATGGAGTTACGTTGGTGGAGGGCGCGACATCCGATGTCCGCTTTGCCTTTACCGAGCGCACCGGTGGTGTTTCCGAAGATGCGTACTCCTCGCTCAACCTGGGCTCGCATGTAGGCGATGACCCCTTTGCCGTTCAAGAAAATCGTCGTCGAGCGCTCGAAGCTATGGGCGCCACTGAGTGCGAGCATAATCTGCTCGTGCCCAATCAGGTACATGGTGACCATATCGTTACGGTGACTTCGAACGGCGCCGACGATCTTGAGGCTGTTCGCGAGCAGATTGCCGAGGGCTGCGATGCCATCGTCTGTACGGCCCATGACGTGCCCGTGCTGCTCTGCTTTGCCGACTGCGTTCCCGTGGTGCTGGTGGCCCCCGGCGGATTTGCCGTGGTGCACTCCGGGTGGAAGGGCACGATTGCACGTATTTCTGCCAAGGCGTGCCAGGCGCTTTGCTATGCTGCCGGCTGCGATGCGAGCGACGTTTCCGCCTATATCGGGCCCCATATCCTGGGTGACGAGTACGAGGTTTCCCAGGAGCTCATGGATCGCTTTGCCGCCGAGTTCTCTTGCATCGATGCGAGTGCCTCTCGCATGCTCGATCTTTCCGCTGCCATTTGTGAGGCGCTGGTAGATGCCGGTGTGGACGCGGATAATATCGTGGATACCCAGCTTTCGACTGTGCGTCAGAACGACCGCTTTTATTCCTACCGTAACGAGGACGGCACCTGTGGGCGTCATGCTGCGATCGGCGTGATGCTATGAGAAAGATCGTATCGGTCCTGAGCGCCGCTGTGCTTACGCTTACGCTGTGCGCCTGTTCTTCGGGATCTTCTACCTCTTCCATTACCGTGGCCGGCTCCACGACCTGCCTTCCTATCGCCGAGATTGCGGCAGAGGGCTTTAAGGAGGAGACCGGCATCGACGTGCTCGTTTCCGGTTTGGGTTCTTCCGCCGGCATCGAAGCCGTCAGCGCTGGCACGGCCGATATCGCCAGCTCCTCCCGTGGACTCAATGCCGACGAACAGGATTTGGGCCTGACTCCCATCGTCATTGCCCACGACGGTATCGCGGTCATCGTGAACGACGATAACCCGGTCGATAACCTCTCGACCGAGCAGCTCCGCGATATTTACGCCGGCAAGATCACCAACTGGAAAGAAGTCGGTGGCGAGGACCTGAGGATTCAGGTTATCAACCGAGATGAGGCGTCTGGCACGCGTGAAGCCTTCCGCACCATCGTGATGGACGGCACCCCGTTCGATCGCCGCTCCGCCGTTCTTTCGGGCACGGGCCAGGTGCGCGATGTCGTGTCTCGCTCGCGTGGCGCCATTGGCTACATCTCGCTGGGTTTTGTCGAGAGCCTCAACGCCAAGACCTCGGTCAAGGCCGTTTCGGTCAACCATGTCGAGGCATCCGAGAAGACGGTCGCAAGTGGCGGCTATCCCATCTCGCGTGACCTTTACTTCTTTGTGAAGGGGACGCCTTCGCAGCAGGCGCAGGATTACATCGACTATGTGACGTCCGAAAAGATGGACAAGCAGATTCGCGAGGCGGGCTTTATTCCCGTCACCAACGACGGAAAGGGGAGTGAGTAGCGTGGAAGCACAGGAAACCCCCCAGATTGAGCAGGAGACCCGGGTGCCCAGGAAGCGTGAGCTGGCGCTCGTGTCGCGCAGCACCTATATCAAGGAGAAGGCGCTGCAGTGGATCTTCTTTGCCTGCGCGTTCTTGGCGGTCGTCACCGTCATCCTGATTTTTGTCTTTACCACGTACTCGGCGCTGCCGGTCTTTACCGACATCGGCCTGGCGGACTTCTTTAGCTTTACGTGGGCGCCCTCTGAGGGTCACTACGGCATTATGTCGCTGCTGGCGGGTTCTGGTCTGGTGACCGTCGGTGCCCTTGCCATGGGCGTGCCGTTGGGTGTGGGCACAGCCGTGTATCTGGTCGAGATTGCCAGCAAGCGCGTGCGCAAGCTCATCAGCCCTGCCGTCGACCTGCTGGCGGGTATTCCCTCCATCATCTACGGCTTCTTCGGCATGATCATCATCCGCCCGTTTATCGCGCAGCTGACCGGCGGCCTTGGCTTTGGCGCACTGACAGCGTGGTTCGTGCTCGCCATTATGATCGTCCCCACCATCACCACGCTCACCATCGATGCCCTCAATTCCATTCCCATGGGTATTCGTGAGGCTTCCTATGCCATGGGCGCCACCAAGTGGCAGACCATCTACAAGGTCGTGCTGCCGGCCGCCAAGCTGGGCATTGTGGACGCCATCGTTTTGGGCATGGGGCGCGCCATCGGCGAGACCATGGCCGTGCTCATGGTCGTGGGTAATGCTCCGGTCATTCCCGATAGCATCGCGAGCCCCATCTCAACGCTCACGAGCCAGATTGCGCTCGACATGAGCTACTCCTCGGGTTTGCACCGCTCGGCGCTCTTTGGCATGGGCGTGGTCCTGTTTATCATCTCCGCCGCGCTGGTGGGCATTGTCCGTTTGATTTCCAAGAAGAAGAGGGGGTAGGCTATGTCCGATTCCGTTGACACGACGGTCGATACGACCTCGTCGCGCGAGCGCATCAAGCGTGCCCTTTCCCACGGCAAGAAGGGCCGCATCAACAAGGACCTGTCCAACAAACTCATGCTCGGCGTGTTCCGCGTTGCGGCCTATATCACTACGCTGGTGTTGGTCGCCATTATCGCCTACGTGGTCATCAACGGCTTGCCGCATATCTCGCTCGACTTTATCTTTGGTTGGCCCCAGGGCGTCAACGCCGAAGGCGGTATTTGGCCCACGATCGTCTCGACCATCTACGTGACGGTGCTTGCCATGCTCATCTGCACGCCGATTGCCGTGCTGGCGGCCGTCTATCTTGCCGAATACGCCAAGCAGGGTAAGGTCGTCGAGCTCATTCGCTATGCTGCCGACGCTTTGGCCTCGGTGCCCTCCATCGTTATGGGCCTGTTTGGCTACGCCTTGTTTGTCGAGGCCATGGGCTTGGGTCTTTCGATGGTCTCGGCCGCTTTGGCGCTCGCGCTCTTGATGCTTCCCATCGTCATGCGCACCACCGAGGAGGCCATTCGCGCCGTGCCGCGCTATATCCGTTGGGGTGCGTACGGCCTGGGCGCCACCAAGTGGCAGGTCGTTTCCAAGATCGTGCTTCCTTCTGCCTTTGGCCGCATCGCCACCGGTATCGTCCTTGCCATCGGCCGTGCCATCGGCGAGACTGCGGTGGTGCTCTACACCATGGGTCAGGCCATCAACCTGCCTATCTCGCCACTCGATTCCGGCCGCCCCATGACGGTCCACCTGTACCTGCTTGCCAACGACGGCATCAACATGAACGCAGCCTATGGCACCGCGCTCCTGTTGATGGTGATCATTTTGGCTTTCAACCTGTTTGCGCGCTTCCTGTCGCGCAAGCGCCGCTAGTTAAGGAGTCCCATGTCCGTCTATCAGTCCGCTCCCACGCTGGAGCAAGCGGCCATCACGGCCAAGGATTTCAACTTTTGGTACGGTGACTTTCATGCGCTGACGGGGCTCGACCTCAACATCGCCAAGAACGCCATCACCTCGTTTATCGGTCCTTCGGGCTGCGGCAAGTCGACGTTTTTGCGCTGCATCAACCGCATGAACGACCTGATCGAGGGTACGCGCGTCGAGGGCACCATGACGCTTGACGGCAACGATATCTATGCCGAGGGCGTCGATCCGGTCGACCTTCGCCGTCGCGTGGGCATGATCTTTCAGCAGCCCAACCCGTTCCCTAAATCCATCTACGAGAATGTCGCTTTTGGCCCTCGTCTGCAGGGCGTGACTAGCAAAAGCGACCTCGATGACATCGTGGAAGAATCGCTCAAGCGCGCCAACCTCTGGAAAGAGGTATCCAATCAGCTCAACAAGGATGGTTTGGCGCTCTCGGGCGGTCAGCAGCAGCGTCTGTGCATCGCGCGTGTGCTTGCGGTGCAGCCCGATGTCCTTCTGATGGACGAGCCCTGCTCCGCCATCGACCCCACGTCCGTCTCCAAGGTCGAGGATCTGATGGCCGAGCTGGCGCCCGAGATGACGATCATCATCGTCACGCATTCAATGCAGCAGGCAGCTCGAATTAGCGACTACACCGCATTTTTCTTGCAGGAAGTTGCCGGCGAGCCCGCCACGCTCATCGAGTATGGTCAAACCGACGCGATCTTTACCAGCCCGGTGGATTCGCGGACGGAAGACTATATCACCGGCCGCTTTGGCTGATCGGTGCGACTAGTCCCAAGTCGATCGGACCTGGTCCGGTGCGTATTCACTGTGCGGGCGGCATGACCGCACCCAACTGATTGGAGTGAACCATGCGCAAACTGTTTTCCCGTCAGCTCATCGAGGCCCGTCATGAGATGCTGAGCATCTACGAGGCCGTCGATCTGGCGCTTCACGACGCCGTGAAGGCCTATGTGACCGATGACCGCAAGCTTGCCACCAAGACCAAGAGGCGCACGCTTTCGATTGACGCGCGCTGCGCCAACTTGGAGGCCGTGTGCTACAACCTGATTGCAACGCAGTCGCCGGTCGCTTCCGACTTCCGCTTGCTGCAGACAATCATCTACGTCGACTTTAACCTGCAGCGCATGACCGATAAGGTTCGCCAGATCTGCCGCGCCACGCGTCACATGGTCAAGGCAGACATCTCGCTGCCCCAGGAGCTCGTCGGTACGGTTGAGGCCGAGGCCGAAGCTGTTTACCAGGTGCTGGGCTCTTCGCTTTCTGCGCTCGTCACCAATGACATGTCCATCATCTGCAACTTGGCCGTCGAGGACGAGCCAGTGCACGCCGCCTACGAGAAGTTCTTCCGCACCTTTAACCGTATGGATACGGGCGACTTTATGGACGACGACAGCAACTATGACGACCTGCGCCGCGCCATCATGGTTTCGCGCTACCTCGATCGCATCGCTTCCATTTCCATCGATGCCGCTTGCCGTCTGACCTTCCTGTTGACTGGTCAGCGTATGAACGCCGGCGATATCGCCCGTGTGGACGAGGATGAGCTCGAGAGCATGCGCGTGCCTTCGGGCGAGGGTGTTATCATGAGGCCCGCCGTCGACGCGCGTTACGTTGCCAAGGTGCCCGCCAACGAGGTCAGCGAGGGTCTTCGCTACCTGCTCGATCATCTTGAGGACGAGGACGATGGCGAGGACGACGAGGAGTAAGTGACCCCGTTCGTCGAAAGATTGTAAATACCTAAGTGGGCGCGGCCTTGCACATGCGGGGCCGCGCTCTTGCGTTAGCATGGGACTACTTGTATGGCTGTTAGCGGAGGCGATTGGCAATGGATAATTATTTGGACTTGATGCGCGCTCGCCGCGAGCAGATTCTCGAACGCTTTTATGCCGCACTCGATCGCGCGGGTCGTTCTCACGATGCCGCACGTCTGATTGCCGTCTCCAAGACCGTTGGCGTCGATGAGACCGTTGCCGCCATCCAGGCAGGGTATCGTCATTTTGCCGAGAACCGTCCGCAGGAGCTTGTTCGCAAGCTTGCGGGCTTGGCTGAACATCCAGAGCTGCCTGCGGTGCGTTTTGACATGATTGGCAACCTTCAGACTAACAAGATCAATGCGGTGTTGGGTTCGGCCGAGCTGATTCATTCGGTGGGATCGCTGCATTTGGCGCAGGCCGTTTCGAGTCGCGCGGTCCGCAAGATTGAGGCGGGCGAGCTTGTCGGCCCTCAGCATGTGCTGATCGAGGTCAATGTGAGTGGCGAAGAGTCAAAGGGCGGCTTTTCGCCCGACGAGATTCGCGCCTCCGCCGGCGAGCTTGCGGAGCTTGAGGGAATTTGTGTGCAGGGGCTTATGACCATGGCACCCCGGGGGAATAAGGATGTGGCGCGCCGCACCTTTGCCGGGCTGCGCGAGCTGAGGGATGAGCTTGAGGCGGCATATCCCGATCTTGAACTGCCCGAGCTTTCCTGCGGCATGAGCGAGGACTTTGAGCCTGCCCTTGAGGAGGGCTCAACGCTTGTTCGCCTAGGCAGGGTGGTATTTAGCCCGGAGTTTGAAGTAAAATAATGCTTTGAAGTGCGCAATGATTATCGGAGCGCCTGCACTAAACCGCGAGAGGACACAACCATGGGCTTCCTTGACGAGATTAAAAATAAAATGCACCTGGGCCAGCAGGGTTACGACCAGGGTTATGGCCAAGATGACGACTACGGTTACGATGACGGCTACGACGATGGCTACCAGAACAACGGCTACAGCGGTGCCTCGGGCGAGGGCTTCTACACCCAGGATGAGCCGAGCAACGGTCTTCTGGGTCAGACGCGCCGCGGCGAGGCCGAGTCGGTTGCCGTGTACACGCGTTCCGGTCAGCTGGTGGGCGATGATTCCCGTCACGCTACGACCTACAACCCGCCTTCTCGTTCGCAGGAGACGGCCGCTGGCGGTTATCGCCCCGGTGCCTACGACACGCCGTCGAGCTACGCCGAGAACACCCGCGTTCGCGCTGCCGCTCCCGCGCCTGCTCCCTCACCGAGCGATGCTTCGACCTATGCGAACAACATCATCAACGCCACGCCTCAGCTGCCGGCATACGTTCTTCGCCCCGAGAGCTACGACGACGTTGAGACCGTGGTGCGTCGCGTACGCACTAAGCAGCCCGTGGCGCTGATCTTTGTGGGCGTGCGTACCGAGGTCGCCAAGCGCGTCCTGGACTTCTCTTATGGCTTTGCCTGCGGCCTGGGCGCCACGGTCAAAGAGGTGGGCGACCGCGTGTTTATGGTGCTGCCCGCCGGCTGCGAGGTCAAGGATTCCGACCTCAAGAAGCTCCGTGCCGACGGCTACCTTAAGTAAAGACAAGACGAGGAGATTCTCATCAACATCTACACCATTGTCCAGCTGGTCAATACGCTGTTCAACTTTTACTCCACACTCATCGTGGTCTACTGCCTTATGACGTGGATTCCCATGAAGCAGGGCGGATTGCTGCAGGATATCGCCGCAGTCCTCGATAGCGTGTGTGGCCCGTGGCTCAATCTGTTCCGTCGGTTTATCCCGCCGATGGGCGGCGTCGATTTTTCGCCGGTCGTTGCGATTATTGCGTTGCAGTTGGTGCAGAAGCTGGTTCTGCAACTTCTTATAGGTATACTCATATAAGACTGGCTTAGTAACTCACGTCGGGCGCACGGCGCCAAGGCGAAGATAAAGGAGAACTTGTTATGGCTATTACCCCTGCTGACATTCAGGCTCAGACCTTCTCTGAGGCCAAGCGCGGCTACGATCCCGCCGAGGTCGACGTCTTCCTGGAGACCCTGTCCTCTGAGGTCGACGCCATGCTCGCCAAGATTGTCGATCTTAAGGGTCGCCTGACCGCCACCGAGCAGCAGCTCGCCGACACGCAGGCCCAGCTCGCTCAGGCTCAGGATGCTGCCGCTCAGGCCGTCCCTGCTGCCCCGGTCGCTGCTCCCGCCCCCGACTTCTCTGCTCAGGAGCGTCAGATCTCCGCTGCTCTCATCGCTGCCCAGCAGACCGCCGAGAGCATCGTCAGCGATGCCAATGAGAACGCTGACCGCATCCGCAACGAGG
Organism: uncultured bacterium; assembly: GCA_905214145.1. Classification (GTDB taxonomy): domain Bacteria; phylum Actinomycetota; class Coriobacteriia; order Coriobacteriales; family Coriobacteriaceae; genus Collinsella. The sequence goes on along the minus strand of CAJMLB010000022.1, from coordinate 2,089 downwards.
CCGACGCTAAGGCCCGCGAGGTCATCCGCCAGGCTCTGACCGAGAAGCAGGCCGAGCTCGAGGAGATCGACCGTCTGAAGGCTTCCCGTGAGGAGTTCAAAGCCGAGTACCTCAAGCTCATCCAGCACTTCATGGACGATGCGCAGAATTCCTTCCCGTCCGACCTTATGGCCTCCACGCCGGTCGGTTCTGCGGCTTCTCCTGCAGTGACCGTTCCCGCCGCCGAGCCGCTGCCTGTCGCTGATCCGGTTGTTCCCGTGGCTGACCCCTTCGCCCCGATCGACAACTTTGCCGCCGACGACCTGGACTAGCGCCAGAGCTACAATCTCGTGTCCTTAAGAGGAGCTCGCACCTGCGGGCTCCTTTTTTAGTAGATTTTGGGACATGCCTTAATTTCTACCTTTTATCAATTTTATATACGGTGCTCCGCAGAGAGCCTGTCACAAGCTCGATATGCTTGAGAGACAATCCGATGCGTCATTTCACATTGTGGGTGAAAGTCCCCGCAATCATTGACTAAGTTCGATATGTTCGAAATCCATATCACGTACATGGGTAATAACGGTATATGGAGGCTCGCAAGTAGTCAAAGTAACCGAACCGGGGCAGAAAGGTGCGCAAACAAACCGCGACGAACAGCTTCTTCCGCATTTCCTTAGGCAAGCGAAAAGAGGGATGGCATGATGGCCAAGAGCTACGTAAAGATTGTAATTGTTGTTCTTGCAGTTGGTCTTGCAATGGCGCTATGTGCATCGTTTGCGACGTATAGGTCCGAGCAGTCGTTTATTGATGGCGCTGAAAATGGGTTTGGCATAGACGGGATGTATGCCAGCGGTGATGCAATCAGGCCGTCTATGGCGATTCTTGCGGGCGAAGATATGGAATGGCAAATCTGTAATGCCGATGGCTCTTGTATGAGTGGTCGTTTGGCTGCAACAAGCGATCCGAATTCGTTTGATCTTCTCGACGATGATGGAGCGGATTGCGGTTCTGTTCACCTGTCATATGCATCGCGAGATGGGATGGACGGCATTCTCTATGTCTCTCACAAGATTGGTGATTTCAAGATGCGCAGGACTAACCGCGTGCCGGCTTTTATTGAGGAATGATGGCTGCCGTGTTAGTCGCCTACGGCTCGGCCATGTATTCGTGAAAGCTGTTCCATCTGTATTCCAATAGGGAAACGCGTGCGCCCTGGGCGCGAAAACGCCGAGCTCTGCGTGTGATAGGGCAGAACTCGGCGAAGGGCGCGTGGTAAAAGGTAGGTTTTAGGGCATGTGCCAATTACTACTTGAGGAGGAAGTCGGAGAGGGGAATGGTACGGGCCTCGCGATGCTCGGGATCGGTGATGTGGTCGGCAGGATAGCCACAGACGAGCATGTGATAGGGATAGACGCCCTCGGGTAGGTTGAACCGCTCTCGGGCTAGCTCGGGCTTAAAATGGCATACCCAACACGTTCCCAGGCCTTGCTCCTCGGCCTCCATCATCATTTGATCGCAAACAATCGAGGTGTCGATAGCGCTGGAGTTCATCTGGTCATAGGGGCGAACCCAAGCGTCGTCGGTAACGCTGCAAATGAGGAAGATGAGCGGAGCGCCAAAGATGGACCCATCACGAGCAAACCGAGGCTGACAAGCAGCCGCCTTCTCCAAAAGCTCGGGCGTATCCAACACCATCACACGGGTTGGATGATTATTACAAGCAGAAGGAGCAATACGCCCAGCCTCAACAATGGCATCCACCACAGCCTGCTCCACAGAACGATCCTCAAACAAACGACAAGAATACCGACCCCGAGCCAGATCCAAATAGCCCATAACCAAACCCTCCAAAGCTAATAAAACAACCCAAAACTAAGCAAAAGGGTACCCAAAGCCCCATCCAGCCAAACGTTTAAGGCGGTCCCAAAGTTTCCAATCGGGCCCCAAGGTCCTGCCAACAAAAGCCTCATCGCTTTCAAAGTATCAGCCAAAGTTTCCAATGGTGGTACGTAAGGGAGCGGGCCCGACCGCTAATAACCTTTTGAACGACTCGGGGGTGCGGACAGAAAGTTGGACCGCGGGGCGGTCCGGACTGGAGGTTCGCATG
>CAJMLB010000021.1:0-31624 GCA_905214145.1 uncultured bacterium | reverse complement strand
TGAGCTTCAACGTTCCTTCTTGGACTTCGCCGCCTCGGTCGACAAATCGAAATTTAAGTTAGGTACCTGCGGTGGGATGCTTTGACGTTGCGCTGGTCGACCATTGCGTACCTTAATGTGGTGTCTATTTTTTTATGGCCAAGGAGCACCTGGACTTGTTCTATGGGCATTCCTTTGTCGATTGCCTTTGTAGCAAGTGTTCTTCTGAACTTATGAGGGTGGACCCTTCCTAAATCAAGCTCGCGCCCCAGTTTTCTAAGCAGCGCCTCGACGCCGCCAATTTGTAGCCTCTCATGTGGCGCCTTGCTCGACACGAAGAGTGCTTCCGAGCTGTCCATTCGGGTTGACAGGTAATTCTCAATATGGACTTTAGTCTTTGCGTCAAAATAGACGATGCGGTCCTTATTTCCCTTGCCGTGTACGATGCACTCACGATTGATGGTGTCGATGGAGCTCCTGTCCAACGAGACGAGTTCGCCCACACGCATGCCTGTGGAGCGCAACAGGTCGATCAGGGCAAGGTTTCGGGGCGACCCGCAGTTATCGCAAAGAATCTCAACGACTTCATCGCTATACGTTTCCTTTATGGGTTGCGGAGCCTTGACTCTTTTAATGCGTCTAACCGGGCTCTTAATGATATGGTCCTCGTCTTCGAGCCATGAGTAGAAGCTTGAGATGATTCTTCGGACATTGTCGACGGTGACGCGACTGACGCCGGCTTTTTGCTGATAGTCGGAAAGATAGGACCTGATCTCTTCGGTTCCAAGGTCGCAAGCTGGCGCATCGAATGATTCAAGCATTTTATTGATGGTGGTTTCGTAGTAGGAGATGGTCCTATCCGAGCAGCCTTCGAGGCGTTTTGCAGACAGAAATAGATCTAGGAATGATTCGCTTTCACCGTCGCGGCCGTCTTCAGCTAATTGGCTTTCATCGAAAAGGCAGTGCGATAAAACCTTTTTGAGCTGGCGGTTCTGCTGCGTGGTCAGGTAGGGGAGCATGAGGCGGGTAATTTCTCTGGCTGTTTTCGTGAGGTCCATGGCGGCGTCCTTCCTTGCGCGGTGGGTGGCGCTATTTTCTTTTGTTTACCCGTGCGTTATGGAAGGGATGCCGGGTGGCACTTCCGCTAGGCAGCGTCAAGGGGACCCGTGAAACCCCGCGCAGGCCTCTGCATCATTCCGGTGCGGCTTAGCCTGCAAAGCGAGATGTTCAGAGGCGTTTTCCTAATGGGGGCATCTAAATGTAGAGCGGTATCCAATTCCGTAAGAGACTTTGCTGAAAGCAACGTACCAGCCTTCAGAATTCGCTGACATAATAACGATACGGTGACTTTTGACGAAAGGCGAACGATGAATGCCGACGCCCAGCTAGAAAAAGCAGTTGCGTTGATTGACGAACAGATTGCCTCTGCATTGCGAACGACTTACAAATTCAGGGAGCACTGGAGTGGCGGAAAGCTTGATTTCCGGAGACAAGCCGGCGGTTTTGCGACGCTGATTCAGCCATCGCAAGAACAGGTTGAATACGATTTCTTTAAGGCATCCATCGAGTTTTCCGTTAGAAATAACATAGTCAATCCAATACTCGGATCCTTGTTCGCTCTCTATGGTATTGACGCTGCCTGGCCGAAGGGCTCGACTGTTGTTGGGTCGAATAATGAGAGGCACGAAAGTACGAACCCTATTGAGTTTCTAATTTCAACAAATTGCGAAACCGTAGGGTATCGATACACCCTTCCGGACTCGTTTACCGCTATGAAAGTTGATGAAATCCTAGATGCATGGGGAATCAGCAGGATTGTCGTTATCGACTGGTCTGCAGCAGAGATTGAGGGGCTAAAACGATGTCCCAACGAGTTGCGTGTCGAAGGATTCGATAGCGTATTCCAAATACCATCGAGCGGCTTTTTCAAAAAGTTCTTCCCAGAGGATCTCTACGATGAGTTTGTTTATCGCGTTCGAGATGCAGTTGCCAGGGTAGAGGATATCATCGGTCTCCAGGCCATTTCTAGCCTCTCCATGCCTCGCTTGGCGCCATTCAGGGCTTCGCTGATAGACGAGATTCATCGCACTGTTGACGGCTTTCCTGAGTCGAATTACACGGTTCAATCAAATCACACCACGTTCAGGCTTGTCGACGAAGATCAAAAAGTGCTCAATAAAGCTTTCTTCGATGATGGACTCGGACACTGCCTTGCTGGAACAAAGGGCTTTGCAAGATGTCTTACTACATCGGAGTACCTGCGCAGGTCTTTTTTGCGGGGCGGAGAGTTCGATTACACTTCAATTGTTTGTGGCTATATAAAGGCGGTTGAGCAGCTCGCATATGAACTCATGCTTGCTACGCTAGGCGAGCCGGGATCAGAAAAACTCTTCATTGCCACAGCTAAGAAAGGAAATAGGGCAGTCGTATACAAGAGACCATTCGATTGGTCTCGGGAGGCTAAACACATCCAGTTCGTCGAATCAAATAAGCGGTGGTTTTCGACAACCCTGGTCGCTCTTGCGAATCTTCTCCATGACAATAAAGAGGCTTGGAGGATTAGCGACGAGGGAAGACATTTCGTGCTTCTCAAGATAAGGGATTTTGCAGGTAAAGATAGGAATGGCTATTTCCACAAGGATAACTTTACGGATTTGGATGAAGTTAATAGGATTAGGCAAGATGCAATTGCGCTTCTGTATTACCTATTGGGCGGTTATGTTATCCCAGGAAGTAAGGAAAAGGCGCTGGAAACGCTTGGATTGAAGCACGTTTCCTATAGCGAAATGTATATGAAGCTAGCCGAGATACCTTTGACTGACTTTGTTTTGGAGTTTGAGGGTCGAAATCCTGTGAAAGCAGTTAGGCCCTTCGAGCAACCTGCCATAGAGTATGACGGCTACGGTCTAGTCTCTTCGAAGGTGCTTTTTGTTAGAGTTGACAGCTATCGTGGCGCCCGTGAACGGGAATTGACTGAGGCTGCCAGCAAGGATGACCTCATCGTAGTTGGTCGCGATAATATGCCGTCTAAGCTGTTCTTTGTAAAACGTAACGGCGAACGGGTGCGGTTTTGGTAAGAAAACGGCACGCGAACGAGAGTCCGCGTGCCGACGCGCTTCCGTCGTTTAGCTGCTGGGCGTCTCGTTGCCGCGATACTTAAAGTATGCGGTTGCGATAGCCACAATAGCATCTATAACGGCGAGAACGACCTCATCGTTAGGCGTGTACTTCATCTTTTCCTCCTTTGTCGGGATTCTAAGCTGACGTATGCCAGCAAAAAGGAGGTCGTAAGCGCTAACGCCATGATAACCGATACTCATTTAGCTATTGTCTAATACCGCCAAATAGTGAAGGTGCACGTATTATTTGTGATAAGGACGCTAAAAGACTATTTGCCTTTTAGCTCTTTGCGGATACTGACCACGCGGCTTGCCCACAATCCCATCTCCAGTGTTTTGATTGACGGGGCAATTGCAGGCGATGTAAATAAGAGGGGACAACCGTAAATGAAAGCAACCGAAGCGAATCTGCTTGACCTTATGGGCGTGGCGAAGATGCAGTTCGTCATTCCCGTGTACCAGCGAGTTTACTCGTGGAGTGTAAAAGAGTGCGAGGTGCTTTGGGATGACGTTATGCGAGCGGGTCGTGATGGCATATCGCACTTCGTGGGGTCGATGCTCTATATCCCCGAGTCCGAGAGCTCTGCCACGAGCATTTCGCGCGTGCTTCTGATTGACGGACAGCAGCGCATGACGACGTTTTCGTTGATGATCGCTGCCTTGGCTGAATATCTGGAGGATAATCCCGACAAGGCCGGCTTCCTTGGCGATCTCAAGATCTCAGCGCTGCGGAAGAACTATCTCTTTAACGATGATGACTACAACGGCCTGGCGCGCTACAAGCTGGTGCTCTCGCAGGACGATAAAGAGACGCTGTTCTCCATTGTGTCTGGGTCTCCCGTGCCAGATGAAAAATCGGATCGCATTGTCGAGAACCATGCATTTTTCTGCGAGAAGATGCGTGGTAAATCATTTAATCCGGCAAGGCTTTGGGCGGGTCTCAACCGTGTGCAGGTCATCGACACTAAACTCACGGCAGGTGTAGACAATGCCCAGCTCATATTTGAGTCCATGAACTCCAAGGGTAAGCCGCTCACGCCTATTGACCTCATTCGTAACTACGTTCTTATGTCGCTTCCTAACGATGAACAGACCAAGCTTTACGAGGGCTACTGGCATCCGCTCGAGCACTTGTTCGGAAAAGGCGGCGAAGAAGAGTTCAATGCATTTATCTGGTACTGGCTGTGGCTCAAGGTTCCCAATAGGATGCCGAAGGAAAACGAGGCCTACCACGAGTTCAAACGCTACTTCGCTGACGACTTCGATGGAGATACCGAAGGCCTGCTGAAGGAGCTTCGCGAATATGCGCAAAGATATGCCAGGTTGTTCCTTGGCAAGGAGAAAGACGAGGGGCTGCGCCGAGTGTTCGGCAGGATTGCCTGCCTTTATGTTAAACCGGTCAGACCTTTGCTGATGCTGCTTTACTCGGTTTATGAAGGTGACAAGATTGACCGCAATGCGTTTCTCCGTATCTGCGAGACTATCGAGTCGTTTCTGTTCAGGCGGGCGGTTTGCGGCAGGCTTACCACGGGCCTAAATAATTTCTTTGCCGGCATGTATCGCAACCTTGAGCAACAGGACGATATAGAGGAGTACGTTACGGCGATGCTCCTTATCCATAGCAGCGGTATGACTGCGTACTTTCCGACAGACGAGCATTTTGTCGAGGAGTTTAAGACGCGTGACTGTTACAACCGCTTCTCCAAAAAGCGCTATTACCTGGAACGCATGGAGAACTGGCACCACCCGAAGGAGTCCATCTCGGCTGACGATTACCAGATCGAGCACGTCATGCCCCAGACGATTGATGACGAGCACGGCTGGAAGGAATCGCTTGGCGAGAACTGGGAAGACATCCACGACAGGCTGTGCAACAACTTGGGAAATCTTACGCTGACGGGCTACAACCAGGAGTACTCAAACCGGTCGTTCTCGGACAAGCTCAATCTTCCGAACGTGGGACTTAAATGCAGCCCACTCTACCTAAACAAGTCGATCGCCTCGCATGAAAAATGGGGCGAGGAGGAGATTAAGCACCGCGCGGACGATCTGGCGAAAGAGGCGTGTGAGATATGGAAATATCCCGACCTTCCGGCAGACGTCGTCGACAAGTACCGTCCTTCTCGCGGGGAGTCTGACGAGGCGCCTATTTGGACCTTGCAAGAGAACCATCCAACCTTTGCCGAGGGCGGGCTTAATCAAAAATTGTTCGAGGAGATACGCGAGTCTATCCTCAACGCCAATCCTTCATGGGAATCCTATATGGCCAAGTACTACGTAGGATTCAGGTCGGGCAAACGGAAGCTGCATGCCGTGCTGGAAGGCAGGACTAGCAACGGCGGCTGGATTGCCGTTGGCTTGGCAAAGAGTGTGGATGATCTAATGGATCCAGAGGATATGTGCCAGGACAAGCGCACGCAGGGTGGATTTGGCCCGGGCCTACCGACCTATGTTGCCCTTCGGAATGCCGATGACATCCCCGCGGTGCTCGATCTCATAAAGCAGTGCTAGGTTGAAGGCCGGGAATCTAATTCCCGGCCTTCGCCAGCTTAAAATCGTCGATGGCTCATCCGCTCGCTTACACCCCCGCAATCCCGCGTGCCACACTCAGCAGCTCATACTCCCTCTGGCTCCACTGGTGCAGCTCTGCCGCGCGTACGGCGTCGCGGCACAGGTCCAAAAACACCTCGGCTCCCTCGCAGAAGCACTCGCGGGTAAAGGCGCCGGATCCGTCCGCAACGCACTTGCCGTCGGCAAAGAGCTTCCAGCTGGACGGCTCGCGCGAATCGTCTCCGAGCAGCTGAATCTGCAGCACGTGCGGGTCGCCGGCGGCGCAGAGCTCTTTCTCAAGCATCTGCATGGTAAAGCGCATCTGGTGGGAGAGGCTGTTCTTGACCATGGCCGAGGCGTAGCCGCTCGGCTCGTCCAAAAGATGTATTTGTTTTGGTTTGGCTGCCAGGTTGTGGAAATTGCGCCCACTGCGCATGGAGAAATTGTCCATACGGACTCCTTTCATCGATGTTGGCAGGGCCACCGTGCCTCTTGGCCGGTTGGCGTCGGGATCGTGGAGCCAACTCTCTACCCCGACTCTGGATAAAACGCGCCCGCTCCTTGCGGGCAAGATGGAGTCTATCAGCACGAGCGGACAAAAATCAAACGCCGCCTGCGAAATGATGTGCAGACGGCGCTTGATTGCGCGGCAATTATTCGGCAAACATCCGGAAAAGTGTCGAAATCGCTCATGTAAAAGTATGGAAAAGTGTCGTAATGTACACTTTAAAATATCGGAAAAGTGTCGAAATGAGCACCTAACAACTACGGAAAAGTGTATCCTAGTGCTAAAACAGCACGTAATAAGGGGTACGTTTATGCTACAGAGAAAAGCGAAAGCACAATTTGAATCTTGGCTTGCCTCGTCGCCTAACAAGGCCCTTTTGGTCAAGGGCGCCCGACAGGTAGGAAAGTCATATCTGGTCAACGCGTTCGCACGTGAATCGTTCGAAAACGTCGTGACGTTCGACCTTATCGCCGACGCGTCCGTGCGCGATTCATTTTTGGCGGCAAAAAGCGCGGACGACCTTCTTATGCGCATGTCTATCGCTGCGACGCAGCCGATGGTTGCCAACAAAACCGTCGTGGTTATCGACGAGGTGCAGCGATGCCCCAATGTGGTGACGTTTATCAAATACCTCGTGCAGCGCGGCGAATTTCGGTACATCCTCACCGGATCGCTCCTTGGCGTTGAGCTCGAGGGCATCGATTCCCTGCCGGTGGGGTATGTCGAGCAGGTCCAGATGTACCCGCTCGACTTTGAGGAGTTTTGCTGGGCAAATGGCGTTGGTGCCAGCGCGTTTGAAATGCTCGGGGGCTGTCTAAAGGATGAAGGGGAACTTCCCGGCTACCTGTATGACCGCTTGCTCGATCTGTTCCATCAGTATGTGGTGGTGGGAGGCATGCCCGACGCGGTCAATTCCTTCTTGGCGACGCGCAATGTCGACGAGGTTCGAAACATCCACCGCGATCTTCACGCCCTGTATCGCGATGACATCGCAAAGTACGCTCCGCCTGAGCTACGCTTGGTTATTCGAGATATCTATGATTTGATTCCAAGCGAGGCTGGCTCCAAAAACAAGCGATTCAAGCTGTCATCGATTAACGGTGTCAAACGTTTTTCGCAGGTGACAGACCATTTTCTCTGGTTATCGGAGGCGGGTGTCGCGCTTCCCGTGTATAACGTAACGGCGCCCGTGGCGCCCCTTTTATTGGGGGAGCAGCGAAATCTCTTTAAGCTGTTTTACTTGGACACTGGAATGCTCATGTCGTCGTATTCCAAAAAGGTTGCCCAAGGCGTTTTTGATGGCGAGGCAGAAGACGCCTTTGGCATGAACATGGGAGCGGCGTTTGAGGGCTTCGTTGCCCAGGAGCTCAAAGCCCATGGATTTAGATTGCGTTACTTTACGTCCAAAAAGGTCGGTGAGCTCGATTTTGTGGAAGAGACGTTCGATGGGGAAGTGCTTGCTATCGAGGTTAAATCGGGCAAGAGCTTTAAGTCCCACGCGGCGCTCGATAACGCACTGGCAACGAAGGGCTACGGAATCGATCGCGCCCTGGTACTTGCGGAATGTAATCTTCGCCGCGATGGTGACGTGCTGTATCTGCCCATCTTTATGGCAGGGCTTTTGGAGCCGTAACGTGCCGCCGGCTCTTCCGGCCCTCCCTTAACCCTCGCTACTTGTCGTCTCCGTCGTTGGGGTCGCCTTTGAGGGTGTTGATGTTCAGGTACTGGTTGTCATCCTCTGCTTGCTGCGTTGCCGATTCGGACGCGGTGGGGCCGCGGAACAGCTGGAATCCCTCAAATGCGATCACGCCGAGCAGGGCGATGATGATGGCGATAAAGACAACCTTTGCCGCTTGGGGAAACTCGGAGAAGTGCGGCGGCTCTTCCTCGGTGTAGTAGTCGGCAAAATAATCGTCGCTAGCAGTGTATGAGGATGCGGACACGGCTTCCGTATTGATGCCCTGTGCGTATTCGGAAGCAGGCGCGGCGACAATCGGATTTACCGGTTCGTCAAACGCCGGCACGCCGGCCGAAGTTTCGTCCAGATCGGCCGCGGCCCAGGAATCGAAGGCAAACTGGCGGGTCGCAAAGTCGTCGAGATCTGCAACAGGCGGCTCGGGCGCGTGGTGCTGCGCCGCGGCGATAAACGATGCCGTTTCGGAAGGGTCGTCTGTCGTATGGGCCCCGCCGCCCATGAGTTCATCGGCGGTCCAAGGGCGGTCGCTCATCACGTCGTCGAGGCTCAACGCAAACAGATCGTCTTCGCCCTCGTCAAACGCGCGTTTCGCATGCCTGGCGGCAGAAGCGATGCCTCCGCGGCCGCTGCGCGATGCGTTGCTCGACCCCATCTTGCCCCATCCTTTCGAACTGTCTAGTCCTTCAATTATATGGAACTTGCCTTGTCGCCGATGCCCGGATTCGCGCATTCAAGAACTCGTATCTTGGGAGGATGATTCAGGCAGGTCGTTTACTTGTCGTCGGCCTCTGCCTTGGCCTCGTTGAGGTAGCTGTAGAAGCTGTACTTGGAGATGCCAAAGAACTCGCAGGCGCGCTCGCTCGATTTGGAGATAAGGAAGGCGCCACGGCGGTCGAGGTATCCGATAGCGCGAATGCGCTCGCCCTTGGTCATGAGGGCGGCGGGCTTGCCCACGTACTGCTCGCACTCGCGCAGCAGATCCTCGAGCAGGTCGCCGATGTTTTTGGTGATGGGCTCGGGCTCGGTGTATCCCTTGTCGCCCGTGCCGGTGAGCGCGTCGAGCGAACGCTCAAACGCCTTCATGAGCGTGATGTCAAAGTTGATGCCCATAATGCCAACGGGGTTGCCGTCGTCATCGCGAATGAAGATGGTCGACGATTTGAGCAGCTTGCCATCGGCTGTCTTGGTGAGGTACGGCGTGCGGTCGTGGGCCTCGGTGGCATTCTCGTGCACGGACTCGAGCACGATGTGGCTGGGGCCGTCGCCCAGTTTGCGTCCGCTGACGTGGCCGTTTTCAATCGCCACGATAGAGTGGTCCATGTCCCCGGTCTCCAGATCGTGGACGACGATTTCACAGTTGGGACCAAATTGGAGCGCCAGACTGTGTGCAAGGCGCTTGTAAAACTCAATCTGTGCGGGGGTCATGGGTGCCTTCCTAAACATTTGTTTGGGCTCACTGTGCCACAAATGCCACATGGTCGCAAATAACGAAAGCGTCGCTGCGTTATAAGACTGTCAACGGCCAGGATGCCATCTTTATGCACCCGCTGCGCGAGTTATGGGTACGATGGCTTCAGGGGAGGTATCACCATGAAACTTGGTTGCGTCATTATGGCTTCGGGCGAGGGCAAGCGGTTTGGCTCTAACAAGATGTTTGCCGATATCTGCGGAAAGTCGCTGATTCAGCGGACGATTGAGTCGGTGCCCGAAGGATTTGACGTTGTTGTTACAACGCGCTGGCCCCAAGTTGCCGAGATTTGCCGTGAGCTACGCTGCGCGTGCGCGCTGCACGATGGCGCGCTCAGGAGCGAGAGTGTGCGCGCCGGTCTTACCTGGGGAGCCGATCGCGGCTGGAAGGGCTGCCTCTTTTTGCCGGGCGACCAGCCGCTCGTGAGTTCGGATTCCTTTGAAGCACTCGCCGGTGCTTTTAAGGCCAACGGCGGCGTTGCGCCCGTGCGTCTTGCCCTAAACGGTGAACCCGCCTCGCCGGTGCTGTTCCCTGCGAGTCTCTTTCCCGACCTTATGGGTCTTAAGGACAAGGATGGCGGATCGTCGCTGCTGCGCGGCCGCGCCGATGTCCGGTTTGTCGAGGCGCGCGCGTACGAGCTGTGGGATGTCGACACCGCCAAGGACCAGCGCCGCGTCTCGGAGCACATCGCCGGCTGCTACGTGCCTCGCTAGCAGAAAGGGCGCCAGGGTAGCGCCGGCTACTTGAGGCTGCTGGCGACGACGGGGCGGCCGAGGGCGGCCTCAAAGCGGTCGGCCATCGTGGGGTCGCTGAGCGTGTCGACTTGGTTGAGCATGACGCGCGCGATGCTGAGTTCCAGTGCCTGCATCTCGGCATTGAGCACCTGGGCGACGCGCTCGGGCGTGGCGATGTCGGTGAGCTCGCAGCCGCAGCGCTCGCAAAAGAGCTCGGGACGGTGGACGGCTTCGTTGATGGGCTTGCCGAGCCCCGAAGCGCCGACGATCCAGGCGATGTCGGCTGTGCCAGAGGGAATTACCGGCTCCCAGGCGGCGTGGGCCTTGAGCGGGAGCCGCTTGCTGCCGTCTGCCTCGGCCAGCACATAGTCAAAGCGCTGCGCCAGCTGGTCGAGCGGCTCGGCAGGGGAGGAGAGCTTGCCCGTCTGGGGGTCCAAGACACCAGCTTGGCAGATGCTTCCTCGCACAAGCCCCGTGCAGGCCTCGCAGGTGCAGCCTGGGGCGTGTAAGGCACCTGGCTTCCAGGGCGCAGCGTCCAGACGACGGCTCGACCCGTCCCACGGCACGCCGGCGACGGGAAACATATGCGTGGTGGTGCAGAGGAGCACGCGGCCGCCGGCACGCATAAGCTCAAGGCCGAGCGTCTTTAGCAGGGTCGACTTGCCGCCGCTGCCGATGATCGCGGTGATGCCCGGCTCGATCCTGAGCGCCGAGGCAAGATTGCCGCTAACCGTTTCCATCTGTTCACCGCCGTATAATGCTGCGATAAGAAATAATCATTAGCGTAGCGGCAGAACCGCTTTTGCTCTGATAAACCGTAGCACAGGGAGGTCCCCCGGGAATGCTCGTTTATGTTCGCGGCGCAGGCGATATCGCCACGGGCGTGGCTGCTCGTCTGGTGCGCGCCGGCGTGCCAGTCGTCATGGCCGATATCGCGGTCCCCACGTGCATCCGTCGCACGATCAGTTTTTGTGAGGCCATTCGCTTGGGCGAGGTCGAGGTCGAGGGCATTCGCGCCCGCTTGGCGCAGACGCCGGCCGAGGCACTTGAGATTATCGAGGCGGGGGATGTTGCCGTAGTGGTGGACCCCCAGGCACAGATGCTCGGCGAACTTAGGCCCGCGGCCGTGGTAGACGCGATTCTGGCCAAGCGCAATCTGGGCACCACGCGCGACATGGCTCCTGCCGTCATCGCGGTAGGGCCGGGCTTTACCGCGCCGGTTGATTGCGATGCCGTGGTCGAGACTATGCGCGGGCATTTTTTGGGCCGCGTGATTACCCAGGGCTCACCCCAGCCCAATACAGGCGTGCCGGGTGTCATCGCCGGCTATGGCAAGGAGCGCGTTATCCACAGCCCCGCCGCCGGCGTGTTTAGGTCCGACCATGCGATCGGCGACATCGTGAGCGCCGGAGACGTGATTGGCTACGCGGGCGATATGCCCATGGTCACGCAGATTGACGGCTGCCTGCGCGGCCTTTTGGCAGACGGCGTTCAAGTCACCGAGGGCTTTAAGTGCGCCGATGTCGACCCGCGCGGCGACGCCAGCTACATCAACTATATTTCGGACAAGGCGACGTCGGTCGGCGGCGGCGTGCTCGAGGCGCTCGCCATGCTCACCGGTGTATTCCAGGGATAGGAAATTGCAATGGAAAAGCTCGATGTGGTGAATGCTGCGCTTGGCGCTCTGAAGGCTGGTGAGACGTGCGAGCTCGTGGTCGTGGCCGGCACGGCAGGGTCATCGCCGCGCGGCGTGGGCGCTTGGATGGCTGTCTTTGCCGATGGCAGCCAAGCGGGCACCATCGGCGGCGGCAAAATCGAGCTCTTTGCGCTGGGCGAGGCCCGCGAGCTGCTGGCCGCGGGGCAGTCGCGCCTGGTCCGCTACACCATGGGCGGGGAGAACTCCGATACCGGCATGATTTGCGGCGGAGCCATCTGCCTATGCTATCTGCACCTGGATGCGACCCAGGCGCCGTTGTTCCAGTCGGTTGCCGACGTCTTGGCGTATCGACGCATCGGCGACTTCACCATCGATTTTGAGCCGTTTATCAGCCAGGCCCTCGAGGGCGATGTGGCCGAGTATCATGGCGAGGAATCACACCGCACCATAATGGGCTGCCCCGAGCTTTCGCTGGTGGAGGAGGGGAGTAAGGTCACCTACACCAACGCCGCCTCCGAGATTCCTCCCGCGCACATCGAGACGCTCTGCCCCGAGGGCCTGACCTATATCTTTGGCTGCGGACACGTGGGCGCCGCGACGGCGCGCGTGCTCACGGCGGCGGGCTTTGCCGTCGTGGCCTGCGACGATCGCCCCGGCACGCTGACGCCCGAATGGGTGCCCGGTGTCTACGACCGTCGCCTGGTCGACTACAAGAATCTGGACGAGCTGTGCCCCATCGGCCCGCGCGACTTGGTGGTCGTGGCCACAGCAGGCCACAAGTCCGATATCGACGTGGTGATTCAGGCAATGCGCGCCAAGCCTGCCTACCTGGGCTGTCTGGGTTCGCGCCGCAAGACGGCCTTTGTGCGGGCCCGTTTGGAGCAAGAGGGCTTTACGCAGGAACAGATCGACGGGCTGCACCTGCCGATCGGCGTTGCCATCGAGGCAGAGGATCCCGAGGAGATCGCCATCTCCATCGCCGCCGAAATGATCCACCTGCGCCGCACCAAACTCGTCCCCCGCAAGCGCTAGTCGCATCCCCATATATGAGTTGCGGTGGAATAGTTCCTAGATAAGCCTGACGGGCGGTCAGCCAGGAACTATTTCACCGCAACTGCCATTTTGATCCCTTGGGGACGGAGGAAAACGGATCACTCAGAGGGCCAGGCGACCCAAGTGATCCGTTTTCCTCCGTCCCCAAGGGATCAATATGTGCGGGGGAGTTGTGGAGTTGTGCAGGCAGACGAGGTTTTTCTGGAAATACGCACCCAATGCGCGTATAGTACCGATTGTTTTGTCGGCTCCTGCTGCGTCGAGTCCAAACCGCGAAATGCCATGAGCGGCGCGGATGCAGCCAGGAGGCACGAGGACAACCCATCGTGGCCACGCCCCGTGCTTAAAACCCCAAGAAGGAGTGAACAATGGCAGAAGAGAAGTATGTGCCGCGTCTGAAGACCAAGTACAACAACGAGGTCAAGCAGCAGCTTCAGGAAAAGTTCCAGTACGAGAACGTCATGATGATCCCCAAGTTTGAGAAGATCGTCGTGAACATGGGTGTCGGCGAGGCCGCTACCGATTCCAAAGCCATCGACGGTGCCGTGCGCGACCTGCGCGCCATCACCGGCCAGCAGCCGATGATCACCCGTGCCCGCAAGTCCATCGCTACCTTCCGCCTGCGCGCTGGTATGCCGATCGGCTGCAAGGTTACCCTGCGTGGCGACCGTATGTGGGAGTTCTTCGATCGTCTGACCTCCGTCGCGATCCCCCGTATCCGCGACTTCCGCGGCATCTCCGCCAAGAGCTTCGACGGCCGTGGTAACTTCTCCATGGGCGTCACCGAGCAGCTCATCTTCCCCGAGATCGACTTCGACTCCGTCGATCACCAGCGTGGTATGGACATCACTTTCGTGACCACCGCCAACACCGATGAGGAGGCCAAGGCCCTTCTGGACGCCTTCGGTTTCCCGTTCAAGAAATAGGTTCACCTGCCCTGTAAGCGCCGTTCCCACAAGGGGGCGGCGCTTGGGGCGAACAATACTCTATGTGAGGAGGATATAAGTGGCTAAGACATCGATGATCGTCAAGTGCAATCGCAAGCAGAAGTTCTCTACTCGTGAGTACACGCGCTGCCAGCGCTGCGGCCGTCCGCACTCTGTGTACCGCAAGTTCGGCCTGTGCCGTGTCTGCTTCCGTGAGCTTGCACTCAAGGGCGAGCTTCCCGGCGTTAAGAAGGCCAGCTGGTAAGTCACTACCAGCGTTTCAAGCATCAGTTTGGAACAGGGAAAACGCGCTAAATAGGCTTTGCCGTTAAGGGCGGCGAAGAACCAAGAGCACGTGTTCATCAAGAACGAAGGAGAATCTGTATGAACCTTACAGACCCGATCGCAGATATGCTTACGCGCATCCGTAACGCTAACTCTGTGAACAAGGCCACGGTCTCCATGCCGAGCAGCAAGAAGCTCGTCGAGATCGCTCGTGTTCTGCACGAGGAGGGCTACATCGAGGGCTACGATGTCGAGGACACCGTTCCCCAGAAGACTCTGCACATCACGCTTAAGTATGGTCCCAAGAAGGCTAAGGTCATCAACGGCATCCGCCGCATTTCCAAGCCGGGCCTGCGTAAGTACACCGGCGTTGCCGACATGCCCCGCGTCCGCGGTGGCCTTGGTACCGCCATTATTTCCACCAGCCATGGCGTTATGACCGACCGCGATGCTCGCAAGCACAACGTCGGCGGCGAGATCATCGCTTACGTCTGGTAATTCGCTCGGTAGGTAGAAGGAAAGGAGATCACCGTGTCTCGTATCGGTAATAAGCCTGTCCAGATTCCCGCCGGAGTCGAAGTGGCAGTCAACGGCAACAACGTTGTCGTCAAGGGCCCCAAGGGCCAGCTCGAGCTCGATGTCTTTGAGAAGCTCGCTATCAACGTCGAGGACAACGTCCTCACCGTTTCCCGTCCCGACGACGAGCGTGAGACCCGTGCCCGCCACGGCCTCACCCGCGCCCTCATCCACAACATGGTTGTTGGCGTTTCCGAGGGCTTCGAGAAGAAGCTCGAGCTCGCCGGCGTCGGTTACCGCGTGCAGCAGAAGGGCAAGAACCTCGAGTTCTCCCTGGGCTTCTCGCACCCCGTGATCGTCGAGGCTCCCGAGGGCATCACCTTCGAGGTTCCCGACAACACCCACGTGAACGTCAAGGGTATCAACAAGCAGCAGGTCGGTCAGATCGCCGCTGAGATCCGCGGCCATCGTCCTCCCGAGCCTTACAAGGGCAAGGGTATCCACTATGTTGGCGAGCACATCCGCCGCAAGCTGGGTAAGGCCGCCAAGTAGTCGTAACCGACTCACTCGCATAAGACCAGCACCCCGTTAGGTGCTGGCAAGATCAACCTTTTTAGGAGTTTACGTATGAACAAGCATAAGGCGAAGCTGGAAGGCCTCAAGCGTCGTCAGCGTCGTGTTCGCGGCAAGGTCTCGGGTACCGCCGAGCGTCCGCGTCTTCGCGTGACCCGTACTAACGCCAACATCTATGCCCAGATCATCGACGACAGCAAGGGCTCCAGCCTGACGCTCGTCTCTGCCTCGACCCTCGAGGCCGAGTTCAAGGGCACCCACACCTCGAACAAGGAGGCTGCGGAGAAGGTCGGTCAGCTCGTTGGCAAGCGTGCCATCGAGGCCGGCATCACCAAGGTCGCTTTCGATCGTGGTGGCCGTATCTACCATGGCCGCGTCAAGGCCCTCGCCGACGGTGCTCGTGCCGCCGGTCTCGAGTTCTAGGAGGTATGTAGCACATGGCTCGTAATCAGAAGCAGCAGCGCGAGGCCTCCGAGTTCGAGGAGCGCGTCGTTTACATCAACCGCGTGTCGAAGACCGTCAAGGGTGGTCGTCGCATGAGCCTCGTCGCTCTCGTCGTCGTCGGCGACGGCAAGGGCAACGTCGGCGTTGGCATGGGCAAGTCCGCTGAGGTGCCCATGGCCATCTCCAAGGCGTCTCTCGATGCCAAGAAGAACATGTTCCACGTGCCGGTGACCGATCAGGGCACCATTCCGCACGAGGTTCTCGGTCACTTTGGTGCCGGCCGCATCATCATCAAGCCCGCTGTCGAGGGTACCGGCGTTATCGCCGGCGGCGCTGTGCGTCCCCTCTTCGAGCTTGCTGGCATCAAGAACGTCCTGTCCAAGTCCCTCGGTACCGACAACGGCCTCAACATCATCAAGGCTGCCGTCGAGGGCCTCAAGGAGCTCTCCAGCCCTGAGGACGTCGCGGCTCGCCGTGGCCTGACGGTCTCCGAGATGTTCGTCGGTAAGGAGAACTAAGCATGGCTGACACCATCAAGATCAAGCAGGTCCGCAGCACCAATGGTTGCAAGCAGGACCAGGTCCGTACTGTCCGTGCCCTCGGTCTCCACAGGATCCGCGAGGTTCGCGAGATTGCTGACAACGAGTCCGTCCGCGGCATGATCTTCAAGGTCAAGCACCTTGTCGAGATTGTAGAGGAGTAGCAAATGCAGCTTCACGATCTTACTCCCGCGCCCGGTTCCACCAAGAACCGCAAGCGCGTCGGCCGTGGCAATTCTTCGGGTCACGGCACCACTTCTGGCCGCGGTCAGAAGGGCCAGGGTTCTCGCTCTGGCGGCACCAAGGGTGCCGGCTTCGAGGGTGGCCAGACTCCGCTGGCTATGCGCCTGCCCAAGCTTCCGGGCTTCCGCAACCCCCGTCGTATCGAGTACACCGCTGTTAACGTTGAGCGTCTCGAGCGCAAGTTCGAGGACGGCGCTGTGATCGACGGTGCCGCTCTTAAGGCCGCTCGCATCACCAAGAGCGAGTTCGAGCCCGTCAAGGTGCTCGGCAATGGTGAGCTCACCAAGAAGTTCACGGTCAAGGTCGACAAGGTCAGCGCTTCTGCGCAGGCCAAGATCGAGGCCGCCGGCGGAAAGGTCGAGCTGCCGTGCTAAATGGTCTTAAGAATGCTTTCCGCATCAAAGAATTGCGCGAAAAGATTCTTTTTACCATAGCTATGCTCGTCGTGTACCGCATTGGTGCGCACGTTCCTGTGCCCGGCATTCCCTTCCAGGGGATGCTGGGCCTTTTCTCGACCGATAACAATTCGGTCGCCGCAGGTGCTATGGCCCTCCTGAATCTTTTCTCTGGTGGCGCGTTGAGCTATGTTTCGGTGTTCTCCCTGGGCATCATGCCTTACATCACCAGCTCGATCATCCTCCAGATGCTCCAGGCCGTTGTGCCTTCCCTGCATGAGCTTGCCCGCGAGGGCGAGGTCGGTCAGACCAAGATTACGCAGTATTCGCGTTACCTCACCCTGGCTCTGGCAATCCTCAACTCCGTGGGTTACCTCTTCCTCTTTAAGAGCTTCGGCATCAGCTTTACTGGCGCCGGCGCTCCCGAGATCATCTTCGACCTCATGATCGTCGGCACGCTCACCGCGGGCGCCATGCTGATCATGTGGATTGGTGAGCTCATCACCCAGCGCGGTATTGGCAATGGCATGTCGCTGATCATCTTTGCGAACATCATGGCCGGTCTGCCGCAGGCGATCTTCTCCAGCACCGAGGGCAATGCCGGTGGCATCATCACCATGGTGATCATCTGCGCCATCATCCTGCTGGTTATTCCGCTAATCGTTTTCCTTGAGCGCGGACAGCGCCGCATCCCGGTCTCCTACGCTAAGCGCGTCGTGGGCCGTCGCATGATGGGTGGCCAGACCACCTACCTGCCCATCAAGGTCAACACCGCGGGTGTCGTGCCGATCATCTTCGCTTCGGCGCTGCTGTACTTCCCGGCCCAGATTGCCGTGTTCTTCCCCGGCATCGGCTGGATCCAGGCAGTTGCCTCTGCGCTTTCGACCGGTTGGCTCAACTGGGTGCTTAACGTTGTCCTCATCGTGTTCTTCGCGTACTTCTACACCTCCATGGTGTTCAACCCCGATGACACGGCCGACAACCTTAAGAAGCAGGGCGGCTTTATTCCGGGCGTCCGTCCGGGTAGGGCTACCGCGGCCTACATCAAGAACGCGCTCAACAAGATCACGCTTCCCAGCGCTGTCTTTTTGGCGCTCATCGCCATCGTGCCTTCGATCATCTTCTCCTTCACGGGTAACCATCTGATCCAGGCATTTGGCGGCACGTCCATCCTCATCATGGTCGGCGTCGTGCTCGACACGGTCGATAAGCTCGAAGGCCAGATCAAGATGTATGATTACGATGGATTCTTTAAATAGGCTAGAGGAGGATTGCTCATGAACCTCGTATTGCTCGGAGCTCCGGGTGCCGGTAAGGGCACCGTCGCACAGGAGCTCGTCGCCGAGTTTGGCGTCGCTCACATTTCCACGGGCGACCTGCTGCGTGCTGCCGTCAAGGGTGGCACCGAGCTTGGTATTCAGGCTAAGAAGTACATGGACGCTGGCGAGCTCGTTCCCGACCAGCTCGTGATCGACCTTGTCAAGGAGCGCCTTGCCGCCGATGACGCCCAGCAGGGCTTCATCCTCGATGGCTTCCCGCGCAACACCGCCCAGGCTGTGACGCTCGATTCCGAGCTCTCCGCTATGGGTCGCGAGATCGACTGCGCCCTTCTGGTCGATGTGGCCCCCGACGTCATCATCGATCGTCTGTCTTCGCGTCGCACCTGCCGCGCCTGCGGTTACACCGGCACGGCTGCCGATGCTACCTGCCCCAAGTGTGGCGGCGAGATGTATCAGCGCGACGACGACAAGCCCGAGACCATCAAGAACCGTCTCGACGTCTACGAGAAGTCCACGAGCCCGCTCGTCGACTACTATCGTGGCCAGGGTCTGCTCAAGTCGGTCAACGGTGATCAGGCTCGCGAGACCGTGTACGGGGATGTCAAAGAGGCTCTCGGTCTATGATCAAGATTAAGTCTGCAACGCAAATTGAGCAGATGAAGAAGGCAGGAGCGCTATCTAAGATGGCGCTCCGCCACGTTGGAGCCATGGTTCGCCCCGGCGTGTCGACCTTCGAACTCGATCAGCTTGCCGAGCAGATTATCCGCATGCATGGCGGCACCCCTGCCTTCAAGGGTTACGGCGGGTTCCCCGGAACCATTTGCGCATCAATTAACGATGCCGTGGTTCACGGTATTCCCAACCCTGACATGATCCTGCGCGATGGCGATATCATCTCCATCGATACGGGAGCTGTCGTTGACGGTTGGGTCGGCGATAACGCTTGGACGTTTTTCGTCGGCACCCCCACCCCCGAGGCCAAGGCCCTGTGCGAGGTTACGCGCGATTGCCTAAAGGCTGCCATCGAGCAGGCTGTTCCCGGTAACCATATCGGGGACGTCGGGTATGCTGTTCAGTCCCTCGCCGAGTCTCACGGTTACGGCGTGCTTCGCGATTACGTGGGGCATGGCATTGGCCGCGTGATGCACGAGGACCCCAACGTTCCTAACTATGGAAAGAAGGGGAGGGGCGTTCGCCTTCAGGCTGGTATGGTCATCGCTATCGAGCCGATGGTTACGATGGGTTCCAATCATGTGAGCACGGGCTCCGATGGTTGGATCGTTACGACCAACGACCATCTGCCCGCCGCGCACTACGAGAACACCGTCGCCATTACCAATGACGGTCCGGTGATTCTTACCACCGATGCGCAAGGATCCTGGTGTTCGCTCCAAGGCGGAGAAATGTAACAAGTTCCACGTAGTTGTGGAGCCATTACGAAGATATTACGATACGTGCATGCGTATTGTAGAATACTCAATCGCTGTCGTTTTCTAGAGAAAGATGATTGCTTGTGAAGAAGGAAGACGCAATTGAGCTCGAGGGTACGGTAAAGGAACCGCTGCCTAACGCCATGTTTAAGGTCGAGCTCGAGAACGGTCATTCGGTTCTGTGCAACATTTCTGGCAAGATCCGAATGAATTACATCCGCATTCTCCCCGGTGACAGGGTTGTCGTGGAGCTTTCCCCGTACGACCTGACCCGCGGTCGCATCACCTATCGCTATAAATAGCGACACGCATACACGCTCTTTTCCGACTGCAGGCTTAGCTCAACCTACGGTCGGTTTGCGTGTGAAGACCAGCCATAGTTTTAAACGCCTGCGGCTGGGCGAGTAGATAGTAGGGAAGTAGTTTGAGCGCTACCGAAAGGAAGAACGATGAAGGTACGTCCTTCGGTCAAGAAGATGTGCGATAAGTGCAAAATCATTAGGCGCCACGGCAAGGTCCTCGTCATTTGCGAGAACCCCCGTCATAAGCAGCGTCAGGGTTAAGAGAGGAGACTACGTTGGCCCGTATTAATGGTGTCGACCTCCCGCGTGAGAAGCGCGTTGAGATCGGTCTGACCTACATTTACGGCATCGGCCGCACCACTGCGACGAAGATCTGCGTCGAGTGCAACGTTAACGTGGATACGCGCGTTAAGGACCTCACCGAGGATGAGGTTAACGCCATCCGCGATTATATCGATAAGAATCAGATCATGGTTGAGGGCGACCTCCGCCGTGAGCGCAACCAGAACGTCAAGCGCCTTATGGACATCGGCTGCAATCGCGGCCTTCGTCACCGCAAGGGCCTCCCGGTCCGCGGCCAGCGCACCCACACTAACGCTCGTACCCGCAAGGGCCCGAAGCGTCAGATCGGTGCTAAGAAGAAGAAATAAGGAGCGCTAGATAGATGGCTACTGCTAAGAAGAACGTTCGCGCTGCCCGTCTGAAGCGCGCGGACCGTAAGAACATTTCCGTGGGCCAGGCTCACATTCGTTCTACGTTCAACAACACGATCGTTTCGATCACCGATCCCCAGGGCAACGTCATTTCCTGGAAGTCGGCTGGCCAGGTGGGCTTCAAGGGCTCCCGTAAGTCCACGCCGTTCGCTGCCCAGATGGCTGCCGAAGCTGCTGCCAAGCAGGCCATGGAGCACGGTATGAAGAAGGTTTCCGTCTTCGTCAAGGGCCCCGGCTCCGGTCGTGAGACCGCCATCCGCTCCCTCCAGGCTGCTGGCCTCGAGGTCTCGAGCATCCAGGACAAGACCCCCATTCCGCACAACGGCTGCCGCCCCAAGAAGCGTCGCCGCGTGTAACTGAAAGGATCGTATCAATATGGCAATCGACAGGACTCCTGTTCTTAAGCGCTGCCGTCAGCTCGGGATCGATCCCGCTGAGCTCGGTTACAGCAGCAAGAAGGAATCTATCCGTCAGCCCAAGCGCCGTCGCAAGGAATCTGAGTACGGCATGCAGCTGCGTGAGAAGCAGAAGGTCAAGTTCATCTATGGCGTTCTGGAGAAGCAGTTCCACGGCTACTTCAACAAGGCCCGTAAGATGAACGGCGTCACCGGTGAGAACCTCATGATCATCCTTGAGTCTCGCCTCGACAACGTCGTCTTCCGTCTTGGCTTCGCCCGCACCCGCAAAGAGGCTCGTCAGTCCGTCCGTCACGGTCACTTCACCGTGAACGGCAAGCGCGTGGACATCCCGTCCTACCGCGTCAAGGCCGGCGACGTCGTCGCTGTCGGCGAGAAGTTCCGTGACCTCCTCCCCATCAAGGAGGCCCTGATTTCCTCCGAGCGCTTTGAGGTCCCTGGCTGGCTCGAGGTCGATATCGAGAAGCTGTCTGGTAACGTGCTCGCTCTGCCGACGCGTGAGCAGATCAGCGGTGATATCAACGAGCAGCTCATCGTCGAGCTCTACTCTAAGTAGTCCATCCGGGCTGCTGAGGCTGGAGGTAATACATGTCAGAATTCATTAGGCCTCAGGTTCAGGTCGAAGAGATCAACGAGACCTCTGCTCGTGTCTCCGTCGAGCCGCTCGAGCGTGGCTACGGCGATACGCTGGGTAACTCGCTTCGTCGTGTTCTTCTGTCCTCGCTCGAGGGTGCCGCCGTCGAGGCCATTCAGATCGATGGTGCGCAGCACGAGTTCATGACCATCCCTAACATGGTCGAGGATGTCACCGACATCGTCCTGAATGTCAAGGGTCTTGTCTTCAGGGCTCTCGGCACGACCGACGAGGCGACCGCCACCATCTCGGTTGACGGCCCCTGTGAGGTCACCGGTGCGGACTTCTTTATTCCGTCCGAGTTTGAGCTCGTCAACCCCGAGCAGCACATTGCTACGCTCACCGAGGGTGGCCATCTCACCATGAGCATGCGCATCGGCTATGGTCGCGGCTATGTCTCTGGCGAGGCTAACAAGCGTGACAACGATCCCATCGGTGTGATCAACGTCGACTCGCTGTACTCGCCGGTGTCCCGTTGCGCCAAGCTCGTTGAGGCTTGCCGTGTCGGCCAGCATACCGACTACGACCGCCTTGTCCTCGAGATCGAGACCAACGGTTCCATCGCCCCGCGCGACGCCGTGGTCCAGGCTGCCAATATCATCAACCAGCATATGGCCGCCTTTATGAACCTTGCCGAGACCCCCGAGGTCGAGGAGGAGGCTTCGATCTTCGCTCCCGAGGTCACCAACGACAACGCCGAGCTGGACAAGCAGATCGAGGATCTGGACCTTTCCGTCCGTTCCTACAACTGCCTTAAGCGCGCCAGCATTCACTCGGTCCGTCAGCTCGTTGAGTTCTCGGAGAACGATCTGCTCAACATCCGTAACTTCGGTGTTAAGTCGATCGAGGAAGTGAAGGACAAGCTTGAGTCCATGGGCCTGAGCCTGAAGGCTTAATGCTTCGCATATTTGAGGAGAAACTAGACCATGCGTCACAACGTTAAGAAGGGCCTGAAGCTCGGCACCGATGCGAGCCACACCAAGGCCATGAAGAAGAGCCTTGCTAAGGCCCTCTTCGAGAACGACCGCATCAAGACCACCGAGACCCGCGCTAAGGCGCTGCGTTCGGTCGTCGACTCGATCATCACCTGGGCCAAGAAGGGCGACCTGCACTCTCGTCGTCTGGCTATCGCCAAGCTCGGCGATAAGCAGCTCGTTGCCGAGATCTTCGACAAGGCTGCTCAGGGCATGTGGCAGGACCGCAACGGCGGTTACACCCGCATCATGAAGCTCGGTAACCGTAAGGGCGATAACGCTCCTATCGTTATCATGGAGCTCGTCACCGAGCCTTGCACGCCTAAGGCCAAGAAGGCTGCTCCGGCCCCCAAGAAGGCCGCTGCTCCCAAGAAGGTCGAGGCTGTCGAGGAGGCTCCTGCTGAGGAGACCGCTGAGTAGACATTCTGTCTGCATAGGCTATATTCGAGGGGTACGTTCGCGTACCCCTCTTTTTTTGTCGCAATACCGTTGCTAGTTTGTTGGGAGCGCCCATGACCGCGCCGTCTGATTTCAATTCGACCCCCGAGCTCGACGCCACCCTTGTATTTCGCGTGGCCTACGATGGCTCCTCCTATAGCGGATTTGCCGAGCAGCCGGGCCAGACGACGGTTGCGGGCGAGCTGCGCCGTGCAATCGAGACGTTGCTGCGCCGCCCAATCGATCTGACGTGCGCAGGGCGTACCGATGCCGGCGTTCATGCGGTGGCCCAATACATCAGCGTGCCCGTAACGGACGCTGAGCTCGCTTTGACGCGCCGTAGGTGGCTGAGGGCTATGGATGCCCTCCTGGGCAAAGATATCGCCATCAACGAGGTCTACAAGGCTCGTAAGGGCTTTTCTGCACGTTTTGACGCGCGCTCTCGCACGTACACCTATCGCATTGCCGACCGTGACGCGCGGCCCGTGTTGTCACGCGGTGCAGTGTGGTGGCATCGCTATCCCCTCGACGTCGATGCGATGGCGGCCGCCTGCCCTGCGCTTTTGGGCGAGCAGGACTTTAAGAGCTTTTGCAAGGTCGCCTCTGCCGTGGGCAAACCTACGCACCGCTGCGTAATGCGTGCCGAGTTTGGCCATGAGGTCGCCTTTGGCGAGGACATCCTCACGTTTACCATCGAGGGCAATGCGTTTTTGCATTCGATGGTTCGAACCATCGTGGGCACCCTTGTCGAGATCGGCATGCATCGCCGCGATCCCGAGTGGATGCGCGAGGTAATTGATGCCTGCGATCGCTCCGCTGCCGGTCCTACGGCGCCCGCATGCGGTCTTACCTTTATGGGCGTGGACTACGACCCCGCTGAGTTTGTGGTGCTCGATTAGGGGCGTGCTCGGCGCGTCCGTGCCTGGCACGTGCTATGTGTGAGCTGCACGTGTGCAACATCTGTTCTTGGCGTGCAACATGTTAGGCGGCTCGTTGCTTTTATAGCTCGGGTGTACCATGAACGACGGTTTGATTTGGCGCTGTCGAGAGGACGGAAAACTTGGTTCGACGTGGTTCGCATCCGCGACTTTCGGTGATCCTGATTGTTGAGGGTTCGCCCAGTTATACGATGCGCGCTCTCGAGAGCATCCAGAACCAAGACCTCTACGATTTGCAGATTGTCGTCGTTTGCCGCGGCGTGGTAGCTGGTGTGCGCCATTCGCTCGAAGTTGCTGCCGATAGAGACATTCATATTGATTTGATTGATGTTGAGGACCCAGTGCCTGGCGCCTGCCTGCGTGCCGGCTTTGCGGCTTCGCGCGGCTCCCAGATCATTGCGATGAATGCCAATGAGTGGTTTGCGCCGCAGTCCCTTTCGCAGATGGTCGAAAGCTCCTGCGACGCTTCTGCTGACATCGTGTTTCCCTCTGTTTCGCTCGATCGCTACGATGTTCACCGCGAACGTCATTCCCGAGTTTTGGATGCGACATCCGTTTCTGAAGATGAGGACCGGGCGGCTTGCCTGACCCAATTGGTTTCCTGTGGTTTAATCCGACAGACCTCTGGCGTGCTGTATGATCGCGCCCTCTTTGAGGCGTGCCTTGCGCATGGCGATGCGTTTCGCACGGTGTCTTTTTTGACGTTCGCGCTTTCGCGGGCAAAGCGCGTTTCGGGATGTGGCCGTGCCCGTTTTCATGCAGTGGCGCCATCGATTACGGAGACGTTTGACCCCACGATGTTTGCCAGGCTTTCTGATGATATCGGGGCGCTCGACAGGCTTGCCGACTCGCTTGCCGTCGTGGGCGGTGGCGATCAGTTGAAGCTGGTCTGCCAGCAGTATTACTACGCCGGTCTGGTTGCCTGCATCGAAAATTTGTGTCTGAGCCCCCATGGGGTGTCTTCAATAGAGCGTTCGGCCCGTTTGCATGATATGCTCGAAGCGCAGCGTACCCGTCAGATGGTTGCGGCTCTTAAAGGCAATCATCGGGGCTTAGGTCTGCTCTATGGTTCGATAGCTAGTGCCAAGCCTATGCGGTGTGCGTTGCATACGCATCTGGCGGCCTTTTTCAATCGTTCGGGCGTCAGGACTGTCTAGTAGCGTGATTTTCGAAATAAATTGCATGGAATTGTTTCGAAATGCGTTCTTATTCACTAAAACCCTCAAATAGCGCTAAACTATTCAATTACTAAGTGATTGTCTCCGCCATCTTTTGGAGTGAGGTTTTGTATGGCCAAAAAACGCAATGGGCGCCAGGATGCCATCAGAGATATTGTTCGCAATAAGGACGTACGTACGCAGCGCGTTTTGGTAGACGAGCTTCGCGCCATGGGTTTCGATTGCACGCAGGCGACCGTTTCGCGCGATATCGCGGACATGGGACTGCGTAAGCTCCCCGAGGGCATCTATGTACTTGCCGAGGACCTGCATCTGCAGCGCATGGTTTCCGAGTTGGTTACCGGTGTGCTGCGCACCGATAATCTGGTTATGATCAAGGCACAGCCCGGTACGGCTTCTGGTATTGCCGCAGCGGTCGATGCTGCGGAGCTGCCCGACGTGCTTGGCTCGCTTGCCGGCAACGACACGATCTTGGTCATTGCACAGACGGCCGAGGACGGAGAGCGTCTTGAGGCGCTCATCAACAAGCTGAGTAACTCTCACAAGTAGGGGAGTAGCGGCACTGCTGCTGTGCCGATTGTTGCTATAGGTAATTGCCGAGGGCGTTGACGAAGGTCAGCGCCCTCTTGCATGCCGGCACCCGTTGCTCTATCGGTCCTACAGCCGGGGCCGTCGTGGCATCTTGTGGCATCTGCCGAAATAAAGAGGCGCCCGAGCAGCGTACGTGCTGCTCGGGCGCCTTGGTGTCAGATGCCGCTTTGCGTCTACTGGCCCGTAGAGGGGTCGGGCGTGGGCGTAGGATCGGGGGTAGGCGTCGGCGTGCCACCGTCGCCACCCGTGCCGTCATCGCCACCCGTGCCACCGTCGCCACCTGTCGTACCGCTATCGCCGGTGGTGTTACCGCCCGGGGTTTCAGTGGTCGTGGTTGTCGTTGTCGTTGTGGTGGTTGTGGTCTCTTCCTCTTCTTTTTCCTCGTCTTTATCCTCTTCGTCTTTCTTTTTGTTGTTTGTGCCGTAGAACTTCCAGACGTTATTGTTCTTGTACGTGGGAGCCGTTCCGGTACGGAATTCCTCGCGCTCGGTGCCCGCAAGAACGGTGTTCATGAACTTCTTAAAGACGGGCAGGTTGGTGCTGTCGCCCAGCAGGTCCGAACCGTACTTTTGGATGGGAATCTCGCCTGCGGAATAACCGGTCCACAGGGCGCATGTCAGTTGCGGCGTGAAGCCGCAGAACCACAGGTTGGTGGTGTTGTCAGTGGTGCCCGTCTTGCCGGCATAGGGCTGGTTGACGTTCAGCGCGCCGGCGGCACCCGTGCCGCTGCCCTGCATGACGCCGGATAGAACATCGGTAACCGCGGCAGCCTCGCCTTCGGTGAGCACCTGCGTGGGATTGTCGGTGTGCTGGTACAGAACCGAGCCGGTACGCGAGTCGATCTCGGTAATGGCGATGGGCTGACGGTAGTAGCCACCGTTGGCAAACGTTGCGTAGGCAGATGCCATCTCGAGCGGTGAGATGGACCCGGTGCCGAGCGTCATGACGGGAACGTCCTCGATATTGTCCTTGGCGGGATCGATGCCAAGCTTTTTGACGAGCGACATGATCTTGTCATTGCCGATGGCTTCGGCCACCTGAATGTAGCCGGTGTTGGATGAGTATGCCGTTGCCTGCTTAAGCGTGATGTTGCCATAGCTCTGGTTGCCGTAGTTTTGCACCTCGGTCGTGGTGCCCTTGGCCTTGAGCGGCGAGTTGCAGTTGAGGGTGACGTTGGGGTTCATACCGTTTTGGATGGCAGTTGCCAGCGTAAAGGCCTTAAACGTGGAGCCCACGGGGCGCTTTGCCGTAGCGTGGTTCACGTGATTCTCATCGGCGTTGTAGTCGTAGCCGCCTACCATGCACTTGATGTAGCCGGTCTTGGGGTCAACGACGACCATGCCCATGTCCAGGCCGTCGAGCGAAAGCGTGTCGAGCTGCGAGCGCACAGCCTCCTCGGCCACCTGCTGCATGGTGGGGTCGATGGTGGTCTTGACGGTCAGACCGCCCTTAAAGAGCACGTCGGTGGAGAACTCCTGCTCAAGCAGCTGCTTAACGTAGGAGACAAAGTAGGGCTGAGAATACACATCGACGCCACTGCCCGAAATCTCGGTCACGTTAAGCGTGATGGGCTCAGCCTGTGCGGCATCGTGCTCTTCCTGCGTGATGTGGCCCAGACGCAGCATGTTGTCCAGAACCTTATTGCGGCGGGACAGCGCCAAGTCGGGATTAACCGTGGGGTCGTACTGCGAGGGCGAGTTGGGAAGGCCGATGAGCAGCGCGGCCTCGCTCAGGGTGAGGTCGGCGGCGGTTTTGGACAGATAGGTCTCGGCGGCGGCCTCGATGCCATATGCTCCATGGCCGTAGTAGATGGTGTTGAGGTACATCATGAGGATCTCGTCTTTGGAGTACATATCCTCCATCTTGATGGCGATATAGGCCTCGCGCACCTTACGCTCGATGGTCGAGTCGAATTGTTCCTCCTGCAAGATGGTGTTGCGAACCAGCTGCTGGGTGATGGTCGATGCGCCCTCGTGGCCGCCGGTGAGGGTTGCCACCGATGCGCGTGCAATGCCCCAGAGGTCGATGCCGCCATGCTCGTAGAAGCGCTCGTCCTCAACGTCGACGGTGCCCTGCAGCACGTACGGGGACACTTGGTCCTTGGTGATGGACTTGCGGTTTTGCGTGTAGAAACTCGCAATGGTATTGCCGTTGCAGTCGACGATGTCGGTGGGCTCGCTCACCAGATACGCGTTGGCATCGGTGTAGTCGGGCAGATCGGACAGCCAGCGGTTGACGTTGCCGATCATGCCGATGCCAAACGCTACGCCCGCGATAAGCAGAAAGCCCAAAAACGAGAGCAAGATCATGGGAAGGGCATGCGTCTTAGAGCGACCGCGCCCCTGTCGTTGGCGAGGACCCATATATTGACCTCCAGGTATGTCGTGCCAGGCGGCAGGTATGCTACCGGGCAGGATGGACATAAGTTATTACACGATAAACCAATCGGGGCATGCGGGGCCTCGTGTATGCTGGTTGGCAGCAATTTTCAGAGTGAAAGCACACCTTGGCAAGGAGTTTACCGATGGCGATTCGGCCGATGGAATCGAGCGGACAATGCGAAAGCGAGTTGGCGGCGGCTGAAGTGGCGCTGCCCGAACTGCTGGCGCCTGCTGGCGGACTTGACCAGATGCTCGCGGCGATTGCGGCGGGTGCCGATGCCATCTATGCGGGGCTGGACGGATTCAACGCTCGAGTGAGCGCGCATGGCTTTAGCGATGATGAGTTCGCGCGCGGTTGTGCCGTGGCCCATGCCCATGGCGTGCGTGTGTACGTGACGCTCAACGTGTTCGTGTTCGATAAGGAGCTTGCCGACGCCGTGGCGTTGGGGGCGTATGCGCATGCGTTGGGTGCCGATGCGTTGATTGTGGCCGATGCCGGGCTGGCCTGTGCGCTTCGTGCGGCGATTCCGGGGGTCGAGATTCACCTGTCCACTCAGGCGGGCGCTCATAGCGAGGGTGCCGTGCAGTTGGCTGCCAAGGAGTTGGGCGTTGAGCGCGTGACGACTGCGCGCGAGCTGAGCGTGGCGGAAATTGAGACGCTTTGCGCTACTGGCGTGCCCATCGAGGTGTTCTGTCACGGCGCTATTTGCATTGGATACTCGGGTGCGTGCGGGTTCTCTGCCCTTCGACGAGGCCGCTCTGCGATGCGCGGTGATTGCACGCAACCGTGCCGTCTATCCTATGACTTGGTGGACGAGGCGGGGCAGAGTGTTGTCGCTGTCGAAGGGGATCGCCTGCTTTGTCCGCGTGACTATCTGGGCATCGCGCATCTGCCCGAGCTTGTTGCCGCCGGCGTGGCATCGCTCAAGATCGAGGGCCGCATGAAGAATCCCGACTACGTCTTTAACGTGGTGAGGGTGTGGCGTCGGGCGCTCGATATGCTGCGCGACGGCACATGGGATGCCGATGCGGTGCCGGCGCTTGAGCGCGAGCTGGGAAGGTCGTTCAACCGCGGCTTTACCGATGCGTATCTGCGGGGTCGTTCGGGCGCCGAGCTCATGAGCTTTGAGCGCGCGATCAACCAGGGCGTGCGCGTGGGCCACTTGGTGGCGGTGGGTCACGAAGAGGTGACGGTTGAGCTTGATGCCGCCGTGGCGGCGGGCGATACGCTCGAAATCCGATTTTACCCGGGTGCCGACGCGCGTCCCGATGTGCCCAAGCGCTGGCCACAGGTGCCTTGCCCCGTGGATGCCGCTGCGGGAGAGCGCATCGTCGTGCATTGCAAACGCAAGGTGGACGCGGGCTGCGAGGCCTATCTGATTCGCAGTGCCGGCGTGCTGGGGCAGACGGCAACGGTGTTGGAGCGCATGCGGGTCGAGGCAGATGCGGTCGCGCCTGCTGAGCAGTCCGTTGAGGTACTGCCGTTTGAGGGCGTTCTGGCAGATGGCGATGTACCGACGGAGTTGGCGGGACCGGCGGAGCCGGTAAAGCATGAGGCTTTTGCTCGTATGGTCTTTGCCTGGGAGCTGATGGATTTGGATCCGCGCGATGAGCGGGATCTGTCCGATGCGACGGTGGTGCTCGACGAAGTGTGCCGCGCAGGCGACGCCGAGCGGACTCGAGCGCTTATGCAACGTGCCGGGCGTATTGTTTGCCGCAACCTGGGGCAGGTGGCGATGGCCCGCGAGCTGGGCACGACGTTTGACGTGGCGGCGCCGGTGTTCTGCGCCAATCGGGCCACGCTTGCCTGGCTGCGCGGGCTTGGCGCGAGGTGGGTATACTTGCCTGCCGAGTTGCTCAGCAATGACAGGGAGCGTATTGCCGAGCTGGCTGCTGAACC
Source organism: uncultured bacterium (assembly GCA_905214145.1). Lineage (GTDB taxonomy): Bacteria > Actinomycetota > Coriobacteriia > Coriobacteriales > Coriobacteriaceae > Collinsella. The sequence continues at coordinate 1,764 of CAJMLB010000021.1, read as the reverse complement.
CGGCGTCTTGGGTCCGTTCGACGCCGACTGTCCCGAGCTTATGGTGTGCGAGCACTGCCTGCTGACCGCCGAGGGCGTCTGCGCCACCGATGCGACGGGGCAGGTCCGTTGCCGCGACTGCTTGCGTCGTCGGCAGGTGCGCTATCTGGTCGAGCGTGACGGTACGCGTCTGCCAGTTGCCATCGACGCATGCGGCAGGACGAGGATTTTCCTGTCGTAGATGCTGCGTCGCGTCAGTTTGTTATCATAAGAGAGTTTATGGACTTCCAGCACCGCCGTTTTCGGCGAGGGTGCTATAGCAAAAGGAGGATACCCAATGCTGTCTGTTGACGAGCAAATGCGTATCATCACCTCGGGCGCCGCGCAGATCGTCCCCGAGGCCGACCTTCGCAAGAAGCTTGAGAAGGGCGAGCCCCTCAACATCAAGCTCGGCGTCGACCCCACCAGCCCCGACCTGCACCTGGGCCACGCCGTGCCGCTGCGCAAGATGCGTCAGTTCCAGGACCTGGGCCACAACGTCACCCTCATCATCGGCAACGGTACCGCGTTGATTGGCGACCCTTCGGGCAAGAATTCCACCCGTCCGCAGCTTTCGCAGGAGCAGATCGAGGCCAATGCCGAGACCTATGTGAGCCAGGCCATGAAGATCCTGGATCCCGAGAAGACCACCATCGTGCACAACGGTGACTGGATCTTGTCGATGGATCTGGCCGGTCTGCTGCAGGTGTGCTCCAAGTTCACCGTCGCCCGTATTCTCGAGCGCGACGACTTTACCAAGCGCTACCAGTCTCAGACGCCGATCGCCCTGCATGAGTTCCTGTATCCTGTGATGCAGGCTTTCGACTCCGTGCAGATCAAGGCTGACGTGGAGATGGGCGGCACCGATCAGCTCTTCAACCTGCTCGCCGGCCGTGAGCTCATGGAGAAGATGGGCATGGAGCCCCAGATCGCGCTCACCATGCCGCTGCTCGAGGGCACCGATGGCGTTCGTAAGATGTCCAAGTCCTATGGCAACTACATCGGCCTGACCGACGCGCCCAAGGATATGTTCGGCAAGACCATGTCCATCCCCGATGAGATGATCGGCAAGTACTATCGTCTGGCCAGCTCGCTCACCCCGGCCGAGGTCGACAAGATCGACGCTGCTCTGGCCGACGGCTCTGCCGATCCCTATGAGCTCAAGCGCGCTCTGGCTCGCGACCTGTGCGACACCTACCACGGCGCTGGCGCCGGCGACGAGGCTCAGGCCGAGTTCGACCGCGTATTCAAAGAGGGCCAGCTTGCCGACTTCCCCGAGAAGCACGTTGAACTGACCGTTAACGACGAGGGCCAGATCTACCTCGCCGGCCTGCTCAAGGACTTGGGTCTTTCGGCGAGCGCCGGCCAGGCCCGTCGCGATATCGACGGCGGCGGTGTCAAGATCAATGGCAAGGCCGTGGCTCCCAAGAGCTATAACATCGATCCCAGCGCCCTCAAGCTGGGCGACACCCTCTCCGTGGGCAAGCGCAAGGGTTTCAAGTTGATTTAGTTCCGCCGTTCTAACGAACGGCGGACCGGCCGACGCTGCGCGGGCCGCATTTGGACAATCTGACGTTCAACTTCAAGGGCGCGACCAGAAGGTCAGCGCCCTTTCGTTTCACGTCACCTTGTCTCAAATGCGGCCCGCTCGCTGTCGTTGCCAAAACATCGGCGCTTCCGTTGTTGGCACTTGGGGACGTTCCTTTTAATATGAGCAGGACATTGTCAAGAGGCAAAATCGGGCCT
>CAJMLB010000020.1:0-31680 GCA_905214145.1 uncultured bacterium | reverse complement strand
GCGAGAAGTGCATAACCTTGTTGAAGGTCTCGCGGCGCAGGTCGCGTGCGATGGAGCAGGCGGTGCGCGAAGCCACGGCACCGGTCAGGATGGTGGCGACCAGCGACACCAGACACAGACCAAACATCGTGGTCGCCATGCGGCCCAGGTAGGCGTTCTGCACGTCGGCGGGGTCGATGCCCTGCGCCTTGTACTCGTCCTGTACATAGCTCACGGCGCGCTGGGTGACGATGGAGCCCGACATGGAGCCCATTTTGTCCGCCATTTCGTTGGCGCCCTCGACGAGCTTGCTTTGGTCTACCAGACCGCCCTCGACACCCAGGCGCAGGCTCTTCATGGTGATCTTGCCGCCGTCGGCGTCGATCTGCTTTTGCATATTCTGCGCCGCTGCGGCCTTCTGCTGCATCTCGGCGAGCTGCTCGGGCGTCATCGCTGCCATTTGCTCGGGCGTGGGCATGGCCTGAGCGGCGTCGCTGTCTTTCTCGCTGGACGTGCCGGTCATGTCTCCCATGGAGTCGGCGTCGATGCCCTGGTTGAGCGAAAGGACGACGGTCTCGGGCAGGCTCATAATGTCGGTAATTTTGCCTCCATCGGCACGCTCTTCCTCGGTGCCCTTGTACGTTCGAATGCCGTTTTTGTCAGCCTTGCTAAACACGGCCTCCACAGCCTTGGCGTCCTTGGCGCTCATGAAGAGTTCGAGGTCGTCGAGCGATTCGGCGCGAATGGTGTCGGGCACGGGCGAGGCGATGCCGCCTTGCTGCACGCCCACGTCGACGATGTCGCTCATATAGGTAGGCAGCGCCAGATCGGCGTTGCAGCTGATTACGATAAGTACGATAGCTGTGAACAGTGCCAGGACGTGCTTTTTAAAGAGCTTGAGAATCCTCACTCGGCATCTCTCCTTTCTTGATTGCGGTCGATAATTTCGTTGGCACGTCTTAGAAGGCGCACCATCTCTTGGGTATCTGTTTCGCCGAGCTGCTCGAGGAAGGCCGCGGTGCGCTCCTCGAATTCCCGTCGTTTGATTTCGAGATCCTGGAATCCCTTGTCGGTCACCGTGACGTGTACGCGACGACGGTCGGTCTTTGAGTGCTCGCGCTCGACCCAGCCCTTGGCTTCGAGAGCGCGTAGGATATTGGCGATGCGGGCGCTCGAGACCCAGGCGCGATCGGCGAGTTCGCTCGGCGTGAGCGAACCGCCAGCGAGCATGAGGGCGCGCATGACGGCCATCTCGCCGCCGAGGGCTTTGTCCGCAAAGCGCGAAATGCGCTGATGCATGCTGCCGAACTCGGTAAGGAGCTGACGCCCAAGTTCACGGAAATCGGTATCTTCCACCGAAAACCCCTAACACTAGAAACTATTTTCGGTGAAAGATGATACCCCCGCACGCGCACCCTATACGGTAGATTTTGGGACATGCCTAGAAAACAACTTTTAGGCGACCTCCGTACACCGTCGGTATCAGCAAAGTTAGGGGCAGATCTCTGAGCACGTCCTAAAGCCCACTCAGAGGCACTTTACCCTGCTAAAGCTGGCATAACAGCTAGAGTGAACGTCGTACAAAGGCAAGGAAAAAACTAAACAAATCGGTGAACGGTAGTTGTTCACGCTCGCATTTCCTGCGGGTTTGTAAAAAACGCCCTTATGATATAAAAAAAGAAACATATAACAGCCCAGATGGAGAGGGTCGCTATGTTATCCTTCTCAAACGGGTGAAATCTTGGGTTTTGGGTTGCAGTTCCAAGGTGGACAAACGTTTTTCCCTGCACCAACATGTGGTGAAGAACGGAAGAAGCCGGTAGTGCAAACCGAAAATTCAAGAATTCAATAAGCAGCGGTGTGAGAGAGCGCCGCATTACACGTAACTAGGAGCGTGGTTACACAATGCAGGAGGCATGGGAAGGCTTCAAGGAAGGCATTTGGACGGGAGAGGTTGACGTCCGAGACTTCATCCAGAAGAACTACACCCCCTACGAGGGCGACGAGTCGTTCCTCGCCGGTCCGACCGAGCGTACCAAGGAGCTGTGGGGCGAGGTTCTCGACCTGCTGCTCAAGGAGCGCGAGCAGGGCGGTGTCCTCGATATGGACACCAAGACTGTCACGGGTATCGTGAGCCACCCCGCTGGCTACATCGATAACGCCCATCGCGACAAGGAGACCATTGTTGGCCTCCAGACCGACAAGCCGCTCAAGCGCGCGCTGCACGTCAACGGTGGTATCCGCATCGCTTGCCAGGCTGCCAGCCAGCACGGCTACAAGATCGACGAGAGCGTTGTCGAGCGCTACACCTTCGAGCGCAAGACCCACAACGCTGGCGTCTTCGATGTCTACACCCCCGAAATGCGTGCTTGCCGCTCGGCTCACATCATCACCGGTCTGCCCGATGGCTATGGCCGCGGCCGCATCATCGGCGACTACCGTCGTGTTGCCCTGTACGGCGTCGACTACCTGATCAAGGACAAGGAGGCCCAGAAGGCTTCCACCCCGACGGTCATGACCGCCGACAACATCCGCGATCGTGAGGAGCTGCAGGAGCAGATTCGTGCCCTCGGCGAGCTCAAGATGATGGCCGAGACCTATGGTTTCGATATTTCCAACCCTGCTACCAACACGCAGGAGGCCATCCAGTGGATGTACTTCGCCTACCTCGCTGCCGTCAAGGAGCAGAACGGCGCCGCTATGTCCATCGGCCGTACCTCCACGTTCATCGACATCTACGCTGAGCGCGACCTTGCCAACGGTACCTTCACTGAGGAGCAGATCCAGGAGTTCGTGGATCACTTCATCATGAAGCTCCGCATGGTCAAGTTTGCCCGTACCCCCGAGTACCAGGCCCTGTTTACCGGCGATCCGCAGTGGGTCACCGAGTCCATCGGCGGCATGGGTGTTGACGGCCGTACGCTCGTTACCAAGATGAGCTACCGCTACCTGCACACGCTCGAGAACATGGGTACCAGCCCCGAGCCCAACATGACCGTTCTGTGGTCGACCCGTCTGCCCGAGAACTTCAAGAAGTTCTGCGCCAAGACTTCCGTCGCCAGCTCCTCGATCCAGTACGAGAACGACGACCTCATGCGCGTCTATCACGGCGACGACTACGGCATTGCCTGCTGCGTGTCCTCCATGCGCATTGGCAAGGAGATGCAGTTCTTCGGCGCTCGCGCCAACCTGGCCAAGTGCCTGCTCTACGCACTCAACGGCGGTGTTGACGAGGTCTCCAAGAAGCAGGTCGGCCCCAAGTATCGCGCCGTCGAGGGCGATACGCTCGATTACGACGACGTTGTGGCCAAGTACAACGACATGATGAAGTGGCTCGCTGGCGTGTACGTCAACTCGCTGAACATCATTCACTACATGCACGACAAGTATTGCTACGAGCGCATCCAGATGGCTCTGCACGACAAGCACGTGCACCGCTGGTTCGCTACGGGCATCGCTGGCCTTTCCGTCGTGGCTGACTCCCTGTCCGCCATCAAGTACGCCAAGGTCCACCCCGTCCGTGATGAGAACGGCATCATCGTCGACTTCGAGACCGAGGGCGAGTTCCCCAAGTACGGTAACGACGACGACCGCGTCGACCAGATTGCTCACGACGTTGTGCACCAGTTCATGGAGTACATCCGCATGAACGACACCTACCGCAACTCCGTGCCCACGACCTCGGTTCTGACCATTACCTCCAACGTCGTGTACGGTAAGAAGACCGGCTCCACGCCCGACGGCCGCAAGGCTGGCCAGCCGTTCGCCCCGGGTGCTAACCCCATGCACAAGCGCGATAGCCACGGCGCCATCGCTTCGCTGTCTTCGGTTTCCAAGCTCCCGTTCCGCGATGCTCAGGACGGCATCTCCAACACCTTCTCCATCATCCCGAGTGCGCTCGGCAAGGAGGACCAGGTGTTCTTTGGCGATATCGACCTTGATCAGCTGGGCGAGTAACTATTGTTAGTGCTATACTAACAATAACGATTACTGATTAGTGCGCCGGTTTCGGCCGGCGCCTATTAATCGAAGGAGACACATTATGAAGGTTTCTGAAGTTTCCGAGACTCAGGCCGATAACCTGGTCCACATGCTCGACGCTTACGCCGAGAAGGGTGGCCACCACCTGAACATCAACGTCTTCAACCGTGAGACGCTGCTCGACGCTCAGGCTCACCCCGAGAAGTACCCGCAGCTGACCATCCGCGTTTCCGGCTATGCCGTGAACTTCCACACGCTCACCAAGGAGCAGCAGGACGAGGTCATTGCGCGTACCTTCCACGACAAGTTCTAAAGGGACTCAACTCCCGCAGGATCGCCGGGGCTGTTTGGGCTACCTCCCAAAACGTCCTCGGACATGAAAGAGACCGCCGTGCGCTTCGCGCGGCGGTCTCTTTCGTCCTGCGGAATGTTTTGGGAGGTAGCCCAGACAGCCCCGGCTGGGGTCCTGTGTAGTCACCCTCTAGGCGGAACTCTCCTAATTATTTGGATGAGTCGTTTACTTACTTGTACTGTTACCGTCTTCCCACTGTTGTTGGGGTATGCTTTGTTCGTATGTAAACGTATGACATGTTGATGGGGGAGGGTGCTATGGCTCGCGAGGGCGCTCGTTCTAAGGATTCTGCTAAGCCTGGCATCAAGGAAGTTGCAGCGGTGGCGGGGGTTTCGCCCACTACGGTATCTCGCGTGCTTAATAATCGCGGCTATATTAGCCAAGAAACCCGCGATAAGGTCCATGCCGCGATGGAGCGCATCAACTATACGCCCAACGATATCGCCCGTGCCATGCTCAACGGTCGCCTGAACCTTATCGGCATGATCGTTCCCTTTGTGAGCAGCCCGTTCCATGCTCAGGTTGTGCAGGCGGTCGAGCGCACGTTGGCGGAAAACGGCTTTAAGATGTTGCTGTGCAACAGCGCCAATCGACCCGATCTTGAGCGTTCCTATATTGACATGCTCCGCCGCAATATGGTCGACGGCGTCATCGTCAACTCCCTCAATATCGGTGCTGAGGCATATGCCGAGATGGGCTTGAGCCTGGTTGGTATCGACTGCGACCTTGGCGAGGCCTCTGTTCAGATTGCGAGCGACAGCTATAGCATCGGCGAACTTGCCACGCGTCGCCTGATCGATGACGGGTGTTCACGCATCCTGTGCCTGCGCAGCAATAGCCGCATGCGCATGCCTGCCAATAAGCGTACCGATGCCTACCTCGATGTTGTTGAGCAGGCCGGTTTGTCCGCGCTTGTCCGTGAGGTTGAGTTCGTTAAGCCCGACGACGAAAAGGGCGCGGTCGTTGCGAAGATCCTCGATGAGAACCCCGATATTGACGGCATCTTTGCGGGAGACGACACGATGGCGGCCATCTGTCTCAACGTGATGAAGCAGCGCGGCTTGAGCGCTCCGGACGATATTAAGGTCGTGGGCGCGGATGGTGCCCGCCGAACTATGACGTTTATGCCTGACTTAACAACCGTACGTCAAGATATCGATCGCATCGGAGAGCTCGCGGCGCAATCCATCATCGCTCTTATTAACGGCGATAATCCCGAATCGAATATCAAGCTCCCCGTTGAACTCATTGAGGGCAAAACCGCGTAGTTCATCCCGTGCCAAAAGAATTCCTCAAACGCCTCTGATGACCGTTCACCGGCATATGTCAACCGTTTGCCGACGACTGGAACTGCGAAAAGACGTATTGGTATGAAAACGTTTGACATATGAAAACGATTGACATATCTTGCCATTGTACCGAGTTAGTATGTCGTGGAAAGGAAGTCTCGGATGCACAAGGTGTATTACCAGCCTGAGGGAATTTGGGTAGGCGACATCATGCCGTACGGCGAGGACGGCACGTTCTATCTCTATCATCAGCGTGACACGCGTAACCCCGAACCTTTCGGAGAGCCGTTTGGCTGGGCACTCGCCACGACCAAGGATTTCGTCAACTACAAGGACTTTGGCGAGAGCCTTGAGCGCGGCGGCGACGAGGAAGTCGACCAGTACATTTATGCCGGCACGGTGTTTAAGGTGGGCGACAAGTACCATGCGCTCTACACTGGTTGCAATCGCGATAAGGTCCGCGCACGTTTGATGAAGCAGGTTCTTCTTCACGCAACGAGCGACGACGCCGTCAAGTGGGAGAAGAACATCGCCGAGACGCTGCTTCCGCCCCAGGAGGGTTACGATGACCGCAACTGGCGCGATCCCTTTGTGCTTTGGGATGAGGAGAACGAAGAGTACATGCTCATCCTCGGCACGCGTGTGGGCGAGGACAAGCGTCTGATGACCGGCCGCCTGGTCAAGTTCACCTCCAAGGATCTGACCAACTGGGAGTTCCAGGGCGACTGGTGGAACCCGGGCCTGTACACCATGTTTGAGATGCCTGATCTCTTTAAGATGGGCGACTGGTGGTACCTCGTCTTTTCCGAGTACAGCGACGGCAACAAGACCCGTTACCGCATGTCCAAGTCCATCAACGGTCCTTGGATTACCCCCGCTGACGACTCCTTCGACGGCCGCGCGTACTACGCCGCTCGCACCGCATTCGATGGCGAGCGTCGCGTTCTCTTTGGTTGGGTTCCTACGCGTGACGAGGGCGGCGACCCCAGCTCTTACCTATGGGGTGGCACCTTTATGCCCCTCGAGATCGTTCAGCGTGCCGACGGAACGCTCGGCACCAAGCTCCCCGACAGCATGCTTGGCGCCTTTGGCGAGGGCAAGGCTGTCGAGACCTTTGAGCTTTCCTGCGAGTCGGGCAAGGTCGAGCAGGTGCTCGCCGCGGATGCCGGCTCCACCTACTTGCTCGATGCCGACATTGAGCTCGGCGGTAACGCTGCCGGCTTCTCGGTCAAGTTCGCTGAGGACGCCGAGACCGGTCTTGCCTATGAGTTCCGCGCCAACCTGCGCGAGGGCAAGCTCGAGTTCACGCCGGCTCCCCAGTACCCGTGGTTCCAGGTCAACAACATGGGCCTCGAGCGTCCGTTGTTCTTTAAGGGCGAGGGCACTCACCATGTGCGTCTGGTCGTCGACGACGACATCGCGACCATCTTTGTCGATGATGTCGCGCTCAACGCTCGCTTCTGCAACAAGCAGGGCCAGGGTGTGGCGCTTACCGTCACCGACGGTGCGCTCAAGTGCGCAAACGCAACGATCGCGTCTCTGTAGCGGCAACGAACCGTTTTATGATTTAGAAAAGGAATGGAGAGGAACATGGACTACAAGGCAGTGTCCCAGCAAGTCGTCGACAACGTCGGCGGACTGGAGAACATCGAGGGCGCCACGCATTGCGTGACCCGTCTGCGTCTGGTGCTCAAGGATACGAGCAAATACAACAAGGCCGAGCTCGAGAACATCGATGGCGTCAAGGGCGTGCTGTACAACAGCGGCCAGCTCATGATCATCTTCGGTACCGGTACCGTCAACAAGGTTTACGATGAGTTTATGGCTCTGACGGGCGTTAAGGAGATCAGTGCTTCTGAGGTCAAGGGCGCCGAGGCGGACAAGAAGGGCAAGTTCTTCTCGGTCCTCAAGGTATTCTCGGACATCTTTATCCCCATCATTCCCGCCTTCGTCGGCGCTGCAATCATCATCGGCCTTAAGTCGCTGATCGTTGCCAACGGCCTCTTTGGCATGGAAGGCAGCCTCGCCGATCACAGCGAGTTCCTCAAGAACCTCGCAAGCTTCTTTGCCATTATCGCCACCACGTTCGACTACCTGCCTGTCCTGGTTATGTACAGCGCGGTCAAGCGTTTTGGCGGTAACCCGATCCTGGGCATCCTCGTCGGTATCGTCATGGTTCACCCGAGCCTTATGAACCGCAACACGTTCGTTATGGACCCGACGGGTGCTGAGTACTGGAACTTTGGTCCGCTATCCATTCCCATGGTTGCTTTCCAGGGCGGTGTGTTCCCCGCAATCCTGACTGCCTGGTTTATGGCCAAGGTCGAGAAGATTGCCCAGAAGTACATCCCCGAGGTCGTTTCGTTCGTCTTTGTCCCGACCGTTACCCTGATTCTTGCTAACGTTGCCCTGTTCACCGTGTTCGGCCCGCTCGGCAACCTGATCGGTGACGTCCTCGCCGGCGTAATCGATATCCTGTACAACAGGATGGGTGTCTTTGGTGCCTTTGTCTTCGCCGCGTTCCTGCAGCCGCTCGTCGTTACCGGTACGCATCAGTTCATCCAGGGTATCGAGGCCAACCTCGTTGCCACGACCGGCTTCAACTACATCCAGGCCATCTGGTCGGTTTCCATCATCGCCCAGGGCGGCGGCGCCATCGGTATGTACCTCATTCACAAGAAGCACTCCAAAGAGCGCAACATCTGCATGTCGTCCTTTATCCCGACGCTGGTCGGAATCTCCGAGCCCGCTATCTTTGCTGCAAACATGCGCTACTCGATCATTCCGTTCATCTGCGCATGCATCGGTGCAGGCTGCGGCGGTGCCTTCGTCAAGCTCTTTGAGGTGCGCGCTATCGGTCAGGGTCTGACCGGCGTGCTTGGCCTGCTCATCGTCACGCCCGAGACCCTCGTGTGGTATGTGGCTGGCAATCTCATCGCCTTTATCGTGCCGATCGTCTTGATCTTTGCCTACAACAAGGCAAAGGGCGTGCCGACCACCGATGAAGAGGGCGCTGGCGCAGGCTTCGATGTCAGCTTCTAGTTGAGCCATTCAGTGCAATGTGCGGATAAGTCCATTTGAGGAAGGGCGTTCGGCTCGTGTGAGTCGGGCGTCCTTCCCTATAGACGAGAAAGTCAATGGCGATGTTAAATCAAAAAAACAAGGTGATGCGTGCGGACTATGAGCAGTGGCGAGCTGGACAGGATGAGACGGCGGCTCGCATCGCGTCCGAACCCGATAGGCTTTTGTTCCATGTGGAGCCTGAGCTTGGCTGGCTCAACGACCCCAACGGTTTGGTTCAGATTGGTGATACGTATCACATCTATCATCAATACGATCCGTTCGATGCTGCGCATGGCGGTCCAGTGCTTTGGAACCATCTGACGACAAAGGATTTTGTGACGTACGAGAATCGCGGCCCCGTGTTGTTCCCCGATTCCGATTTGGATTCGAGTGGAGCGTATTCTGGTTCTGCCTTTGTACGTGATGGCAAGATTCACTACTTCTATACCGGCAACGTTAAGCATTTTGACCGCGATGATTACGACTACGTGTTGACGGGCCGTGAGCAAAACCAGATTCATATGGTTGCCGAGAATCCCGACGAATTGGGCGAGAAGCGCATAGCTGTTGGGCCGGTCGATTACCCCGACGATATCGGTACGCACGTGCGCGACCCCAAGATCCTTGAACACGACGGTATCTACTACATGGTTCTCGGCGCTCGTACGAAAGACGATCGCGGGTGCGTGCTTGTCTATACCTCGCGCAATCTTGAGGACTGGAGCTATGCGACGCGCATTGAGTTGGACGAGAAGTTTGGCTTTATGTGGGAGTGCCCCGATCTGTTTGAGCTCGATGGCGAGCTTATTCTCGTTTGCTGTCCGCAGGGTGTGCCTGCCGATGGTTGGCATTACCGCAATCCGCATCAGTGCGTGTGGTTCTCCATCGAGGCCGATTGGGAGGCGCCGAGCTTTAAAATCGTCGGGCAGGGCATGCCCCCGATGGTCGATGCCGGCTTTGATTTCTATGCTCCGCAGTCCTTTGAGGATACTGCAGGCCGGCGTTTGATGATCGGATGGTCGGGTTGCCCCGACGCGATGGCAGAAAACCCGACGGTGGCGCGCGGGTGGCAGTGCGCGTTGACGGTGCCGCGAGAGCTGAGCATACGCGATGGTAAGCTCTGCCAGCGGCCGGCGCACGAGATTGAGAGGATGCGCGGTGACTGCGTTCGCGCGATAGGCGGTGAAACCGTTGAGGAGCCGGGCCGCCTGTTTGATCTTGTGGTTTCCTGCGAGGGCGCCAAGATGGTCGAGCTCGAAATCCGCAAGGGTGTCTTTGTGCGCTATGCAGACGGGATGCTTACCCTCGACATGGGTGACGAAGGCTATGGGCGCGACCAGAGGTCGATTGAGCTCAGCGAGCTTCGCGACCTGCGCGTGCTTTCGGACACTACGATGGTCGAGATTTTTGCAAATGGCGGCGAGACGGCACTTACGAGCCGTACCTATTCGCCGGCGGTTCCGGCGATGGAGCTGCACGCCGAGGGCGCGGCATCGATGAATTTCTACCGCCTCGCGCATTAACCGTGTGTGGAGCACGATTGGACTTGCTGGGCGGAATGTGTCGCAGTTGCCGCAGCGAACTACCGTTTATCGCGTATAGCGACCGTTTGCGGAGTAAGTAACACTTAGTAATAAACCGTGTAGAATCTCAGATTAGCACGGAGTTTTTCCAGGGAGACGCTGTCCTTTGTTGTGTGCAAGGGGCGGCGTCTCTTTGGCGCTCTGCCGCCGTTGTGCAACAGTGCGGCGGCGCGTGCCATGTGTTGAAAAGCCAATGTTGAGATGGGTCGTGATGATAATGGGCAAGTACGTAATCGTGGTTGAGTCTGGTTCGGATGTGACGCCGGAGCTCTGCGAACGCTACGGTATCGTGCGCGTACCTATGCATGTCACGATTGGTGACGAGACCGTCGAGGACGGCTCGATCGATCCGCTCGAGATTTATTCGCGCTGCAACGAGTTTGGCGTGATGCCCAAGACCAGCGGCTGCGCGCCGGCAGATTTTGCGCACGTGTACGATCGCATCCATGCCGAGCAGCCCGATGCGACTATTCTGCACCTTGCGTATTCCGAGGCCACGACCTGCTCACACCAGTCTTCTAAGATTGCCGCCAAGGGTCGCGACTACGTCTACTCCATGGACACGCGTTTTGTCTCGGTGGGCCAGTCGCTTGTTGCCGTCGAGACCGCCAAATACATCGAGGCTCACCCCGATGCCACCGTCGACGAAATCTTTGCATTTACGAATTCCGTCATGGACCGTGTGCTGCTGGGCTTTGTTCCTACCGACCTAGCCTTCCTTAAGGCGGGCGGTCGTCTATCCAACGTGGCATTCCTCGGTGCCCATCTGCTCAAGATTAAGCCCTGCATTGAGGTAACGGGCGGCAAGTTCGTGGCAACCAAGAAGTTCCGCGGCTCTATGCTCAAGTGCGCCCGCGCCTTTATTGACCACATGGTTGCGAAGGGCGAGATTGACTACTCGCATATTGGCCTGGCGTATTCGGTAGGCCTTTCCCAGGAGCTGCGCGACGACATGGAAGTCTATGCGCACGACCTGGGCTTTAAGGACGTTACCTGGACTCAGGTCGGCGGTGTCATCTCGAGCCATTGCGGCCCGACCGCCTTCGGTGCGGTGCTCACGCTTAAGGCGTAAGGTCTGGCGTCTATCGATTTCTATTGCCTCAGCGGCGGGCGGGTTGCGATAACCTTCCCGCCGCTCTTGCGTAGGGCCAAATAGGACAACCCAATTGACCGCTAAACCGTTTCGCCATCATGCGTATGGGCTAGAATGATTCTGGCATTTATGTAGCTAAAACCAATGAGAGGCAAGGTAGCGGGAATGGCTGAGATGACGCTCGAGGGTGTGGACGCTCGTCCCGAGGACTCTGCGTTTGCCCTGGGCCGCGTACATTCGATTGAGACGATGGGAACGGTCGATGGACCCGGCATCCGCTTTGTGGTGTTTGTTCAGGGCTGCCCCATGCGCTGTGCGTATTGCCACAACCCCGATACCTGGTCGGTTAGCGGCGGCACCATGGTGACCGTCGAGCACCTGATGGACGAGTTCCAGAGCAACCATGAGTTTTACCGCAGCGGCGGTATTACGGTGTCCGGCGGCGAGCCGCTCTTGCAGCCCGCGTTTTTAGCCGACCTGTTCCGTGCAATGCACAACAACCCCGATGGCCGCGTGCATACCTGCCTCGACAGCTGCGGCTATGCGTTTGACCCCAACCATCCCGAGAAGTTCGATACTGTTCTCAACGAGACCGACATGGTGCTGCTCGACATTAAACACGCCGATCCCGTTGAGCATAAAAAGCTGACCGGTTGCGATCCCGCACGCATTCTGGCGTTTGGTGATGAGCTTGCCCGTCGCAAGATTAAGGTCGTTATCCGCCACGTGGTGGTGCCCGGCATTACCGATACGGTTGAGGAGTGCGAGGCGCTCGGCCGCCTCATCGCTCCATGGCACAACGTGGTGGGCCTGGAAATGCTGCCGTATCACACGATGGGTGTCGTCAAGTACGAGCAACTGGGTATTCCCTATAAGCTCGAGGGCGTGCCCCAGATGGATACCGCGCGCATGCCCGAGCTGCGCAACGCCGTCATGACGGGCATGAAAAAGCGTCGCGCGGAACTCAAAAACGCTATCGGCTAGCGAGCCATTTTCGCTCCCCAAAGGCACTCATTGGGGACAGACTTAAATGAGTGCCCCTGGGCACCAAGTTGATTGCCAAAGAGCTCCGTCAAGTTGCGGTGGAATAGTTCTTGTTTTTCGGCTTATGCCGCCCAAATAGGAACTATTCCACCGCAACTGCGTTTTGGGCGGAGATGCGCAACAGAATCGCGCCATTTGGATAAATACGCTTGTGGTTTCTTTAAAGACGCCTTAAACGCCGCTGAATATCTTTGGAAAGAAATGCCTGCTCGGTATTATGCTGCTCGTATATGAACGGTAGCAGTCAGGAGACCACGTGCGAAATAACGCATCGCGGGACGAGTATATGCCGCAGCATAGCAGCAGATATGAGACGAAGGGCACATCTTCGCGTGGCCTTGCCGACGCTCGCGTCCGCGTGACGAAGATTGCCGCCATTGGGATGCTAACGTTGGCGATTATTATCCTCGGAATTACCGCCAAAACCTACGCGTCGGAGCGAATGGCACACTCAGATGCGTCAACGGTACAGACGCAAAACGAGAAGGTTTCAAAGTCCAAAGCGTCGGCAGATCTCAAGACGAGACTTTCGAAGGCGGACTTCAACGATATCCCTTCGGGTGATACCGTTCAGGCCTTCTCGTTGGTGGATAACAAGACTCCTACCTTGGAGGATGAGAGCCTTGCCTTGCTCCAGGATGCCCTGAGTCGGGCGCAGGAGCTAGGCGATGTGGGCGTGGTGTTCTACGACCTGTCAAGCGGCAAGGGCGTGACGTATAACCCCGATGTCGAGGTTTACGGCGCGAGTAGCTACAAGGCGCTCTATGCGTTGTACATCTGCGAATCTCTGGTCGAGACGGGTCAGGTTTCACTCGATGATTCCCTTGGCACCTATGGTGGCTACAACATGGGTTGGCAGACGGTGCGCGACCTGATCGATGCCGCGGTCGTTAATTCGGACAACGATTCGTTTATTGCGTTACGCGCGGCGTTTGACAGTGTCGGTTACGAGGATTGGATTGCCAGTCTTGGCATCGATTACGATACCGCACTCGATCCGATGAGTGATTTTCCAACCTATTGCCCGCGCACCTCGGCCAAATTGTGGCGCGAGATGAGCGAGTATTTGAGCCGTGATACCGAGACGTCGCAATGGCTATCGGATCTTCTGGCCTCTACGACTCGATCGTTTATTCGTAATGGCATTGCGGACGACCAAGCCTTGGTACGCAACAAGGCAGGCTGGATTAGCGAGGATGGTTGCTATTCGACATGCGATGCGTGCCTCATCGATGTCGATGGCGACACCTACATTATGAGTATCATGACATCGATGCCATGGAGCGATCGCTCGAGCGAGCTGGTGGCTGCGATTGCTAAGACATTCTTTGATACCCGAGCTGCGCTGGCCTAACGTGTTCGTTTGACGAGGTCAAACAAAATGCTGGTACCATACCGTGGTTGAGAATTTCGTATAGGTTTGGGGAATGGCATGGCTACCATCGCGATTATCGGTGCGCTCGAAAAAGAGATCATGCAGATTAAGGAAGAGTTGAGCAACGTTTGCATGGTACAGGAGGCGGGCTTGAACGTTGTGACCGGCGGGCTCGACGGCCTGTCGATTGTCGCCACGACGGCGGGTATGGGCACGGTAAACGCTGCCGCCGCAACACAGCACCTCATTAGCAAGTATGCTCCACAGGCAGTTGTGTTTTCTGGTATCGCAGGTGGCCTGAATCCCAAGCTCCATATCGACGATGTCGTCATTGGCAAATGCCTGCGCTATCTAGATACCGATACCGCGCTTATCGCCGAGTCTGCACCGGGGCTCGAGGAGTTTGTCTCGACGCCTGCGCTGGTCGATATTGCCGCCGATGTGCTTTCTGAGCGTGGGTTTGTTGATGCTTCGACAAATGCGACCGCTTCGAACGAGGGCGCAAAGCAGTTCCTGGTCGGCACGATTGCCACGGGTAACCGCTTTGTGACGGGCGCCGCTATGCGCAATGATGCCATCGAGGCGACGCATGCCGATTGTGTCGGCATGGAGGGCGCGGCAATTGCCCATGTCGCAACCAAAAATGGTGTCGATTGCCTGGTGCTGCGTGCTATCAGCGATAATTGTGACGAGGCGTATGATGCGATTTGCGACCGCGAGTTCGATTTGTTCGAGTATGCGCGTGCCGCAAGCGATATCACGCTCGATATCGTTCGACGCATTGCCGCTGCGCAATAGCGCGTTTTTTGCAAGATCCTACGACCAAGGAGTGTCCATGGCCGATTCCATTAACTACCAGCTTGCCAAGTTCGTCGCCAGCTACGGCAAGGTTTCGCAGATCCCCGAGTCCACCTGTCCCGAGGTGAGCTTCGTTGGCCGCTCAAATGTGGGCAAGTCGTCCATCATGAACAAGCTCTTTGGCCGCAAGAACCTGGTGAAGGTTTCGAGCACGCCGGGCAAGACGAGCAACATCAATTTCTTCGAGGTCGACGACGTGCACTTTGTGGACCTGCCGGGCTATGGTTTCGCCCGTCGTTCCAAGGCCGAGCGTGACCGCTGGGCCGAGCTCATCGGCGACTTCTTCGACTCCGAGCGCAGCTTTAACTTGGTTGTGTCGCTAGTGGACATTCGCCATGACCCCAGTAAGCTCGACCATGACATGATCGACTACCTGCAGGGCAACGAGTTCAACTTTATTGTCTGCCTCACCAAGGCAGACAAACTCAGCCGCACCCAGCAGGCCCGCCAGGCAGCAGCCATCAAAAAGCAGCTCAACGTCCCGGCCGAGAACGTGATCATCACAAGCTCCCAGACCGGTACCGGCATCGATGAACTCAAGCGCCGCATCGCCGAGGCTTGCCTCTAATAAGGGCTCTTGGCAGGCAATAGTTTGCATCTATCTATATCACCCCAGTGATAGTTATTGCTACACTATCACTGGGGTGATATTTTTGTTTGGAGGTCGATATGGAGCTTTGGCACGGGTCGGAGGTTGTTGTCGAGCATCCGTCGTTGGATAAATGCAGACAATTCAATGACTATGGGTGTGGGTTTTATTGCACGCCACATGAGGAAATGGCAATGGAGTGGGCATGTCGGACCGAGTCCGATGGTATCGCGAATCGATATGAGCTCGATATTGATGGTCTCGCGGTCTTGGATTTGGAGTCCGGGGAGTTTTCAATCCTCAATTGGCTTGCGATTTTGGCTAACAATAGGGAGTTCAATGTTTCGACACCGCTAGCGCGCGAAGGACTTCGTTATCTGCTGGATAACTGCCTGATTGATATTTCTCCCTATGACGTTATTCGAGGCTATCGCGCCGACGATTCCTATTTCTCGTTTGCAAGACAGTTTGTCAACGGCATGATTTCGCTCAGGCAATTGCAGCGCATTATGTTTTTGGGGGATTTGGGCATTCAATATGCGCTTATGAGTGAGCGTGCGTTCTCAGCAATCAGATTCTGCGAATGGAAGCAGGCGTTGGGATCTGAGTATTATCCCAAGCGCTTTAAGCGAGAGCAGAACGCGCGGCGCAAGTACTTGGAAACTGTGAATGGATTCGACTCTGAGGGTGTCTACATTAGGGATTTAATGGCAGGGAGGGTTGATTTAAATGATCCAAGAGTTAACGGATTGTGGGCCGAGTAGAACATACCCCGTCTACTATCTCGAGGATGCAATGAACAATCTCGGCGACTGCTTTGACTATGCTGTTAACGATTATGGAGCAGAAGGATCGGAAGTTGCTGAACTCTTTTGCCTGAGCGGCGTAGCTCGCGAGTTCGAACGCGGCAACGCATGGGTAGTGTCGGGAAAATCGGGCGTTGAGCTGTTCGCGCTTATCGCCGAAAGGTCGGGCTATCAATCAAGGCCGATGCCAAATCGAACCTACCGATTCGAAAAGACACCGGAATATTGGACAGGCTGGATATTGGCATACCTTCAGTGGCGCCTAGGAGAGTCTTTCGAAGATTTGCTGCATGTCGTTCCATTTGATGTGCTACGCAGTCTGTACTACCCCTGGCACGAAGCCTCGGAGGAACGTGTGGCTCGCCTCGTCTGCGATATGGCGAAGAAAGCGTCCAGGCGAACAAAACTTGCGTTAGCAAGAAAGAAGCTTAAGAAAACCCAACAAGACCTGGCATACGAATCAGGCGTATCGCTCCGCTCAATCCAAATGTACGAACAGCGCCAACGAAACATCAACGAAGCCTCGGTAACAACCGTAAGAGCTATAGCAAAAGCCCTCCACTGTAACATCGAAGACCTCCTAGAACCAGTCTTCGAATACAAAGAAACAAGCGCCGCCTAAAGGGGATTCTGGCCACTGATTGCTCAACTTGTGGTTCACCAAGGGCAATTTGAGCAGCGAAGCCGGCTGTCTCGTTGGAGCGTGCAGGCCTTGTTGATATTTAAATCCGCTTTTATATTGAAATGCCCCGCCAAGCTAAAGTGCTCGGCGGGGCAATTTTCGATTGACGATGCTGCCAGGGGTTGAGTTTTAATATATCGCGAGTAAGAGGCGTCTGAATTTAGTAATCAAAGAAAATTATTCAATTCGAGCGCTTAGCCAGTACTCTCCATTCGAAGCTACGATTGCATACGTAATTCCATTTTTGACAGTTGGCGTATCTACGCAGGCAGCACCAACTTCCTTGGCGTCTGAAAACGAAAGTGTTGGATCGATTGCTTGTATAGTTGCCAATGCTGTCGCCGCGGCATAGTCGGAGTTTTCGAAGTACATGACTATGTTTTTGAAGCAGTTTTCGGATCCAAGATAGCTGAGTAGCACCGGGTTACTCGAGTCCGAAAAGAAGCCTCCAATACCGGCAACCTTTGAACCGTTTTTGATCTGAAGTTCGAGCCCCATGCCGCTATCGTCTAGTTCGTAATCCGCATTCATGCTGCTGCAATTGGGGATATCGGAGAATTCCTCGTTAAGTCGATCAATAAAGCCTTTTGGGGAAATTGAAAACTTTCCGTCGCCAAGAAAAGATGTGATTTCCTTCTCGTTGCGGGTGTCAACGACCTCTCCGCATTTTTCGCATTCTCGTATTTCCTTTGAGGTGGCGTCCACGTAGTCAACTTCGGTAGTCCACGAGCCCGGTTGATGCCCAAGGGGTTCCCCCTCGGTTTTACCGCAGCGTTGACAGGTCTTCGGAACCGTGCACGTTGCTTCTTCCCATTCGTGTCCAAGCGGTTCCCCCTCGGTTTTGCCGCAACTTTTACATGTGCGAGGGCTTGTACAGGTTGCATTGGCCCATAGCTTGTGAGTGCAAAACAACTGAGGAAACATCATGGGCAAACTGAAGATGATGACAACTGCCACGGCAGCTGCGATTGCCGCTCGTTTTTTATTGCCTAATTTATGAATGGCCCGCGTTAGAAGTGAGTCGTTTTCTTCATTTTTGCGTGCGCCGTCATCTTCGTTTGATGGCGGAATTTCAGAGGAGGGGGTGTCGCTAGCACCATCAGAAAACTGCTCGGCTTTGAAATCTGGCTTCCGTTCGTCGGACTCACTGAGTGCCTTTTCCTCGTCGGGCTCCTTCATCTCGTCATTCATGTTTATCGAGGCTCCTTCCTAGCTATGAATCTGCAATGGGCATTTTTGATAAGCGGAATGGCTGGTGACATAAATATATCCCAGTTTGGGATATATCAAAATAGAATATAGCGTAAACGGCATGAACGTTGATGCTAACAGGACATGCGGAAAATGCCTTTCCCAGATTCGTCGGGAGCAAGGTGTCACTCAGGTTGAACTCGCAAAGAAACTGGGGGTACCTCAGTCGTTCATCTCAAAGGTCGAGACCGGGGAACGCAGCCTTAGGGTTTATGAGCAGTTTGTCTATGCGGATGCACTCGGAATTACTGTTGAGACGCTAGTACGTAAACTTGGGGCTGTTTTGAGTAGCGAAGATAATTAGATGACGCCACGCATCGATCATCAATTAGAAATTAAAACAGAGCTATAGGGCGAATGAGATGCTGGGAAGTGCGCCTTTATCAAATAGAAGCTAAAAAATCAGCCCGGCGACTTTCCAGAGCGTAGGTCCCTGTGGCCGCCGCCAGTGAAGTTAACGTAGGGGAGGCCAGAGGCTTTGCCCCCAAATCTTTCCGTATCGTGAAGGCTCCTTGTCCGTTACTCCGAAGGAACGCAATATTAAAAGTGAATGCGACTATCCTGTCGAGGCTGCGCAGGTCCCCTTGGGGCTTCCCCTGAAAACAATCCGCAGATCGAATTGCCCCGTCGCGCGAAGCGCACGACGGGGCAATTCATGATCGAGGACGTTTTCAGGGGAAGCCCCAAGGGGGCCGGTGAGAGCAATGAGGCAGGGCGCTACAGGTATTCGATCTGGGCGCCTTCCGTGTCGCACGTCAGAATATACGTATCACACTTGGGGAACTGCTCACGCAGCTTGACCTGTAGGAACTTTGCCACGATGGTGTCGTCAGTCACGGCCATGAGAGTCGAGCCGGAGCCACTGATCCAGATGGTCTTAGCGCCGCCGTTAAGGCAGGTGTCGCGCACTGCGTTGTAGTCGGGGATGAGGCGGCGGCGATAGGGCTCCTGGATGCGGTCGTCGTTGGCGGCGGCAATCAGGTCAAGGTCGCCGGTCTCCAGGCCGCGCGTCATGCCGGCGATGCGGCCCATTTGCCATACGGCGGTGGAGAGTGGAATCTCCTGCGGCACAACCTTGCGCGCTTCGCTCGTATGCACCTCGTAGGGCGGAATCACGGTAATAAAACGCAAGCGATCGCTCACCTCGTAGCGCAGGCACTGGGGGAGCGAATCGGTCGGCGTAAAGGAGCAGACGGCGCCGCCCAGGATAGCAGGGGCGACGTTATCGGGATGGCCCTCGACCTCGGTGGCAATGCGGACAAGCTCAGCGCGGTCGACGGTGTGGCCTGTCAGTGCGGCGGCGGCCATAATGCCGGCGACGACGCAGGTGGAGCTGGAACCCAGGCCACGGGCGACGGGCACGTCGGTCTGAATGTCGATAGCAACGGGAAAAGCCGGCTCGCCCCACGCGGCCAGAGCATCGACAAAGCTCACATAGACCAGGTTATTCTCGTTTTGGAACTCCTCGGGGCAGCCCGTGATGGTGAGCTTGTCGGCGCGCTCGAAGGTGAAGTGCGAGTAGAGGCTAACGGCCATGCCGAGGGTGTCGTAGCCGATGCCTAGGTTGGCGCTGGTTGCTGGGACGGTGATTTTGATCATGTGAGTCCTCCTGGGCGGGTCTGGCCGTTTAGTTCGCTGCTCGGGCAGTCCTGGCTCGCTCGGAAAGCACATTAAGTGCTTTCCGGCTCGTGCGGAACTCGCGACGAACTAAACGGCCAGACCCGCTCGCACGCTCGTCATCATCCCGAAAGCTAAATAATTAGAAGGTGCGCCGGCTTTCGCCGGCGCTTAATAAGGGATCTAGTTGGTGCTCATTCGTTTTGCTGCAGACTCGACGTAGCTTGCCATCTCATCGACGTCGCAGACGTCTTCGAAGCGGACGGGCTTGGATTCGAGTTCGGCGAGCTGGGTCGGGGCGACCGTGTTGGTGGCCTGCTCGAGTACGCGCATAGCCTCAAAATCATCCTCGGGAACGTCGAGGCCCAGGGCGTCGCAGCAGGCGCGCGGGAACTTGTAGGGGCTGGCGGTCGAAAGCAGCACGCGGGCCTTGGCGCCCTCGGCGGGAGCGACTTTTTCAAAGACGTGATAGCCGCAAGCGGTGTGCGGGTCGATCACGTAGCCGTTCGCGTCCCAGCAGCTCTTGATGACAGCGCGGACCTCGTCCTCGCTGGCCCAACCGCAGCCAAAGACGCTCTGAATCTTTGCTAGCAGGTCGGCGGGAACCTCGTAGCGACCAGTCTGTGCCAGCTGCTCCATAAGGCTAGCAACGAGTTCGCAGTCGCCATCGGACAGGAAGTAGAGCATGCGCTCGAGGTTGGAGCTGATGAGGATGTCCATCGACGGCGAGATGGTCGTGAAGAACGGGCGGTTACGGTCGTAAACGCCGGTGGTCAGGAAGTCGGCAAGCACGTTGTTCTTGTCGCTCGCCACGACGAGCTTGGCGACGGGCAGGCCCATGCGCTTGGCGTAGTAGCCGGCCAAGATATCGCCAAAGTTGCCGGTCGGTACGCAGAACTCCACGGCGTCGCCGGCCTCGATGGCGCCGGCGCGCAGCAGCTGCGCATAGGCGGCAAAGTAGTAGACGACCTGCGGTACCAGGCGACCGACATTGATGGAGTTGGCGCTCGAAAGCACCGTGCCGGCGGCCTCCAGACGCTCGGCAAGCTCCTTATCGGCAAAGATGCGCTTGACGGCGCTCTGAGCGTCGTCAAAGTTGCCGCGGATGCCGCAGACGGCGACGTTGTCGCCCTCCTGCGTGGACATCTGCAGGTTCTGGACGCGGCTGACCTTGCCCTCGGGATAAAAGACGGTGATGCCCGTGCCCGGAGCGTCGGCAAAACCGGCGAGCGCGGCCTTGCCCGTGTCGCCCGACGTGGCGGTGACGATCATGATGCGCTCGGCGCCGCCGTCCCTGGCGGAAGTGCGGGCCATCAGACGGGGGAGCATCTGCAGGGCGACGTCCTTGAAGGCGCTTGTGGGGCCGCCAAAGAGCTCCATCACATAGGTCTGAGGGGCGTCGGCGCCCGGCGCAGCGTCGAGTTTGACGAGCGGCGTAACCTCTTCACTCGCGAACGTGCCGCGGTATGCCTCGTCGACACACGCCGAAATTTCTTCGGCCGTGTAATCATTCAGTAACATTCCCAACACATCTTGAGCGATTTCAAAGTACGATTTATCTGCAAGCGAGCTGATATCGACCTGCTGGGTGCCGAGCTCGTCCGAGACAAACAAACCCCCGTCGGGAGCGATGCCGGTGCGGATTGCCACCTTACTTGAGCACGATAAAGTGCGTCCTCGTGTACTATGATAAGTTCCCATATAACACTGCTCCTCGGATGCCTTGGTCCCAATCGGTGAAACCATGGTATCAGAGCGCGCAAAACAGGTTTGCAGAGGCTTTTAGAAAGGTAACCTCAAGCCCATGATTAAGATTGCCAAGTTTGGCGGCTCGTCGGTCGCCGACGCCGAACACTTCAAGAAGATCAAGGCCATCGTCGATGCCGACCCTGCCCGCCGTTTTGTGGTGGTTTCCGCCTGCGGCCGCCGCTTTAAGGGCGACACCAAGGTGACCGACCTGCTCTACCTGGTTAACGCGCACGTTAAGTATCACGTGTCGTGTGAGGAGCTGCTCGAGGACATTGGCCAGCGCTATTTTGATATCGCTGACGAGCTGGAGCTCACCTATCCCATCCGCGAGGAGTTCGCGGCCTTTGCCGAGCGCGCCCGCTCGGGCGACTACTCTACCGAGGAGCTCGTGAGCCGTGGCGAGTATTTCACCGCTCGCCTGATGGCGGAGTACCTGGGCCTGCCGTTCCTGGACGCCGCGACGGTTGTGGCGTTCCATCATGACGGTACGCTCAGCATGAATCGCACCTCCGAGCTGGTGCAGGAGTACGGTCAGCAGGGCGGCTTTGTTATGCCCGGTTTCTACGGCGCGACGCGTGAGGGCCAGATCAAGCTGCTCGACCGTGGTGGCGGCGATATTTCCGGCTCGATCCTGGCCAAGTGCCTGGGTGCCGACCTGTACGAGAACTGGACCGACGTCTCGGGCTTCTATTCTGCCGATCCTCGCATTGTGCCCGAGGCTCAGCCCATTGCGCGCGTTACCTACGAGGAGCTGCGCGAACTTTCGTACATGGGTGCAAGCGTCCTGCACGAGGAGGCCGTGTTCCCCGTGCGCGAGGCGGGTATTCCGCTGGTCATCAAGAACACCAATGCGCCGCAGGACCCCGGCACCATCATTAGCGAGACGGCTGATGAGGGTGAGGCAGAGCCCATCATTACCGGCGTGACCGGCAAGCGCGGCTTTGTCGCCATCAACGTTGCCCGCGACCGCACCAAGCCCCGTGTTGGCTTTATGCGCCGCGCGCTTTCGGTCTTCGAGCGCTATGACGTTTCCGTCGAGCACATGCCCACCGGTGTCGACCGCTTTGGCGCCGTGGTGCAGGAGCAGGACGTGCACGACTCGCTGTACTCGCTCGTGGGCGACATTCAGCAGGAGGTCGAGCCGCTCGAGATCGAGGTTGTCGAGGGCCTGGCGCTCATCGCGACCGTCGGCCGTAACCTGCGTGGCCGCGCAGGTATCTCGGGCCATCTGTTTGGCATGCTTGGCCAGGCCGGCGTGAGCGTGCGCATGATTTCGCAGAGCTGCGACGAGATCAACATCATTATCGGTGTCGAGGAGAAGGACTTCGACCTGGCGATTCAGACCATCTACCGTGCCTTCTCCGATGAGAACGGCATTGTGAAGGTCTCCGACCTGGAGGTCCCCGCACCGGTCGATCCCGCCCTGGCCGCGCTCCGCAAGTAGCTGCCGTCCCGGTGCATTTTTGGGACAAGTGCCAAAAATCTACGGCGGGGCGTTTCGTTTCGGTTTCGTTTCGACGGGGCGGGTTTCGTGCCCGCCCCGTTCTTGTATACACTGGCAACAATAATCAGCCTGCTCGGCGTGCGGGCAAAAGCCAAAACCTTTAAAGGGGGAAGCATGAAACAGTACACGGTTGCTATTTTGGGCGCGACGGGAGCCGTGGGCACCCAGATGCTCGAGTGCCTCAACGAGCAGGAGTTTCCGGTTGGCAAGCTCAAGCTGTTGGCAAGTGCACGCTCCGCGGGCAAGACCGTTGAGTTCCGCGGCGAGCAGATCGTGATCGAAGAGGCTTGCCCCGAGGCCTTTGAGGGCTGCGACATTGTGCTCGGAGCCGCCGGCGACGATATCGCGAAGGAGCTGCTGCCCGAGGCCGTCAAGCGCGGCGCCGTCGTGGTCGACAACAGCCATGCCTTCCGTATGGATCCCGAGGTGCCGCTGGTCGTGCCCGAGATCAATGCCGACGATATCAAGTGGCATCACGGCCTTATCGCCAACCCCAACTGCGCGACCATTATCGGTCTGGTTCCCACGTGGCCGCTGCACCAGCTCGCCGGCGTGAAGCGCATGATCGTCTCGACGTATCAGGCGGCTTCGGGTGCCGGCGCTCCCGGTATGGCCGAGCTCGAGGCCCAACTGGCCGCCCTGGGCCGCGGCGAGGAGATTCCCGAGCCGCGCGCATTTGCCGCCCAGCTGGCGAGCAACCTGATTCCGCAAATTGGCGGCGTCAAGGAGGAAGGCTTTACCTCCGAGGAGATGAAGCTGCAAAACGAGGGCCGCAAGATCATGCACCTGCCCGAGCTGCGCGTGAACTGCACCTGCGTGCGCGTGCCCGTGCTGCGTTCGCACTCCGAGAGCATTACGCTCGAGTTTGAGCGCGATATTACGGTGGAAGAGGCCCGTGCTGCGCTGGCTGCTGCTCCCGGCGTCAAGCTGGTTGACGATATGGTTGCCGAGGATGCACACGACCGCTTCCCCATGCCGATGGATACGTCCGACCAGGACCTGATTTGGGTCGGCCGCGTGCGTCGCGACATCTCGAACCCCGAGGCCGCGCGCGGTATCACCTTCTGGTGCTGCGGCGACCAAATCCGTAAGGGCGCGGCAACCAACGCCGTCCAGATCGCTAAGCTGCTCTGCGAGTAGTGTGACCTGTCCGGCGGGGGCCGGGCTTAGTTTTCAGAACGTCCTCGACCATGTGTGGCGCCTTGTCCTGCTCCTTCGGAGCTGCGGACAAGGCGCCACACTGGTCTGCGGAGTGTTCTGAAAACTAAGCCCAGCCCCCGCCTGCGGCGACGCTGCTGCAAGCGATCTGCGATGGGGTCGTTGTCGGTTGGGGCCGCTGGGCTGATGTGGGGGCACGTGGCTGTTGCGGGCCCTAGTCCCGGCGGCGACCCCGGCGCTTCGCGCCTGCCGCCTTTTGGGACTGTGGAGCGCCGCCGGCAGCTGCGGCGCTGTTGCGCCTGCTGCCTGCGGGAACTTTGGGGTTGAGGCGGTAACTTTGGCGCGCCTGTGTTTGTTGCTTGTGAGGGCTTAGGGGTTGATGCGAATCGAAGGTGAATGGTTTTCCGGGAAGTGAACGACCTATTTTGGACCCTTGAAGCATCGGCATATTTTGGCCGCCATTTCCTGCGGTTTTATCGCATGAATCCTGCTGTTTTGCAATTAAAAAATGCGGATGCTTCGGGGCCCTAGTTTTACTCGTCCACTTCTCGGAAAACCATTCACCTTCGTTTTTGCCGGACATCGTTTTGGGCGTTGCGACTCGGTATCGGCCGATATTGAGAGGGAAAACGCCCTCTCTTGGACAATCGAGTCTGTCCGGACGCATCTGCGGGAGTTGTCTGCACAATTCGCGGTATTATGGAGCGGAGTTTTGAAAGGAGCCGCTGGTGGTCACGACGACGTTTGCTTCGCCTTTGGGCGAAATCTTGCTTGCCGCTGATGGCCGCGGTCTGACGGGGCTTTGGTTTGAGGGGCAGGAGCACTTTGGCTCCACGCTTCTCAAAGAAGATGCGGAGTACGTTGAAGGTGCCGATGCGGTTTCTGGTGCTGGCGGCATGTCGTCGGTGAGTCCCGCAAATGGTGTAGCCTCTTCGGTGCTTGAACGTTCCTGGGCTTGGCTGAATGCTTATTTTGCAGGGCAGGAACCTCGGTTTACGCCGCCGTTACATATGATCGGCACGGCGTTTCAGCGCGAGGTTTGGTTTGAGCTGCTTTCCATTCCGCGTGGCGAGGTTGCCACGTATGGCGAGATCGCCCGGCGTGTTGCGGCTCGACATCGTGTACCGGGAAACGAGGCGCCCGTTGTGTCTCCTCGTGCGGTGGGGGCTGCGGTCGCACGTAATCCCATTTCGATTATCGTGCCGTGCCATCGCGTGGTCGCGGCCGACGGATCGCTCAACGGATATGCCGGTGGACTGGATCGCAAAGAATGGCTGCTGCGCCTCGAGGGTGCCTATCTATAAGCTGCAGGCGGCCGCAACGCCCATGCGGCAAGCGCGCTCGCTGTACGGGCGTTGTTTACAGGGCGAGATGTGAAGCTGCCCGTTCCTTAAGTCCGACTAAGCTATAACCTTGCTTTTTTAAATATGCTCATCGACTTGCTAAGGCAGCACTAAGGCGAGTGCGGGTCGCTATTATCGGCGCTCACGGAGCGCTTGGTGTTCTTGGCACGCATGGACGAGGGTTCGGCGGGCTTTACCATGGCGTCGATCGATCTCTCGGAGGCGGTGGACAAGGCTGCGGCGCCGTTTGAGTCGGTGGCGGTCTCGCGTGGCAAGCGGCTGCCGACGTCGATCGCGAGCGGTGTGCGGGCCCATGCCGATGCCGCGGCAATGGCGCAGATTGTTGAGCTGCTGCTGGACAACGCCACACGCTACGCAAGCGAGGACAGCGTGATCGAGCTGAGCCTGCGTGCCGTTTCGCGCGGTCAGGGTAAAGGTGCCGCCGAGCTTGTCGTATCGAACGCCGTGGACGAGCTGCCCGAAGGCGACCTGGACCGATTGTTCGACCGTTTCTATCGTGCAGACGTCTCGTGCAACTCCAAGACGGGTGGCTCGGTCGTGGGCTTGTCCGTGGTGCGTGCCATCGCCGAGGCTCATGGCGGCTCCGCTACCGTGTCCGGCCACGACCATCGGATCACCTTCACCGTCCGCCTCTAAAACCTACCAAAAAGGGACAGGTTCATTTTGGCAGGTTTTATCTGGGGAAACGTCCGCAGGAGAGGGCATGGGCGGTGTGAACATATGCATCTCTACCTGCTAAAATATAGGCATCGTTATTCGGCTCCTGAGTGGAAAGGGGACGGTCATGCAGTACGAGATCGGCGGAGGGGCTTTCCCGGTTGTTACGTGCAACCTTAGCGATGGCGAATCCATGATCACCGAAAGCGGCGCCATGGCTTGGATGACCCCCAACATGGAAATGTCTACCTCGGGCGGTGGCATCGGCAAGATGTTCTCCAAGGCTTTTTCGGGTGAGGCATTGTTCCAAAACATTTGGACCGCGCGTGGCGATGGCATGATCGCGTTTGGCTCCTGCTTCCCCGGCCGCATCGTGCCAATCGAGATCGGTCCGGGCAAGAGCTGGATTTTGCAGAAGCGTTCGTTCCTTGCCGCGGAAAGTGGCGTCGAGTTGAGCATTCACTTTAACAAGAAGGCAAAGGCCGGCGTCTTTGGCGGCGAGGGCTTTATCATGCAGAAGCTCACGGGCTCGGGTGTTGCTTTTGCCGAGATCGATGGCGACCTGGTTGAGTACGAGCTCGCTGCTGGCCAGCAGATGATTGTGGATACCGGCAACGTGGCCGGCTTTGAGGAGACCGTGAGCATCGACGCTCAAATGGTCAAGGGCGTCAAAAACATCATGTTTGGTGGCGAGGGCGTGTTCAACACCGTGCTCACCGGTCCCGGTCGCATCTGGTTGCAGACGATGCCCATTTCCAATCTTGCGGCAGCAGTGGCCTCGATGACCAACAACAATAACTAGTCCGCATAGGATAGCGCGCGGCTGGCTTACCCTGTCGCGCGCTTTTTTGCTGGCAAACGCCTCGCTTATAGAGTGTGGCTGCGCTGCTACAGCGAGCGTCGTCATCTCGTCACCCTGATAGCTTGCGGCAAGCGTGGCAATGAGGAGTGAGAATTTGAGTGCCCAGTCCCAAGGCATAATGGCGGCCATGCCAACAAGCAAAAACGAGTTGCCGGTGTCACGGAAAGGCAGGCGTCGGTCGATTCCACGTGAGACGGCTGTGCCGATCTGCACGGCTGCCCCTGCGCGTCCCGCGCTGCCCCCAAAGAGGTGCGTTTCCCCTTATAAAACCTGCCAAAATAAACCTGTCCCTTTTTGGTCGGCGTGAAATGGGTAATACTAAAGAGTTATCCGACCAGATGGGAACCGATCGATGGCTTATATCGAATTCAAAGACGTCATCAAAGCATACGGCGAGGGCGACGCCCGCATTCATGCACTCGACGGCGCGAGCTTTACCGTTGAGCGTGGCGAGCTCGCCATTATCCTGGGCGCCTCGGGTGCCGGCAAGACCACGGCGCTCAACATCCTGGGCGGCATGGATACGGTAACCTCCGGCACCGTGACGGTGGACGGGCGCGACGTGAGCTCCGCCAACGAGGCGCAGCTTGTGGAATACCGCCGCGCAGACGTCGGTTTTGTCTTCCAGTTCTACAATCTGGTTCCCAACCTGACGGCCCTCGAAAACGTTGAGCTCGCAGCTCAGATCTGCCCCGATTCGCTCGATGCTGAACAGACGCTTCGCCAGGTTGGCCTGGGCGAGCGCCTCGCCAACTTCCCCGCGCAGCTTTCGGGCGGCGAGCAGCAGCGCGTGTCCATCGCCCGCGCACTGGCAAAGAACCCCAAGCTGCTCCTGTGCGACGAGCCCACGGGCGCGCTCGACTATAAAACCGGCAAGCAGATCCTGCAGCTGCTGCAGGATACCTGCCGCAAGCAGGGCATTACGGTCATCATCATCACGCACAACTCCGCGCTGGCGCCCATGGCCGATCGCCTGATCCGCTTTAAGAGCGGCCGCGTGGAGAGCGAGACGGTCCAGCAAAATCCCGTGCCTATCGAGACGATCGAGTGGTAGCGCCCATGGACCAAGATTGCCAAAACAGCCAAAACCACGATACGGAGCACGCGGGCCGCGACCGGGAGTTCGCGACCTACCGTACCGCTCAAAGCTCAAACGATATGGTGCCGACGGTTTTTCGCCGTGGCATCTACCGCACGATTCGGGGCAGTCTTAAGCGCTTCCTATCTATCGTGGTCATCACTGCGCTTGGCGTGAGCGTGATGTGCGGCCTTAAGGCGGGCTGCGAGGATTTGTGCGATTCGGTCGACGCCTATTTTGACCAGCAGAATGTCTATGACATTAACGTGCAGTCGACCTATGGCCTTACGCGTGACGATCTTGCGGCTATCCAAGAGGTCGACGGCGTCGAGACGGCCGAGGGCATCTACACCGAGACCGCCTACACCGCCGTGGGCACAACGCGCGAGCGCGTGGTCGTGCAAAGTCTCTCCAAGGAGAACATCGATCAGCCAGTGCTCGTGAACGGCGATTTGCCCGAGAGCGCCGATGAGGTCGCGGTGACTTCGAAGTTCCTGAAGGCTTCGGGCAAAAAGCTCGGCGATACGGTGAGTTTTGCCGCCAATGACGCGAGCTCGTCCAACCAAAGTGCCAAGGATCAGTTTGCCGCGGGCGATTACACCATTACGGCCGAGGTCCTCGATCCTACCGACGTGAGCTCCGACTCGACAGTCAACGCCTTTCGCGCTGCTTCGGCTGCGGACTATAAGTTCTATGTGAGCGAAGATGCCGCGACATCTTCTTCCTACTCCGCAGTCCACGTGATCGTCGAGGGAGCCAAGAGTCTTAACTCCTATTCAGATGCCTACACGACAAAGATCAACGAGGTCAAAGGCAACATCGAGAAGATCCGCGAGGAGCGTGAGAAGGCGCGCGTCCAGGAGTTGACGGTTGACACGCCGACAAGCTTGGATACGGCCGAGCGTCAGGCCGCCATGCTCTTTGGGATCGAGCAGGATAACATCAACCGTATGGCCGAGGGCAGCGAGGAGCGCGTCCAGGCTCAGGCCGAGTTGGACCAGCGCCGCGCCGCCGCCGACCAGCATTTTGCCGATGCCCGCGCCGAGCTTTCCGATCTGGGCGAATGCACCTGGTACATTCAGGACCGCGGTAACATCGCAAGCTACTCGAGCGTCGAGAGCGACAGTTCTTCGATCGAGGCCATCGCCACGGTTTTCCCATTTATCTTCTTTGTCGTCGCTGTGCTCATCAGTCTTACCACCGCCACGCGCATGGTCGAGGAGGAGCGCACGCTTATTGGCCTGTACAAGGCGCTCGGCTATTCACGCGGGCGTATCCTGTCCAAATATGTGGACTACTCGCTGTGGGCGTGTCTGATCGGCGGCGTGCTCGGCAACATCATCGGATTTGTGGGCCTGCCGCTGTTCCTGTTTACGGTGTTCGACGACATGTACTCGCTGCCCCAGATGCTGCTCTCGTACGACATCGTGTCCTCAATCGTCTCGGTGGCGCTGTTTGCCGTGGGCGTGGTGGGCGCTACGATTATCGCCTGCCGCCACGAGATGGCCGAGACCCCGGCCTCGCTCATGCGTCCCAAGGCCCCACGCGCCGGCTCTCGCATCTTGCTTGAGCGCATCGGCTTTATCTGGCGCCGCATGGGCTTTTTGAACAAGGTGGCAGCACGTAACCTGTTCCGCTACAAAAAGCGCGCCTTTATGACCATCTTCGGTATCGCCGGCTGCACGGCGCTTGTGATCTGCGGTATGGGCATTCGCGACACGTCGGTGGCGCTTTCGCCCAAACAGTACGGGCATATCACGCGCTACGACCTGCTGGCGGTCGCCAATCCCGACGATTTTTCGCAGACGTGCGCGGCATTGGATGAGCGCAGCGCGGCCAATGATTTCAACGTGACCGTGACCTCGACCCTGCCGATTATGACCGACAACGTCACCTTTACGTTTGGCGGCAAGAGCGAGACCGTGCAGCTGATCGTGGTGCCCGATAACCGCACGAGTGACTTGGGCGATTACGTGCGTCTGGAGGATGAGTCCAAAGAACCGCTGCCTTTGCGTGACGGAGACGTGTATCTGAGCAAAAGTTCACAGCTGGTGCTGGGGATTCAGCCGGGCGATACGGCTCACGTCCAGGATTCGTCGCTCAATGTTGCCAAGGTCAAAGTCAGCGACATCTCGCTCAACTATCTGGGCAACACGCTTTACATGACGCAGGGCACCTATGAGCGCGCGTTCGGTCGAAGTGCACGCCTTAACGGCGTCTTTGTGCTGCTTAAGGGCTCGTCGGCCGACCAGATTGCGTTTAGCAAGAATCTTAAGAGTGACGGTTGGCTTACGATTTCGAGTACGGCCGAGCATTGGGAAAACTATGAGGCGAACTTTACGATTATCAATTCGGTCGTGGTGCTCGTGACCTTCATGGCGGCGTGCCTATCGTTTGTGGTGGTGTTTACGCTGTCCAACACGAATATCTCCGAGCGCGAGCGCGAGCTGGCGACCATTAAGGTGTTGGGCTTCCGTCGCGGTGAGGTGCACCATTACGTCAACAAGGAGACGTTGATCCTCACGGCGATTGGCGCTGCGCTGGGCGTGCCGCTGGGCGGCTTGCTGGCCGAGAGTTTTACGTACATTTTGCAGATGCCGTCGCTGTACTTTGACGTCGAGGTCGAGCCGCTAAGCTACGTGCTATCTGTGCTGCTGGCCTTTGGCTTTACGTTTATCGTCAACCTCGCCACCAATCGTACCCTCAACAAGATCGACATGGTCGGGGCCCTCAAGAGCGCTGAGTAACCTACCAAAAAGGGACAGGTTTATTTTGGCAGGTTTTATCTGGGCAAACGCCGGGCACCTACGGGCGACCCGGCGTTTGCCCCGTTTTGCTGGGGATGTCTGTCGTTCAGTGCTCTTACTGGCCAATCCAGTGTTGCGCATAGCTCTTAATGTCCTCGGTAAAACCGTCAAGGTCGTCAAGGGTGATCACGCTGTCGATAAGCAAATTGGCTATCTCGCGGTGCATTGTGCTGCGGCGAATGTCGTTTGCAATTACGCCTGAGGATAGCTTGTCTCTATTGAGGTGCTCTTCTAGTGCCCAAAATCTACTGGACGCTTCGCTGTCGCCGTTCAGCATCTCAACGTACTGGCCGATGAGCTTTTCCATATAACGTTCTTGCCATTGAGGAAGCATTTTCTTAAACAGCTTCCAGTCGCTTTCGGCTACGTCGCGCATATGTCCTCCGCTCGTCAAACGGGCTTTCCATTTGCCTTTCATTCTATTTGGTTTTCGCTCGCAGGCGTGGATGAGAGGCTCTCTTTAGCCTTCGAGATTGGGCTTGAATGGGTCGTATGCCACAAAACGGGCCTATCTACTACGTTTAATTGGATACTCTCAATCATGCCAGGAAAACGAAAAATAAAACCGCAGGTAAAAGGCCTGTCGATTTTCAAAAAAGGCAGGTATGGTCGGCTCTCTCGAGTTAAACGTAGTAAATAGGCCCTTTTCTTGGCGCGTGGTCAGCTCAATGCTAATCTCCGTGCCGGAACTGGCCCAGTTGTTTGTAAGTTGCGGTGATATAGGGACTGTTTGGCGCTTTGGAGCCTCAAAACAGTCCCTATATCACCGCAACTTGGAAGGGGCGGGCGGTGTCGGATGAGTGGCGCTGGCTGGTTGGGGCGGTTTAGGCCTGTTTGCGGCACTTCCATTGTTTGCGACACCAGCGCATGAGCGCCTTTACGATGGGAATCGTGATGAGGATGATCCATGCAGGATGGGGCTGTCCCAAACAGAGCCAC
>CAJMLB010000019.1:0-31783 GCA_905214145.1 uncultured bacterium | reverse complement strand
GTGCACCGGGCCGCTGTCCTCGAGCCGGCAACAGCTTGCCGGTCTCAAAACGTATACTTGATTTAAGGCGGAGTGGAATGTGGGCGCGCAAGGAGATGCGGAATCGATGAGAGCCTCAAAAAAAATTACTGCAGTGTTATCATCTTTCATCCTCTCTATTCTTCCATTTCTGATTCTATGGGCGGCTTGGTCAGTCCTCCCTGATACAATTCCCGCTCATTGGAGTGGGGGTGTGGTTGATCGATGGGGTAATAAGCTTGAATTGCTGGTTGTTCCGCTGTTTTCTCTGATTGGTTCTATTGCAATTTCGGTGTACCTTATTGTTTCCACGCGGCGAAGAGAGTTCGCGGATTTCTCTGTTCGAATGCGACGGGACTTTGTTGCGTGCTATATTTCTAGTCTTCTTTTATCGACAACCTGCTCAGTGATAATTGCCGTTTGGGTTCAGTTGATTCTTACGCAAAACACTGCGGTTGATGGGGGGCTTGGACTATCGATCCTGTATTCCCTTCCCGGGCTATATGTGATCTTGTGCGCTTTGCCGCCTTTTTATGCGAGCGGCGAGAGCAAAAAGGCAGAGCGCCTGATAACAGTTCTTATTGGCGGCGCGGAGATTGTTCTTTGTGGAATAGTGCTTGAAGGTTCGGCTGCCTCTTATGCGATGATTGGACTGATGATTCTGTTCTGTGCGTTTGAGATTGTGTCACAGGTAAGGGATAGCCGGTCCTTATGAGTTGAATTACGCGCGTGCGGATATAAAGGGTGGCATGTTAAATTTGTTGAAAACTCTGACATGCGCTGCCGACTTCATTAAAATCGATTGCCAATCAAGTCTTCCTATATATGCGAGCCCTGAGAAACTGCGCTGTGAACCTGAGACCGCTATCGATCGGCCCGGTGCACCGGGCCGCTGTCCTCGAGCCGGCATCAGCTTGCCGGTCTCAAAACGTATGCCGTCCGGTACGACCAACAGCCGAGTCTTGCGCCCAGTTCGAGCAGCGCCAGAGCCCCGTGCCGGAACCCACGCAGCCGATGGCAGGGGAATTCAGCCGCGGCCATCGAGGAGCCGGCCTGGGGACGGCGCCCTCAGTCCTCAAAGGATTTCCACCGCCCCTTGCAGGCCTGGATTGATTTAACGGTTGATTTAATCCGGCTGAACAAGCCGAGCACGGCCCGGTTGACATAATGTAAGGTAAAAAAGCAGATGCGGCCGTACGCCGATGCGGGGTTCGGGTGATGTGATAGAAAGTAATACACGTATTACATCTAACCGGGAGGTGCGTCATGGCAACCGCCACCGCAGCCCAGAGAATCCCCGAGGACCTCGCGAACAGGTACGACCGCCTGGCGAAGTCGACGGGCCGCACGAAAACCTTCTACATGACGGAGGCGCTTGCCGCAGAGATAGGCAGGCTCGAATACGAGTACGGCCTCATGAATTATCCGGGAAGCGTTTGATTGCGAGGCACGCCGGTGTGCGGGCCTGAGTCGTCAGGCCCGCACAGGGGGACCGCGATGGTGGCCACCGCGCCGCCCGAGGGGCTGTTGGCGAGCGAGACGGAGCCCCCGTGGGCGCTCGCGGCCTCGGAGGCGGCGTGGAGGCCGAGCCCGTAGTGGCGGCCTCCGTCGCGCGAGGAGCGGGAGGAGTCGTCTGTGAAGAGGCGCTCGCAGCCGCGTTCGAGGGCGGCGGGAGAGAAGCCCGGTCCGTCGTCGGCCACCTCGATGACGAGGTGGCCGCCCTCGACGTCGCAGGAGACCGCCACGCGCGAGCGCGCGTGCTCGGCGGCGTTGACCACAAGGTTCGCGGCGGCTCGCGCCAGGGCGGTTCGGTCGAGCGGGGCCTCGGGCGCGCCCGCGACAGCGGGGCCCGTGGCCGCGTCGAGCGTCACGCCTCGCGCCCGGGCGATCTGGGCGGCCTCGGCGAGGACCTGCTCGCAGAGCTCGGCCGGCCGCATGGGGGCCCTCTCCGCCCCGCCGGACCCGCGCGAGGCCTCGATGAGCAGGCGCACGTAGCCGTCGAGCCTTTCGACACCGCCGGCTATGTCGCGCGCGGCGGCCGCGAGGTCGGCGTCTTTCTCGTCTTCCAGCTCCTCCGCCACGAAGTCGGCGTTGGCGCGCAGCACGGTGAGCGGCGTCTTGAGGTCGTGGGCGAGCGACGCCACCTGCTCGCGCTGCCCCCGCTCCGCGGCCCAGCGGGCCTCGAGCGACTCGGCGAGGGAGGCCCGCATGGCGTCCATCGCGGCGAGGACGTCGTTCACCTCGCGCACGTTGGTGCTGCCGACCGCGAAGTCGAGCTCCCCCGCGCCGACGCGCCCCGCCGCCTCCGCGAGCGGCGCCATCTTGCGCGAGATCACGCGGCTCGCGCGGCGCGCCACGAGCGCGAGCGCGAGCGCGCTTCCCGCAGCGGCGCCGACGAGCATGAGGCTCTGCGGGTTGGGAAGCAGGCCGGCGAGGTCGCGCGAGACCCACTGCGGCAGGTACTCGCTGGCGAGTGCGCAGGCCCCGCCGCCCTTGAGCGGGAACGCGGCGTAGGTGAGGCCCGAGCCCCCGCCCTCGATCTCCACTGTGCCCGGATCCGCGGCGAGTGCCGCACGGGCCATTTCCGTCGCGTCCTCGAGCCGCGTGCCCTCGAGGTCTGTCATCAGCACGTATCCGTCCTTGTTCAGGATGAGGTAGCGGTACGCCGTCGGCACGTCCTGCTGCCCGCAGACGCCGTCGCGTGCCAGGCCCTCCGCGACCTCGCGCGCATTGGCCGGCCCCCAGCTTGCCTCGTAGACGAAGCCCGCGTTGATCGCCGCGGAGAGCGCCATGAACGAGGCGAGCCACGCCGTGGCGACCGCCGCGAACGCGTAGGCGAAGTAGCGCGCGATGACGAAGGAGAGCGGCATGCCCCCGCGACCTCGCGCCCCGGTCCTCAGAGCTGCCACTTGTACCCCATCCCCCAGACGGTCGCGATCGGATCGGCGCCGGCCTCGGAGAGTTTCCTCCGGGCGCGGCTGACCTGCATGGATATGGCCGCGTCGTCGGCGTCGCTCTCCCAGCCGAGCACCGCCTCGCGGATCTGCGCGCGGCTCATGACCTGCCTGGGGTGGCGGGCGAGGTACTCGCAGATGGCGTACTCGGTGGGCGTGAGCGGTACGGCCTCGCCGCCCACGGCGAGGCCGCGCGCCCCGAGGTCGATCCGCACCTCCCCGAAGGAGAGGGCGTGCGAGCGCGGCCGGCGCTCACGGCGTAGATGGGCCGCGACCTTGGCGCGCAGCTCCGCGGCCCCGAAGGGCTTGCGGACGTAGTCGTCGGCGCCCAGGCCGTAGCCGGCCACGGCGTCCTCCTCGGCCACGCGCGCGGTCAGGAATATGATGGGCCCGTCGAAGTCCGGGCGGATCTGCCGCACGAGCTCGAAGCCGTCGAGCCCCGGCATCATGACGTCGCAGAGCACGAGGTCGAAGCGCGAGAGGTCCATCCCCGGGACCGCCGTCGGGTCCGCCGCCTTGACGACCTCATGGCCGTCGCGGCCGAGGACGCGCGCGAGCGCGTCGAGGATCGCCCGCTCATCATCCACTGCCAGTATCCTCGCCATATTCGACCTCCTGAAACTCCCGTTGCATTGTACTTGCGCCGCGCTCAGCGGTCTAGAGCCCCGCGCGCAGCCGCGGGCGCCTCGGCCGCATCGCACGCGCGGTAGCGCACGCCCGAGCCGCCGCGCGCCTCGATCTCGAGCCAGCCCTCGCCGTCCGACTCCCGTCCGAAGAAGATGAGCTGGAGCTCTCGGACATTGCCCCTGTCGTCCGCCGCGTCCACCAGGTAGACGTAGTTCGCCCCCGCCCCGGTGGCGTCGGCGTAGGAGCTCGCGTGGCTGCCGGGCTCGGGCGCGGGTGCCCACATGGTGATCTCAGGGTTGGGCAGCACGCGGTCGGCGATCGAGCGCAGCGCCGACCCCCAGCCGGCGTCGAGCAGGGCATTCCCGCCCAGGATGAGCGCTGCGGAGAGGAGGGCGAGCACGGCGGCGAGCGGCTTCCTACTCATCTGCCCTCCCGTCCTCGAAGCGGCAGAACCAGGCCAGAAGGACGGCGGCGGCTGCCAGGGCGAGCACGAGGCCAGCGAGCGCAGTCGTGAGGAGAGGGCCCGCCGCGCGTGCGGCGTCGATGAAGGCCTCCACCCCGAGCGACCCCAGGCGCGCGGGCCAGGCGAGCGGCACCCAGCTCAGGGGCGTCGCCAGGGCACCGGTGAGCTCGCCGGTCATGAGGCCGTGCGCAAGTCCGCCCACCGAGAAGAACGCGAGGAGCATCCCCGCCGCGCCGGCGCCGATGGCGGCGTTGCGGCCGAGGCGCAGGGCCACGCCGAGCCCCAGCGCGTAGAGGGGCAGGCTGCCCAGCACGATGCCCGCCCAGGCGGCCGCAAGCGGAGCGGGCCCGAGCGGCAGGCGCCCGGCGACGGCGAGCACGGCCCCGAACACGCCGAGCGCCACGGCCAGCGCGCCCGCGCCGAGCGCCGCAAGGGCGAGCAGCTTCGCCGCGACGGCGCGCCCGCGCGAGGGGACCGCCGTGAGGTTGGCGAGGCGCCCGGCAGCGCGCTCCTCGTCCACGGCGAGCCCGCAGACGATGGCGGACATGAGCGGCATGAGGGCGCCGAGGAACTGGGCGTAGGCGTCCGCGCCCAGCGCCGGGTCCCATCGGGTAACGGAGAAGTACTCGCCGCAGGCAAGACCGGCTGCCAGGCCGCAGACGAGGTGCACCGCCGTGAGCGGGGAGCGCGCCAGGCGCAGGGCCTCGGAGAGCAGGGCCCGCGGGAGAGTCATGCGCGGCGTCGGGTCGGGGAGTCGTGTCATGGCCATCACCTCTCCTCGGAGCGCGCGAACCAGGCCGCGCCCGCCGCCGTGAGCGCGGCGAACGCGAGCGCGCAGACCGCAAGGCCCGCCAGTGTGAGCATGCCGTCCGCCGTGAGCGCCCCGCCGAGCGCCATGTCCGCCGCGAGTGGCTCGCCGCTCGGCAGCACGGGGATGAAGCTCGTGGGGATGACCATGCTCGCCGACGGCGGAAAGAGCTGCGGCAGCGGCACCAGCGACCAGGCGAAACCACCCACGAGCTGCGCGGCGAGCGGGCAGAAGATGCCCGCGAGCATGCCGAGCCGCGCCGTGAGGAAGAGCCCTGCGGGGATCATCCACGCCGCGGTCACCGTGTTGGCGAGCGCGCAGAGGAGCATCGTGAGCGTGCCCGCGGCCGTGAGGCCCTGCGAGGAGAACGCCGATCCCGCGAGGTAGATGCCGAAGACCACGAGGTTCGAGAGCGTGCAAAGAGCGAGGCACCAGAGCGCCTTGGCCCACCAGGCGCGCCTGAGCGGGAAGCCCAGGCCCAGAAGCCCCCGCATCCGCGTGCGCGCGTCCGCCCGCGCGACGCACGCCACCACGAGCGAGAGAGCCACGGGCAGGAAGAGCGCGTACCAGTAGTTCCACGCGCTGAAGATCTGCACGCCCCGGTAGGGCATCGCGCCGAGCAGCGGCATCGGCAGCGCCATGAGCACGGCCAGGCGAACCGGTGCCGCGTGGCGCGACTTCAGGGCCTCGGCGCGCAGGCCCGCGAGCAGGCCGCCTTTCTCGCCCGTCATGCCGCCACCTCCCCGCGCGCTCGACGCCCCTCCCGGCAGACGCTCATGAAGAGTTCCTCGAGGTCCTGCCCGGGCCGAAGCGCATCCTCGTAGGCGAGGCGCCCCCCGTAGATGATGCCGATGGTGTCAGCCATCTGCTGCACCTCGGAGAGGATGTGGCTCGAGACGATCACCGTCGTGCCCGCCGCCGCGAAGCCGCGGATCTGGTCGCGCAGCTCCTCGATGCCGATGGGGTCGAGGCCGTTGGTGGGCTCGTCGAGCACGAGCAGGCGTGGCCGAGCGATCAGCGCCAGCGCGAGCCCCAGGCGCTGCCGCATGCCCATCGAGAAGCGCCCGGCGCGCTTCTTCCCGGTGTCCGCGAGGTCCACGGCGGCGAGCACCTCATCTACGCGGCTCTCGGGAAGGCCCAGCAGCGTGGTGCGCACGCGCAGGTTCTCGCGCGCGGTGAGGTTGGGGTAGAGCGGCGCCTCCTCGATGAGGCTGCCGATTGCGTAGAGGTCCTCGCGGCGCCAGGCGTGCCCGGCAAAGAGGATCTCCCCGGCCGTCGGCCGCAGCATCCCGCAGATCATCTTGAGCGTTGTCGACTTGCCGGCGCCGTTGGGGCCGAGCAGCCCGTACACCTCGCCCTCGCGGATATGAAGGCTCACGTCGGCCACGGCATCCTGCGCCTGGTCGCCGCGGCCGAAGCGCTTGGTGAGCGCGCGCGTCTCGAGCATGTAGCCCATGGGTTCGTCCTTTCTCTTCCGGGCGCGCGGGCCGAGTCGCCGTGCCCGCGCGCCTTGCCTTTCGGGTTCACCATCCATGGTGGGGCGCGTTTCTAACGAAGCTGTAACGGCCGTTGGGCTCTTTTGGCGCCAGCCCTTCACGACCCGTACGCCACTCATGGTATGTTTATCGCGATAACAAGGACGGAGGTGCCCATGGCGCGCACTTAGTGCCTGACTTTTTTGTTTAAAAATCAATTACTTAAAGCAACGAAGAATCAACGACTTTCCCCCTTAATTCGTCTGCGCAACAAAAACCTGTACACCAGCCTCCAAAAAAGACATGTTTGGTATGTTTGGTGGCTGATGTACACAAAAGCGATAGACATCCCGTCCGATACCGTCCTCATGTCTGGACTCTCTATGCTCGCGCTGGATAGACATCGCTAGAACGGGTATAGTATCGAAAGTTTTGTCGTTTACCAGCGGGGGAGTCCTGTGGGCATCAAAAAGAAGATCAAAAAGGAGCTTATCGGCACTTCCGATTACCCGTCGAATAAGATCTTCACGATCTCCAATTTCATTACCTTCACGCGTCTGATCCTCACGCTGGTCTTCCTGTACCTGTTTGTGACGGACAACAACCGTGTCGTCGCCATCGTCATCTATGCCATCGCGGCCTCCACCGACTGGATGGACGGCCAGATTGCCCGCATGACCAAAACGGTCTCGTGGCTCGGCAAGGTTATGGATCCCATCTGCGACCGTGCGCTGCTATTTACCGGCGTACTGGGCCTGGTGGTCCGCGGCGAGCTTCCCATCTGGGTCTGCGTGCTCATCATTGGTCGCGATATCTACCTTGGTATCGGCACGCTCATCGTGCGCCACTATCACCGCCGCCCCATCGACGTCGTCTTTCCCGGCAAGATTGCGACGGCGCTGCTCATGACCGGCTTCTCGCTCATGCTGTTAGGCTTTCCCACTGTGGATGGCTGGCATCTGCTGCCCGCCACGTTCACGGCCTTCCCGGGCCTCAACGGCAGCCCGGTACCGCTTGGCATCTTCTTTGTGTACGGCGGCGTCATCTTCTCCATGCTCACCGCCGTCATCTATTCCATTAAGGGTGGAGCGGCCATTAAACAAGCCGTGGCGCATCCCGAGGACGAAGACATCGACTTTCTTAACCCCGAAATCGAAGACTAAGTCGTTGGGGTATGATTACGTACAGTTCATTCTTTGCGGCATGTCCGCGTTAAGTTAGGGGTTGTCATGGACAACATGGTTAACAATATGCCTCAGAACGATAAGGCCTCAGACGCCACCTGCGTTTTCCGCGTTCCTTCGAGCGATGTCACCGTTCCCGACCTCATGGCCAACGTGCACATCACCGCGCCCGTCTTATCTATCGTCAAAGGCCCTCAAACCGGTGCAGCCTTTGAGCTCGAGGATAATGTGACCACCATCGGCCGCGATCCCGCTAACGGCATCTTCCTCAACGACATGACCGTGTCGCGTAGCCATGCGCGCATTATTCGCGAGGGTCTGGGTGCCCGCATCGAGGACCTGGGCTCGCTCAACGGTACGTGGGTTGATGGCGCCATCGTCAACGGTGCACCGCTGCACGATGGTTCTTCCGTCCAGATCGGTACGTTTACGCTCATCTACCACGAGAGCACGCCGGAGCGCATCGAAACCGGTGAGTAGGGCATGGCCGAACGCAACTATCTGAGTATCGGCCAGGTCGTCAATCTACTTCGAGGCGCATACCCCGATCTTTCGAACTCAAAAATTAGATTTCTCGAAGATGAGGGGCTCATCACCCCTCATCGCACGCCTAAGGGCTATCGTCAGTACTCCAAGGAGGACGTTGACCGCCTTGAGGTCATTCTGCACCTCCAGAAGACTCGCTACATGCCGCTCAATGTGATCAAGCAGCGCCTGGAAAACGCCACGGACCTGTCTACGCTCGCCTACGAGGTGGGTCTGCTGTCCGATGTTCCGCTCAAGACGGAACCCAAAGAGACTAAGCAAAAGCTGCATCCCATCGAGACCATCCCCGATATGCTTGGCGTCGAGATCTCGTTTATCCGCTCCCTGGCCGAAAACGACCTTATTCGCATCATCAAGAGCCCGCAGAATCGCGAGCTTGTCGATGGCCGCGATTTCCCGATCATCCGCTATTGCTCCGAGCTTTCGCGCTTCCATATCGAGCCGCGCAACCTGCGCCAGTACGTATCGTCCGCAAACCGCGAGTCCTCGATGTTTGAGCAGGTGCTCGTAAGCATGCTCGGTATGGATACTTCCGACGACGAGCGCGATGCCAAGCTCGAGCGTGCATTTAAGAAGCTGCATGACCTCACCGAGGGCGTCCATACCGCTCTGCTCAAGAACCGTGTATTTGAGTCACTCAACGCCGTGGTGGAGGATGCCGATATCGATGCCCTCGACGAGGAGATCGCACGCTCCGAGTCAACCAAGGCCA
Source organism: uncultured bacterium (assembly GCA_905214145.1). Lineage (GTDB taxonomy): Bacteria > Actinomycetota > Coriobacteriia > Coriobacteriales > Coriobacteriaceae > Collinsella. The sequence continues at coordinate 22,996 of CAJMLB010000019.1, read as the reverse complement.
AAAGCGAAGAGGCATCTACCTCCGCGGTCCCCGTGCGTGAGGAATCCCTCGTGCAGCCGCTCAAGGTTGTCACCCCCTCACGCGCCGGCACCGCCAGCGCGGCCAAATAGACGCTGCTACAAACCAGCCTCCCCTGAAAGGTCATGCCATGTACGACTTCGAATCTCACATCGTCGACATCCCCGACTATCCCGAGCCCGGAGTCATCTTTAAGGACATCACGCCGCTCTTTGGTAATCCCGAGGCGCTAAAGGCCATGGTTGATGCCCTGGCTGAGCATTTTGCCGGCATGGGCATCACCAAGGTCGTGGGTCCCGAGGCCCGCGGCTTTATGGTCGGCGTGCCCGTGGCCGTCGCCCTGGGCGCTGGCTTTGTGCCCGCACGCAAGCCGGGCAAGCTGCCGCGCAAGACGGTAAGCGAGAGCTACGAGCTCGAATATGGCACCGACTCTATCGAGATCCACGCCGATGCCATTACCTCTAAAGATACCGTGTTGATTCTGGATGACTTGGTCGCGACGGGCGGAACCGTCGAGGCAACAGGTAAACTGGTGCGAGATATGGGCGCAAAGCTTGTGGGTTACGGTTGTATCCTCGAGCTTGCGTTTCTCAACCCGCGCGAGAAGCTCACGCCTTCCAACGAGGACGTTGAGCTCTTTAGCCTGGTAACGGTGGACTAGACGTTACCCTTAGATACCGGAAAGGAAGCTCCATGCGCACAGCAAACACGCATAAAAACATGGCACGCTGCGCTGCTACGGCAACCCTCGCTTGTGTTTTGGGCCTGGGCCTCGCGGCTCCTGCCTATGCCGATACCGCATCCGACCTTGCCGCCGCTCGTACCAAACTCGAGCAGATCGGCACGCAAACCCAGCAAATTCATGAAGAACTCTCCGCACAGACGCAGGAGCTTGATCAGACTGCAGGCGAGATCACGCAAAAGCAGCAAGAGATTGCCGAGGGCCAGGCAAAGCTTTCGAGCTACGTTGCCGGTGAGTACAAGACCGGCGGTCTGAGTCTCCTTCAGGTTCTGACGGGCGTCGACGATCTGGGCGACATGCTCAACCGTCTGTTCTATTACGGCAAGGTTTCCGACAAGCAGGCCCAGACCATTCAGGATGTCAAGGACCTTAAGCAGCAGCTCACCGATAAGCAGGCCGAGCAGGAGAAGAACGTCGCCGCGACGCAGAAGAAGGTCGACGAGCTCAACGCCCAGCAGGCTGAGGCCCAGAGTGTCGTGAGCTCCCTGGACTCCCAGCTGCAGGCCGAGCTTGCCGCCGAGGCTGAAGCCAACGCAGCACTTCAGGCCGGCATTAACGCCAGCACCGCCGAGAAGGCTACGGTGAGCAACGACACCGCCGGTACGACTGAGAACACCAACGATGGCGGCAATACGCCCGCGCCCACTCCTACGCCCGCTCCGGCCCCTACGCCGCAGCCCGCCCCGGCTCCGGCTCCGGCTCCGACGCCTTCCGCACCGAACCAGTCTGTTGACGGCGGCTCCGTTGTTTCGCGTGCCTACAGCAAGCTGGGTTGCGCTTATTCCTGGGGCGGCATTGGACCGGACAGCTTTGACTGCTCCGGTTTTGTAAGCTACTGTCTCACGGGCCGCTACTGCCGTCTGGGCACCACCGGCACCTTCATGGGTTGGACCCGCGTGTCCGACCCGCAACCGGGCGATGTCGTGGTTAACTCCTACCATACTGGCATCTATATCGGTAATGGTCAGATGATCCATGCTTCCGACTACAAGACGGGCGTCATCATCAGCTCCGTCGCAGCCGGCATGAACAACAACTACATTTTCGTGCGCTACTAAGTCACTCTGTATAGCAAACGAATGTGAACCTCGTGGCCTTTGGGCTGCGAGGTTCATTTATTTGTGACCGTGCTCCATACATGACCCCAATGAGCTAGTTTTCAATACTAGATGCACGTTTCAAAGGTAAGCAAGATGGCTATAATAAATGAGAAACATCTAGAAAGGACCCTCTATGAGCTGGGCACTTATCTCCGATTCGAGCTGCAACCTCCGCGATTGGCAACCGACCGCGCCCCATACCACCTTTGCATTTGCACCCCTCAAAATTCGAGTGGGGGAGCGCGAGTTCGTCGATGACCTCACGCTCGATGTTCACGAACTCAATTGCGCCGTGCAGGCGGAGTCGAGCGCTTCTTCGAGCGCCTGTCCGAGCGTAGGCGAGTGGACCGAACTCTTTAGGCTTGCCGACAAGACGATTTGCATGCCCATCTCCGAGGGAGTCTCGGGAAGCTACAATGCCGCGGCCACCGCACGTGACATGGTGCTTGCCGAGGAGCCGGACCGTCAGATTCATTTGGTTAACTCGCGAGCCGCAGGTGGCAAAATGGATTTGATCTTCCTGCTGTTCGACCGCTATCTTGCAAGCAACCCAGATACCTCCTTTGAGGACGCCTGCGCCTATTTCGATAGCTTGGAGCAGAACAGCAAGATCCTCTTTAGTTTGTGCAATTACGAAAACCTTGCGAAGGCCGGACGTATCCCTAAGGCGGCCGGCGTTATTGCTAACAAGCTCAATATCCGCATTTTGGGCACGGCGAGCGAAGCGGGCAAAATTGAACTCGTTGGTCACACCCGCGGCGAAAAGAAGATGCTCACCAAGATTGTCGACACCATGGAGGCCGAAGGCTTTACTGGCGGCGAGGTCGTTATCGACCATGTCGAGAATGAGACGGGCGCCCAGGCACTTGCCAGCCGCATTGCGGAGCGCTGGCCAGGCTCCAAGACTATCATCATGCCCTGTAACGGGCTAGATTCATACTATGCCGAGATGCACGGCCTCATCATCGGCTACGGCATGGGCGTGGCTTCGGGCCGATAATTTCCAACTAGACAAACGCACGGGCGGGATAAGGGGCCAATGGCTCTTTATCCCGCCCGTCTTATGCCTCGATTAGCTATTAAACCCATTAAACTTAAGGTAGCTCATCAGGTATGCCTTCGAAACGAAGGACGATACCGCACTGCGCACGAGCAGCGACTCGCGCGTGACCTGATGGGCGGTATCGGGCACGGGAGTCTGCTCGACGGAAAACGCCGCACGAATCGATGCCTCAAGTTGATCGACTACATAATCGAAAGCAGTCGGAGCGTCGTAACTCAAGCGCTGAATATTAAAGAGTGCCTGAACCGCAGCGATGGGCAGCACCTGCTTAAAGATACAAATGGCGATGAGACGCGCAATCTGCTCACGGCCATACTGCTTTTTAACCGGAGCAGGAACGAGACCGACCTTCACGTAGTTATTGATCATCGATGGTGTGATAACGGGCTGCTCTACGCAAATCGAAAGCGGCTCCATCCACAGCGCAACATATTCAATAACCTGATCGCGATAGAGCGTTACGTTGGGCAGCTGGTCATAGCGTGGCAGGCTCAAAGCGTTGAGCTTACCCACCATATCGGACTGAATAAATGCATCCGGCAGCACCGTCGGCTGAATATCCTCCGGCTTAATGCTGACCGATGTATCGGACATTGGGATAACATGTTTGACGTGGTTCATAAGGATCCTCCGTTCGTTATCTATATTGTATTCTAGGTCATCTAGTTTTGCATATCACATAGCCGCTAAGTAAAAGTGGTTTGACAGCACATTGATGCACTGCCCAACCACTTTGTTTGAAGATAACAACCTTACATAAGATATATTATCGTACTTATCCGTGTAGGAAAGCGTATGCGCTGGTAGCCGCTATGGCTCCTTCCGAAACGGCGGTCACAACTTGGCGTAAACGCTTGGAACGGATATCGCCGGCAGCAAATAAGCCAGGCGTGCGGGTGGCCATCGATTCGTCGGTCACAATACCGCCGTCGGGCGCCAGATCCACCAGATGCTCTACAAGCTCGGTATGGGGCTGCGTGCCAGCAAAGACAAATATGCCAAACGAACCAGGATCAAAGGACTCAGCGTGCATTTCACTAGTCGCATTGTCCTTAAACGTGATTGTCGTGGGCATCGCCTCACCAGAAAGCTCAACAATACTAGTTTGGTACCTAACTAAAATATTATCTTTTGCGAGCACCTTTTGAACCACGCCATCGGGGGCACGGAACTGATCGCGGCGCAAGACGATGGTCACGCTGCTGGCGATTTCTGACAAGAACAGGGCTTCCTCACAGGCAGCATTACCGCCACCGATGACAAAGACCTGTTTACCGCGAAAGAACATGCCATCGCACGTCGCGCAATAAGAAACGCCACGACCGCGATACGTATCCTCGCCAACAAAACCAGCAGATCGCGGCGTGGCACCCATGCAAGCGATAACGCTCGAGGCCAGCGTAACGCCCATATCGTGATGCACCGTAAACAGCGCCGCATCCGCATCGTAATCGATACCTGTAACCATGCTCCATGCAACCTGTGCCCCCAGGCCCTCTGCATGTTGCTGAAACCGCTCGCCGAGTTCGGCGCCACTCAAGAGCGGAATGCCCGGATAGTTCTCGACCTCATTGGTTGTGGCGATCTGTCCTCCCGACATACCTTGCTCTATCACGGTCGTCGTTAGGTTGGCGCGCGCCGCGTAAATGGCTGCAGCATAGCCCGCAGGCCCGCCGCCGATAATCGCAACATCGATCGGCTGATGAGTAGTCATGAAGAGACCTCCTGTCGAAAGATTGGCGTTCTTTGCGCTCATACCCAAATTTATGCGAACGTGACACTCATGCACTACAATGATTCTCTGTGAAACAAAGATGAAGGGGAGATATCGATGGATCAGACGCAGACGAGCGACGACGCTCCCCTGCCCACGCACAGCACTCCCCAATCGGAACAAACCACGCTCTTGGCTCAGCAAAAACCTCTCGTGACTATCGTGCACGCCTCGGTCGGCTCGGGCCACAAGGCCGCCGCAAATGCAATTGCGCAGGCATTCGACCTCATCCGCGGCACCAATGGCATCCCAGAGGATATTGAGATTGAAGTGCTCGATATCCTTGATTTTGGACGCATAAAATTCGACGGCAACAAAACGGCCGCCTCGTTTACCGGCGCCACGCGCCCAATCTATGACTTGACCTGGCGTTATACCCTTACCGGACACCTGCTTTGGGGCGGTGGCACGGCATGGTCGCGCATCATGTTCCCCGCATTTAACGAATACGTTCGAACTCGCAGGCCCATTGCCGTGGTAGCCACACATATCACGGCAGCCAACGTCGCCGTCGGCGCGCGCGTCATTACGGGAATCGACTATCCCGTCATTTGCGTACCGACCGATTACGAGGTCGAGGGTTGGTGGCCCCATAAGGACGCCGACCTATTCTGCGTGGCAAACGAGTTTATGGCCGAAACACTCCGACCCCGTAAGGTTCCCGAGGCAAAGATCCGCATTACGGGCATCCCCATTCGCGCCGGGTTTGATACGGACTATAACCGCGAGGAAGAACTCGAGAAGTTCAATCTCCCCACAGACAAGCTCGTTGTGCTGGTGATGGCCGGCGCCAGTTTGCCTCAACCGTACGTTCGCTTTCGCGCGGAGATGGACCGCACCCTCCCCTTCCTGCGCAGCTTCGAGGACATGCACTTTGTCTTTTTGCCGGGCAAGGATGCCGAATATGCCACCCGTCTCAAAACGCTTTTCGATGCCATGAAACTCGAGAACGTCACGGTTCTTGACTACGTCGATGACATGGCAGCGCTTATGCACGGCTGTGACCTAGCAATTCTCAAATCGGGCGGACTCACTGTTACCGAATGCCTGTGCGCACACCTGCCGATGATTCTGCTGGGCAAGTCCTACGGCCAGGAAAAGGCCAACACCACCATGCTCACCGGCATGGGCGCCAGCATGCATGTCACGACCGCACGCGAGCTCATCGTGACACTGCGCCATCTCCACGATCATCCCGAATCGCTCAAGGCACTACTCATTAACGGCGAAGTGCTGCGCCGTCCACGCGCAGCCGAGGATATCGCCATCGCAACCATGGAGCTTGCAGGCAAACCCCAAAAACGTAAACGTGCCTTCTGCCGCTTCTACTGGGGCGGGAAGCCCGCGCATATCCGCTAGCTTCGGACTGTCCGCTTGCCTGTGGGGGGGGCATATATATCATCCCGTGCTCAAACATTCTCGCTTCGCTGCGAAACTGCGCGCGGGACGATATATATGCCCCCCCACAGGCAAGCTGCGTTTACGTACTAGCACCTACACTAGATTCCCCTCCAGTAGAACCAACAAAGGCGAGACCGGAAAAGATAAATACAGTTAGCCGACGCGACAAAGAGACTAGTCCTTTGTCGCGTCGGCTAACTAGAATGTAAATATTTTTTCAAGCGAGTAGCCGCCCGCCTGCCTCTCTCGCATATCGTTCCACGCGCAGTTTCGCAGCGAGCGAAGCGAAGCGAGAATGTTTGAGCATGGAATGATATGTGTGAGAGGCAGGCGGGAGGGATACGAGTGCCCCACGAGAATGTTTGAGCACGGGCTGATATATAGGGCCCTCCCACGGGTGAGCGAACAGAAGCAACTAGGCGACGCCGCTGGAGCCGAAGCCTCCGTTGCCTCTGTCGGTTTTATCTAGTTCGTCTACCTCTACGAGATTGACTGTAGGGACTTCTTGGATGACGAGTTGGGCGATGCGGTCGCCTTTGCTGATCTGGATATTGTTGGTGGGATCCAGGTTGATGAGGATGACCTTAAGCTCGCCTCGATAGTGGGCGTCGATGAGACCGGGCGTGTTGACTATAGACAGGCCCTGCTTAATGGCTAGACCGCTGCGGGGCTGGACAAAGCCGGCGTAGCCATCGGGCAGCGCAATGGCCAAGCCAGTGGAGACCAAGCGGCGCTCAAAGGGCTTGAGGGTGCAGTCTTCGTTGGCACGGAGGTCAAGGCCGGCATCCGTGGGATGTGCGTATTTGGGAAGCTCGACCGTGGGATCGAGACGCTTAATGTTAACGGTAATGTTGGACATGAAATCACCTTAGCTTGTCGAGCTCTTGCAAAAACTCGTCGACGTCTTTGAAATCGCGATAGACCGAGGCAAAGCGAATGTAGGCCACCTTGTCGATCTTGGCCAGGCGCTTGAGCACCATATCGCCCAGTTCGTGGGACGTAACAGCCGTCAGCGTACGCGAACGCAACTCCACCTCGATATCATCGATGATCTCGTTGAGCTTTTTCGTGTCGATATCGCGCTTAATCGTGGCGCGCATCAGGCCGACCAGCAGCTTGTTGCGATCGAACCGCTGCTTAGACCCGTCGGATTTGATAACCTCGATGGGATCTTCGCAGCGCTCGAACGTCGTAAAACGATAATTGCACGAACAGCATTCGCGACGACGCTTGATAGTGTTGTTCGACTCCTGCATGCGGGAATCGACAACGCGGGTATGTGCCTTGCCGCATTTGGGACAGCGCATGGTACCTCCTCCTAAACGATAACAAGGGTACCATGCGACCGAGCGGAAATCTTACGAACGAGCCGGAACTTTCAGAACTGCACCGGCATCAAGGGAGCCGCGATCGAGGTGATTGACACTACGAATCATGTCGGAAGTCTCCTGCGTGGAAAGGCCATCGATGGGATGCTCCTGGGCAAGCGACCACAGGGAATCGCCGGACTGCACACGAACCGTCTCGTAGGTGACGTTGGCTACGGAATCGGCATACGATGCTTGACGAGCAGAAAAAACTGACGTGGCGAGCACAAAGAACAGGGTGAATGCTACAGCAACAGCAACAATCGTCGAAGCCTTCAGGGCAACAGGAGCCGAAGCAGCGGCTGCACGCTGGGTGCGAACAGGTTTAGTGGCCACGGCCTGAAAATGAGAGCGTCCACCCTTCACGACCGTGAAGGCAGGCGAGGCAGGCGCCTCGAGCTTAAGGGCAAGGTTTCCCTGGACCATATCCGCTGCGTTCATTCTGTTCCCCTCTCGTTTGTTTTGACGAGAACTGTTTTATCAAGCCGCGGGGACAAAAAAGTCTAGCGCGGGAACGAGTGTTCGGTTATTATTATCTTCGAACAGTTGTTCCTGTCAAGCAATAATAGAACATTTGTTTGGTATGGGTAGAGAGGAATCCCTGATGGCTCGCAAAATTACCAAGCGTCAGCAGCAAATTTACGACTTCATCAAGGAATATCAGCAGGAAAAGGGCTATCCGCCCAGTGTGCGCGAGATGGCTTCGGCTGTGGGCCTTTCCTCCCCCAGCACCGTACATGCGCATCTCTCCGCACTCGAAGCGCGAGGCTTGCTCAAGCGTGACGCCACCAAGCCTCGCGCCCTCGAGCTCTTTGACGAGGACGGATCTTCCGTATCCATCTCAAAGTCCGATGAGCCCACGGCGCCTCGCGGCACCGTATCGCTGCCTCTCGTAGGCCGTGTCGCTGCAGGGATTCCTATTCTTGCCGAGCAGAATATCGAGGACACCTTTACCATCCCAACCGAGATCGCAACGGACCAGGGGTCCTTTATCCTCGAGGTCCACGGCAATTCGATGATTAACGTCGGTATCTATAACGGCGACTACATCATCGTCCGCGAGCAGAAGAGCGCCATGAATGGCGAGATTGTCGTGGCCATGATCGATGGTTCCGCAACAGTCAAAACGTTCTATAAGGAACAGGGACGCGTTCGCCTGCAGCCCGAAAACGACACTATGGAGCCTATCTATGCGACAAATCCCACAATCCTGGGCAAGGTCGTCGGCTTGATGCGCCGGTTCTCGTAATGCAAAAACGCATCACGGTCTTTGATACCATTCGCGGGTTTACCATGCTGTCGATGGCGGGATTTCATGCCTGCTACGACCTTGCCTACCTATATGGTTGGAAGATGCCCTGGTTTACCCAGACCATCTTCCAAGACATCTGGCGCGCCAGCATCAGTTGGGTATTTTTGTTTATTGCCGGCTGGATGTGCACTCTCTCGCGCAACAACATCAAGCGTGCCGCCAAATATGCCGTTGCCACTTTAATTGTATGGGTCGCAACGACGCTCGTCTCGGTCGATGACTCGGTGAACTTCGGCATCATTTTCTGCATGGCGGCATGCACAGCCATTGTTGCACTCGCGCGCCCGGCTCTCGATAGGTTGCCGGCGGTATGGGGTATATCGATTTGCCTCATACTCTTTGCCTGTACCTGGAGCATTCCTAAAGCGGTCTACCCTATCCCCTATCTAGCTTGGCTGGGTTTCCCAAGTCCAGACTTCGTCTCCGGTGATTACTATCCGCTCATACCATTCTTATTTATGTACCTCACAGGCTTCTTTGCCGCCCGCACGGTACAAAAAGCAAACCGTAAAGCGCCAGCATGGGCCTATGTGAATCCCATCCCGGCGCTCGCAAGCCTCGGACGCCATGCGCTGCCGTTCTATCTGCTTCATCAACCGGTTATCTTGGGTGTACTGGAGCTGATTTATTCCGTTCGGTAACGCTCGAGACGCGGTGCGATACGGGCCGGAATCTTTACCACAATACGAACGCCGTCCTCAAGATATTCCTCGTGCAGAAGAGTTCCCTGTTCGTGCACGAGCGTGATTAACGCGCCCTCTCGATACGGAATATCGGCCGAGAGCAACACGTCTGTAGCGGCCGCTTCACGAGCGATACGGTCGACTAAGTCATCAAGACCCTCACCCGTCTGAGCCGAGAACAGCACCGCCTCGGGATAGCGCCGGCGAAAGCTCAAGCGATCGACGCTATCGAGCAGATCAATTTTATTGAACACGGTAAGCGTCAAGCGCTCACCGGCACCGATCTCGTCAAGGACACGATCAACCGCCTCGAGCTGACGCTCGTAATCCTCATCGGAAGCATCTACAACTTTAAGAATCAAATCGGCGCCGAGCACCTCGGAAAGCGTAGATTTAAACGCGTCGACAAGACCATGGGGCAGCTTTTGAATAAAGCCGACGGTATCGGTGATCGTCATGCCACGACCACCGGGCAAACGGTACGAGCGCGTTGTAGGATCGAGCGTGGCAAACAGCTTATCCTGCGAAAGTACCGTGGATCCCGTCAAACGATTAAGCAACGTCGACTTACCGGCATTGGTGTAGCCAGCCAACGCCACACGAAACGCCGGCGATTCAATACGACTTTTCGATTGCACATCGCGACGTTGTTCAACCTGTTTCAGTTCGCGTCGAAGCGCGGCGATCTTGTTGCGAATCAGGCGACGGTCAACCTCGAGCTGGCTTTCGCCCTGGCCAAAGCGCGAGCCAATACCGCCACGCGTCTGTTCCTTGGCAAGATGGCTCCACATACCTCGCAGACGAGGTAGCAGGTACTGCAGCTGTGCTAGCTGCACCTGCAAGCGACCCTCACGAGTCTGGGCATGCAGACCAAAGATATCCAAAATCAACGCCGTACGGTCAATAATCTTAAACGGTTCGCCCACGGCTTTCTCAAGATAGGACTGCTGTGAGGGCGTCAGGTCGTCGTCGAAGATAACAACATCCGCATCCATGCGATGAACCAAACCGCACAGCTCCTCGACCTTGCCGGAGCCGATAAACGATTTGGGATAGGGCTTGACCAGGCGCTGCGACAAGCGTGCCACGCATTGGGCTCCAGCAGTGTGGGCCAAGCGCTCAAGCTCATCGAGCGAACGGTCGAGCGGCCAGGCGTTATCGCGCCACTCAACACCAACCAAGATGGCGCGCTCGGGTTCAGGCGCCGTGGGGACCAAAGGGAAACGAGCCATTAGGCAGCCTCGATGCGACGGTAGATATCATCGACGACCTCATCGATCGTAAACTCATCCATATCGAACCACACAATGCGATGGTCGCGCTTAAACCAGGAAAGCTGGCGCTTTGCATAGCGACGTGAGCGCATCTTGATAAGCTCACGGGCCTCATCCATGGTAATAGCGCCACGCAAGGAATCAATAATCTCTTTGTAACCAATTGCCTGCATCGACGTGAGTGCGTCGCCCAGGCCCTGGTCCATAAGACCTCGGACCTCATCAACCAGCCCCTGCTCAAACATAAGGTCGACACGCAGGTTAATGCGCTCATAGAGCACTTCACGGCTACGCGTCAGACCAAACCACAAGGCATGAAAACGCTCGCGCGGAACACTGAAATTCGACTTCTGCTGGGCATACGACACGCCGTCATCGTGCATCTCGAGCGCACGAATCACACGACGCACGTTATGGGGATGAATCACGGCAGCCGATTCGGGGTCGCGCTCGGCAAGCAGGGCATGCAATGCTTCCTCTCCAATGCGATCGGCAAGTTCCTGATAGCCCGCGCGGCGTTCGTCCTCGAGTTCTCCCGAAGGAAAATCCATTTCATCGAGTGCGGCCTTGAGATACAGGCCCGTACCGCCGCAAAAGACCGGAAGACGTTGCTCACCAAGCAAACGCTCGACATATGCTCGGGCGTCCGACTGGTAGAGCGCGGCAGAATACGCGACGCCCGGATTCACGATATCGACAAGGCGCAACGGTGCCGAGCACTCCTCGGGCATCATCTTGGCCGTACCGATGTCCATACCACGATAGATTTGCATCGCGTCACAAGACAACACTTCAGACGACAGGCGAGCAGCCAGACGGTCGGCAACATCGCTCTTGCCGACCGCCGTCGGACCGACGATCGCTACGGCAGAAAGGCTTGCACCAGGAGAGATCATTAGCGGGGCTCGCCCACGACGGAGCCAGACAGATACCACGTCTTGGCGACATCAATATCAACATCGACGATTTTGCCGATGAGTTGATCGATGCTATAGCCAGCAGGAATCGGCGCATGCACCGTCTGGTTCTTGGGGCTCTTGCCCAGAAGGACAGCGTCGTTCTTCTTGCTCGTGCCCTCAATAAGTGCAGGCACCACGGTGTGAAGCTCGCCCTGGTTATACTCGTGCGCCGTCGTCTCGATAACCTTGACCAGACGGTTAAAGCGCTCAAGGATAACCTCATGCGGGGTGGGATCATAAATCTCAGCTGCCGGGGTACCGGCGCGCTTGGAGTAAATAAACGTGTAGGCCTGGGCATAGCGCACCGTCTCGGCAAGCGAGAGCGTCTGTTCAAAGTCTTCCTCAGTCTCGCCCGGGAAGCCCACAATGATGTCGGTCGAAAGCGCAATATCGGGCATACGGTTACGAATACGATCGACCAGGCCCAGATAATCCTCGCGCGTGTACCGACGATTCATCTCTTTAAGAATGCGCGTGGAGCCCGACTGAACGGCCAAGTGAAGCTGCGGCATGACGGCAGGTGTCTCGGCCATAGCATCAATGGTCTCGGGCAGCAGATCCTTAGGATGCGAAGAGGTAAAGAAGATGCGCTCGACGCCCGTATCGCCCACCGCGCGCAGCAGATCGGCAAAGCGCGGCTTGCCAAAGAGATCGCGACCGTAGGAGTTAACGTTTTGGCCCAGAAGCGTAATCTCGCGCACGCCCTGACGCACGAGCCCGGTCACCTCGTCGACAATCTCCTCGAAGGGACGGCTCTTCTCACGACCACGGACGTACGGCACGATGCAGTACGTACAGAAATTGTTGCAGCCCGTCATGATGGGCACCCAGGCGTGATACTGCGTCTCGCGATGCCACGGCATACTCATGGCGTCGGTATCCTCATGCTCATTCGTACGGATATGGCGCTTACCATCCAAAAACGCCTCGGCGATAAGCTCAGCCACGTGCGCAATAGAATGGGTGCCGAAAATGACGTTGACGTTATCGACGTTGGTGAGCAAGCCCTCACCATCGCGCTGGGCGATGCAGCCGCCCACGGCGACAACACGCTTACCCGAAGGCGAAGGAGGAAGGCTCTTGCAGGAATTGCACTGACCATACAGGCGCGTATCGGCAGCCTCGCGCACACAGCACGTCATGAACACGACAATATCGGCATGCTCCGGATCGAGCGCCATAAGACAGCCATACGAATCGAGCAAACCGCTCACGCGCTCAGAGTCGTGCTGGTTCATCTGGCAGCCGAATGTGCGTATAAAGTAGGTTTTACCGGCAAGAATATCGCGTACGGAACGCTGGTCCATGAGCTTACATCCTAACGATGGTGTCGACGGGGCGCATAGGTGCTACAAGCGTGCAAATGGCTTGTTTACGCAACAGGCTTAACGTCGTCCATGACGACGTTATCCATGGCAGCCCGATTAATCTGGTGAACGTAGATAGAGAGACGGATTGCCGTGCGCGACTCCCCGTTAATGAGGATGTCGGAGAACACCGGCGCGCAGGAGACATCAAAGCCGGTCGGAATCAGAAAGCCGCGCGCAATGGCGACGGCCTTGATGGCCTGGTTGACGGCACCGGCGCCGACGCATTGAATGTTGACGGGGACGCCATCTTTGACCATGCCGGCAATGGCGCCGGCTACGGACGCGGGCGATGATTTGCTTGATACCTTCAGGCAATCCATGAAGAAACTCCTGCGTTTAAAAGTACGTTTTAACTGCAATAACTGTATCGTACCGAGCGGACTCGGTAAAGATTTTATTCCTCTTTGGCAAGATCGAACGTCACCGTGATGCGATCACGCGAAACGCGAATCTTAGGGTCGCCGCATAGATTGAGGTAATACCGGGCGGCAAGGTCGTTAAAGTCACGCTCGACCGCACGCGAAAACTGCGCCATATCATCCTTGGCGATACGAAGGCCTCGACGGTCCTTGGCAAGATCGATGGGAGCCGGCGCATGAGAGGTGGAGTCGCGCTCGCGCAGCAGACGCGCAGTCACGCCGCGAACGGGCTTAATCTGACCCGACAGAATACGGTGGGCAGTGCGCTCGGACATCTCAAGGCCCAGACCGGAGCAGATCCGGATAAAGTCCTCGGCATCCGAGGCAAGGCCCAAGCGATCGATAACTGGAAGCTCGCACTCGTCATCGATAAAGAGCAGGCGCGACGTATCGAGACGACTCGAAGCCTGAGCGTACAGGGTCGCAGCGATCTCGGACGGAGAGCCCAGATACACATCGCAGCAACGCAGCTCCTCAAGGGCAAACTCACAGGCCGCGCGAATGATGTTGTGGGGGCCGCGAGCACATACATAGCGACCGTCTTCGTCTTTAACCGCCTGAGGCCAGCTCGACTGGTCGGCGCGCTCACCCAAGCGTTCGGTGGCAACGCGCACCTTAAACGAAGAGCCCAAATCGACGCCCGATGAAACAACGCGCGCCTCATCCGTGTTCTGCTTGATAGAGAACAGCGCCATACCACGACCGTGAACACCCCAACGGTCCATTTTCATGCTCTCGAGCTTGGAAGTGACACGAGCATCGAAGATACGCTCCTGCATATCCTGCGGCACACCAGAACCGTTATCCAGGAAGAGGAGGGTGCGAACACCCTCCTCCTTGGTCGTGGCAAGATAGACCTTATCGGCTCCGGCATCGCGAGCATTACGCAGCATCTCGATGACAATGTCCTCTACATGCTGAATGTCATGCTTGGCCTGACGGCGCTCGGCCTCCGAAACGCGGAGGCGGACATACCCCTCGCCAAGGTTTTCCTCGACGCGAAGGTTGCCCTCCCCCGACATCGACGCGATAAATGAGATGAGCTCGTTCGCGTCGTTCATGTTATTTAGCGATATCGACGGCACGACTCTCGCGAATCACGACAACGCGAACCTGACCGGGATACTCCATCTCTTCCTCGATCTGATGGGCGATATCGTGCGCAAGCACCGTGGACTGGGCATCGGAGATCTTGTCAGGCTGAACCATGACATGAACCTCGCGACCGGCCTGCATGGCATAGGTACGCTCGACGCCGTCGTGAGAGTTGGCAATCTCCTCGAGCTTCTCAAGACGCTTGATGTAGTTCTCGGCCGACTCGCGGCGGGCACCGGGACGAGAAGCAGAAACGGCATCGGCAGCCTGGACCAGAACGTCGAGCACCGTGTTGGGGTCGACATCGGCATGATGGGCTTCGATCGCGTGGACGATAACGGGCTTCTCGCCATAACGGCGGGCAAGCTCGGCGCCAATGACAGCATGCGGTCCCTCAACGTCGTGGTCGATGGCCTTGCCCAGGTCGTGCAGAAGACCGGCGCGCTTGGCGGTCACAACATCCAGACCAAGCTCGGAGGCCATAACGCCGCACAGGTCGGAGACCTCAAGCGAGTGCTGCAGAACGTTCTGGCCAAACGAAGTGCGGTAGCGAAGAGCACCCAGGGTCTTGACGATCTCGGGATGCAGGTCGTGGATACCGGTATCGAAGGCGGCCTGCTCGCCGGCCTCGCGCACACGCTGCTGAACCAAGTCGGCGGCCTTGTGATACATCTCCTCGATGCGGGCGGGGTGAATGCGGCCGTCTGCAATGAGGTTCTCAAGCGCCACGCGGGCAGTCTCACGACGGACCGGATCGAAGCTCGAGAGTACGACGGTCTCGGGAGTGTCGTCAATCACGAGGTTGACGCCGGACACCTGCTCAAAGGTGCGGATGTTGCGACCCTCGCGACCGATAATGCGACCCTTGAGGTCATCGGAGGGAATATGAACGGAAGTGACGGTGACCTCGGCGGTATGGTCGGCGGCGCAACGCTGAATCGCCAGGGAGAGAATCTCCTGGGCGGTCTTATGGCACTCGGCGCGGACCTGCTGCTCGGACTCGCGGATGATGGTGGCCGCCTCGTGGGTAACCTCACCACGGACCTTGTCGAGCAACTCCTTGTGAGCATCCTCACGCGTAAGGTCGGCAATACGCTCGAGCTCTGAGGTCTGCCTGGCGCAGAGCTCCTCAAGCTCGCGAGAGCGCTTCTCGACCTGACCGGCCTGGCTGGACAGCTGATGCTCGCGCTTATCGAGCGCATCGTTGCGACGATCGAGCGATTCCTCGCGCTGCATCACACGATTTTCGAGCGTGCGAATCTCGCTCTTACGCTGCTTGTCCTCGGCCTCGGCGGCCTGCTTGTTCTTGATGATCTCTTCCTTGGCCTCGAGCAGAGCCTCTTTTTTGAGGGTCTCGGCCTGACGCTTTGCATCACCGATCAGGGACTCTGCCTGCGCGTGTGCCGACTGGATCTTTTCGTCGGCCTCGTGAAGACTACCCTGCTTGGCGGTGCGCATGTAGGCAATGGCGGCGATGGCACCCAAAACGAGGCCAACGAGCGCTGCAATGATAGGCATGCTCACTCCTTTTTATGGATTCGTTACACAGCAAAGCGAACCGTCCTTACGAACGGCTCGCGACATTTGAGTAATATGGGCGCAGCTTATGCGGGTCGGATACAGATAAACATATAAACAAACTCATCACAGATGAGCACATATCACAAAGCAAATGACGGTATTTATCCTACGTTGAACCGCAACAACTGTCAAATAAACGCACCCGGCACGGCGCCAATCGAGCGGTGAACGGCAAGGGCGTAACACGTGCACGTTTACACGGCACACTCCTCGCTTAAGGCATCGAGACGTGCCTTAACGGCATCGGCGGCGATGCGATACGAGAAGCCTTTACCCATCAAAAACCTGACGAGCTTTTCGAATGCACGCGCCTCGGGAATGCGACGTTTAGCGAGCAAGGCCGATGCACGAGTCAAGTCGTCATCCACGGTAAAATACGCCTCGGGATAGCCGGGGATATCGTCAAGCACGACATGACGACGCTTGAGCTCAACCTCGATCTTGCGCTGTCCCCAGCCGCGACGTTTGCGCTCTTCGATAAAGTACGAGCAAAAACGGTTCTCGTCCAAAAATCGATACTCAGTCGCTCGAGCAACGGCAAAATCGATCGCAGGCTGTCGAAAGCCATAGCGAGCCAACTTATCCCGTACCTCGCCCGTGGCATGATCGCGACGCGAAAGCATCTCGGTCACCATGGTGAGTGCACATTTGCGTTCGATAAGCTGCACCGCCTCGCGAAAGTCATCCCAAGCACAGGGAAGATCGGGGCGGTTCTTAACGTACAGGCGCGCCACGCGCACGGGAATCCAAATGGAACGTTCGTAACCGCCCTCAAGATCGCAATCGATATGCGCGCAGGGCTTTTTAGACGCATAACCGCTCGAGAACGAGGAGGCCGCTTTCT
Source organism: uncultured bacterium (assembly GCA_905214145.1). Lineage (GTDB taxonomy): Bacteria > Actinomycetota > Coriobacteriia > Coriobacteriales > Coriobacteriaceae > Collinsella. The sequence continues at coordinate 5,994 of CAJMLB010000019.1, read as the reverse complement.
TATCGGGAAAGACGACCGTAGCCTCGGTCACCGTATACGACATGTCGGCATCCGCTACTCGTCGTCATCGTCGAGCATTGCGGAGCCATCGATGGCGTACAGCTCATCAAACTCCTCGGGGGCGGGCTGGTCGGTCAACTCAACCTCGGAGGGGGCATCGTCGTCATACTCAAGGCCGCAGGCAAGGCGAACCTTGTGCTCGATCTCGTCAGCGCAATCGGGATGCTCGCGCAGGAACGTCTTGGCGGCCTCGCGACCGTTGCCGAGCTTGTCCTCGCCATAGGCAAACCAGGACCCCATCTTTTTACAGATGCCGCACTCGACGGCCATATCCAGAATCGAGCCCTCTTTGGAGATGCCGGTGCCGTACATGATGTCAAACTCGGCCGAACGGAACGGAGCCGCCACCTTGTTCTTAACGACCTTGGCACGAACGCGATTGCCGATAACCTCGTCCTTGAGCTTGATGGTATCGATTTTGCGAATATCGATTCGCACGGAAGAGAAGAACTTGAGCGCGCGGCCTCCCGTGGTGGTCTCGGGGTTGCCGAACATGACGCCGATCTTCTCGCGCAGCTGGTTAATGAAGATGCAGGTCGTGTTGGACTTGGCAAGCGAGCCGGCGAGCTTGCGGAGTGCCTGGCTCATCAAGCGAGCCTGCAGACCCACCGTCGTGTCACCGATCTCGCCCTCGATCTCGGCACGTGGAGTCAAGGCGGCAACAGAGTCGACGACGATGGCGTCGATGGCACCTGAGCGCACAAGCATATCGACGATCTCGAGCGCCTGCTCGCCCGTATCGGGCTGGGAAATGAGGACCTCATCGATATCAACACCGATGCGCGCGGCATAGGTGGGATCAAGCGCGTGCTCGGCATCGATAAATGCAACGACGCCGCCCATGGCCTGTGCTTCTGCAAGGATCTCGAGCGAAAGCGTCGTCTTACCGGAGGACTCGGGGCCATAAATCTCGACGATACGGCCGCGCGGCACGCCGCCGATACCCAAGGCGGCATCGAGCGCCAGAGAGCCCGTCGGAATAGCCTCGACCTCGAGCTCGGGACCGCCGTCGCCATACCTCATGATAGAGCCCTGGCCGAACTTCTTCTCGATCTCGGCCTTGGTGGTGGCGATCATCTCATCGCGCTCTTTACCCGTCGTGCGTGCATGAACGGTACGTACGGGACCTGAATTCTTGGCCATGAATAGCCCTCCTCTTAACAACCTGAAACGATAATAAACGAACGGCTGTTCGTGGTCAACCGTTCAGATTCATCATATGCACCCGTACATTCCAAAACCCGACCAAACGCCGACCAATCACCGACCAAACGCTTGACCGTGCCAATCACAAATACGACCGCTCGAACAAATTTAGGCCATATACCAGCGCAAACACCAATACCGTCAAAGGTCCCTATCTCCACAATTAAGGGGCCCTAAGGCCCCTTAAACCACGTCTATTCCATAGAATTGAGCACGCGGACAATGCACTCCAAAGCCTCCGCGACCGCATAGGCCCGAACGCACGACCGATCGCCCTCATAATGGCAACGTGCAGACTCGACAACCGGCGCTCCCCCATCGGCCGCACGATACGCCCAGCCAATATAGAACGTGCCGGCAGGGTCTTGCTCGGTGCCGCCACCGGGCCCAGCGTAGCCCGTTGCGCTTACGGCAATATCGCTCTGATAGAGTTCAAGCGAGCCCGCGGCCATCTCGCGCGCCGTCTGATGCGACACGGCACTAAACCGATCGAGCGTTTCCTGCTCGACGCCGAGCACGCGATGTTTGATCTCATCGCAGTAGGTCACCGCACCGCCACGAAGCACCGCCGAGGCACCCGGGATATCGGCAATCGTCGAGGCGATCATGCCCGCCGTCAGCGACTCCGCCGTCGACACCGTCACACCACGGGCACTCGCGTGCTCGACAAGATCGCGCGCCAAGTCCTCGTTGTTTGCGGCGATCTGCAAATAAGACTCCGTCATACCCACCAGGACCTAGACCGAAAAGACGATCTTACGGCAGTTCCAGAAGTACTGGGCACCCGAGACAATGGTCAAAATCACGGCGATGACGTACAGGAAGCGCGACACCGAATAGACACCGAGCAGCAGCGACACCGGCCCCAGCTGAAGACCGGCCATCGCAAAGACGCACAGATAGCCGCAGATGGAGACCATCGTGGTCGCCGTCTTGTACTTGCCGAGCTTATCGGCGGCAACGACCACACCGGCAGCACTTGCGACCATACGAAGGGCGCTCACCAACAGCTCACGAAACAGGATAATGAACACGGACCACACGGTCACCGCGCCAAAATCCAGGAACAGCAGCAGGGCCGAGAACACCAGCAGCTTGTCGGCGATGGGGTCCAAGAACTTGCCGAAATCGGTGATCTCGTTGCGCGAGCGCGCCAGATAGCCGTCGACCTTATCGGTGCACGACAGGATCACATACAAAATGAAGGCAGCGGCGGCGAGCGGGCCGTCGAAGGTGCTCCAGTCCGTACCGGCAACGCATGCGTGAGACAGGGCCGAGACGATCATGAACACCGGGATAAAGACGATGCGAACGCACGTCACGATGTTGGCGGGCGTCCAAACACTCGTCAGTTCCTTATTGCTCTCGTTTGCCACGACGCTCTCCTACTCCACAACATGACCGATAAGCTCATAGCAGAAGCTATCGGTAAACTCGACGGTCAGAATATCGCCCACGGACGCCTCGCTGGCGTCCAGATGCACCGCGCCATCGGAATCGGGCGCCTGGAACCAGGCGTGACCGATCAGCTCGGCGCCGTCCTCAGTCTCTTCGATGCCATCGACGATCACCTGTGCGCGCTCGCCCACATGGGCCGTCGTGGCGGCAAAACCGAGCGACTCGGCCAGATCCATGGCCTCCTGGGCACGCTCGAGCTTGACCTCCTCATCGACCTGGCCCTCCATCTTGGCGGCCAGGCTGCCCTCCTCACGCGAGTAGGCAAAGACGCTCGTGTAGTCAAAGCCGACGGTGTCCATAAAGTCGATAAGATCGCGAAACTCGTCGTCGGTCTCGGTCGGGAAGCCGACCATGGCCGTGGAGCGAATCACAATACCGGGGATGCGCTCGCGAAGGTCGCGGAACAGATCCTCGAGCTCCTGGCGCGAACCGGAGCGACGCATGGCCTTGAGGATGCGCGCATCGCAGTGCTGTACGGGGATATCGATATAGGGCAGTACCTCGGGCGTATCGCGAATCGTCTCGATAAGCTCGTCGGTCATGCCCTCGGGCTGCAGATAGAGCACGCGGACCCAGACGTTATGCGGGCGCACAGCCTCGGCGACGGCACGCAGCAGCTGCGCCAGATTGCGCGGCGAGCCCTCGGCGAAGTCCTCGTCGGCAAAGTCGGTGCCCCAAATGCCCGTGTCCTGGCCGATCAGCACGATCTCGCGCACACCGCCGGCAACCAGGTCGCGCACCTCGGAGATAATGCTCTCGGCATTGCGCGAATGATAGCGACCGCGAATGTAGGGGATCATGCAGAAGCTGCAAAAACGATTGCAGCCATCGGAAATCTTGACGTAGGCAACAGCGCCCTCGACGGTACGCTTGACCTGCGGGATATAGGCCGCGATCTCACGTTCGAAACCCAGCACGCCATCGATGACCGCCACGATGCCGTCCTCCTCGTCGGCCTTCACAAAGGCAGCGACCTCAGGCAGCTCGTCAGGCAGGTCATCGCCATAGCGCGACGGCACACAGCCGCACATGACGATGGGGCAGGCGCGAACGCCGTCCTGCACCTCATTGGCGAGCTCGAGCGTGGTCTCGATGCTCTCGGACGTTGCGGAGGCGAGGAACGAGCATGTATTGACGATGGCGATATCGGCATCCTGCGGGTCGAATGCCTCCTCGTAGCCCGCAGCGGTCAAAAGAGAACGCATGCGGTCGGTGTCAACCTCGTTCTTAGCGCACCCGAGGGTGATGTAGAGCACGGAGCCCAAAGGTGTATCCATGTTGGAGAGCGGTCCTTTCGAATGTTATTAGCGGTAGTTGGTGAACTGCAGCGGCTGGCCGTAGTCCTGGTCGCGCAGGAACTGGATCACCGTCTGAAGCGCATCCTTAGAGGCCGAGGTAACGCGCAGTTTATCGGCCTCGATGGTCACCTTGACCTTGAGCTTTTGATCCTTGATGTCCTTATTGATCTTCTTGGCGGTCGCCTGGTCAATGCCCTCGACGATATGGCCGAGCACGCGCACGGTACCGCCCGAAGCCGCCTGCGACGCGTCCCAAGAGACAGCCTTAAGATCGATGCCGCGCTTGATGAGCTTAGAGCTCAGCACGTCAATGATCTGCTTGGAGACAAAATCGGCCGGGGCATTGATCGTAAAGAGCTTGTCGCCCTTCGAAAGCTCGATGGTGGCGCCGGAGTCCTTGAGGTCATAGCGCTGAGAGATCTCGCGGGTGGTCTGTTGGAAGGCGTTATCGACCTCCTGCATATTGACCTCGGACACAACGTCGAAGCTGGAATCTTTAGCCATGGTTCTTCCTTTCGGTACGGGGAGCCTTAGTAGCTGTCGTACGAATAGTCATCTGAATCGTTTGCAGTCTGGCCGTCGGATGCCGTGTCGGTACCGTCGGTAGATTGGGCGTCGGTGCCGTCGGTAGACTGGGCGTCGGTGCCGTCGGCGGTATCGGTGCCGTCGGCACTCTCACCGTCTTCGGAGTCAGTGGTCTCCTTCTTGGGAACGGTAATGGTCACGCGCGCCACGCCCGATGTCTTGGTGTCGTAGCGAACCTTTTCACCGTTCTTGGTAACCGTGACATCGGAGGGCTTGGACGTGGTGATCTCGATCGAGGACTCGGGCGTGTACTCCTGCTCAAAGGGACCGGTTGCCTGGGCGCCAAAGACCGATTTATCGTCGACCTTGACCTCGATCCAGGCGGTCTTGCCCTTGGCAACGGAGACCTTGACCTTGATAACCTCGTCCTCTTTCTTTTTCGCGTTCGCCTTGGCGGCATCGGAATCGGCAGAATCCGTCGCCTCGTCGATGCCTTCATCCTCGTCAACAGATTCGGTCGTCTTGGAAGACTTCTTGGTCGTCGTCTTGGTGGCCGCGGGCGTCTCGGGCGTCGACTCGGGTGCAGAAGAGCCGCAGCCACGCAGGAGGACCACGATGAGCAGAATCAACAAAAGCGCCACGGCACCGATGCCGGCGTAGATGATGCGCGGATCGAGTCCATTGTTCTGGGGGGCACGTCCACCGCCGCGTCCGCGATTAGAGCCACCGCGACCGTTTACCTGCGGCATACGGCCGCGACTGCTATCGGGACGACCACGATATCCGCCTTGGCTCTGCGAGCCGCGCTGACCCGAACGCGGCGCAAGCTCGCCACGGTTCTGATAGCCACGCTGGCCAGAGCGAGGCGCCGAAGAGCGTTGCCCGTAAGGCTGCGATTGAGAACGGAGGCGCGGCGTCACCTGCGTGGTATCGGCGTCGGCATATCCACCGTGGGAACGCCCGGCAGAAACTCCGCGATAACCACGACCGGAGTAGCCACCGTCGCCGTAACCGGCGCGGGGATCGCGACTCAACCCGCGAGCGGCGGGAAGCGCACGATCATCCGGCATGGGCGTACTGCGAAAGCGATCTCGCTGAGAACGAATCTCCTCGCTGGAGCCCGTCTCGGTGATATAGCCCGCCTGCGGAGGGCGCTGGCCGTACCGCGTCGAGCGACCACCCTGAACCATCAGAAAGCGTCCGTTATCGACCGACGAACGCGAGTTAACGTAGCCGGCAGCATCCTGAAAACGACCGCCCTGCTGCGAGGTCTCGCGTTCATATGCCATGAGGTCATCAAAATAAGCGTTGACGACCTCGCGCGGGTTAAGCCCCAAAAAGCGAGCATAGCTCGAAATCATGCCCTGCGCATAGCCGCGCGGAGGCATCGATGCAAAGTTACCGGTCTCGAAAAACTCGATGATCTGCGGCCTGATTTTGATGGTGT
>CAJMLB010000018.1:0-32545 GCA_905214145.1 uncultured bacterium | reverse complement strand
AAGGGCGGAGGCGGGGCATGCCCCGCCTCTTACACCACATCTCTGCGCGCTACCAACCGGGTGCCCCCGTTCATCTCAATCTGTAACAATTGGGGCCGAAAATCCCTGCTAGATGTTACAAATCGAGACAAACGGCCTGCTCGGGTCGAGCCAAAACAAAAAAGCCGCATGCGAACCCGTGGAGGGATTCGCATGCGGCCGACAGGGGGTATGCGGCTTGAATTAGGCCATGAGCAGGCCGGTCTCCGCGACGTTCTTGTACCAGTACGCGCTCGCCTTGGGATAGCGCTTCTGGGTCTCGAAGTCGATGTAGAACAGGCCGTAGCGCTTGTTGTAGCCGTTGGTCCAGGAGAACTGGTCCTGCAGCGACCACACAAAGTAACCGTCGACGTTTACGCCGCCGTCGATTGCCTTGAGGACCCATGCGAGATGCTGACGCATATAGTCGATGCGAGGGGCGTCGTCGATAAAGCCGTCCTCGAAGTCGTCCTTATAGCCCATGCCGTTCTCGGTGATGTAGATCTTCTTGTAGTTGGGGTAATCGTTCTTAATACGAAGCAGCAGGTCGTAGAGGCCCTCGGGATAGATAATCCAGTCCCAATCGGTGGTGGGTACGCCTTCGCGCACGCATGACTCGCCCACGCCCTTGAGGAACCAGCGCGAGGAGCCCTTGTCGCCGGTGCCATTGTGGTTGATGTCGTTTTCGCCCTCGGCGGCACGCAGGAACTGGCACTTGTAGGTGTTGACGCCCAGGCAATCGTTGTAGGGGAGCGCGGCGGTCAGCGCGGCGATGTCCTCGTCGCGGACGTCAAGCTCGCCGCCGGCGATATGGGCCAGCTTGGTCGCAGCTTCCATGGTGTCGGCTGCATAGTGGCCGCGGAAGGTGGCGTCGAGTACCCAGCGGTTGTTGATGACGTCGGCCATGCGAGCTGCCTCGCAGTCGGCGGCGTTGTTGGGGTCGAGGGGATACTTGGGCTCCAGGTTCTGGACAATGCCGATCTCGCCCTCAAAGCCGCCCTCATGGAAGGCGACGACAGCCTTGGCGTGGGCCACCATCATGTTGTGCATGAGCTGGAAGGCCTTGTCCAGGCGGTACTTCTCGCCGTGCGGCCAGTTGCCGACGATAAAGCTGCCCTCGGCAGTTGCGGGAATCTCGTTAAAGGTAAACCAGTGCTTGACCTCGGTGAACTCGGCAAAGCAGAACTTTGCGTACTCGACGAAGGCGTCGATTGTCGTGCGCGTCAGGAATCCCTCGCCGCCGTTCTGATAAAAGGCTTCGGGCGTATCGAAGTGATCTAGCGTGACATAGGGGATAACGCCAGCTTTGTTGCAGGTGGCGAAAAGCTCGTGATAGAAAGCGACGCCCTCGGGGTTAATCTCGCCGGTGCCGCTGGGGAAGATACGGCTCCAAGCGATAGAGACGCGAATACCGTTGATGCCGAAGCGCTGGCACAGGTCGATATCGACCGGATACTTGTTGTAGAAATCGCTTGCAGGATCGGGGGAGAAGCGACCCTGAGCAGCCAGGAAATCGTCCCAGGGCACTTTGCCCTTGCCGTGCGTGCGGGTCTCGCCCTCAACCTGGTAAGCGGCGGTGGCGCCGCCAAACACAAAGCCGTCGGGGAACTGCATAGGGTTGGTCATGAGACATCCTTTCTGTGGGATACGAATAGGGAGAGGTGCCCGAACTGGGGATCCGGGCACCAACAGAGGGAGGAACTAGTCGAGGTTCTCGCGGAGCCACTTGATGGCGCCAGCGGGGTCGCGAGTAAGGTCGATATATTCCTTACCGCGGGGAGCGAGCAGCTTAATGCCCAGACGATCGGTGTCAGCCTTCATGTCGTTGTAGTAGCTACGAACCTGCGGGGCGAGCACGATGACGTCGTACTGATCCATGATGGCAGTGTGCTGGCCATAGGCGCCTGCGGAGGAAGCGATGTTCTCTCCGGTCTGTGCGGCACCTTCCTTGATGGCGTTGGCGAGCATGGCAGAGGTGCCGGCGCCGGCGCACAGGACGAGGACCTTCAGGCCATCGACATCCTTCTTGGCGGATGCATCGGCAGCGGGCTCGGGCTGATCGGCGACAGGCTTGCTGTCGGCGGCGGCAACAGTCGTCTCGACGGAAGCGGTAGCCTGCTCGACAGCGGGCGCAGGGGCGTTGGCGGCGATGGCAGCGGCACCATCGGACTCGAGACCCAGCTCGGCGGCGCGCTCGGCCTCCTGGTCGCAGAGCAGCTGATCGTATGCCTTCAAGAACGGCAGGTAGATGATGGCGTCCAGCAAGATGATAATCGCGACAAATACCAGGGCGATAAGCTGGTAGTTCGTGGTGATGAAGATGCCGGTGGGGGCAGGGGTAGCCCAAGGCACCACGAAGGAGAAGCCGTTCATGCCCACATTATCGATAAAGAACTTGGCAACACTCACGTTGACGCAACCGGCGGCAACAAAGGGGACGAGCATGTAGGGGTTAAGGATCATCGGCGCGCCAAAGAGCAGCGGCTCGTTGACAGCAAAGGCAACAGGAACAATCGAGGCCTTACCGACGGCTTTGAGCTGCTTGGACTTCATAAAGAGAATCAGCAGAAGTGGCACGATGAACGTGGCGCCGGTGCCGCCGAACTCACCCACGAGTGACATGTTAAAGGTGAGGGAGTGAGCGGGGTGGCCACCTGCCAGCAGAACCTGCAGGTTCTCGGCCTGGTTGGCAAGACGGATGGGGTCGATGCCCGGCTGGACGATCGAGGGGCCGTGGACGCCGATGAACCAGAAGAACGCGGTGGCTGCCTGGATAAGGATGAGGCCAGGATAGGTTTCTGCAGCGGTAAAGAGCGGGGAGAGCAGTTTGATAAGCAGCTCGGAGAACGGAACGCCCATGAGGTTGCGCACGATGACATCGATGATGCCGCAGATGATGACGGCGCCGCCAAAGGGGATGATGTCGCGGAAGTTCTGAGCGATGGCGCCCGGGACCTCCTTGGGCAGCTTAATGGTCAGATCGCGCGAGACGCAGAATTTATAGACCCACACGGTAATGAACGCGGCGATATAGGCCGAGAACAGACCACGTGTACCCATGCTGGTGCAATCGAAGACCGAAAGCTCGGAGCCGTTGAGCTTGGTGGTGAACTGCGTGACTGCGAGCAACAGCATGCTGCACTGGGCGGCCACCATGGTGGAACCGTCGTTGAGCACTTTGCCGGCGGGCATGCGACGGTTCATAGAAGCCGTAAAGTTCTTGGCAGTGGTGCCGGCGACCATGATGCCCATGACGCCCATGGTGAAGTTGTACAGCTTGTTGCACCAGTCGATGAGCGGTTGGGGCAGCGCGATGCCAACCACGCCGGGAAGCGTGGCGATCAGCAGGAAGATCGAAGAGGTGAGGACGATGGGCATGCACCCAAGGAATCCGTCTTTGATGGCCTGGAGGTAGATGTTCCTTGAGATCTTCTCAAAGAACGGTTGATGCTTTTCGAGCATCTTTACGATGGCGTCCATAGAGCTCCTTTGCTGCTTGATGCGCGATGCATGTGGATGGAACTGGTCGTCGATGGATGGTCAGGACTGCCCGGAAACCTTCCTGCTTAAGGAAGGCATTGCGAAATGACAACGTAGGACATTTCGTTAATGACAACGTAAGACATTTTTGGAAGAGCAACAAGGATTTACGGGTGAACGGTCGATATTGTCCGATAAACGGCTGATTTGTCAGTCGGGCAGGTAGTGTATGCTAGAACGCAAAGAACGATCGATAGGGAACCGACTGGAGAAGCAGTGGCAACGATGGACAAGAAAAGCGTCTCAATGAACGATGTGGCGGTTGCCGCGGGTGTTTCCCTCAAGACGGTGTCGCGTGTGATCAATGAGCCCGATAGCGTGCGCGAGTCGACGCGCGATAAAGTCCATTCCGCAATGGAGGCGCTCGGGTTTCGAACCAACTTTGCCGCGCGTTCGCTCAAGTTGGGCCGTTACGGGTGTATCGGCGTGGTGCTGTTTCACTTGTCGGGCGGCGCCGTGGACATGATTGACGGTATCGCCGATGCCGCCGAAGAGCGTGGTTTTGCGCTGACGATGATCAAAAAGCGGGCAGGGGAGAAGATGACCCTTGCCGATGCAGCGCGCAGGATGTCGCAGCTGCCTGTTGATGGCATGATCTTCAATCTGCGCCAGATGGTCGACGACTTTGATACGTTTGAGGCACCGAAGGACCTCAAGACGGTGATTATCACGCCGATGGAGCATCCTACCTGCTCTACCGTTAGTGACGATCAAGAGGGTGGTGCGCGCATGGCATGCGAGTACTTCTTGAATCGCGGGCACAAGAACGTGTACTTCGTCTCTGGTAAGAAAGAGTCGCTGTCGAGCCAGTGCCGTATGAAAGGTTGGCGTGCGGCACTCGAGACGCGTGGCATTGAGCCGCCCGAGCCTCTGCAAGGCGATTGGAATGCGGATAGTGGCTATGCCGCGGGCCTTGTGCTTGCTGATAAACCCGATTGCACGGCGATCCTCGCTGCTAACGACTGCATGGCAAATGGTGTGATGATGGCTCTACATGACAAAGGACTCAGTGTGCCCGACGACGTGTCCGTGATCGGCTTCGACGATGAGCTCTACAAGACGATTCCCAACTCGATTCTGACGTCGGTGAAGTTTCGCCACTGCGAGCTGGGCATCCGTGCGCTTAACGAGGTCGTCGCAGGTCTTGGGGCTCCGAGCTCAAGAAGCCGCACGCTCGTCTCGGGCGTGTTGGTCGAGCGTTCCAGCGTAAAGGACCTGCGGGCGTAGACTTGCTCGGCCTGTTCGTCTAAATCTGTAACAGGTAGGGCCGAAAATCTCAGCTAGTTGTTACAGATTTAGACAATTCGGTCCGGCATATTCTGTTTGTCTCGATCTGTAACATCTAAGCGGTCAAAAGCGGTCTACATGTTACAGATTGAGATTTTCGGCTTGGCCTGTGCGTTCATCTCGATCTGTAACAGCTTGGACCGAAAAACTCGGCTAGATGTTACAGATTGAGATGAACAGGAGGACGGGTGCGGTCTAAACAAAATGGCCCGCGCATCACACATCGATGCACGGGCCATTTTTTGTCTGCGAGCGGTAGGTAGCGTCAGTGTCTTATGCCTCGAGGTTTTCCTCGATCCAGGCGACGGCACCCTTGGGATCCTTAGTGAGGTCGATGTACTGTTTGCCCTTGGGCGACAGCAGCGTGATGCCCAGGCGGTCGGTGTCGGCCTTCATCTCGTTGTAATAGGTGCGAACCTGCGGAGCCAGGACGATGACGTTGTACTGGTCCATGATGGCGTAGTGACTGCCGTAGGCACCGGCGTTGGCGGTAATGTCGATGCCCAGCTCGTCGGCGCCTTCCTTAAGCGCGTTGGCGAGCAGTGCAGAGGTGCCGGCGCCAGCGCACAGAACCAGAACCCTCAGGTCCTTGCCCTTAAGGGCGGACGGAGCTGCGGAGGCCTCAGTGGCAGAAGCGGTCTCGACAACGGGAGCCTCAACGGCGGGGGCGGCAGCGGTCTTGACGGCCTTGGTCTCCTCGGCCTCTTCTTCGGCCAGGGTCTCGGCCTCCTGCTTGCACAGGACGTTGTCGTAGGCCTTGCAGAACGGGTAGTAGATCAAGAAGTCAACGACCAGCAGGACGACAACCAGGACCAGAGAGATCGGCTGGAAGTTGGTGTCGATGAAGGTGCCGATCGGTCCGGGGAGTGCCCACGGCATGGCATAGATAAAGCCGTTCATGCCCAAAAAGTCGATGAAGAACTTACCAATGAGGACGTTGGCCACGGGGGCAAACAGGAACGGGATCAGGAAGTACGGGTTGAGGATGATGGGCGCGGCGAACAGCAGCGGCTCGTTGACGGCGAACATCACGGGTACGACAGAGGCTTTGCCGACGGCCTTGAGCTGCTTGGAGCGCATAAAGAGCAGGAAGATGATCGGGACAATGAACGTGGCACCGGTGCCGCCGAGTTCGCCGATGTAGTTACCGAAGTTCTCGGTCAGGGCGAGGGCGGGGTGACCGCCGGCCTGCAGCGTGGCGAGGTTGGTAGTGATGTTGCCAAACAGCGCGGCGTTGAGGGCAGGCTTAACGACCGAGGGGCCGTGGATGCCCATGAACCAGAACAGCGGGATCATGAACCAGATGAGGGCGAGGCCGGCGTAGGAATCGGCGGCGGCGAACAGCGGGCTCACCAGCGTGGAGATGACGTTGGCAAACGGGACGGCCAAGCAGGTGCGGCAGATAACGTCGATGACGGCGACAAACAGGATGGAGAAGCTGAAGGCGAAGATGTCGCGGAAGTTCTGGGCGATGGCGCCGGGGACTTCTTTGGGCAGCTTGATGGTGATGTCTCGCTTAATGCAGAAGGCATAGATGTTGACCGTGGCAAATGCGGCGACAAAGGAGCTCAGCAGGCCCTTGGTGCCCATGTTGTCGGTAAAGAACACCGAGACATCGGCGCCGTCGATCTTGGCACTCGTCTGGGTAACGGCCAAGATGAGCATAGCGCACATGGCGGCGACCATGGTGCTCGTGGCGTTGATGGCCTTGCCGGCAGGCATGCGGCGGTTCTTGGAGCCGGTCAGCGCGCTTGCGGTGGTGCCGGCGACCATGATGCCCACGACGCCCATCGTGAAGTTGTAAACCTTGTTGCAGAAGTTCACGACGTCGACGTTCCACCAGTCGGGCAGCGTAAAGCCGCCGACCGTGGCGACAACGCCCGGCAGGGTTGAAATAAGCAGGAAGACAGAAGAAGACAGGATGATGGGCATTGCTGCCAAAAAGCCGTCTTTAATGGCCTGAAGGTAGATGTTCTTAGAGACCTTGTCGAAGTACGGCTGACCTTTCTCCAAGAACTTAACGATCGATTCCATAGTTCACGCTCCTCTTTGCATGAAATCTTAATGGCATGGACGTTGAAAACCTATATGGTCTCCCGCTTGCTAAAAGCCCGGGTGCAGGCGGGGTCGGTCCCAGGGGGAGAGAGGGGAGCGGCTGGGTTTGTATCGCATAGGGCCGCTCCCTTCTCGGGAGAAAGCGAGGCGATGCGCTACTGCGCGTCCGCCATGGTGTCGGCGAGCTCCTTGTACCAGAGTGCCGACTGCTTGATGTAGCGTTTTTGCGTGTCGAAGTCGATGTAGAACAGGCCGTAGCGCTTGTTATAGCCATTGGCCCACGAGAACTGGTCCTGCAGGCTCCAGATAAAGTAGCCCTGGACGTCGACGCCCTCGGCGCGCGCCTGGAGCACCTTCTCCATGTGCTGGTCGACAAAGTCGATGCGCTCGGGATCGGCGACGATGCCGTTTGCGTCGGGCTCGGGGTCCTTGTGGCCCAGGCCGTTTTCGGTGATATAGATGACGGGGAGGTTGGGATAGGTGGCGCTGATGTGCTTGAGCGTGTCGTAGAGGCCTTGCGGGTAGATGAGCCAATCCCAGTCGGTGGTGGGGATACCCGGCATATCGACCTGCTGCCCGACGCCCTTAAACTTAAAGCACGAGGTGCCCTTGTCTCCGGTGCCGTTAAAGCTGTTGGTGGACTCGCCATCGTATGCGGCGATAAACGCCGACTGATAGTAGTTGAGGCCGAACATATCGTTGCGGGGCGCCGCCTTGGCGAGCTCCTCCATGTCGCTGTCCTCAACCGTAAGTGTGGCGTTGTTGGCACGCAGAATCTCGTTGATGAGTGAGAGGGTGCGCGCGGAGTAGTGACCCAGGAAGGCGCCGTCCATGATGAAGTCGGTGTAGAAGGCGTTGTACAGGTCGGCGGCGTGCTGGTCGGCGGGCGAGTCGGTGGCAGGATATGCCGGCGTCAGGACGTTGACCATGCCAATGCGTCCGCCCAGGTGCTCGGTCTCGTCAAGATCCTTATACAGGTTGACGGCGCGGGCGTGGGCAACGAGCTCGTTGTGCTGGCTCTGGATGCCGCTCGTCACATCAAAGTGATGGTTGGGCGGGAAGTTGCCTTGGATGTATTGGGAGTGCGAGAGGCTGATGAGCTCGTTGATGGTGAACCAATTCTTGACCTCGCGGAACTCGCGGAAGCAGAACTCGGCATAGCGCACATAGGCGTCGACGGTCTTGCGGTTGAGCCAGTCGCCCTGGTTGAACAGGGCGACTGGGGAGTCAAAGTGATGCAGGGACACATAGGGCTCGACGCCATACTTTTTGCAGCAGGCGAACAACTCGTGGTAGTGCTTAACGCCCTCGGCGAGGGGCTCGGCATCGTCGCCGTTGGGGAAGATGCGAGTCCAGGCGATGGACACACGGATGGCGTTGAGTCCATGCTCGGCAGAAAGGCGGATATCCTCCTCGTAGCGGTTGTAGAAATCACTGGCCGGGTCGGGCAAAAAGCGACCCTGGGCGACAAGGTAATCGTCCCACATGGTCTTACCCTTGCCTGCCACCTTCGTGGAACCTTCCGTTTGGTACGCGGCGGTTGCGGCGCCCCAAACAAAGCCCTTCGGCAGCTGCTGTACGCGGTTTAGCAAAGACATATGCATACACCCTCTCGTCTCGCTGTTCGATATTGTGCGTTTGCGCTCAGGAGGCTCCCTGGTTAGCGTTCAGCGGTGAAAAAGCCCGATAAACACTATCTTAAAATGATTAGAACCAAAATGAGCACGTGAACATTTGACAATGAGCACGTTAACATCCGGCTGGGATGTATAGAAACAAAACAACTTCAAACAGCCGCGAACGGTTGTATTTGTTCGGTAAGCGGTTTTGATTGACAGAAGTTTTCATGTTGTGGTATATGGCTCGGGTATCATGAGCACGTTATCAATGTATGTACGATGCGCCATGGGTGCGGGGAATAGTTGGGAAGCAGGTTAGCGTGGAAGGCATGGCTCAGCAGACAAGGAATGGTCGTTCGGCGAGCGCGGCAGAGGTTGCGGCGCTCGCTGGCGTGAGCCGCCAGACTGTGTCTCGTGTGGTCAACGGTATGCCCAACGTGACGGAAAAGACGCGCAAGCGTGTGCTGGCCGCCATGGAAGAGCTGGGCTTTCGTCCCAATTTTGCTGGAGCGGCGTTGCGCGGCGGGTCGTATCGTTCTATTGGCCTGTGCATGTACAACATCACACGTGTCGGTAACCTGGCGACGCTCGAGGGTATCATGCAAGCGGCGCGCGAGCACGATTTTGCCGTCACTATGATCGAGATGGGCGGCGACAAGCCCTATGCACTTGCCGATGCCTCGCGCCGCATGGTCGAGCGACCCGTCGACGGCATGATTCTCAACATGAACCGCATGGCTCCCGATTTTGAGGAGTTTGTTCCCCAGCCGGGAGTGCGAACGGTCATCCTGTCCATGTATGCGCATCCGCGCTGCACGACGATCGACTCCGACCAGTATGGTTCGTGCGAGCTGTTGACCAATTATCTGCTGGAACATGGTCATTCGAATATGCGGTTTGTGGCGGGTCCGGAAAACTCGATTTCCTCGCGTTTTCGTGAGGCCGGTTGGCGCGATACGCTGGGTCGTGCTCATGTCGATGCCGCTCCGATGCTGCGTGGCGATTGGAGTGCGGACAGTGGGTACACCATGGGCGAGCGGATTGCGGCCGAGGTGCTTGCCGGCGGGTCGCAGGCGCCGACTGCCGTGCTTGCGGCAAATGACCAGATGGCGCTGGGCGTTATCGCCGCGCTCGAGAATGCGGGCCTGTCCGTGCCCGACGACGTGAGCGTGGCTGGTATCGACGACGCACTCGAGGGACTTGTTCCTCACAATCGGCTGACGACGCTGCGATTTGATTTGCGCGGTGTCGGTAAGCTTGCGTTTGAGGCGGCGATTGGAGAGAGCTCGTCTATCGAGGCGATTCATGTGCCGAGTACGCTGGTCGAACGCTCGACTGTTAGGGACATACGGGGTTAGGTCCTACTCCGTTTGTCTCGATCTGTAACAGGTAGACGGTCAAAAGCGGGCTACGTGTTACAGATTTAGATTCTTCGGAAAGCGCAATCCTGTTCATCTCGATCTGTAACAGCTAGAACCCAAAAACTCGGCTAGATGTTACAGATTGAGACAAACGGACCTCGACCCGCTCAAAAACACAAAGACCGGGGGCGGCGCGCCGTGTGACGTGCCGCCCCCGGTTGAGAAATGGGGACAGGTTATGTGGGCAGGCAACCCCGCTAGTCGCTAGTCCAGACGACGGGTCTGCGCCACGTGCTTGTACCAGTAGGCGCTCGCCTTGGGCGTGCGCTTCTGGGTTTCAAAGTCTACGTAGAAGAAGCCATAGCGCTTGTTGTAGCCGTTGGTCCAGGAGAACTGGTCCTGCAGACTCCACAGGAAGTAGCCGCCCACGTTGACGCCCACCTCCATGGCCTTAAGCAGCCAGCGCAGGTGCTGCTCGATGTAGTCGATGCGCGGCTGGTCGTCCACAAAGCCGTCCTTGTAGGGGTCCTTGTAGCCCATACCGTTTTCGGTAATGAAAATCTGCTTGTAGTTGGGGTAGCGCTGCTTAATGTAGACGAGCAGATCGAACAGGCCCTCGGGATAGATGATCCAATCCCAGTCGGTGGTGGGGATGCCGGGCTTGTTCACGTGCTCGCCAATGCCCTTGACGCGCCAGCGGCCGGTACCCTTCTCGCCCGTGCCGTTGTGGTGCAGGTCGTTCTCGCCGTCGTAGGCCTTGAGGAAACGGCACTGGTAGTTGTTGACGCCCAGGTAGTCGTTGTAGAGCGCTGCCTCGCGCATGATCTCGAGATCCTCCTCGCGGATCTCGATGGTGCCGCCGGAGACTGCAGCCAGGCGGTTGGCGCACTCGAGGGTGTCGGGGGCATAGTCGCCGCGGAAGGTGGCGTCGAGCAAAAACTGGTTCTGCAGCACGTGCTCGTTGTTGGCGGCCTTGATGTCGGCGGGGTCGTTCTCGTTGAGCGGGTACTTGAACTCCAGCGACTGAATGACGCCGATCTTGCCCTTAAAGCCGCCGTTGTGGAAGGCCAGCACAGCCTTGGCGTGGGCGAGCATCATGTTGTGCTCGCACTGGAAGGCCTCGGCCAGGTGCGCCTTGACGCCGCCGGGGAAGGTGCCCTCGATGTAGGTGTTGGAGGCGTCGGCCCAGATCTCGTTAAAAGTGAACCAATAGGTCACCTGGTCGGCGTACTCCTTAAAGCAGAAGGTGGCAAAGTCCACAAAGGCGTCGATGGTCTCGCGGTTGAGGAAGTCGCCCTTCTCAAAGAGGGGCAGCGGCGTGTCGAAGTGATGCAGCGTGACAAACGGCTCAACGTGGTGCTTGTGGCACTCGGCAAAGAGGTCGTGGTAGAACTGCACGCCCTCGGGGTTCACCTTGCCGGTGCCCTCGGGGAAGATGCGGCTCCAGGCGATGGAGAGGCGAATACCGTTGATGCCAAACTCCTCGCACAGCTCCAGATCGACGGGGTACTGGTTGTAGAAGTCGGAGGCGGGGTCGGGGGAGAAACGGCCCTGGGCCTCCAAGAAGTCGTCCCACGCGACCTTGCCCTTACCGTGAGTGCGGGTCTCGCCCTCTACCTGGTAGGCAGCAGTGGCGCCGCCAAAGACAAAGTCCTCGGGAAACTGCGCGGGCGGGTTGGTGACGCTAGCAGGGTTAACGGACATGATGAAATATCCAATCGTCTAAATCGAAGGGCCAGCCGGCCTTGGATGGTCGGCTGGCCCTAAGTGCTACTTACTTGGAGAGTTGCTCGCTTACGAAGGCGAGAGACTTGTCGCCGTTCTGGGAGAGCTCGATGTACTGCTTACCACGGCAGGCGACGCACTTGTTGCCCACACGCTCGCAGTCCTTCTGCAGGTCGGCCAGGTAGCTGGCAGCCTGCGGGGCCAGGACGACCAGGTCAAAGTCGGGGAGCATGTCCACGTGGTTGCCATAGGCGTCGGCAGCGGTCTCAAGATCGATGCCGCGCTCCTTGGCGGCCTTGGCCAGCGCGTTGGCGAGCAGGCCCGAGGTGCCGCCGCCCTGGCAGAGCACGAGTACGCGCTTGCCGTTGAGGTCGCTGGCGGCCGTAGCCTCGGTTGCGGCAGCAGCGGGGGCGGCGTCGGTCTTTACGACCTCGGCAGCGGCGCCGGCGGCAACACTCTTGGCGTCGGCCTTACCCTGGAAGGCGTCGTTGAGCTTAGCGGCCTTCTCGGCGTTCTTGGCGGCGAGCTCCTCCTGGGAGATCTCGGCCTCCTCGGCGCACTTTTGGGCGTCATAGGCACGGAAGAACGGGTAGTACAGGGCAAAGTCGACGACCAGGATGATGGCGAGCATCACAAAGGCGAGCGGCTGGAAGCCAAGGCCCATGATGGTGCCGATGGGGCCGGGAACAGTCCAGGGCAAGGTGTACATAAAGCCGTTCATGCCCAAGAAGTCGATAAAGACCTTGAGGATCCAGATGTTGGCGATCGGGGCAAAGACAAACGGGACAAAGAAGACGGGATTGAGCACGATAGGTGCGGCGAACAGCAGCGGCTCGTTGACGGCAAAGCACACGGGGACGATGGCGGCCTTACCGACGGCGCGCATCTCCTGGGACTTGGCCAAGAAACAGAACATAAAGACCAGGACGAGCGTAGCGCCGGTGCCGCCCATGCATACGACGAAGTACTGGGCGCCCTGCGTCAGGACGGCGGTGGCGTGCTCGCCGGCCTGGAATGCGGCCAGGTTGTCGGTCATGTTGGCAACGAGGGCGGCGGCGATGGCGGGCTCGACGATCGAGGGGCCGTGGACGCCGACGAACCAGAAGAGGCTCATGGCACCGTAGATCACAGCGAGACCGATGTAGCCGTCGGCAGCGGTGAACAGGGGCTGGAACACCTGGATGACGCCCTGGGCAAAGCAGAAGCCAAAGGCAGCGCGGAAGACGATGTCAAAGACCCAAAAGACGGTGATGCAGACGGAGAAGGGGATGATGTCCTTAAAGGTCTGCGAGATGTTGGGCGGAACCTGCTCGGGCATCTTGACGGTGATGTTGCGCTTAATAAAGAACTTGTAGATGATGCCGGTCGCAAATGCAGCGATGAAGGCAGTCAGCAGGCCTTTGGAACCAAGATAGGTGGTGTTGAAGCCGCTGGCGGCGTCCGTGGCGATCGTGTCGCTCGAAAGGAGCAAGAAGCCGATGATGGCCGCGCACATGCACGAGATGAAGTTGATCTGGTTGTTCTTGGGCAGGTCACGGTTCTGAGCGTCGGCGAAGTGCTTGGCCGTGGTGGCGGCGCAGGCGATGGCCAGGATGCCCATGGAGTAGTTGTAGCACTTCCACAGGGCGTTGTTGATGTCATCGGGCCAGTAGAAACCCCAGATGTTGGGGACCGAGGCTACCAGGCAGAAGATGGACGAGAAGATGATGATGGGGATGACGGAGATAAAGCCGTCGCGAATCGCCTTGAGGTACTTGTTGCGGGCGATCGCGTTGAAAAAGGGCTGGCCCTTTTCGATGATGGCGATAAGTTGCTCCATGCAATGCTCCTAAGAGTCGGTGGGTTAACAACGATGGTAGCTTTTGGCGTTCGGTTGCCAAAATGTTGACGTTGCCATTTTGCGACACAAAAAAAGACGCGAACCGGTGGTTCCTGTGCCTGCGAACCGTCGATTCCCTATGCGTAAACGTTTGAGCCGCCCGGTGGCTCTGTGTTTGCACAATGGCAACGTTAACATTTGGGTGACAAAAGCCGTTCGGTGAAGCAAAAATGTCGGTGAACGGTAGGTTTTGGGTGGTGAGCGTATGGTGGGGAAGGCGTTGGATATACTTGAAGACGTTTCATTTGACTGCGCAGGATGCCACTAATGGCATCGTTGACATAGAAAGATCGACCTATGGCCGCTGTTAAAAAATCGGTTTCCGTTAAGGACGTGGCGCGTCTCGCGGGCGTCTCGGAGCAGACAGTCTCGCGTACGGTGCACGATTCGCCCAGCGTGCGCCCCGAGACCAAGGAGCGCGTGCGTGCCGCCATGCGCGAGCTGGGGTATCGCCCCAATTTTGCCGGTCGATCGCTGCGCCGCGGCAAGTTTAAGACCGTCGGCGTCGCCATGTTCAACATTACCGGTACCGGCAACCTCGACCGTATGGAGGGCTTTGCTGCCGCCGCCGATAAGCACGGCTACGCCATTACCCTCACGAAAGTAGATGGGCATCCGTATACCCTCGAGAGCGCATCGTCGCGCATGAGCGCACTGCCGGTGGATGGCATGGTCGTGATCATGAATCGCATGCCGGCGGACTTTGGCACCTTCGAGCCACTGCCCGGCATGCAGACAGTGCTCGTTACGATGTTGGAGCACCCGCTTTGTTCAACGGTCGATAACGACCAGTTCGATTGCTCGCGCCAGGTGGTCGAGTATTTGCTGGAGCAGGGGCACAAGACCGTGCACTTTATCTCGTGCCCCGAGCGCTCGCTTTCGGGCATGCAGCGCGAGGAAGGCTGGCGCGAGACATTGCGCGCACATGGTATTGAGCTGCCGCGACTCATCCGTGGCGATTGGACGGCGCAGAGCGGATATGCCGCAGGCCAGGCTCTGGCGGACGATCCGACCTGTACTGCCATCTATGCCTCCAACGACGCCATGGCCTACGGCTGCATTCGCGGGCTCGAGTCGCGCGGAAGGCGTGTGCCCGAGGACGTGAGCGTGGTGGGTGTTGATGACAGCCTGGGCGATATCGTGCCCGACCGTCGCCTGACCACCGTGCGCTTTGACAACAGGCGTGTCGGCATGTGGGCAGTCGATAAGATCGCCGGTGCCGAGGGGGGTGCGTCTGGCGTGGAGCACATGCTGATCCCCGGCGTGCTCGTAGAGGGCGATACGGTGCGCGATTTGCGCTAGGGCGCGGTCCTGTTTGGGTTTCCGTTAATCATGTTTGATATTGTTTGAAATGGTTTGGAAACCGTTCACGGGTGAAAATTGACCGTTCATAGCTTGAAATTATGTTTTGCGTTGTTCTTTTTTGTTTGAATGTTAATGTTTCTGCCATACAGAACGCAGCGCGTATGCCCGGACGCGATGCTCTCCATTGGTTCATATGTGAAAGGAACGCAATATGGCAACCAAAGAAGAAATCTCGATGGTTGGATTCGAGATCGTCGCATACGCAGGTGACGCCCAGACCGATCTGCTTGCAGCGCTCGATGCTGCTCGCGAGGGTGATTTTGAGAAGGCCGAGCAGCTGCACAAGGATGCCAGCGATGCGCTCATCGGTGCCCACGACACGCAGACCAAGCTGCTTTCGCAGGAGGCCGGCGGTGGCGAGATGGAGATGACCTTCATCATGGCTCACGCTCAGGACACCCTCATGACCACCATGATCTTGGAGAAGCAGACCCGCTTTACCATCGATGCCTACAAGCGCATCGCCGCACTCGAGGCCAAGCTCGCCTAACGAGCTCTCACAACCAAGTCCCCTTCCAAAAGCTCTGCCGCTACCCGCGACAGGGCTTTTTCTTTTTACCCGGCACTTGGGGACGTTCCTTATCTGCCGGCAGTTAGGGACACTCCTGCCATGCATTTGATCCTTTGAGGATGGAAGAAAACGGGTTATTAGGTTTGTTGCGGTGCCGACTCGACCCGTCGGTTACAAAACTATGCCGGTTTACTACGATGAATCGTATTCTTTCAACTATGGAAAGAACAGCGTTATCAAAGCCGCAGGTAGAAAGCTTGCCATTTTCTGCTAATAGCAAATGTGGTCGGTCCTATCGGTTTTACGGTAGTAAACCGGCATAGTTTTGAAATGGCACTGTTCGACTAGCAGCGTTATGGAGCTTCTGCACGCCCTCTCGTTCGGTTTTTCGCTGGATGGGTATACTTTCACCCGCAATACAGGCCGGAATGAGGAGGTATCCAAATGCCGGATAACGGGTCAATACAAAAAAGAGACGCGCACGAGATGGCTCATGGGCGTCCTGTCCAGATAACCGAGCACACGACGGTAACCGAGCTACAGCCCAGCCTGTCCGATGTCGTGTGCGCAAACAAAAAGCTGCAGATTGGCTTTATCGTTGCGCTCGTGGTACTGGCGCTGCTGTCGGGCTTTGTAGCTCGTCCGCATTTCGCCGATACCAAAACATGGGACTCCACCATCGAGGTTATCGACCAAAAGAAGGGCAACGTTTTGGCGCTCACGACCTCGTGCGTTGCCCTATCTGCGGGTATTACCGCGCTGCCGGGCGATACGGGAACGCCAGTCGCCGAGCAGCTCGCGCAGCTTTCAGGCAACCTTGGTATCGTGCTTGCCGTGCTATACCTAGAGAAATATTTGCTTACGATTTTGTGGTCGGTTGGCCTGGGCATCCTGATCCCGTTTGCGCTGGTGCTCTTTGCGATCTCACTTGGCATTCACGGACGCTGGAGCACGAGCACAGTCATTCGCCGCGTGGCAACGCGTGTGCTGGTGGTCGCCATAATTGGCATGGTGTTGGTGCCTGCAAGCGTATGGGTGTCGCAGAAGGTCGATGAAACGTATCGCGTAAGTATTGAGCAAGCTCAGCAAAAGGCTGCGGATGCGGCAGATAGCGATAGCTCCAAAACAAGCAAGAAAAAGACCGAGTCCACAGAGTCCAAGAACGTGCTTGAGCAGCTTGCCGACGGTGCCTCGGGTCTTGTCACGTCGGTGACCAGCGGCGCCAAGCAGATGACCGATGAGATTGTGCAGCAGGTGACCGATCTGATCGAAGGCGTCATCGTGATGATCGTGACCTCGTGTGTTATCCCATTGCTGGTGCTCGTGGCGTTCCTGTGGCTGGGACACGTACTGCTGGGGATCGATATTTCCGGCCCGGCGAACTATTTGACGGGCCGCTTTCTGAGTGCTCCGTCCAAGCACGCCAAAAAGGGTGGGCAGTCCGAGTAGCTAAAACAGCTGTATATACCGGGGAATACCGCCGAAGGGCGGCCGAGACACGTTCTTGGCCGCCCTTTTGTTTGTTGAGCACATGGTCGCTACGTCCGCGCCCGGCTCAAACGGTCAGCAATCATCCGTGAACGATATTTGTTCAAAAAAGAACAAAGATAAACAAATAGTTGTTGCAGTTACTGTTCGAATGTGTTCAAATAAACATGAACAGTGAAGAACCGCACATTCAGATGCCCGGACCTGAACGCGATTCAACACTTCCAAACAGAAACTACGCACCTGCGTATCTCTCAAGGAGGATGTCATGAGAGTTGTAATCGCTTCCGATGCCGACGGTATGTCGATGAAGGAGTCCATCAAGGAGATGCTCATCGCCGACGGTCACGAGGTCGTCGACTATTCCGAGACCCCTGCCGCGGACTTTGTCGATTCCGCGACCGCCGTTGCCAAGGACCTGCTGGAGCACAAGGATTCCCAGGGCTTCGCATTCGATAAGTACGGCGTCGGCTCCTATATGGCCGCCGTCAAGATCAAGGGCATGGTCGTCGCCAACATTTCCGACGAGCGTTCCGCCTACATGACCCGCGAGCACAACGGCTCGCGCATGGTCACCATGGGCCCGGGCGTTGTGGGCACCGAGGTCGCCAAGAAGATCGCCCGCGAGTTCCTGCGCGCCCAGTACGCCGGCGGCCGTCACCAGATCCGTGTCGACATGCTCAACAAGATGGCCTAACGAGAGCCACCGAGAACTCGAACTTCTACCTCAACTTGTGAATTCAGACGAAAGGACGTTCTGATGAAGAAGACCATCGCAATCGGTTGCGACCATATCGTTACGGACGAGAAGATCTATCTGGCCGACCGCCTGGAGCAGGCTGGCTACAAGGTGCTCGACTGCGGCACCTACAGCCACACCCGTACGCACTATCCCATCTACGGTAAGGCCGTGGGCGAGGCCGTTGCCAGCGGCAAGGCCGACTTTGGCGTGGCCCTGTGCGGCACCGGCATCGGCATCACCAACGCCGCCAACAAGGTTCCCGGCGCCCGCTGCGCCCTGGTCCGCGATATGACCTCTGCCCTGTATGCCCGTCGCGAGCTCAACGCCAACATCGTGGGCTTTGGCGGTAAGATCACCGGCGAGTTCCTGATGGCCGATATCATGCTTGCCTTCCTGGAGGAGCCCTACGACAAGACTCCCGAGCACGATGCCCTGATTGCCAAGATCGATGCCTGCAATAAGGCCGACGCCGAGGCTCAGGCCGACCCGCACTTCTTTGACGAGTTTCTCGAGAAGTGGGACCGCGGCGAATACCACGACTAAGGAGGTTCTGGCGTTCTACCGAACGCCAGACCAGTCGACGCTGCGAAGCCATCTGGCGGGCGAGTTGCTCTGATAACACTTTTGCTTGCTGAGCTTGGGTGCTTCGTTTTGGCGGTACCTGGCATTCTGCAGCTTTTTAATTGACGGCTCGCGTTTCTGTGATGGGGCGCGGGCCGGTTTTCTAAACAGGAGTCCAACATGATTCTGACCGTTACCATGAACCCGTCGATTGATACGCGCTATCAGCTCGACAAGCTGATTATCGACGATGTTAACCGCGTGACGCCCGAAAAGACCGCTGGTGGCAAGGGTCTCAACGTGAGCCGTGTGCTGCTGCAGTTGGGCGACGATGTGCTCGCGACCGGCCTGCTTGGCGGTCACATGGGTGCCTATATGGCCGAGCTCATGGATGCCGATGGCGTCAAGAACGACTTTGTGCCCATTGCCGGCGAGACGCGCATCTGCCTGAATATTCTGCACGAGGGCAATCAGACCGAGCTGCTGGAGAGCGGCCCGCAGATCGCCCCCGCGGAACTCGAGGCCTTTACGGCCAAGTTCGCCGAGCTTGCAGCGAAGGCGGACGTTGTGACGCTTTCGGGCTCGCTGCCGCGTGGCGTCGATGCCGGCTACTACGCCGAGCTCGTAAAGATCGCCGAGGCTGCGGGCGCCAAGGTGCTGCTCGACACCTCGGGTGCATCGCTGGAGGCCGCGCTGGAGTCCGACGCTAAGCCCGAGCTCGTAAAGCCCAACCTGACCGAGATTAACGGCCTGCTGGGTACGTCCTTTACGACCGACGATGTCGATGCCCTGCGCGAGGCTCTTGCCGCCGACGGCCGCTTTGCCGGTATCCCCTGGGTTGTCGTTTCGATGGGCGCTGCCGGCTCGGTGGGCTTCCATGAGGGTCGCGCGTTCCGCGCCAAGACGCCCGCGATTGCGGCTGTGAACGCGACGGGTTCCGGCGACTCGACCATCGCCGGCTTTGCGCATGCCATTGCTGCTGGTGCCGACGACGTCACGGTGCTCAAGACTGCCAATACCTGCGGCAAGCTCAACGCCATGGATCCCAAGACCGGCCACCTGGTCATGGACCGCTGGGACGAGATCTACAACAGCGTTGTCGTGACTGAACTTTAGGGTTACGGCGTTTTACCAAACCTATTGGTTCCGCCGTTCTACCGAACGGCGGACCGGTCGACGCTGCGCGGGCCGCATTTGGACAATCTGACGTTCAACTTCAAGGGCGCGACCAGAAGGTCAGCGCCCTTTCGTTTCACGTCACCTTGTCTCAAATGCGGCCCGCTCGCTGTCCGTCCTCTACCTGCGGCGTTGTCTTGCTCCGGATGCGGCAGTTAGGGACGTTCCTTTTCTGCCGGCAGTCTGGGATATTCCTTGGGGTAGTCATTGGGGACGTTCTTTAATGACTAGTCGTTTAAGAGCGTCCCCAATGACTACACGCAAAAACGGCGCCCGCCGGCGATGTTGCCGGCGGGCGCCGTTGTCTTGAAGACGAAATGATCCGTTTTCCTCCGTCCCCAAGGGATCATTACAGCGAGTCGATAAAGCGCTGCTGGGCGGCGCGGCCGGCTTCGTCCCACTTAAAGACGCCGGCGTTGTCGAGCACGTGGCCGAACACCACGCCGACCTCCTCGTGCAGGATATCGATGGCGTTATCCGCCGTAAGCTCGTCGGCACGGCGGGCATAGACATCCTCGGCCCACGCGGCATGGCTGCGGCAAAGGTCGTCGCCCTCGAGCGCGCCGGCAAGGTCGTAGCTGACATCGGCTTTGGCCGCCAGCAGGTGCTCGCGGACAGCACCGAGCTCAGGAACCAAGCGCGGCGGCAAAATAGCCAGGCCCATGACCTCGATCAGGCCGATGTTCTCCTTCTTAATGTGGTGATACTCGGCATGCGGGTGGAAAACGCCCAGCGGATGCTCGTCGGTCGTGATGTTGCAGCGAAGCGCCAGGTAGGCCTCGTAGATCTCGCCGCCGGCATTGCCGCGGGAGTCGACGCGGCGGATGACGGGCGTCACGGTGTTGTGCGCTACGCCGTCGGTCGTGTGTGCGATAACGCCAACCGACTCATCGGTCCACTCGCGCCAGGCGAGGATAATCTTCTCGGCAGCGTCGAGCAACTGGGCGCGGTCGTGCGAGCGCAGTCGCAGCACCGAAAGCGGCCACTGCAACACGGTACCGCTGACCTGGTCAAAGCCGGGCACGCTAAACTGCGAGACTTCGGTGGCATGCATCATGGGGAACTCGTGTGCGCCGCCCTGGAAGTGGTCGTGCGACAGAATCGAGCCGCCCACGATGGGCAGGTCGGCGTTGGAGCCGATAAAGTAGTGCGGGAACAGGTCGACAAAGTCGAGCAGGCAGGTCAGGCTCTTGCGATCCACGTGCATCGGGCGATGCTTGGAGCTCATGGCAATGCAGTGCTCGTTAAAGTACGCATACGGGCTGTACTGGAAGCCCCAGCGCTCGCCGTCGAGCTGGATGGGGATAACGCGCAGGTTCTGACGGGCGGGGTGGGCGCCGCCGTCGGTTGCGGCGGAGCGTCCAGGGTAGCCTTCGTTTTCGATGCACAGCTGGCAGGCGGGATACCTCTCACCCGTGTTCTTGGCCGCACCGGCCGCGGCGATATCGCGCGGGTCCTTTTCGGGCTTGGACAGGTTGATGGTGATCTCGAGGTCGCCCCAGTTGGTGGGGGTGCTCCATTTGATATTGCGCGCGATGGCGGCGCGGCGCACGTAGCCGGCGTCGCAGCACAGGCCGTAGAACCAGTCGGTCGCGGCGCGGGGCTCGTTGACGCCCATGCGTCCGTTGAACTCCTCGTTTACAACCGAAGGCCTCGGCATCAGCGCGCCCATGATGCGCATGGCGATGCGGTCGCGGCCCGATGCCGTGTCCTCGGCAGCACCGTTGGCAACGGCGGCCTCGGCAAGCGCGGCAAGCGTGCTCTCTAGGTCAAAGTCGGGGAGGGTATCGGGGTGTAAGAGCGAGAGTTTCTCGACCTGGAGCGCCCAGATCATGTCGAGCGCCGGACCCGTGGCGCCGATGCACTCCAGAATGGTGTTGTAGGCCCAGATGCGATCGTCCTGTCCGATCATCGATCGATGGATGGCATACTCAGTCAGGCCCTGCGCGGCCTCGCGCACATCAGTCATTACAGCCATGCCGCGTAAGCCCCCTTGTCAGAGATGGCGTAGTGACGGGCAGAGCCCTCGCCCAGCCAGCTGTTCATCTTGGTGATAAAGGTGTCGACCAGGTCGAGCGGCACGAAGGCCTGGATGGTGCCACCAAAGCCGCCACCGTGGATACGGACGGCGCCTCGGCCGTCGAGCACGTGCTCGGCCAGTGCCAGGGCATACATCGAGGGCTGCTCGGAGCCCAGCTTGGCAACGACATTCTGTAGGTACATGGCAGAGCTGGCGCCGGACTCGCGCGTCAGGACCAGGAACTGATCGATGTCGCCGGCGTTCAGGGCAGCCCAGCGCTTGTCGACCAGGCCGTTCTCGTACCAGTAGTGAACGGCGCGCAGACAGGCGCGGTCGCCCAGCTTGGCGCGCAGCTCGGGGAGCTTGGCGTCAAAGTCGGCAACATCGACCTCGCACAGGCGTTCCTTGCCAAACTCGGCGGCGACGTCCTGCATTTCGCGCGGAACGGCGGCGTAGTCGTCGGTGGCGGCCACGTGGTCGGCACCGGCCTTAACGAGCACGAGCGCATAACCGTGATCCTCAAAGTTGAGCTCGAGCTTCTGGGTTTTAGGCTGAGCCTGGTCCTCAAAGTCCATGTAGGCAAGGCCGCCCAGGCACACGGCGGCTTGGTCCATCAGACCGCAGGGCTTGCCGTAGTAGTTGTTCTCGGTGCGCTGGCTCATCTGGGCGAGTGCGACGGGCTTAATCGCGGGCGCGCCCCAAAGCGTCTCCATAGCGCGGCCGTATGCCGCCTCGACAGCAGCGGAGCTCGAAAGACCGCCACCCGAGGGGACGGAGCAGGTAAAGGCGAAGTCGAAACCCTTGGGCTCAACGCCAAGGGCTGCAATCTCGTGGGCCATACCGCGCACGAGGCTTGCGGACGTGCCCTTCTCGGACTCCTGAACATCTAGCGTATCGAGTGTGATCTCAAAGGTGGGATAGCCCTCGTCGGCTACGCGAACCTTGTTGGAGTCGGTTGCCACGGCGATGCCGTCAACGGCGACATCAAGCGAGCCGGCGATAACGTGGCCGCCCTCGTGGTCGGTGTGGTTGCCACTGATCTCGGAACGGCCGGGCGCGTGCACATAGAGCACCTGGCGGTCGCCGATGGGGCCAAACTCCTCCTCGAACAGCTTGGTGAGCGTGGCGAATGTCTTTTCGTCGGGGGTGGTCATGGGAGTCCTTTCCTTGGTGCGCACGGGCGAGTTTTGCGTCGTTATGAGTACGTTAACAACTTGAAGCGGCGTGAACCAAGTGTTCACGATACCGCACGTTACGGGCTATGTTAACGTACTCATAACACAACGCTTGTCACTTTTTGAGAATCTGGTAATCGGTAGAAATACAGCCGTGAACGGTACTGCTGTATGGACTTATAAAGCAGAAGAGTTGCGGATTGAAAAAGTAGAGTACGTTAACATGCGTCCGACGATAGCGGGCTTCGGCGCGGGGTGTGTTTCTGCCCGGGCCGGCATGCACGCTATTCAGATCTCGCAAGGGTGAAGGTGATCCTGTGGCAAGGCGCCCGTCCAACGATACAGGTACGCGTCCGGTCTCCATGGCCGACGTCGCCCGCGCTGCTGGCGTTTCGCAGCAGACGGTTTCGCGCGTCGCCAACGGTTTGCCCAACGTTAACGAGCAGACGCGCCAGCGTGTGCAGGCCGCTATGCAAGAGCTCGGCTTTCGTCCGAGTTATGCCGGTCGCTCGCTGCGCGACGGTCGCTACCATTCGGTCGGCCTGTGCGTCAACGATGTCACCAAGTTCGGCAACCTCTCAATGATCGACGGCATCGCCAGCGCTGCTCGCGAGCATAATTGCGCCATCACGCTGGTCGAGATGTCCAAGACCGAGGAGTTTTCGCTTGCCGAGGCCACGCGTCGTATGGCCGCATTGCCGGTGGACGGCATCATCATCGGCATGAGCCGCATGGCGCCCGATTTTGAGACGTTTGATCCACTGCCGGGCATTGGCACGGTCATCGTTACCATGTACGCGCACCCGCGGGTGACCACGGTCGACTCCGATCATTACGGCTGCTCGCTATTGCTTATGGACCACCTGTTTGAGCTGGGGCACGATCAGATTCGCTATATTGGCGGCCCGTCGTTCTCGGTCGACGAACAATTTCGTCGCGCCGGTTGGCAGGATGCACTCGAGCGTAAACACATCGAGCCGGCAGAGCCGCTCGAGGGCGACTGGTCTGCCAACAGCGGCTACGAGGCCGGCAGGTACCTGGCCGAGCACGACCGCACCATGACGGCGATTTACGCGGCAAACGATCAGATGGCAAATGGCGCGATTGCAGCGCTGCGCGATAGCGGTCTGCGCGTGCCCGAGGACGTAAGTGTGGTGGGCGTCGATGATTCGCTCGATGATTTTGTGGCACACAACGAGCTCACGACCGTGCGATTCGATCTACATCAGCGCGGACGCGAGGTGTTTGAGCATGCGGTTCCCGAGGCGGGTACGGCGGGCAAAACCGTTGCCATTCGCATTCCCGGTCAGCTCATTATTCGACATAGCACGGCGATACCGCGCGCATAGTTTGTGCAGGTAAACGGCGATTTATTGCATTTCAATAACAATCGGTATGGATGCTGACGGATAGCCGTGGCTATGAAGGCGAGTGCTATGATAGACGGGTTCTTTTGTCTATCTAGGAGGCTTTGCCTGATGGAGATCACCAAGGATATCCGCTACATCGGTGTCGACGATCACGACATTGACTTGTTCGAGGGCCAGTACGATGTGTCCGAGAACGGTATGGCATACAACAGCTACGTTATCTTGGGCGAAAAGATCGCTGTCGCCGATTCAGTCGACGGCGGTTTTGTTGACGAGTGGCTCGGCAACCTCGAGGCCGTGCTCGATGGCCGTACGCCTGACTACCTGATCGTCCATCACATGGAGCCCGATCACTCCGCCGGTATTGCCGCCTTTATGGAGCGCTATCCCCAGGCACAGATTGTGGCCAGCATGGGCGCCTTCCGCATGATGGTCAACTACTTTGGCACCGACTTCTCCGAGCGCAAAATGGTCGTCAAAGAGGGCGATGTGCTCGATCTGGGCGGCCACAGCCTGACCTTTATCGGCGCCCCCAACGTTCACTGGCCCGAGGTGATTTTCTCCTACGAGTCCACCGACAAGGTGCTCTTTAGTGCCGACGGCTTTGGCAAGTTCGGCGCCAACGACATCGAGGATCCGGAAGGGTGGGCCTGCGAGGCTCGCCGTTACTACTTTGGCATCGTCGGTAAGTTCGGCAAGTTCGTGCAGGCCGTCCTCAAGAAGGCCGCCGACCTGGACATCCAGATCATCTGCCCGCTCCACGGCCCCGTGCTGACCGAGAACCTGGGCTACTACCTCGACACCTATAACACCTGGTCGAGCTATCAGCCCGAGGACGAGGGCATCACGATCGCCTATGCGAGCGTGTATGGCCATCTGAAGGCTGCCGTCGAGGAGCTCGCATCTGCGCTCGAGGCTCGCGGCCAGAAGGTCTCCGTCTTTGACCTGGCTCGCGACGACATGGCCGAGGCCGTTGAGGATGCGTTCCGCTACGACCGTCTGGTGCTCGCCTCCATTACCTATCAGGGCGAGATCTTCCCGTGCATGAGCACCTTTATCCACACGCTCGCCGAGCATGCCTACCAGAACCGCACCGTAGCGCTTGTCGAGTCCGGTTCCTGGGCGCCCGCAGCTGCCAAGGTTATGACCAAGGAGCTCGAGGGCATGAAGGACATCACCCTGACGCAGAACAAGGTGACTGTGCTGGGCTCGCTCAACGACGCCTCGCGCGCTCAGATCGAGGTCCTCGCCGACGAGCTGTCCAAGTAGCGACACGTTCACTTTTGACGCTCAACCATCACAACCACCACAAAGGGGACAGGCACCTTTGTGGTGGTTTTTGTTTAAGCGCCGGCGATGAGGAGATTTGGGCGGGCGTTGTCGGCGGTCTCGGCGATTGAGGTGGCGACGGCGCCTTCGGGGTCGCGGTCCATCACGATGGTGTTGACGTCGGCAAGCTCGGCAAAGCGGTACATGCCGCGTCCGTTGACCTTGCTGGCGTCCATGAGGGCGACGCTTTGACGGGCTGCGGCGATCATGGCCGTTTTGGTCTCGGCCATCTGCGGAAAGTCGGTCGTAAAGCCGCAGCCGGGAACAAAAGCGCCGGGGCACATGACGGCAAGATCGGCATGGACCATTTGGAGCGCCTGCATCGTGAGCGGTCCATACAGATAACGATGGCCTTTGCGCAGCGCCCCGCCCAGCATGACGACATCGACCGAGGGCATGCTCTCGTCGATGTAATCGGCAATGGTAATGTCGGCGGTAATGACGGTGATGCCATCGCGCTGGTCGAGGAGCCGGACAAACTCGAGAGCGGTGGTGCCCGAGTCGACGAGCAGGGTGTCACCATTGCCGACGAGTTCAATGGCGCTTTGTGCGATGGCCTGCTTGGCGGCGACATTGACGTTGATGCGGCGATCCTGGGTGGATACGGTCAGTCGTTTCTGGAGCGACACGGCGCCGCCGTGCGTGCGGCGCAGCTTGCCGGACTCGGCGAGCGCATCCAGGTCGGTGCGGGCGGTAACGGAGGACACGCCAAAGGTCTGGGCGATTTCTGTCACCTGCACCGAGGCGTTATGTTCAAGCATCTCCATGATGGCGGCACGACGCTCATCGGCGAAAGCTCGGGTTGTTGCATGGGCCATATCCGCTCCATCATCGTCTGAAATTTGCAGGAATTGTGTTGAGTCTATTTTCGTTCATTTTCTTTTTAAGTAAGAAAACGCCTTTCGATTACTTATCTTTTCTATAAAAGAAAGATGATTCGCTTGAAAACTTCAATGTCGTATAGAGGAATCCGGTGCGAATCTCTTCCGTTTGCTTTTCAAAAACAAGCGTCTTGACCTGTGCGCCGCTGATATCTCATACGTGTGAAGCCGTCAATTTTCATACAATGGTCGTAGCAAAACGCAAGGTAAAACGCCTTGTGAACAACTACGCCCGATGTCCAGATGCGGGCGAGGGAGAGGAGCAAACGCTCATGGCACTTGTTACCACCGAAAAGATGCTCAAGGACGCCCAGGCCGGCCACTACGCCGTCGGCGCGTTCAACGTCGAGAACCTCGAGTTTGTTATGGCCGTTCTGGCCGCTGCCGAGGAGACCAAGTCCCCCGTCATCATGCAGACCACCCCGGGCACCATCAAGACCGCTGGTCTGGACTACTTCTACGGCATGGTCAAGGCTGCCGCCGAGCGCGCTTCCGTGCCCGTCGCTCTGCACCTCGATCACGGCGATGGCTATGACCGCTGCATGCAGGCTTTCCGCACGGGCTACACCTCCGTCATGATCGACGGCTCGCACGAGTCCTTCGAGGACAACATCGCTCTGACCAAGTCCGTCGCCGACGCTGGTCGCGCCATGGGCGTGCCCGTCGAGGCCGAGCTTGGCAAGGTTGGCGGCAAGGAGGACGACGGTCCCGCGGTTGAGGGCGAGAGCCCTTACACTGATCCTGCCGAGGCCAAGGAGTTCGTCGAGCGCACTGGCTGCACCTCCCTCGCTATTGGCGTTGGCACCAGCCACGGCGTGTACACGAGCGATCCGCACATCGAGCAGTCCGTGGTCAAGGCCATCCGCGACGCCGTCGACGTGCCGCTGGTTCTGCACGGCACCTCCGGTGTGCCCGATGAGCAGGTTGCCGAGGCTGTGAAGAACGGCATCTGCAAGGTTAACTACGCCACCGAGCTGCGCCAGGCCTACACCAAGGGCTTCATGGCCTACATGGCCGAGAACCCCGCCTGCTTCGACCCCAAGAAGCCGGCCAAGGAGGGCATGCGTGAGATCACCGAGCTGGTTAAGATCCGCATGACCAACCTCAACTCTGTGGGCAAGGCAGAGTAACAGCAAGGGTACTCTGATTCCACCGGGCCGTCCGGAAACGGAAAAGGGCCTATCTCTCAGAACGTCCTCGGACATGTCGGAAGCCCCGCTGCGCGCTACGCGCTGCGGGGCTTCCTCCGTCCTGCGGAATGTTCTGAGAGATAGGCCCTTTTCCGTTTCCGGACGGCCCTGCTCGATCGCCCTTGTGGCGTTGGGGCGGAAATGGGTGGTGCGCGAGGGGCGCTTTGTTGATGAGGGGTTAGTATGCCCGGGCTTGGTTGGGGAATGACTTGTTTAGGGATGCTTGGAGCTTTTCGAAGGATGCTCGCAGGTTGAGTTCCTGGTCGGTTGAGCGTTTGGCTTTTGTGGTGGGGGAGTCGGGGAGGCCGTTTCTCTGTGTCGGGGGGAAGGAGAAAAGGTCTGCATATTTTAGGGATGGCTGCTGTGCTGCGTCATTGGAAGAATGCATGCTTATGCGGCCTCCTCGATGTCCACCAAAAGATTGCGCGCGGGGTTTGCTGCTAGGTCCCGTGCGTTGGCAGTATTATGCCGCGGCCGTCGCAAAGAAGCGCTAAAGAAAGGCTTAATGAGGTTTGGCATTACGATGAAACCGCAGGTCAGAGGTATCGAGTAACACTCTTGAAAGGTTTTGGGCTTAAGGGCTTTCTAAGGTTTGTGACGTGGATGTGGCTCGCCTGTGTGGGGCGTGTGAATGCTCGCTGTTAGCGCTGCGGCTCTGCAGCCCGTACCTGCTCGATGACCTTTTCCATCGTGGCGTCGATGTGATCTTTTTTGAGCTCGCATTCCCAGATAGTTATGGGCGTCCAGCCCATTTGAGTGAGTGCTGCCACGGCAGCGTGGTCACGCTCGACGTTGCGACGGAACTTTGCCTCCCAAAACTCAACGTTGCGCTTGGGCTGGCTCGGATTGCACTTGGGGCAGCGATGCCAAAAGCAGCCGTTGACAAAGATGGCGATCTTGCGGCCGGGGAAGGCGATGTCGGGCTTGCCGGGAACCTTCCATTCCAAGCGATATCCCGTAAGGCCCGCTGCGCGCAGGCGCTGTCGTACGAGCAGCTCGGGCTTGGTGTTGGCGCGCTTGTTGCCCTTCATGGACTTTTTGATGGCGGCGCGACGGCGGACCAGTTCGCGCTCGTCAGCGGAGAGGTCCGAGGTATCGATGCCGTCCAGCAGGCCGGGCTTCGGACGCTTTTTGCTGCGGCGCTTAGGTGCACGCTTGGGTTTGTCGGTTGTGTTGGGCGCGGCGTCATCGGCGGAGCTTGCCTCAAGCCGATCTTCCTTTAACTCAATCAGAGCATCAATGAGCCCCTTGTCGGCGGGCATCCATTCCACCGTGGCAAGCGAGGTGCGTGGAATCCAGCGGATATCGAGCTGACGGTCGTGCTTCTGGGGCTCGCCGGACTCTTTAGCCAGCGAGCAGTAGTAGCACTCCATGGAGAGATGGAAATCGGGGTAGTCGTACTCAACGGTATAGAAGTCGCGCAGGTTGGTGACTTTTACCTGCAGCTCTTCCATGAGCTCGCGGCGCACGGCGTCTTCGGGCGTCTCGCCACGCATGAGCTTGCCGCCTGGGAACTCCCATAGTCCCTGCATGTCGCCGTAGCCGCGCTGCACGGCAAGCAGCTCGTCGGATCCTTCCTTGCGAATGATCCCAGCGGCAACATGAACAGTCTTCAACAGGAGTCCTCTCTCAACATTAACACGTGACAGGGTAGCTACCCCTACCTTACACAACGGTAAGGCAAGCGTAAGCCATATCGATGGTAGCCGACTCGTCTTCTTGCGACTATAGATGCCGTAGACTAATCGCAAGAAAGGACTCGGTATGCAAACCACGCACATGGCGACCCCGGTACTGGAGGTCGCGCATCTCGAAAAGGTATATGGAGCGCTGGGCAACGTGACCCGTGCGCTCAACGACGTCAGCTTTACCGTCAACCGCGGCGAATTCGTTGGCATCATGGGCGCTTCGGGCTCGGGCAAGTCGACGTTGCTCAACTGCGTGTCGACCATCGATAGCGCCACGAGCGGCACCATTCGCATCAACGGGCAGGACGTGACGCGCATGAAGCAGGCCAAGCTCTCGCAGTTCCGCCGCGAGGAGCTCGGCTTTATCTTCCAGGATTCCAACCTGCTCGATACGCTCACGGCGCGCGAGAACATCGCCCTGCCGCTCACCATCGCCCGTGTGAATTCGGCCGAAATCTCGACCCGCGTGCAGGATGTGGCAGCGCGCCTGTCCATCAGTCAGGTGCTCGACAAGTATCCCTACCAGATGTCCGGCGGTCAGCAGCAGCGCGTTGCCGCGGCTCGCGCGCTCGTCACCGACCCCACCATGATCATGGCCGACGAGCCCACCGGCGCCCTCGATTCTAAAAGCGCTCGTCTGCTGCTCGAGAGCCTGGAGGCCCTTAACCGCCGCCTGCGCGCCACGGTGCTCATGGTCACGCATGACAGCTTTGCCGCCAGCTACACGAGCCGTGTGCTGTTTATCCGCGACGGCAAGATCTTCACCGAGCTGCGCCGCGGCGACACCGACCGCCGAGAGTTCTTCGACCGCATTATGGAGGTCGTTGCCATGATGGGCGGTGAGGGCTCCGATGCTCTGTAAACTCGCTTGGGGCAACGTCCGCCGCGCCGGCCGCGACTACCTCGTCTACCTTTTGACGCTCACCCTGGGCGTCACAGTCTTCTATGCCTTTAACACCATCTCAATGCAGGTCGACATCGCCGGCATCGATGAAGAGGGCTTGGCGCAGGTTATGGGCAGCATGCTCGGCGACCTGACGTACTTTTTGGCCGGTGTCATGGCCTTTTTGATGGTGTACGCCAATAACTTCATCATGAAACGCCGCAAGAAGGAGTTTGGCCTGTACCAGGTGCTTGGCATGGGGCGCGGGCGCGTCGCCACGATCATGGCGCTCGAGACCGTGATAGTGTCGGTCGTGGCCTTTGTCGCCGGCATTGTGCTGGGTGTGGGACTCTCCCAGCTCATGACGTTCTTTACAGCCTCGCTTTTTAAGACACAGATCGCCAATTTCCACTTCTTTTTCTCGGTGCATGCGTTCAATCTGACCCTTGCCTGCATGCTCGTAATGTTTGTGCTCACGCTACTGCTGAACCTTCGCGCCGTGCGTCGTACCAAACTCATCGAGCTTATGGGTGCCGAGCGTCGCAACGAGAGCATCAAGACACGCAACCCCTGGATCGCGATTGCCATCTTTGCCGTGGGCGCGGTGCTTGTGGGCGTGGCCTATTACCGTCTGCTACGTGATGGGTTCCCGCTAACCGCGACGGACAGCAAGCTGCAAGAGGCCATGAACCAGTTTGGTATTACGACCGCTATGGTTACCGTGGGCACCTTTGCCCTGTTCTGGGGACTCTCGGGCATGCTCATCAAGCTGCTGCAGAGCCTGCGCGGCGTGTATTGGCGCGGCCTCAACATGTTTACCGTGCGCCAGCTTGCGGCCAAGGTCAACACGGTGTGCTTTTCGATGGGCGTCATCGCGATGCTCCTGTTTTTGGCCATCACCTCGGTGACGTGCGGTATGTCAATTGCCAACGTGATGAACGAAAACCTGGAGCGCTATAACCCTGTTGATGTGTCTCAGACGTATGTCTATTACACGCCCGATACGCTCGACTACTACAAAGGGTACAAAGGGTATGTCAATCCGTCTGAGGCCGATCGCATGGTGCTGGCCGATACAACGGTCGATTTGTACCCTGCATGGCACGGCAAGGGCAAGTCGGCGGGCAACAACGACGAGACCGGCAAGAAGGTCAATATCGCCGATGTTGCCGGTGAGCATGTGCAGATCGATTCGTATCTGAGTTACCCATTTGGCGGCTCGAATCCTTCGGTGACCCCAAGTGAGATGTGCAAGACCATGGGCGAAAAGCTTCCCAAGGCGTTCGGGGGTAGCAATGCCGATACGATGGGTCTGTTTGTGACGCCGGCGAGCCAGTACAACAAACTGCGTCAGATGATGGGCGAGGAGCCGGTGAGCATTGGCCGCGACCAGTATCTGCTCACGTGTGATATGGGCGGCGAGCTGGTCGAGCTGTACACCAAGTATATGGCTGACGGCCATGCCCTTACCTTGGGCGGGCATACGCTCAAGCCCGCAACCGATAAGTCGGACGAAGATACGGCGGCCATCGCCAACTCGGCGATGGGCAGTAATCCGGGTACCGTCGTCGTTGCCGACGAACTGTTGTCCCAACTTAATCTGCAGCCGTATTCCAGTAGCCTGCTCGTTAACTACAAACAGGGGATGGATACGACCGAGGCAGACGAGAGCATTAAATACACTTTGCTCGACAATCTGCTCGTTGACGGCAAAGAGCCGGGGGTGTGGGGAACCTTCATCACACGCTCCGAGATGTACACGCAAGCAGCGCAAATGAACGGTCTTATTAGCTACCTAGCCATCTACATCGGCTTTGTATTGGTCGTTGCATGCGCGGCGATACTGTCGATCCAGCAGCTCTCCAATGTGGCCGACGGCAGCCGCAGCTATCGTGTGCTGGCACAGATCGGCTGCGACGACCGCCAGATCCGCCATTCGGTGATGGCGCAGCAAGCGGTATTCTTCCTGTTCCCGCTGGCAGTGGGCCTGGCGCACTCCTTTGTGGCACTTAAGGTGATCATCGAGCTGGTGAGCATTTTCGGAAATATGAGCATCGGCGGCACCGTGGGCCTCACCTGCGCGATTTTCCTGGCGGCCTATGGTGGCTACTTCCTGGTAACGTACCTCATGAGCGCCGGCATGGTACAAGCTGCCATCGCCACCCGCTACAGTGAGTAACAGACGGGCAAAACCGTCGCAAAATCAGAGCGAATAACCGCCGCGAAGGGAGTCCAGCTCCCTTCGCGGCGGTATTTTGCGTATCTAGAGCATCTCAGATGCAAGTGAGTAGGCTTTTTTGGATCTGCCGAGCACATCGCGGCAAGTGCTCAATAAAATCGCAGGTCAGGGCTGTGGCGTTTTGAGGTGTGCTCGGCATCCCGCCAAAAGCCTACTCACTTGGTTTTTACCGCTAGAAGACCGCCGCGAGGGAAAGCAGCTCCCTCGCGGCGGTTGGCGTTTGCCCAGATAAAACCTGCCAAAACAAACCTGTCCCTTTTTAGCAGGTTATCGCTTCCAAAAGTGGAGGATCAGCGTGGTGCCTTTTGGTGGAGGGGGGATATTGATTAATTCGGGTAACATTTTTTTAACGCCGGGAACGATGTTAAAATACCCAAAATGCTATCTAGGAGGTAGCGCGCAGAGATGTGGTGTAAGAGGCGGGGCATGCCCCGCCTCCGCCC
>CAJMLB010000017.1:0-33301 GCA_905214145.1 uncultured bacterium | reverse complement strand
CGCAGGCGCTCAAGCAGGAATACCTCGATACATACGAGGGAGGTGAATGACATGAAACTATTTGAACAGCTGAAGTCCAATGCGTCGCGCATGGCTGTCTACGCCATCCTCGTGGCAACGGCTTTATGCGGAATCGCGGCACCCGTCTATGCGCTCAACGGGGAGAAAGGCGATGTCGAACCCGCGTACATGGCTTCGACGGTTAAAGACCGGTACAAAGCCTTCTCTGGAGACGCGTTTTACGTAGCAGAGTACGACACGACCTACCGTGAGCTTCGCTACAACAAGAGATACGAATATCTAGGCGCAGAGGCAATCAGCTATACGTCGGGTTGGTACCGCTCCAACTATGGACACATAACCCAGTTCAAGTGTAACTACCGTGTGTACAACTAAAGCAACCGGCCGGGACGAGGGGTGACGCAAAAGCGTCGCCCCTCGTTTTTAACCATGTCAACTGAACCTAGTTCAGTTTGGTTGATTTCCGATCTCAGCCGAACACATTGAGCGGAAAGGCCGTTCCCGCAGTCAGTCGAACGTCCCCGGGGCCCTTCTCAGGCCCCGGGGACGGCATTTTCCCAGTTGAAGGAACGGTGGAGATGTGTTTCGATGGGTCAGATTCGTGTCGTTCCGAAAAGACCGTGAACTTTTTGTGGGACACGCGGCGCCGTGGTACCATAGCCGAGTTTGTTGTCTTGGTCGGAAACCAAGACGCCTTATGCGCTGATCGGTAACCAGCGCCTGACCAATAAGGAGTCCTACCATGAAGCAGGGTATCCATCCCCAGTATGTCGAGTGCACGGTGACGTGCTCCTGCGGCAACACCTTCAAGACGCACGCTACCGTGTCTGAGATGAAGGTCGAGCTTTGCAACGAGTGCCACCCGTTCTACACCGGCCAGCAGAAGTTCGTCGACACCGGTGGACGCGTCCAGCGCTTCGCCGACAAGTTCGGTGGCGCCGCTGCCGCCCAGCTCAAGAAGGCCGAGGAGGCCAAGGCTGCCAAGGCCGCCAAGGCTGCTGAGGCCGAGGCCGCTCGCAAGGCCGCCGCTGAGGCTAAGGCTGCCGAGAAGGCTAAGCGTGCTGCTAAGTTTGCCGAGGAGGCTGCCAAGCAGGCCGCCGAGGCTCCCGCAGAGGCTCCCGTCGAGGAGGCCGCTGCCGAGGCCGAGACCACCGAGGCTGCTGAGTAAATAGCTCGCCGCGGAATCGCTCGCATTCATGGCATGAGGGCCGTGCATCCATTTGGGTGCGAGGCCCTTTTTCTTTTTAAATTAGTGCAAACTAACCTGTCCCCATGGCACCACATGGCAGAGAGGCGGCGTTTGCCCAGATAAATCCTCCAAAATTAACCTGTTCCATTGTGGCAGATTGGTCGTAGTTATTACGTGGCGGCCGAGGTCGACCGTATAGGCCGCGCCTTGTTTGGCTAAAGTACAATCATCTGTGTTTAACTCGCCCGCAGCTGCACGGCGTGGGCGATGGCCAAAAAGGAAAACCACATGGGATTCATGTCAAAGCTGCTGTCCTTTGGATCTGATAAGGACCTTAAGCGCTACTACAAGATCGTCGACCAGATCAACGGTCTTGAGCCCCAGTTTGAGAAGATGACCGAGGAGGAGCTCCGCGGCCAGACCGATAAGTTCCGCGAGCGTTACGCCAACGGCGAGTCGCTCGACGACATGCTCCCCGAGGCCTTTGCCACCGTGCGTGAGGCTTCCAAGCGCACCATGGGTATGCGCCACTTTGACGTGCAGCTCATTGGCGCCATGGCACTGCACGAGGGCCACATCGCCGAGATGAAGACCGGCGAGGGCAAGACGCTCGTCTCCACCTTGGCCGGCTACCTCAACGCTATCGCCGGCAAGGGCGTGCATGTCGTTACCGTCAACGATTACCTGGCAAAGCGCGACTCCGAGTGGATGGGCCGCATCTACAAGTACCTGGGCATGACCGTCGGTCTGCTCCAGAACAACATGCCGCTCGAGCTCAAGCGTCCGGCCTACCAGGCAGACGTCACCTACGGCACCAACTCCGAGTTCGGTTTCGACTACCTGCGCGACAACATGGTCACCCGCCCCGAGCAGCGCGTGCAGCGCGGTCACAACTACGCCATCGTCGACGAGGTCGACTCCATCCTGATCGATGAGGCCAGGACCCCACTGATCATCTCGGGTGCCGGCACCAAGTCCGCCAGCACCTACAAGGACTTCGCGCGTGCCGTGCGCGGCCTTGAGCGCGGCGAGGACGTGTCGCACGACATGCTCACCGCCACCGAGGACGTGGAGCCCACGGGCGACTATGTCATGGACGAGGCCAAGCACACCATTGCCGCCACCGAGCGCGGCCTTAAGAAGATTGAGCGCCGCTTGGGTATCGATGACATCTATGCCGATCTCTCCGGCCAGCTGGTCAACCACCTGCAGCAGGCGCTGAAGGCCCAGTACATGTTCCACCGCGACAAGCAGTACGTGGTCACCAACGGCGAGGTCAAGATCGTCGACGAGTTCACCGGTCGTATCATGGAGGGTCGCCGCTATTCCGAGGGCCTGCACCAGGCCATCGAGGCCAAAGAGGGCGTGCTCGTGCGCGAGGAGAACCAGACCCTTGCCACCATCACCCTGCAGAACTACTTCCGCCTGTATGATAAGCTCTCCGGCATGACCGGTACGGCGC
This sequence comes from uncultured bacterium, assembly GCA_905214145.1. Lineage (GTDB taxonomy): Bacteria > Actinomycetota > Coriobacteriia > Coriobacteriales > Coriobacteriaceae > Collinsella. Next base: position 30,629 of record CAJMLB010000017.1, on the reverse strand, counting down.
TCACCGAGGACGCCGAGTTCCGCGAGATCTACAAGCTGCCCGTCGAGGTCATTCCCCCCAACAAGCCCGTGCAGCGTGTTGACCACGAGGACCTGGTCTACCGCACCATCCAGGCCAAGTACAACGCCGTTGCCGACGACGTTGAGCGTCGTCACGCCAAGGGCCAGCCGGTCCTGGTGGGCACCGTCTCCATCGAGAGCTCCGAGAAACTGTCCGCCGCCCTCACTAAGCGCGGTATCGCGCACGAGGTCCTCAACGCCAAGCACCACGAGCGCGAGGCCCATATCGTGGCCCAGGCTGGTCGCTATGGCGCCGTGACCATCGCTACCAACATGGCCGGCCGTGGTACAGACATCTTGCTGGGCGGCAACCCCGACGAGCTGGTGTGCGAGCGCCTGGAGCACGAGGGCCTGACCATGGAGGACGTGACGCCCGAGCAGCTCGAGCAGTTTAACGCCGAGGCCAAGGAGACCTGCAAGGCCGAGCGCGAGCGCGTGCTTGCCGCCGGCGGCCTGACCGTTATCGGCACCGAGCGCCATGAGTCCCGCCGTATCGACAACCAGCTGCGTGGCCGTTCCGGTCGTCAGGGCGATCCGGGCGAGACCCAGTTCTACCTGTCACTCGAGGATGACCTCATGCGCCTGTTCGGCGGCGACAGGATGGACCGCGTCTCCAAGATGATGGTCACGGCCGACATGGGCGACGACATGCCCATCCAGCACAAGATCATTTCCAAGGCCGTCGAGAATGCCCAGCACAAGGTCGAGAGCATCAACTTCTCCATGCGTAAGAGCGTTCTTGAGTACGACGACGTCATGAACAAGCAGCGCCAGGTCATCTACGCCGAGCGCAACAAGATTCTGGACGGCAAGGACCTGACCGACCACATCACCCAGGTCATGCACGATACCGTGTACCGCTGTGTTCAGGAGTTCTGCACCAAGGACAGCCACGAGGGCGAGCGCGATCTTGAGGGTCTGCGCAAATGGGTCGTCGAGCTGACCGGGCATATCGATACCCCTCAGTTCCCCGACGAGGACTTTGAGGCCCTGGCCGCCGATGTTTTGGCTTATGTTGAGAAGTGCTACAACATGAAGGCCGAGCGTCTGGGCGAGGACCTGATGCGCGAGCTCAATACCCAGGTCATGCTGCGCGTCATCGATACGCGTTGGATGAACTACCTGCAGGAGATGGACTACCTCAAGACCGGTATCGGCCTGCGCGGCTTTGGCCAGCGCGACCCGCTGGTTGAGTACAAGACCGAGGCCTACGGTGCGTTCCAGATACTCGTCGATACCATGTACGAGGATTACCTGCGCACTGTTCTGCGCATTGAGCTCAAAGCTGCCCCGCAGGCTGTGGAGCACAAGGAGGACCCCGCCCTTAAGGGTGCGCGCTTCTCTGGTCCCGCCGAGGTCGATGGCGACAACAGCGATTCGGTACTGCGCAAGCAGGCTCAGGTGCAGGCCCGCACCGCCGTCCAGGGTGGTCCGGCTGCCGTTAACAACGGTGGCAAGGTGACGACCTACCGCAAGTCCGAGAGCGATGACCCCTATGTCAACGTGGGCCGCAACGACCTGTGCCCTTGCGGTAGCGGTAAGAAGTTTAAGTACTGCCACGGCAGGAATCGTTAATGGCCGAGGCTCTAGAGGTAACGCTCGCCGAGTTGGACGCGTTTGCGGACCGGCTCGGCGAGGTCGAGTCGTATCTTCATTTGGACGAGAAGCGCACACGCGTGACCGAGCTCGAGGCCAGAAGCGTGGCCCCCGGCTTTTGGGATGACGCCGACGCCGCTCGCGCCACCATGGAGGAGATCGCTCGCGCCAAGGAAGATATCGCTGCCGTGGATACCGCGCGCGGCGAGCTGTCTGACGCCCGCGCGGCGCTGGAGCTTGCCGAGGAGATGGGCGACGACCCCGATGCCGCCGCATTGCGCGAGGAGGCTGCCGCTACGGCAGAACGCCTGGCCCGCGCTATCGACGAGCTCGAGCTTTCGAGCTGGTTTACCGGTGAGTTCGATCACGGCGACGCGATTGTGACCATCAAGCCCGGACAGGGCGGCCTGGAAGCGCAGGACTGGACCTTCATGCTCTTTAAGATGTACATGAAGTACTGCCAGCGTCGCGGCTGGAAGGTCACCATTAACGACTGCCCCGCGGCTGAGGTCATCGGCATCGACCGTGCGACCTTTACCGTCGAGGGCAAGGACGCGTTTGGCATGCTGCGCGCCGAGGCCGGCGTCCACCGTCTGGTGCGCATTAGCCCCACCGACGACAAGAAGCGCCGCCAGACCACGTTTGCCGGCGTCGAGGTCATCCCCGTGCTGCCTGACGATATCGACATCGAGATCAGTCCCGACGATATCCGCGTGGACGTGTATCACGCGAGCGGCCCGGGCGGACAGGGCGTCAACACCACCGACTCCGCCGTACGCGTGACGCATTTTCCCAGCGGCATCGTTGTCACTTGCCAAAACGAGCGCAGCCAGATTCAAAACAAGGCCGCGTGCATGCAGATTCTCAAGGCCCGTCTGTACGAGATCGAGCTCGAGAAGCGCGCCGAGGCGCTCGACGAGATTCGTGGACCCAAGACCACGATCGGTTTTGGTAACCAGATCCGTAGCTATGTGCTCTACCCGTATCAGATGGTCAAGGACCTGCGTACGGGCGTGGAGACCAGCAACGTCGAGGCCGTTCTCGACGATGGCGATCTGGATCCGTTTGTGATCGGCTACCATCGCTGGGCAACCGGCAACGCCGATGCGGAAAGCCAGGGCGCCTAAACCCACAGGGTTGGCCTTGGGCAGATGCGGCCAATACGGACCCTGTGCGGGGGTGGTATTTGGTCGGCGAATCGGTAAAATCGAATACAGCAAGAAGTTCAAAGCGCATCCGACGGGGTGCGCTTTTTTGAGGGAGGCAGCATGGCATATCGTCTGGACATCAAGCGCATTCTTTCGATGAACTTCTTTCACGACTTGCCCAAGATCATGTTTGGCTGCGCCCTGGCAGCTATCGCAACGGACTTGTTTTTGATCCCCAACGGCCTTGCCGCCGGCGGCGTTACGGGTCTCGCCACGATTATCCAGGCGGTCGGTGCGTCTCATGGCATCTCGCTGCCTGTCGGTATTCAAACCATTGTGATGAACGCCTTGCTGCTGCTGGTGGTTATGCGCGAGGGTGGCATGTTCTACGTGGTGCAGACGGCGACGGGTTTTGTGCTGCTGGGCTTTTTCACCGACCTGTTCGCTCCGTTTGTGGCGCCGCTGGCACATGCCGATCTGATGCTGCCCGCTATGTGGGGCGGCATTATCACGGGCATCGGTTATGGCATGGTGCTGCGCGCCGGCGCCAACACCGGCGGCTCGGACACGATTGGCCAAATCATCTCGCGTAACACCTCGCTGCCGGTAGGCTCGACCGTCATGGCGATCGACGTTGCCGTATGTGCGGCATCGGCTCCGGTCTTCTCGCTCGAAAATGCTCTGTACGCAGGACTTTCGATGGTGATTAGCGGCTATGTGATCGATGCCGTGGTCGATGGCGGCAATAAGCGTCGTATGGTACTCATCATCTCGGATAACTTCCCCGATATCGCGGCCGACATCATGTATGGTCTGGGTCGCGGCTGCACCAAATTAAAGGCGACCGGTATGTATTCGGGCGTCGAGAAGCCGGTGATCATGGTGATCGTTAGCCGTCGAGAGCTCAACACCCTCAAAACGATCGTGCGCGAGCGCGATCCTCACGCCATTGTGACGGTCGCCGACGTTACGGAAGCCTTCGGTGAGGGATTCAAGGACATTAACGCGTAGGCTGAATTTCGATTTGCGGACATGATCCGTTTTCCTCCGTCCCCAAGGGATCAAGTGATCCGTAGGGGACGGCAGGATTTCGGATCATTTTTGTGCCGGGGCGAGAGGTAGACACCGCATCCAAAAGACGTTCACATTGATAAACCGTTTCATCAGCGGTTCTGCCTGCTAAATTGTTCAAATAATGATAAAAACTCTGGTAAAGCCATCAGTTTCCAGCATAATGAATGACGTACGTGCATTGCGGCTGTGTTGGGATTACCTTCGGCGCCGTGCGCATTTTGCCTAATGAGGATGAAAGGAAGGCACAATGAGCGACGAAGAGCTCAAAAAGGTTGCCAACGAGGTAAGGAAGGGCATCGTCACCGGCGTGCACGCTGCCAAGTCCGGCCATCCGGGCGGTTCGCTCGGCGCTGCCGACATCATGACCTATCTGTACTTTGAGGAAATGAACGTCGACCCGGCCGATCCCCGCAAGGCCGATCGCGACCGCTTTGTGCTTTCCAAGGGTCATTGCGCTCCGGGCCTGTACGCCGTGCTCGCCGAGCGCGGGTTCTTCCCCAAGGAGGACCTCGAGACGCTGCGCCATATCGGCAGCCACCTGCAGGGTCACCCTAACATGAACGACACCCCGGGCGTCGACATGTCCACTGGCTCGCTCGGCCAGGGCATTTCCGCCGCCGTGGGCATGGCCGTTGCCGCTAAGCACTGGGGCGATACTTACCGCACGTACGCCCTGCTGGGCGATGGTGAGAGCGAGGAAGGCCAGGTCTGGGAGGCCGCCATGTTTGCCGGCAACCAGCAGCTCGACAACCTCTGCGTGATCGTCGACCACAACGGTCTGCAGATCGATGGCCCCGTCGAGGAGGTCAACGACCCCATGCCGCTCGCCGACAAGTTCCGCGCCTTTAAGTTCCACGTGGTGGAGCTCGCCGACGGCAACGACTTCGACCAGATCCGCGCTGCCTTTGCCGAGGCCCGCGCCACCAAGGGTCAGCCGACCGCCATTATCGCCGAGACCACAAAGGGCAAGGGCGTCTCCTTTATGGAGAACCAGGTTGGTTGGCACGGCAAGGCCCCCAACGATGAACAGTTTGAGCAGGCCATGGCAGAGCTCACGGCCGCCGGAGAGGAGCTCTAGGATGGCAGACGTCAAGAAAATCGCCACGCGCGTAAGCTACGGCGAGGCCCTCGTCGAGCTCGCCAACGAGCACGATGACTTTGTGGTCCTCGACGCCGACCTGGCCGCCGCCACGCAGACCGGCAAGTTTAAGGCCGCCTGTCCCGATCGTTTCTTCGATGTGGGCATCGCCGAGAGCAACCTGATGGGTGTTGCCGCCGGTATCGCAACCACCGGCCGCGTTGCCTTCGCGAGCACCTTTGCCATGTTTGCCGCCGGCCGCGCCTTTGAGCAGGTCCGCAATTCCATCGGTTACCCGCACCTCAACGTCAAGATCGGTGCCACACACGCCGGTATCTCGGTGGGCGAGGATGGTGCCACGCACCAGTGCTGCGAGGATATCGCCCTTATGCGCGTTATCCCCGGCATGACCGTGATCGTTCCCGCTGACGACGTCGAAGCCCGCGCCGTGACGCGCGCCGCCTACGAGTGCGACGGCCCTGTGTACATGCGCTTTGCCCGTCTGGCCTCGCCGGTCATCAACGACCCCGAGACCTACAAGTTTGAGCTGGGTCGCGGCATCGTTATGCGCGAGGGCGCCGACGTTACCATCATCGCCTGCGGTTTGATGGTCGGCGAGGCCCTCGAGGCTGCCGAGCAGCTTGCTGCCGAGGGTATCGACGCCGAGGTCATCAACATGCACACCATTAAGCCCATCGACTCCGACCTGATCGTCAAGAGCGCCACCAAGACCGGCCACGTCGTGACCGTCGAGGAGCACTCCGTGATCGGTGGCCTGGGCAGCGCCGTTGCCGATGTCCTGTGCGAGCAGTGCCCGACGCCGCTCAAGAAGATCGGCGTCAACGACACGTTCGGCGAGTCCGGCCCGGGTGCCGAGCTCCTGCACAAGTACGGCCTGGACGCCGCCAACATCGTGGCGACCACCAAGGAGTTCTTGGCATAAGGCAAGGCGGATCTCAAAGACTGCTTCGCCAGTACTATGGAAACCCGGCAGGGGCGCTCTCTTGGAGGGCGCCCCTGTTTCAGTTGCGGTGAAATAAGGACTGTTTTGCCAGCCTAAAGGCTCAATTAATCCGCATTTCACCGCAACTTCCGAAGGCGTTCCCGCTTGTGCTGGCTCCATCGCGACGATTGATTGCGGCTTGGCACAGTGCGGCGACATCGGGGGCATCGCCGCCTCGGTATGTCATGGCGAGCAAAGCGGCATCATAGATTTCATCATTGGTCACATCGGCGGCATCAATGGGGCAGAAGGCGAGAATCGAATCCTGTTCTGCAAGCTCGGCCAGATCGATCGTTTCACCCATGGCAAAGGCATCATCGAGGACGAGTGTGGCACTCGTGCATGGAATTTGATAGATCGTGCCATCCGCAGCGATAGGGGAACCTGCTGCCTCGAGCGTGTAGACACCTTGTATGAGATTGATGCCAGAGCCATCGGAGGCGACGAACTCAATCCTGTCGACCGTTATTCCGTCGATGGTCTTGCCCGTAATATGTATCGGAACGCGCGATGCCCCGTTATCGGTGTCCCAGCCCGCAGCCGCGACATCCAGCACAATGGCGTGCTCCGAATGGGCGGATACGAAGTGCGACAACACCTGCCGCAGATGAAGGCCCATACAGCTACCGCCGACAATGCCAATTACCAGCATGCAGGTAAGGATGACCGCAACGTGGTTCCGAGGCTTTACCCGAAGCTCAGAATCAGCAGAGATGCCATTGACGGCAGCCCCGCACGCTGTGCAGTACCTCACGCCATCGCGTAACTCAGCTCCACAATAAGGACAATTCATACTGGCCCCCACAACCATAGGCGTTCCCATCGAGGCCACTGTAAATCGACAATCCAAATCCAAGTTGCGCAACAATCAAATCAAAAACGCGTCAAGCAAAAGTCTCTACCGGGAAAAGGACCCATATCAGCAAAGTGCCACTCAGCCCACCCAGCATGGTGATGTGGCACCCTAAGATAAACGCGGCGGCCCCTTAGTAGCCGCAGGCCGTGCGCAGGGTTACCTCCCAAATCTTTCCGCAGGACGGAGGAACCCCCGCCGCACGTAGTGCGCAGCGGGGGCTCCGACATGTCCGAGGACGATTTGGGAGGTAACCCTGCGCGCGGCCGGTGGGACCAAAACCCCGCCATGCTTCTTATGTGCAGCGAAGCTAATGCTGCTAAAATACGAAGCGCTCATGTAGTTTAAACGTACGACGATAAGGAGCACCAGTGGGTAACCACTTCCGTACCTCCGGTGCGGGCGATGACGCCCCCAAGACGCAGCCAGGCGCCGCGGGCACTCGTTTCGCCACCCCGGATTCAGAGGATCAGCTGTTTAGCCCGATCCCCGCACAGCCGGCAGATCAGGCACAGCCGGCGTCAGATCCCTTTGCCTACAATCCCACCAATGATGTCGAGCTTTCCGAGGCCGCGGGTTTTGAGCCCGTGCAGAAGGTGACCGCTCGCGTGGATCAGCCCCAGGCGGACGCTGTCGCGCCGCAACCTGTCATGGCCGGTATTCCCGATCCTATGGCTCCTGCGACTCCGGCGCCACAGCCTGCGCAGTCCGGTCTTTTTGCCGGTATTCCCGATCCTACGCAGCCCGCGGCTCCCGTAGTCGAGAGCGATCAGGCCGCCGAGGTCGCAAGCCTCGACAATGCGCTCAACAATCCCGACTTTACGTCGGTGTTTGCGCCCATCGATCCGCAGGCTAGCCGCAAGAAGATGGCCAAGCAGGCCGGTGTCGAGCCCGTCATCCTTATGGAGCACGTCACCAAAATCTATCCGGCGCAGCCCAACAAGCCCGCACTCGACGACATCAACATCGAGATCTATCCGGGCGAGTTCGTCTTTTTGGTCGGTCACTCCGGCTCGGGTAAGACCACGCTGCTGTCGACGCTCAACCGCGACGTCAAGCCCACAAGCGGTCGCATTTTGGTCGCCGGCCAGGATCTCATGAAGATCAAGAACCGCAAGGTTCCGTTCCTGCGTCGTCAGATTGGCGCCGTGTTCCAGGACTTTAAGCTCCTGCCGCAAAAGACCGCCTACGAAAACGTGGCGTTTGCCCTGCAGTGCATTGGCAAGCCCAAGGGCGTCATTCGCAGCCAGGTGCCCGAGGTGCTGCGTCTGGTCGGTCTGGCCGACCAGATGGACTCGCTGCCAGATCAGCTTTCCGGTGGCGAGCAGCAGCGCGTGGCCGTTGCCCGCGCTATGGTCAACCGCCCGCCGCTGCTTATCTGCGACGAGCCCACGGGCAACCTCGACCCGGCGATTTCGCTGGGCATCATGAAGCTGCTCGAGCGCATTAACCGCACCGGTACCACCGTGATCGTCGCTACGCACGATCGCGAGATGGTCGATAGCATGCACCGTCGCGTGATCGCCCTCGAGGGCGGCCACGTAATCCGCGACCAGGAGAGGGGAGGTTACGGCAACTATGGCACCAACTAACGTGGGCTATTCGCTCAAAGAGGCTATCAGCCACTTCTTCCGTAACTGGACCACCTCGCTCGGCGCCGTCATCACGATCTTCCTTTCGCTGTTTATCATCGGCCTGTTCATTATGGGTTCCGCGATGCTGAACTCCGTGATCGGCACCGTCGAGGATCAGGTTGTCATCAATGCCTTTATTAGCGATGATGCCGATCAGGCAGACGTCCAGGCCTTTGAGGCCGAGCTCAAGACGTGGAGCAACGTCAAGTCCGTGACCTATAAGGATAAGGACGACGCGCTGGCCGAGTACACGAGCAAGATGTCGGGCAACGCCGACGCCACCATGAGCGCACTCGACGGCCAGAACCCGCTTCCTGCCTCGTTCGCGATTGAGATGGACGATCCGTCTCAGGTCGAGAGCACGGCCAAGAAGCTTAAGAAGAATGCCGACTTCCAAAAGATCGCGGACGACGGCGACGTCAACGCGAGCGTTCTGTATGGCCAAGAGGAAGTGAGCCGCCTGTTCCAGGTGACCAACTACATCCGTATCGCCGCCGTGGTGCTCGTCGGTCTGCTGACCTTTATCGCGTTCATCTTTATCAACAACACGATTCGCCTGTCCATTACGGCGCGTCGTCGCGAGATTGCGATTATGCGCCTGGTGGGCGCCAGCAACGGCTTCATTCGCGGGCCGTTCATTACCGAGGGCGTGTTGCAGGCCATTCTGGGCTCGCTGCTTTCCATCGGTGTTTTGGAGCTGCTGCGCAATCTGATGATTCCGCGCCTGCAGGCGAGCGTCGGCTGGATGTCGTTTGCGCTGCCGATGCAGTACTATCTGGTGACCTACGCCGCACTGATTCTCGTCGGTGTCATTATCGGTCTCTTTGGTTCTGCCATCGCCATGCGCCGTTATCTGCGCGTGTAAGCGCTGCGGATATGCCGTCTGCAACGGGTCGTCCCTTTCCAGGGGCGGCCCGTTTTTTGATCCCCTGGGGACGGAGGAAAACGGATCATCGCGGCGCTGGTCTATCTATATGATCCGTTTTCCTCCGTCCCCTAGGGATCATTTGGGTAGACTCTTGGGGTGTTAACGGCTATCGATAGTAAGGAGGCGCCATGGGGCGCAATAACAAACATAAGCGTAGCGCACGCAATAAACGCGGGCCGGTGCGCAGCGAGCGTCGCCCGAGCATGACTGGCCGCGTTCAGCTCCATGAGCACAGCGCTTATGTCGTGACCGACAACGGCGATTACAAGGTCATGGGTCGCGGTAAGCGTGAGATTATGGACGGCGATACCGTGGCCGTAAGCATCAAGGCGGGACCGCGCGGGGATCGTCGCGCCGTGATCGAGGGCGTCATCGAGCGTGCCGCCATCAGCGTGGTGGGTACGTATCAGACGGCCGGCCCGCTTGGTGTGATCGAACCGCTCGATTCGCGTCTCAAAGCCGATTTCTTTATTTTGCCTGAGGACAATTCGGCGGAGCGCCTGGGCGTGCGCCCTGGCGATGTCGTCGTCGCGCGTATTCTGACCTACCCGACGCGCTTGGAGTCGGGCACGGTGACGATCGATCGCCGCATTGGCGGCGACGATGCGCCCGATCTGGGCGTCCAATATGTTATGGCGCGCTATGGCTATACCGACGGCTATCCCGAGGCGGCTCTGGCAGAGGCAGAGGCGCTTTCGCTCGATGTGACTGCAGCGCTTAAAGACCCGCTTCGCCGTGACCTGCGCGATCGCTTTGTCATCACCATCGACCCGGTTGATGCGCGCGACTTTGACGATGCCATCTCGCTCGAGCGCACGCTCGAGGGCGGCTATAAGCTGGGCGTGCATATCGCTGACGTTTCGCACTATGTTGCCTGGGACGGACATATCGACCTGGAGGCCCGCCATCGCACGACGTCGGTCTACCTTGCCGACCGTGTGCTTCCCATGCTGCCCGAGCGCCTGTCTAATGACCTGTGCTCGCTTCGTCCCGACGAGGATCGCCTGGCGTTTACCGTCGACATCGAGCTTGACGCGCAGGGCCGCGTGCGCCATTACGACCCCTATCCCAGTGTGATTCGTTCGCGTGTGCGTATGGACTACGACGGCGCCGAGGCGCTGCTGGTGCGTGCCGGCGCAGTTGAGTATTCCGTGTTGGAGGGCGCTGCGGAGGATGTCGCTGCGGCTGAAGCCTCGCGCGAGGAAGCACTTGAGCGTGGGCTTGCGTGCGAGGACACCGCTCGCGGCTGTAACGTTGACCTGGCCGATTTCCTGGTCGCCGCAAACGAACTCGCGGAGCTTCGGCGTCGCATACGTCGCGCACGCGGTTCGGTCGACTTTGATACGGCCGAGATTCGCGCGCTGCTGGATGAGGACGGCGTGCCCGTGCGGATCGTGGCACGCGAGCGTTCCTGCGCAACCTCGCTTATCGAGGAGGCAATGCTGCTGGCTAACGAGTGCGTGGCCGAGTGGCTGGCCGACCGCGATATCGAGGCGTGCTATCGTGTGCATGATGACCCCAGCCCCGACAGCCTACACGGTGCTGCTGTGGCGCTGACGCAGCTCGGCATCATCGATGATCGCCGTGCGGCGGGCATTGCCCTGGGAAGTCCCGACGAGTTGCAGGCGACGGTTGACGCCGCTGCCGGTACGGCTAACGCGCCGCTCGTCAACACCCTTCTTCTGCGCAGCATGCAGCGAGCGTTGTACAAGCCGCGCAACGAGGGTCACTTTGCGCTCGCCGCGCCGTGCTACTGCCACTTTACGAGCCCCATTCGCCGTTACCCCGATCTGGTGGTGCATCGCGTGCTCAAGCTGCAGCTGGCATACGAGCAGCTGGGTGGAAAAGACGCCTTGGTGCGTACGCCGAGGCTGATCGGAAAAGGCAGAGAGTCGCTTCCGCGCATCCTGCCGCAAATCTGCCGCGCGTGCAGCGACGCCGAGCGTGCGGCCGACGCTGCCAGCCATGCGACGCAAAAAATCAAGATTGCTCAGTACTACGAGGACCGCCTGGGCGAGCGCTATGCCGGAACGGTCTCGTGGGTCAGCAGCATGGGACTATTCGTGCGTCTCGATCTGACGCAGGTCGAGGGCCTGGTTTCCATTAAGAGCTTGGGTAACGAGTGGTTTGAGTTTGACGAGGACGCGCTCACATTGACGGGTGCCGACACGGGACGCCGTTTTGAGTTGGGGCAGCGCGTGATTATCGAGGTCTCGCGTGTCAACACTACTCGCGGACATTTGGACTTTAAGCTCATTCATTAACCGGTACGGAGTGAGTATCGGCAAAGCGGACAGGGCGGTCTTTCGGGGCCGCCCTCTTTGCGTGTCTCTTGATTGCCCTGCCATGAGCTCGGCCGCTTCTTCATATGCTTTTGGGAGATAGGACCTACCAAAACAAGCCTGTCCCTTTTTGGCGGGTTTACGAGAAAGCGGGGATGTTGTGGCAACGGTATATGGGTATGCGCGGGTGAGCACGCGTGATCAAAATTTGAATCGCCAGTTGGATGCGCTGAGCGCCTATGGCGTGGAGCCGGCGAATGTTTTTGCCGACCGTGCGAGCGGCAAGGACTTTGATCGCCCACGGTATCGGGAATTGCTTCATGCCTTGGCTTCCGGTGACGTGTTGGTGGTGCTTTCCATCGATCGGCTGGGTCGAAACTACAGCGAGATACTCGAGGAATGGCGTCGTATAACCAAGGAACTTGGTGCGGCCATCGTTGTGCTGGACATGCCGTTGCTCGATACGCGTGCGAGAGATTGCGGCGGATCGGATGTGACCAGCACGCTGATCGCCGATATCGTTTTGCAGCTGTTGAGTTATGTGGCGCAGGTGGAACGAGAGAACATCCACCGTCGTCAGGCGGAGGGAATCGCGGCGGCGCGGGCGCGCGGCGTGCGTTTTGGTCGGCCCCGCAAGCCGTGCCCTCCGCAATTTGAACGAGTGCGCGATATCTATGAGGCGGGCAATATTACCCGGAGTCAGGCGGCAAAGCGTTTAGGTGTGTGCGTGGGGACCTTCGATCGCTGGATGCGCGAGACGGAGTAGGGGATGCGGACTCAGCGGCTACCGCCGCCCACCCCGACCCGCTTGCCCCCGTCCGCATGTGGATGGGCACCAACATCCGTCGTGTCGCCCATACCGTAGAGTTCTTCTTTGTTGGGCTGTTTGCCTCGTCGGCGGCGGTGTGCTTGGATAAGTGCGCGTCGCTCACCCGATTGCGGTGCGTACCCGTCCTGGCCTTTTGCGCCGTTTGCTCCGTCGGCGATCAGGTGCATAAGATTTTTGTTCCCGGCCGTCATTTTGACGTTATCGACTTAGGCTTTGACGCCGCGGGTTACGTTGTCGCCATGCTGTTGGTGCTGCTGGCGGCCGCGCTGGCTCGGCGCGCGACCTGTCCCATTGGCGCCCATGCGAGACGTTAACCTCAAGATGGAAAACCGCGACCGCCTGTACGTCGGCGCTGGCTACAATATCGGCATCGGTCGCAGATGGCCATCGGTGCGCTGTCTGCCAGCCACTTGTCTTTTCTAAGAAGGGAATCCCCATGGCAGTGCTGTTTGTTGAATATCCCAAATGCTCGACGTGTAAAAAGGCCAAGGCCTGGTTGGACGAGCATGGGGTTGAGTACGTCGATCGCGATATTGTTACAGACAATCCTTCGGCTGAGGAGCTTGCGACCTGGATTGCTCGTTCGGGGCTGCCGGTGCGACGCTTCTTTAATTCGTCGGGCATGAAGTATCGAGAGCTTGGCCTGAAGGCGCGCCTGGACGCGGGGATGACGGATCAGGAATGCTATGAGCTGTTGGCGACCGACGGCATGCTGGTTAAGCGTCCGCTGCTGGTGGGAGATGACTTTGCGATTCCTGGCTTTAGGGAAGCGGCCTGGGCCGAGGCGCTGCTGTAGCAACTGCGGAAAGTGCATCCCGTTCTGAGTGCAGATTCCGGGATGCGCTTTCCGTCGGCGGGTTCGCTCCGGTCAGTCCTCGAACTGTGCCCACTTATGCGGGTCGTAGATCTTTACCTGTTTGTTGGGCTTGCCGCTCCAGTACTCTTCGTCCATAAAGGGCAGATATGCCTGAATGCCGGGGCAGATGAACGGGATTCGCTGTGCTTGCAAACGGTCGCGTTGGCGTTGCTCCAAATGGGTCTCCGAAATCACGACGGGAATACCGGATAGCTCCACGAGGCTTGCCTGAACTCGCTTGAGGTCGGGTAGCGCCGCGTGCCATGCCATTCGCATCATCAAAAATGAGGCGCCGCGATACGTTGCCTGCATGACTGTGATGGCGGGTCGTAGCGTGGGCTGAATTTTGTGCCGATCTGGCCAAGGGATAGCAGTTATCTCGAGGCCGAGGGTCTCCCATAGGTAATCAAGCTCATCATCCATGTCGCCTCGATATCCGCGCGATAATTGGTGTCCTGATTGTGTCACTATTGACGGCGACCAGGATGCAACAATCTGCCAACGGTGGCTATGGTGCGCTTGCGGTATTTTAACCCCTTGCATGCGGTTTGGCTTCACAGGTCCTTCATGGGTCGGGGCAAATTGGCCGATTTTCAAAAAAGTTAAAAATGGGGCTTGCGCCGCCGTAGAACTTCCCGTATATTTCTTTCTTGCGCAAAGGCACAGCCGAGCGCAGCGATGCAGTCATTGGGATGTCGTCTAATGGCAGGACAGCGGATTCTGGTTCCGTCAATGGGGGTTCGACTCCCTCCATCCCAGCCATTGCATTTGCTACATATGGCCCGTTCGTCTAGCGGTTTAGGACGCCGCCCTCTCAAGGCGGAGATCACCAGTTCGAATCTGGTACGGGCTACCACAAAATGAACGCCCGGGCCTCGCAAGAGACCCGGGTTTTGTGTATTCACCACACACGCGGCATTTGTCGCGTTTCGTCCGGTTTGAGGAGTAGCCATGGATCTGCCCATCAGCTTGCAAGACATCACGTATGCCGAGAACTATCTGGCGCAGGGCGACCTGGCCACGGCGACGCCGCTGTTGGAGCGTCTGGTGGAGCTCGCCGAGGAGTATATCGACGCTGAGTGCAAGACGGAGGAGAAGCGCCAATACTTTAGCTTCGATAGCAAGTTTGAGCGCTTGGCCTATCGCCGCGTGGAGAAGGATCCGCGCGAGCTCGTGCAGGTCGAGGTGCCGTTTGACCGCCTGTACTCTGACATGGCGTTTGCCTACATTCGCCAGCAGGATTATGTGAGCGCTCGTAATGCCCTGATGCAGGCTGTGCGTTGGGACCCCATGAACTGCAACTATCGCTTGGACTTGGCCGAGCTGTTCCGCGCACTCGAGGACAAACAGGAATGGGCATCGCTCTCGTTCTCGGTGCTGGAGCGTGCGAGCGACGGCAAGTGCGCCGCCCGCGCCTATTCCAACCTGGGCCAGTACTTCTTGGAGCCCGAGACCGAGAATGTCTCGGCCGCCGTGGGTTGCGCGCGTCTAGCACTGCGCTTAGCGCCCAACGATGCACACACGACGCGCCTGCTCAACAAGATTCATACCACCTATCCGGATGCCGCCGAGGAGAGCGACGAGCACGTGATGGGTGAACTGGCCCTGCAAGGCGTGCCGACCTCGCCTTCGGCCGAGATTGCCATTTGCCTGATTATGTGTGCGACCGACGCTGCGAGCGACGGTGATAAGCAGGAGGCTACGCGCCTGACGGTCCGTGCCCGCGATCTGGTGGGCGAGGAGGCATGCGCGGCGATCATTAAGCTGGTGCGCGAGAGCGATGCCGAGCTCAACGCCGAGCGCAAGGCAAAGCGCGCAGGTGACGACAAGGGAGCCGACGGCGTCAAGGAGGCCGGCGATGCCCAGTAAGCGCGAACGCAAGCTCATTTCCAAGAATCGCTCGGCGCATCACGAGTACTTTATCGACGAGACGTTCGAATGTGGCATTGAACTGAGCGGTACCGAGGTCAAGTCGATTCGCGAGCGCGCCTGTCAGATCACTGACACTTTTGCGCTGATTCGCGGCGGCGAGTGCTGGCTGGTGGGGTTGCATATTCACCCTTACAGCCATGGTGGCGTGTGGAACCGTGATCCCGATCGCCGGCGCCGCCTGCTGCTGCATCGCAAGGAGATCGATTTTCTTGACGGCAAACTGCGCAACCGCGGCTATGCGCTGGTGCCGTTGGAGCTCTACTTTAATACCGACGGCCGCGTAAAGCTGCTGCTGGGCCTGGGCCGCGGCAAAAAGCTCTACGACAAGCGCGAAGACATGGCAAAACGCGACGTCCAGCGCGAGATCGATCGTGCGCTTAAGGAGCGCAACCGCTAGGCACATGACTTGCGGGGAGGTGGCCTACTGCGATTGTCCCGCCTCCCTAACTGTTTTGACACATGTGTCTCAAAGGCGGCGTCCGTTATGGGCGTCGCCTTTTTTGTGGGTACATACATCCATGAGGTTCAATCCCGGGTTAGGGGAGTGGTCGTTATGGACAAAACTGCGTTCTTTACGATGCCGAGTGGCCTGTATGTGGTGAGTGCTGCGGCCGACGGGCTGCGTGCCGGCTGCGTCATCAACACGGCGGTGCAGGTGACGTCCACGCCGCCGCGCATCTCGGTTGCCGTGAATAAGGAAAATGTCACGTCTGGTGTTATCTCGTCTGCCAAGGCCTTTGCGCTGACCGTGATCGATCAGACGGCCGATATGCTCTACATTGGCAACTTTGGATTCCGTACTAGCAGCGACTATGACAAATTTGCCAAGTACGAGACGCGCGAGACCGCGCTGGGCATGCCCTATGTTCCCGAGCATGCGGCGGCCTTGTTTAGCTGCCGTTTGATTGACACTGTTGACGTGGGCACGCATCTACTGTTTATCGGCGAGGTCGAGGATGCCGAGCGCCTGAGCGACGAGACGCCGCTCACCTACGATTACTACCATAAGGTCCTGAAGGGCAAGACGCCTCCGAAGGCGTCCTCGTATCAAGGCTAGAAATGTTTTAAAAATACTTGCATTATATTATTGAGAATATATACTAGTAAGCAAGTACACCAGCAGTCACGTTCGAGAGGAGAACATCATGGCTGAGGAAAAGAAGACGTATAAGTTCGTGTGCATCGTTTGCGGTTATGAGGTTGAGGTCGACACGCCCGAGCTGCCCGAGGATTACGTGTGCCCGATCTGCGGCGTCGGTCCCGATCAGTTTGAGCTCGTCGAGGAGTAACTCGCAGGCACACGACTTGCAGCAACACATAGCTCTGTCCAAGGGCCCCGGTCGGATATCCCGGCCGGGGCCCTTTTCCTCCGTCCCCAAGGGATCACGGCTGCTGTTAGCCGATCCTGCCTGTCGTGAGTCCGGCCGACCTTTGGTCTTAATCTGTAACATCTAACGGCTCAAAACGGGTCTTCCTGTTACAGATTGAGACAAAAGGTTGGAGCTGAAGAAATGTCTCGATCTGTAACATCTAGAAGTGGAAATTGGGCCCACTTGTTACATATCGAGACAAACCAAAACCGTCCGGCAGAAGATCTCAATCAGTAACATCTAACAGTGAAAACGGGGTCTACGTGTTACAGATCGAGACAAACGGAGCTGTCCCTCGGAATGATCTCGACCTGTAACATCTAGACATCAAAAGCGTATCTAGATGTTACAGATTGAGACGTTTGCCTGGGTAGGTGCCCCGCCCCATTACATCCCTGTCAACAACACGACATCGAGGATCGTCACGATGGCGCCGATCCCTACGAGCAGCGCGTTGAGCGGGCGCGAGTTGGCGTATTTGCCCATGACGCGTCGTGAGCTGGTGAGTCGTATGAGCACAAAGACCGTAATCGGCAGTTGAAGCGACAGCAGCGCCTGACTCCAAATGAGACCCTCAAAAGGATTCGGGACGACCAGGCACGCCGCCACTGCGCCGACGAAACAGGCCACCACCCCGATCGAGGAATGTCGGTCGTGGATGTCGTATTCCTCGTCGAACATGCCCGCGGTGATGGTGCCCGCCGCCATGCCCGCCGTTACACTACTCGAGAGGCCCGCAAACAGCAGCGCCACGGCAAAGATGGTCGAGCTCGCCGGGCCCAGAATGGGGGAGAGCGTGGTCGCTGCGACGGCGAGGTCGTCTACGACAATGCCGTGCGCAAAGAAGGTCGTTGCGGCCAGGATGACCATGGCCGAGTTGATTGCCCAGCCCACGCCCATCGAAAAGAGCGTGTCGAAGAGCTCGTAGCGCAGACGTTCTTCGATAACTCGCTCGCCTTGGCCTTCGAAGTGCATGGATTGGATGACTTCGGAGTGCAGGAAGAGGTTGTGGGGCATAACGACCGCGCCTAGGACGCTTACGATAATCGCGGCCGAGCCGGTGGGCATACTGGGTGTGATCCAGCTTGTGGCGGCTTGCGGCCAGTCGACCTTGACTAGTGCAAGCTCGGCTAAAAACGAGAGTCCCACCACGCCCACGAAGGCGATGATCCATCGCTCGGCGCGTTTGTAGGAGCTTGTCATGAGCATGGCAATCGATACTGCCGCGACGATGGTGCAGCCGGCGCGTACGGGCAGGCCAAAGAGCATTTGAAGCGCGATCGCACCGCCCAGGACTTCGGCCATGGCGGTGGCGATGGTCGCGAGATAGGCACTGGCGAGCACCGTGCGCCCAACGAAGCGGGGGAGATAACGTGTCGTGGCCTCGGCAAGACACATGCCCGTGGCGATGCCCAGGTGTGCCGCGTTGTGCTGCAACACGATGAGCATAATCGTCGACAGCGTGACGATCCACAGCAGCGCGTAGCCAAACTGCGAGCCCGCGGCCATATTGGAGGCCCAATTGCCCGGGTCGATAAAGCCGACGGTCACGAGCAATCCGGGGCCGATATGCCGTGCGATGTCGAGTCCTCCGTGACCGCCGGTGCGTCGGGAGCCAAAATGATGTTTGAGATGGTTGAGCATGGTGCGCTCCTGCGTGCCGCTTGTTTGACTCCGCAAAGGATACCCGTTTTAGGCCAAACAGTTAACCAAGACTAACAAAATTGTTGTATTTGGATAGGCCGGTGGAAGAGGATTGCCGAAATGTCTTGATCTGTAACAACTAGGGATGGAAATTGGGCCTAGGTGTTACAGATCAAGACAGGAAGAAATGGTCCTATGGAATATCTCGATCTGTAACAGCTGACCGCCAAAACCGGTCCTTCGTGTTACAGATTGAGACATTCGGAACCGTCTCTCGAAAACATCTCAATCTGTAACAGTTAGTCGTCGAAATTGGGTCTTCCTGTTACAGATCGAGATGTTTGAAGCGGCGAGCTTACAGGCCGAACTTGGGGCCTATGTTGTCGCCCTTGAGGTCGGTGGTGTCCACTCGCAGGGCGCGCGTTACGCGATTGTTTCGAAACGGGCGGGAAACACGACGGGCCGGCGATGCTCCTAGTATGCCTATTCAACTGACTGTCTAATATCTAGGGGAGGATCGCGATGCAGGCAGATTCCGCTCAGCAGCAGGGCCTTTATCGCCCCGAATTCGACCACGACGCATGTGGCATCGGCGCGCTTGCCGATATCAACGGTGAGCGCCATCACCAGATTCTGGACGATGCGCTGTCCATTCTGGTCAACTTGGAGCACCGCGGCGGCACGGGACTCGAGAAGAACACTGGCGACGGCGCTGGCATCCTGTTCCAGGTTCCGCATCACTTTTTCCGTAAAGAGGCTCAAAAGTGCGGCCAGATTCTGCCGGCAGAGGGCGACTATGGCGTGGCCATGCTGTTCTTTCCGCAGGACGACAAGGGCGTAGAGGATGCCCGCCGCGTGTTTGAGGAGGGCTGCGCCGAGGCCGGCGTGCCGCTGCTCTTTTGGCGCGAGGTGCCGGTCGACCCGCACGACCTGGGCGAGACGGCCCGCGCCTGCATGCCCACTATCCTGCAGGCCTTCCTGGGCCGTCCGGACGACACGCCCGCCGGCGATGCCTTCGAGCGCCGCCTGTACGTGTGCCGCCGCACCATCGAAAAGAAGGCCGACGCCGAGTTTGCCCTGCGCGACAAGATCTTCTACGTGTGCTCCATGAGCTCGCGCACCATCGTGTACAAGGGCATGCTGGTCGCCACGCAGATGCGCCGCTTCTTCATCGACCTCAACGACGCCGCCGTCAAGACGGCCGTGGCGCTCGTCCACTCGCGCTACTCCACCAACACCACGCCCAGCTGGGAGCGCGCGCACCCCAACCGCTTTATCATCCACAACGGCGAGATCAACACCCTCAAGGGCAACGTCAACTGGATTCGCGCCCGCGAGCCCAATCTGTACAGCCCCGTGCTGCAGCACGATCTTGAGCGTGTGATGCCCATCATCAACCGCGAGGGCTCCGACTCCGCGATTCTGGACAACGTGCTCGAGTTCTTGGTCATGAACGGTCGCCCGCTCACGCGTGCCGCGTCCATGCTGCTGCCCGAGCCGTGGGACCACAACGACAGTCTGAGCGAGGAGCGCCGCGCCTACGACGCCTACCAGTCCATGCTCATGGAGCCTTGGGACGGCCCTGCCGCCATCGCCTTTACCGACGGTCGCACCCTGGGTGCCGCCCTCGACCGTAACGGCCTGCGTCCCGCCCGCTACTATGTGACGCGCGACGGTCGCTTTATGCTGGCAAGCGAGGTGGGCACCATCGAGGTGAGCCCCGAGAACATCCTGACGAGCGGCTGTCTGGGACCGGGCCAGATGCTCGAGGTCGACTTTGCTCGCGGCCGCGTGATCTACAACGACGAGTTGCGCGCCCGCTATGCCAAGGAAAAGCCCTACCGCGATTGGATTGCCGAGGAGACGCTGACCGTTGACGCGCTCGATGAGCCCGTTGCGGCAACGCCCGCCGAGGACGCCGAGATGCCCGCCGCCGTGCGTATGGCCAAGCTCGGCTACCACTGGGATGACGTCGACGAGGTCGTGCGTCCCATGGCCCAGCAGGGCAAGGCCCCGCTCGCCTCGATGGGCATCGACGCGCCGCTGGCTTGCCTGTCCAAGAAGACGCGTTCGTTCTTTGACTATTTCTATCAGCTGTTCGCTCAGGTCACGAACCCGCCCATCGATGCCCTTCGCGAGCACATGGTGACTTCGACCACGCTCTATCTGGGCAACCACGGCAACCTGCTCGAGGATTCCCGTACGGCCTGCCAGCTGGTGCGCCTGGAGCGCCCGTTGCTCAACGAGGAGGAGTTCGAGCGCATCTGTGCGATTGACCGCGTGGGCTTTAAGACCCGTCGCTTCCGTGCCGTGTACCGCCGCGATGCCGGTGAGGGTGCGCTGCAGGCTGCGCTCAAGCAGCTTGCCGAGGACGTCGAGGCTGCGGTCCGCGACGGCGTGAACATTGTGGTGCTGAGCGATCGCGCCGGAGCGGGCGAAGTGCCCGTGCCGTCGCTGCTTGCCGTGGGCTGCGTGCACAATCACCTGATCCGCGCCGGCGTGCGTACCTTTGCCGACATTGTGGTGGAGTGCGGCGATGCCGTATCTCCGCACGACTTTGCGGCGCTGGTGGGCTACTCCGCGAGCGGCATCTATCCGTACAACGCACATGCGTGCATCCGCGATCTGGCGGCACACGGCGACCTGGACGTGACGGCCGAGCAGGGCATCGCCAACTACAACAAGGCTGCGACCGCCGGCATCGTCTCCATCATGTCCAAGATGGGTATCTCCACGGTGCAGAGCTACCATTCGGCGCAGATCTTCGAGGCCGTGGGCTTTACGCCTGAGTTCGTCAACGCGTACTTTGCCGGTACGGTGAGCCGTGTGGGCGGTATGGGTGTCGAGGACGTTGAGCGCGAGCAAAACGAGCGCTACGACGCCGCGCTCGCTATCCTTAAGAGTCCGGCTCCCGATCAGCTGCCCACGCTGGGCCTGACCAAGTGGCGCCCGCTCGGTGGCGAGGATCACCTGATCGACCCTCAGACTGTCTACCTGCTGCAGACCGCCTGCCGCGAGGACAGCTACGACACCTTTAAGGAGTACAGCGCTCGCCTGCACCGCACCGGCCGTGCCGTGCGCCTGCGCGACTTGCTCGACTTTGATGCCAGCGGCCGCACTCCGGTGGCACTCGACGAGGTCGAGCCCGCGCTCAACATCGTCCGCCGCTTTAACACCGGCGCCATGTCGTATGGCTCCATCAGCAAAGAGGCACACGAGTGCATGGCCATCGCCATGAACCGCCTGCACGGCCGTTCCAACTCCGGCGAGGGCGGTGAGGATCCGCGTCGCGAGACCCCGCTGGCTAACGGCGACTCCAAGAACTCCGCGATCAAGCAGGTGGCAAGCGCGCGCTTTGGCGTGACGAGCCGTTACCTGTGCAGCGCCTTCGAGATCCAGATCAAGATGGCCCAGGGCGCCAAGCCCGGCGAGGGCGGTCACCTGCCCGGCAAGAAGGTCTACCCCTGGATCGCCGAGGTCCGTCAGTCCACGCCCGGCATCGGCCTGATCTCGCCTCCGCCGCACCACGACATCTACTCTATCGAGGACCTGGCGGAGCTTATCTTCGATCTTAAGAACGCCAACCCCGGTGCGCGCGTGTCGGTCAAGCTGGTCAGCGAGGCCGGCGTCGGCACCATTGCTACCGGCGTGGCCAAGGGTGCCGCCGACAAGATTTTGATCAGCGGCCATAACGGCGGCTCGGGTGCCGCGGCGCGCGATTCCATTTGGCACGCCGGCCTGCCGCAGGAGCTTGGTCTTGCCGAGGCCCAGCAGACGTTGCTGCAAAACGGCCTGCGCTCCCGCGTGGTGCTCGAGGCCGACGGCAAGCTCATGGACGGCACCGATGTTGCCGTCGCCTGCTTGCTGGGCGCCGAGGAGTTTGGCTTTGCAACCATGCCGCTCATCTCCATGGGCTGCCTCATGCAGCGCGACTGCCAGCAGGATACCTGCCGGCCGGCATCGCCACGCAAAACTGCCGCCTGCGTCGCGGCTTCCGCGGCAAGCCCGAGCATGTTGAGCACTTTATGCTCTTTGTTGCCGAGCAGCTGCGCGAGGTCATGGCGAGCCTGGGCTTCCGCACCGTCGACGAGATGGTCGGTCATCCCGAGTGCTTGCGCCAGATCGAGGTGCCGGGCAACCGCAAGGCCAACCTGCTCGATTTGTCGCCCGTTCTGGCGAGCGCGACCTGTGAGTTTGGTGCCCACATCCCGGGTGCCGACGGCCGTCACTTCCTGCCGCAGATGGCCGCGGACAGCGAGCTCGACAAGACGCTCGACTCCACGTTGTTTGTGCCCTATACGGCCGATGCCCGTGCGCACCTGCGTCCGATTTGCTTCCGCGCCGATATCGCCAACGTTAACCGTTGCGTGGGCACCATCCTGGGCAATGCGGTGACCAAGGCGCATCCCGAGGGCCTGCCCGCCGGCTCCATCACCATCGACTGCGACGGTTCGGCCGGTCAGAGCTTTGGCGCCTTTCTGCCGCGCGGCATTACGCTTAACGTGTGCGGCGATGCCAACGATTACTTTGGCAAGGGTCTTTCGGGCGGCGAGGTGTCGGTACGCCCCAACCCGCATGCGACCTACAAGTTCGACGAGAACATTATCGTGGGCAACGTGGCGTTCTTTGGTGCCACGAGCGGCCGCGGCTTCATTAACGGTCTGGCCGGCCAGCGTTTTGGCGTGCGCAACTCCGGCGCCACCGTGGTGGTCGAGGGCTGCGGCAACCATGGTTGCGAGTACATGACGGGTGGTCTGGCGCTCATCCTGGGCGAGGTCGGGCAGAACTTCGCCGCCGGTATGACGGGCGGCGTGGCTTACGTCTTTGACCAGTACGGCACGCTCGATGCCCGTGTGAACCACGAGAGCGTGGAGCTCAAGGCCCCGACGGCCGGCGAGCTGGCGCAGATTCGCGCGCTCATCCAGGAGCACGTGGACGCGACGCAGAGCCCGCGCGGCATTAAGCTGCTCTACAGCTTTGAGACGATGAGCAAGCACTTTGTGAAGGTCATTCCGACCGAGTACGAGCGCGTGCTGGCGATCGTCGCCGCGGCCGAGGCCGTGGGCAAGACGCATGCGCAGGCTGAGGAGCTGGCGTTTGACATCGTGACCGGTCGCGCGAGCGCCGCGGATGTTGCTCGCTTTGATGTCGCGGGCGGTGCTGCGGGCGCTGCGTCCGTGGCTGCCAGCTCTGTTGCTTCGACCAAGAAGGAGGCGTAAGTGCCATGGGTAAGCCCGGCGCTTTTCTTGATATCGATCGCGTGACCCACGAGCTTCGCCCCGTGGAGGAGCGCAGCCATGATTTTGATCCGCTGTACGTGGAACTCGATGACGACGTACGCCGCGCCCAGGCGAGCCGCTGCATGATGTGCGGCGTGGCGTTTTGCCAGATGGGCGCGAGCTTTGGCAAGGCACGCCCGAGCGGCTGCCCGCTGCACAACCTGATTCCCGAGTGGAATGAGCTGGTGTACCGCGGCCGCTGGGAGGAGGCGGCCGAGCGCCTGTCGCTCACCTCGCCCATGCCCGAGTTCACGAGCCGCGTTTGCCCGGCACTGTGTGAGGCCGCGTGCAACCTGGGTTCGGTCGATGGTCAGCCCACGACGATTCATGACAACGAGCGCGCGATCAGCGACCATGAGTGGGCAAATGGCGGTCCGCGTCGCTTTGAGCCGGCGGGGGAGGGCGCGCCCATGGTTGCCGTGGTCGGCTCCGGTCCTGCTGGCCTGGTGGCTGCGTGGGAGCTCGCGCGTCGCGGCGCCCGCGTGACGGTGTTTGAGCGCGACGACCGTCCGGGCGGCCTGCTCATGTACGGCATTCCCAATATGAAGCTCGAGAAGTCCGTGGTCGAGCGTCGCGTGGCGCTCATGCGCGAGCTGGGTATCGTCTTTGAGCTGGGCGCTGACGTTACGAACCCTGCAGTGGCGGCTAAGCTCAATGGCTTTGACGCCGTTGTGGTGGCTGCCGGTGCTCGTGCGCCCCGCGGTCTTTCGGCTACGAACGTGGATGCCCCGGGCGTGGTGTATGCCGTGGACTACCTGACGGCTTCGACCGTCTCGGTGCTCGATGGTGGTGAGCTCGCGGTGAACGCGCACGGCTTGGACGTTGTGGTCATTGGCGGCGGCGATACCGGCAACGACTGCGTGGGTACCGCGGTGCGCCAGGGTGCGCGCAGCGTGCGCCAGTTTGAGTTTTTGCCGGCTGCGCCCGATAAGCGCGCGGCGAGCAACCCCTGGCCGCAGTGGCCCAACGTTAAGAAGACCGACTACGGCCAGCAGGAGGCTATCGCTGCGATGGGTGGCGAGATGCGTGCCTGGGGCGTGGATACGCTTGAGGTGCTGCTGGACAAGAAGGGCGCGGCCGCGGGCCTGCGCGTGGTCAACCTGGATTGGTCGGTCGGCAAGCCCGAACGCATTGCGGGCTCCGAGCGCGAAGTGCCGGCGCAGCTGGTGCTCATCGCCTGCGGCTTTACGGGTCCGGAGCACAGCGTGTTCGAAGCCGTCGGCGTGCCCGCTGCCACGGCGGGCCGCCCGCTGCCCGTGATGGCCTCCGAAGGCTCGCACCTTGCGGCCCGCGTGGATGGTGTTGCTGCGGATGCCGCGCCGGTGTATGTGGCCGGTGATGCCCGCAACGGCAGCTCGCTCGTGGTGAGCGCCATGGCCGATGCCCTCGCCTGCGCTGCCGAGGTCGCCGAGGACTTGAGGCTGTAAGGCAATCACGGAGCTACTCAACAATCGAATCGGCAAGGGCTGTCCCCAACGGCCGGCACATGAGGAATGTCCCAAAGTGCCGGCAGTTGGGGACATTCCTTATGTGCCGGCATCCGGGCCACTCCTTGCGGGCTTGCGAGCGTTTTGCTCGTTTGCCGACGTCTGGTTGCCTGCCTGTTGACGTTTGCGTTCGTTGCGCTCTGCTGTTTATGTGGCGGCTTTAGTTGCTTGCGGACAGCAGTGCAGGTGATTCGTCTAGTTCTATCTGCGATTTTGTGGCAATTTGTATAATCTGCAAGTATCCCGTCAAGTGTTTGGTCAGCATCTGGTTTGCAGCCTGATGCCCATTTCGCCCGCGCTGGCGGCGACCACCGGCCCTCCTCGTAAGCTCAAATTGAGGTTCATCAGTTTGAGGAGGATGCCATGGCTGATCATGTTTTGGACCGGGGACGTCTGGCCGAATCTGTCGGTAACGATATTGCCGATATGGCCCAGTTTTGGATGCTGCGCAAGTTTCAGTTTTTGGAGTCGGCGCGCACACAGTTCGAAGTGATAGTCGATCCATGGCTCAGCTATTGCGAGGAGCCCTCGCAAAATGAAATCACGGCCTACAACATGGCGTTTACCGATTGGCTGCTGTTTGAGCGCCCCTATTACCATGGCAAGACGCTGTCGGAGCTGTATGTTGACGAGCCGCCGGCGTCGCTTTCGCCTGCTTCGCTCAGGCGGCTCGAGCAGGTGCGCGACACGCAGTATTTCTCGCGCTTTGGCATTTTGGACAAGGATCCTGCGACTGGTATGGTCGCGCTGCGCGACACGCGCACCGATCGTCGTTTTGATGTTTACGACCCACATATCGTGCAAAAAGAGCGCTGGCGCGATGGTGCGATTGCGGTGCGTATCGCGTGCGTCGAAGGTGTTTGGCTGACGGCGGGGCAGCTCTACCTCTACGACATAGCGCGCCTGAGCGATACGGCGATCGATGGGCCTGGTGCCGTCCATCCGGAAGACCTGGAAGACGGCTTTGATACCTCGCGTATCAGCTTCTTTTTGAGGCTGGTCCGCGACATCATGGGTGCCCAGGGGCGCTACGTAAAGTCGCTCAATATTTATGAGCAGGAGTGGGAGTAGGGGATGGGCGGCTGTCGCCTGCCTTGCCTTCTGCCTTTATATCTCGATCTGTAACGTTCAGGGACAAAAAACCGGTCTACCTGTTACAGATCGAGACGAATGCTTGAGCGCCGCTGGTTTGTCTAAACCTGTAACGTTTAGGGGCCTGGAGAACGTCTAACTGTTACAGATCGAGATGTTTTGAACCTGGCAGGGGAAATGTCTCAATCTGTAACATCTACAGGCCAAAATTCGACCTAACTGTTACAGATCGAGACAAAGGTTGGACGCGGTGCCGAAAGATTTCGATCTGTAACATCTTGCGGCCAAAAACCGGTCTACCTGTTACAGATTGAGACAAAGAGGTGCAATGCTGCGCGAACGTCTCGATCTGTAACGTTTGGCGGCTGCTTGTGCCCGTAACTGTTACAGGTCGAGACGTTTGTCGACGGCGGTAACAGCGGCGATGGCCCATTTCTCCGATGTGGTGGTGATGGAAGTGTCTAATACCGTTATCAAACACAAGCATGCAACACGTAACACCTTGGCGCGGAATAGGATGCTTGCCAGGCTCACGGAGGCGGCTGAACAAGGCGTGCTGCTTGTGACGCACGACAATGCCGAGCTCATGTGGCTGCGGCGCCATGTGGGTGCAGACGATATTGCGGAGCCCGAATCGCACCTATTCTGTTTTCAGCATGAATGGGATGCATTGACGCCGCCGGAGCGGGCGCGGTTGACCATCAAGGGGCTTGCCGAGTTTCACCCCGATTGGGCGTTTTGGGGGTATGACGCCGCGCTGATATGGGGCCTGGAGGTGCCGAATGATCTGCTCGGGCCGCGTTACTTGGTCAAGACGGGTTGTTCGGTGGCGTTGAGTGTGGGGTGTAGGCTTCTGCGTCCGCAGGCGGCGGGTGCGCTTGAGCGCGTCGACGGCGTTCGAGTGACGCCGTTTTGGCGCACGGTGGAGGATTGCTTGCTGCGTGCGCCGTTCTCCTACGGGTTGGCGATTGCCGATTCTGCACTGCGGGCGAAGGGCATGTCGCGCGACGACCTCTGCGAACGGCTCCAGGCCGATTGCGAGGGCAGGCGCGGGTATCGCAGGGCTCAGGTGATTGTGTCGCACGCGGACGGGCTGTCCGAAAACGGTGGCGAGTCTCGGTTCCGAGCGTTCTTTATTGCATACGGCTTTCCGGTTCCGGAGTTGCAGGTGGAGTTTCGCGATCCGCTCGATTCGAGCCAGGTGTTTCGGGTCGATTATTTCTGGAGGCTCGAGGACGGGACACGTGTCATCGGCGAGCTCGACGGAAAGGGGAAGTATGCCTTGCAGAACGGCGAGGGTCGGGAGTCGGTCGACCCGTTCGTGGCAGAGCGTCAGCGTGAATCTCATCTGACAATGCTCGGGCACAAGGTGCTTCGGTTCACGTTTGATGAACTCAAGAACCCGGGGAAGCTGGTTGAAAAGATGAGGCTAGCGGGTATTTCGCAGCGGGCCGATTTGGCTGAGGAATGGAAGCGTCAGTGGTGTGGGCGCTAAGGGGTGCAACTGACGCGAATGTGGTTGTTCCTGCCGAGTTTGTCTCGATCTGTAACAACAAGGGGCCGTTTGGCCTCGTAACTGTTACAGATCAAGACAAAAGGTTGGCTACCGCTAAAAGATCTCAATCTGTAACATCTAGAGGCCGAAAACCTGTCTACTTGTTACAGATTTAGACGTTTGACGACGGGGCTGGGAATATCTCGATCTGTAACATCTGATGGCCAAAATTCGACCCAACTGTTACAGATTGAGACAAAGGTTGGACGCACGACTGAAAATCTCGATCTGTAACATCTGGCGGCTCAAAACCGAGCTTACTGTTATAGATCAAGACGTTTTGCTGGAACGACCGAAGCATCGCTGCACTGGTCTGTTCATCCTCACGCCCTTCTCTTCCTCCCGTTAGCCGATATGTCCGCAGTAACCCTGTCGCGCGGGGTGATAATGGACAAATGTTCAAGTTAATTGCGAGGGAGGAGCTCGATATGGCCTCTGCCGATCGTCCCACGTTGTTTATCAATGCGACCGTTCTGGATGGTTCGGAGCATATGGAGCCGCAACCCGATATGGCCGTGGCCGTTGAGCGCGGTGTCATCACGTGGATGGGGCCGAGTGCTGTGGCGCAGGCGCCTGCGGGTGCCGAGGTTATCGACCTGGCGGGTGCGTATCTCATGCCAGGCCTCATCAATATGCATGTGCATCTGTGCGGTTCGGGCAAGCCGGTTTCGGCGGGCGATGCGGGCGCGCTGATGAAGAAGCTCGATAATCCCGTGGGGCGCGCCATCGTGCGCCACATTCTTAAGGGCAGCGCCCAACAGCAGCTGGCAAGCGGCGTGACCACGGTGCGCGGCGCGGGCGACCCGCTGTTTGCCGATCTTGCCGTGCGCGATGCTATCGATGCCGGCAAGTACCAAGGTCCTCGCCTGGTGGCGCCGGGAACGGGTGTCACGGTGCCGGGCGGCCATGGTGCGGGCCTGTTCGCCCAGGTGGCCAACAGTCCCGCCGAAGCGGCCGAGCAGGTGCGCGACCTGTATGCGCGCGGTGCCGATGTCATCAAGCTGTTCGTGACGGGCGGCGTGTTCGACGCTACCGAGGTGGGCGAGCCGGGCGTGCTGCGCATGCCCGTGGAGGTTGCCGCGGCGGCGTGCAAGGCAGCGCACGATATGGGCCTTCCGGTTATGGCTCATGTCGAGAGTACCGAGGGCGTGAAGGCCGCGCTTGAGGCCGGCGTTGACACGATTGAGCACGGCGCTCCGTTGACGCCCGAGATTCTGGAGCTGTACCGTGGCGCCGCGGGTACGCAGCTCGAGGGACGTGCGCCGAGCGTGACCTGCACTATCAGCCCGGCGCTGCCGTTTGTATTGCTCGATCCGGAAAAGACTCATTCGACCGATACGCAAAAGAAGAACGGCGACATCGTGTGCTCGGGCATCATCGAGAGCGCCCGTGCCGCACTGGAAGCTGGTGTTAGGGTGGGCCTAGGCACGGATTCGAGCTGCCCGTTCGTGACGCAGTATGACATGTGGCGTGAGGTGGCCTATTTTGCCAAGTATGTGGGCGTGAGCAACGCCTTCGCGCTGCATACGGCTACGCAAGTCAATGCCGAGCTGCTGGGGCTGGGCGGCGAGACCGGCACAATCGAGTGCGGTAAGGCCGCCGATATCCTGGTGACGCGCGAGAACCCGCTCGATGACCTGTGCGCTCTGCGTGAGCCGATACACGTGATGTGTCGCGGTGATCTGGTGCGCAAACTCAAGGTCAAGCGTATCCCCGAGGTTGACGCGGAGCTCGACGCGATTATGGCCATGCCGGCAGAAGCCCTGGCAGAGGAGCTCGCTCGCGACGGCGTAGCTTAGGCGCTGGCGCGACGGGGCGACAGCTTTATCGAATGATGTCGCCCCATGCAAAAGCCGAGGTCTCAGTGCGAGGCCTCGGCTTTTATTTTGTCCCATGGTATGGCGGCTATGAGCGCGTTTCCATCTTGGCGTGGCACTTGGGGCAGGTGACGCGGATCTTGCCTTTGCCCTTGGGGACGGAGAGCATTTGGCCACAGTTGGGGCACTTGAGGTATGCCGTGGTCTTGCGGCCCTTCCACATCTTCTTAGCCGTGCGTTTGGCACGCTCAAAGTCCTCCTTGCTGGTGCCGGCCGCGCGTGAGGTGCTGGCCGCTGCAGCGCCGCCGCCCAAACTGGCGACGAACTTGCCCAAGCCGGGGACATTGGCGGTCGCAGCGACAAAGGCCTTGTTCTCCTTGCGACGTGCATCGGTATTTTTGGACAGGCCGCGCAGCACGCCAATTACGATGACGGCGATGGCGATCCAGCTGAGCCACTGGATGCGGGCTATCGATCCGATCATCGCGATGATGATGCCGGCAAAACCCATTACGATGGTGAGTTCATCGGCGCCATTGCGACCCTTCATAAAGTCATTCATGCAAATTGCCTTTCGTTCGATATGCTGCACGCCTTTATACCCGATTTAGAGCAAGGGGGACAGGTTAATCTACACCAATGCGGTGCAAACATACCTGTCCCCGGAACACCAAGACGGTGTAAAGAAGTCTGTCCCCAATGCCCCAATTACTTGGAGAGCTTGTCGACAACGCGTTCGATCTCGGCGAGCTTGGCGGCCTTGAGGTCTTCGTCGCCCGATTCGATTGCCGAAGTCACGCAGCCCTCGATATGCGCCTTGAGCACGTCGGCGTTAATGCGCGCGAGGAGTGCCTGCGTGGCCATGAGCTGCGTGGAAATATCGACGCAATAGCGGTCCTCATCGACCATCCGCAAGATGCCGTCGATCTGACCGCGTGCCGTCTTGAGCATACGGGTCACCGATTTGTGGTCTGCCATCATGGCGGGTCCTCGTTTCTGGTCGATCTTTCGGATATCCCTGTCAGTTGCGGTGAAATACGGACCGTTTAAAGGCCTAGGGGGGGTGCGGACAGAAAGTTGGACCGCGGGGCGGTCCGGACTGGAGGTTCGCAT
>CAJMLB010000016.1:0-34815 GCA_905214145.1 uncultured bacterium | reverse complement strand
GTGAGAACGTCGATTACTCGCTGCTGACCGACCCGACCGAGCTCGCCCTTTCGCGTAAGCTCAACGAGCTCACCGACCTGATTGCCAGCTGCGCTCGCGACCGCGCCCCGTTCCGTCTGACGCACTTTGCCGAGGAGCTCGCCGGCGACTTCCACAGCTTCTACGCCGCCTGCCAGGTCCTTCCGAGCGAGGGCCATCCCGTCGACCCCGAGCTCTCGCGCGCCCGTTTGGCCGCCTGCGACGCCGTCCGTGTGACGCTCGCCCTGGTGCTTACCCTCGTTGGCGTTTCTGCCCCCGAGCAGATGTAAGCGCTGGTCGTTTGACTGCGTTGGTTTGGTTTGACTGAGCCTCGAAAGCCCGATCTCCCATGCGGAGGTCGGGCTTTTTGCGTTTAGCGAGACAATTTGGCTTGCTGGAAAATGCTACCAAATCGCAACTATACCGGTTTACTACGATGAATCGAGGGATTCCAATCACACGGGCTTTTCACCGAAAAGTGCAAGCCATCTAGCTGGGGTTTTATTTTTTCGGTTTTTGGCGTGGTCGTGGTTGAGCGATTCATCGTAGTAAACAGCCATAGTTTTGAAAATGACCCTAGGGGACGGAGGAAAACGGATCATTTTTGTCCCGTGGAGGAACGGTGGGATACCTTCTGCCAAGAATCGGGGGCATCTACTACGTTTAAGTGCGTACCCCGAACCACGCCGAAAATCGCAATATTAAAACCGCAGGTAGCAGGTCTGCGACTTTCGAAAAATAGTGAGTATGGTCAGGGGTGCGGGGGCAAACGTAGTAGATGGGCGCGATTCGTGGCACATCGATCTTGGGGCCGATGCCCTTGTCCCTTAGCTGTTCCGTTTTCTCGATGCTTGAGGCTTGATCTGCCTTCTTCTTATGAGTTGCGGTGGAAT
The DNA here is from genome assembly GCA_905214145.1 of uncultured bacterium. Taxonomy (GTDB): domain Bacteria; phylum Actinomycetota; class Coriobacteriia; order Coriobacteriales; family Coriobacteriaceae; genus Collinsella. The sequence goes on along the minus strand of CAJMLB010000016.1, from coordinate 33,904 downwards.
GGTTCCTGCTTGAGGGGTGCCGGCCGGGATTTGGGAACTATTTCACCGCAGCTTTTGATGCGGCGATGGTGTACGCCGGAACTTTGTAAAGAGCATCCCTTTTGACTAGTCGTTTAAGAACGTCCCCGATGACTAAGTTGCAGGTGGTTGCGGTTGTGTTACACTAACGCTGCGTATATAACGCAATCATCTCTATACAGATCAATGATGTCCGTCGGTATTTGACGGAGCTAGACTGTTTAGCCGCCCTGAAGGTTTATGCAGGGAGCATGTGATCACAGGGCTTGAAAAGAAAGTTGAGCAAACACTGTGTCTGATCAACAACAAGAAAACGAAATAACGACGACGCAAACGGCTCCCGCTGCACCGGTTACGTCGGACCAGGCCGTGCTTTCCGCGCCGGCGCAGGTCTCGGCTCCCGAGGCGCTTAAGGCCGCCGCGCCCACCACGCCCGTTGCTAGCGAGGAGGCTGCTCCCGCTAAGCCTAAGCGCACGCGTCGTTTGGCCAAGCCTGCTGCGGACGGCGAGGATGCCGAAAAGCCCAAGCGTCGTACGACGCGCACCACGCGCGCGAAGCGCCCCGTTGCCACCGATGCTTCGGCCCCCATTTCCGATGAGGTCGCGCAGGCCCGTGCACTGGCGCAGATTAGCGAGGCCCAGGTTGTGCGTGCCCGCCGTCGCGCTGCCGAGCGCGAGGCCGCGGCATTGACTGAGTTCGCTGCGCCGGTCGCCCCCGAGGCTCCTGCTGCCGAACAGTCGGCCGAGAAGCCGGCACCGCGCACGCGTCGCAGTGCGGCAGCCAAGACGCAGCAGCCCGTCGAGCAGCTGACTCCTGAGGTCGCTGAAGCTCCGGCTCGTTCTGCGGCAGGGGAGGGCGCTTCCTCCGCTGAGCCCGTCGTGCACGCTGAGGTCAACGAGGTTCCCGTCGTTGATCCGGCTCTGCGCCCGCATCGTCGCGGCCGCAAGCCCAAGGCGTATGTTGAGGCCGAGAAAGCCGCTGCCGCAGCAGCTGCTGCCCAGGGCGCAGCGGTGACGGCCGAGCCTACGGCCACGGTTGATGCCCCGGTCCAGGACGCTCCGTCCACCGAGGCTCCCGCATCTGCCGATGCCGAGCCCGCCGATGTCCGTCCCGGCCGCAGCCGTCGCACCGCGGCAAAGCGCTCGACGAAGGCGAAGGTCAAGGCTGAGGCCAAGCCCGTCGACGATAAGTCCTCGGAGGTAACCGCCGATGCCGCTTCCGAGGCCGAGAGCGCCGATCAGCCGGCAACTGAGAAGCCCAAGCGTACGCGCAAGAAGTCCGCAAGGGCCAAGGTTGCCGAGCAGCAGGGCGACGCCGATCCCAGCGCCCATGCCAACGCCGATGCCAAGGCAGAGGGCGAGGCCCCGTCCGGCACCGATGCGCCCGCAGCCGCGGCTGACGGGGGCGCCGAGGCCGAAGCGGGTGTCCGTCCCGGCCGCCGTCAGCACAAGCGCAACGACGAGCGCAACGACCGCAAGGACGATCGCAACAACGACCGCCGCAGCCGTCAGCGCGACCGCAAGCAGCGCAACAAGGAGCGCAACGCCGCCCCCACCGAGCCCACGCTTTCGCGCGAGGAGCTTGCGGCCATGAAGGTCGCCGAGCTGCGCGAGAAGGCAAAAGAGTTCGAGATCGAGACGACCGGCAAGAAGAAGGCCGAGCTTGTCGAGGAGATCTACACGACCGCCGCGAAGGCCGAGGGCTTCCGCGATATTAAGGGCATCCTGCAGATTCGCCCGGACGGCTCCGGCATCATCCATGCCCACGGTTACATGAAGTCCAACGAGGACGCCTTCGTCCCCGCTTACCTCATCCGCTCCGCGCGTCTGCGTACGGGCGATGTCATCGAGGGTTCGCTGCGCCCCTCGCGCGGCGGCGACAAGCGCGCCGGCCTCGCCAAGATCAAGACCGTTAACGGCATGGATCCCGAGCAGATCCGCAACCGCCCCAAGTTCGGCGACCTTACCCCGGTCTATCCCAACGAGCCGCTGCGTATGGAGCACGGCAAGGACTCCATTACCGGTCGCGCTATCGATATCGTGTCGCCGATCGGCAAGGGCCAGCGTGGCCTGATCGTGTCGCCGCCCAAGGCCGGCAAGACAACGATCCTTAAGAAGATCTGCCAGTCCATCTCGATCAACAACCCCGAGGTGCACCTCATCTGCCTACTCGTCGACGAGCGCCCCGAAGAGGTCACCGATATGCAGCGCTCCATCAAGGGCGAGGTCGTGGCCTCGACCTTCGATATGCCTGCCGAGAACCACACCCGCGTGGCCGAGCTCGTCATCGAACGCGCCAAGCGCATTGTGGAGCTGGGCGGCGATGTCGTGGTGGTGCTCGACTCCATCACGCGTCTTGCCCGCGCCTACAACCTGGCGGCACCCGCTTCGGGTCGTATCCTTTCGGGCGGCGTCGATTCGGCAGCTCTCTATCCGCCCAAGCGTTTCCTGGGTGCAGCCCGCAATATCGAAAACGGCGGCTCGCTCACCATCCTCGCCTCCGCCCTTATCGACACCGGCTCCAAGATGGATGAGGTCATCTTTGAGGAGTTCAAGGGCACCGGCAACATGGAGCTCAAGCTCGACCGCGATCTTGCCGATCGCCGCATCTTCCCGGCCATCGACCCCGTTGCCTCCGGTACGCGCAACGAGGACCTGCTGGTCGACGAGCAGATGCGCCCGTTTGTCTTCGGCCTGCGTCGCATTCTCGCCGGTATGAACAACACCGAGCGCGCGGCGGCGTCGTTTATTAAGGGTCTTAAGGGCACCAACACCAACCAGGAGTTCCTGGTGCGTTCGGCCAAAAAGCACAGCGACTACGAGCAGACGTTTTAGACCAAAAGCCGCACGCTATATCGCCATAAGAACGGGCAATCGGGCCGGGGTTTATGCCCCGGCCCTTTCTTTACGGCGCCACTCGGCAACATTTTTTGACCTTATGACCGACAAGCAGCAGTTTTCGAGCCATAATCCGGCCTCATCGCTTGCAATCGGAGGGTCGGTTTCGCATAATAACTTTTAAGCTTCGCGACGGAAAACGCAGATGAAACGAACCATATACCGTTGCTTTGGGGCATAGCCCCGCTTCATCTTCTCTCGCGCAGCCAACTGAATGATGCGATTTGGGTGCTGGAAGATGGGGAGAGCTCATGGCTTCTTCTGATGCAACACAACGAGCAGTCCTTGCCGGACTTTCCTGCGGGATCGGCCTTGCCGCCCCCGTGGTGATGTATGCCGCGACGTTGCCGTTCTCGTCGGTCAACGAGACGGTTGTCGCGGGCGCGGTTCCCTTCGCCGTTGGTGCGGTGGCGGGCGTGGGCATCTACGCAGCCTCGCTGGGCATCTCCGAGTATCGTGCCGAGCACGATGGCCGCCTGTTTGAGCCCGATGCCGTGGGCGGCGCCGCTCAGTTTGGCCGGACCCACAACGAGTTCAAGACCGCCTCGATTCCCGCACAGCAGCAGGGGGCGGCGCCTCAGCCTGCGGCTCCGGCTGATCAGGCCAATGCCGCACAGCCTTCTTCCGCATTTCTCTCCGGCCTGACCGGTGCGTTCCAGCGCCGTCACGCCGACGATGGCGTTCCCACCATCGCGCGCGCGGCTAACGCCATGGATGAGGCCGAGGCCTGGTCTATGATCGACAGCATGCTCGATGACGATTCCCCGGTCAGCTGCGATCCCGTGCGTTCGCGCGATGTCTACCAGGTCGCAATCGATGAGCTCACCAACGGTGGAAAGACCGGTTCTTACAATCGCGATGACATTGCCGCTGCCGCACGCGCCGTCTCGGGCTCTCACGCCGCCCCTGCGGGTAGTACCGCAGCCTTCGTGGCGCTTGTGGCCAACGCCGCCAACAATGCCGCCTATAGCGGCGCGTCGTCGGCTGCGTACACTTCTGCCGCGGCGGCCGCTTCGACCGGCCAACAGAGCGCAGCTCAGGTGGCTCCTGTCGCCGACCCCTTTGCCGATGAGCCCCTGGCTGTCGACGAGGAGACCGTTGCCGCTCGCCGAGCCGCCGAAAGCTCGCTTTGGGGCGCTTCGGCCCAAATGCAGGCCGCGGAGGCGGCGCCGTACAACGCCAAGCTCGCCAGCATGCCCATCATTTCCGATGCCAAGGGTGTGGATCTCTCCGATCTGGACGAGCCTGCCGCCATCACTGCGTCTATCGATGCCCAGGATCGCGTGGATACCGACAGTCTCCCCGATGCCTCTCTTGAGGAAGATATCCCCATGGCCGATTATTCGGGCCACGAGGACATGTGGGCCGCCGCTATGGCGATCATGGCCGAGGCTGCCGAGCCCGCCCCCGTGGCGGTGCCCACGCCTGCAGCCTCACCTGTCTCGGTTGCTCCCGTCTATGTCGGCCGCCACAGCTCCGTGCTTCCCGAGGATACCGCGCGTATCTCGCGCGAGGGTATCGAGCGCGCCGAGGCTATCGCTGCCGGCGTTATGGAAAACCGTCGTCATGAGCGCGTCAATCAGATTCTCGAGGAAGAAATCAACCGTCTGCAGTCTGCGGCCGTCAAGCGCACGGGTCGTGCCTATCTGAGCGTTATCGAGGGCGGTACCGCCAGCTTTACGCCGCTGCGCGCGGAGGCATAATTGCCGCATGGTTAAGGTCGATCGAAAATGGGCGCTTGCCGCCTGCGCCATGGTGCTCGTCATTTGGGGCAATTCGCTGGTTCCCGGTACGGGCTCTGGTTCGTTGAGCCTGTCGATTATGGAATCCATTCGCGGCTTTTTGCAGACCCTGGGGCTTCCATACGAGTGGGTGACCAACTTCGTCGTGCGCAAGTGCGCTCATTTTACCGAGTACATGGTGCTTGGCATCTTGGCGACGCACGCCTTTGACCTCGAAGGCCGGCGTACGTTTGATGTGTTGCTGCCCACGGCGGTGTTCTTGCTGCTTGTCCCCTCTATCGACGAGACGATCCAGCTATTTGTGCCCGGTCGCGCCGGCATGATTACCGATGTGATGATCGACTGCTGCGGGGCGACGACAGGCGTCGTACTCCGATATCTCTTACGGTCGCTGATGTACACCAAAAAGGCCGCCTAGGACGTTTTGCTTGGTCCTAGGCGGCCTTGTGCGTTTGAGGGCCTCTGCGGGGCGTGACGGCGTTTTCCGGGCGTTTTGCGAGTTTGGCTACGCTGCGCCCCGCTGATGTGTCCTTTACTGGAGCGCCTGGGCGCCAAGGGCCAGACAACCCATGATGCCCTGCTTGCCCTCAAGGCTGTTATTGACAATGTAGGTTTCGATGTCGTTGACCTCGGGCGTGACGATATAGCCGTTGAGCATCTCGGCGCACTTTTTGCGTGCGAGCGGCACGATGGGGGTGTGGTCGGCCACGCCGCCGCCGATGATGATCTTTTGCGGCGCGTAGCACAGCGTGTAGGTCATGAGCGCCTGTGCCAGGTAGCCTGCGAGCAGGTCCATGGCCTCCGGATCTTCGGCCATGTCTCCGGCGCTCTTGCCATTCCAGCGCTTTTTAACGCCGGGGCCGGCGATGAGGCCCTCGAGGCAGTTGTCGTGGAAGGGGCAGGCGCTATGCTCGCCGATGGTGTCGCGCGGATCGCGCGTGACCAGGATATGGCCGGCTTCGGGATGCATCATACCGTGCACGAGCTGGCCGCCCGAGAGCACGCCGGCGCCCACGCCGGTGCCGATGGTCAGGTAGACCACGTCGGTGAGGCCCTGGGCGCAACCGAAGGTGACCTCGCCCAAGCAGGCGACGTTGACGTCGGTGTCGTAGCCACAGGGAATATTGAGCTCGTTTTGAATGGTGCCCAGCAGATCAAAGTAGCGCCATGCCGTTTTGGGCGTCTCCAGGATCTTGCCGTATTGGGGCGAGGCAGGGTTGACTGCCGTGGGGCCAAAGGCGCCAATGCCCAGCGCGGCGATGCCCTTGTCGGCAAACCATGCGTTGACGGCCTCAACGGTCTCCTGCGGGGTCGTGGTCGCAATCTGCTCGCGCTCCAGGACCGTACCGTCTGCATAGCCCGTGGCGCAGACCATCTTGGTGCCGCCAGCCTCGAGCGCTCCGATAAGCTGCTGCTCTGCCATAGTATTCCTCTCTCTGGGACGAGTTGCTCCGTGACTAAAGTATAGAGCTCTAAACCATTTAAGAAAGCGCTATAAAAAGAAGCCTCGCAACGCGGCGGGCGGTGCGAGGCTTCTTTGGTTGCTTTAGTTGCTGGGCCGTCCTTACCCGCGCGGCTTGATTTTATCACGCAGCGACTTGAGGTTCTCCAGCGCCGCGTTAAGTGTCTCGTCTCGCTTGGCAAAGTGGAAACGAATCAGATGGTTGACGGGCTCGCGGAAGAAGCTCGAGCCGGGTACGGCGCCCACGCCCACCTTAGACGCGAGGTCCTCGCAGAATTTGAGGTCGCTATCATATCCAAACTCAGAGATGTCCATCATGACGTAGTAGGCGCCCTGTGGCACGTTGTGCTCAAGACCGATGCTGTCGAGTCCCTGGCAGAACAGGTCGCGCTTGGCGGCGTAGAGGTCGAGGACCTCATCGTAATAGCTGTCGTCGAAGTTGAGGGCGGTAACGACGGCCTCCTGCAGGGGAGCGGCGGCACCCACGGTGAGGAAGTCGTGGACCTTCTTGATGCGCTCGGTGATCTGGGCCGGGGCAATGGTGTAGCCCAGACGCCAGCCGGTGATGGAGTACGTCTTGGACAGCGAGCTGCAGCTGATGGTTCGCTCGAACATGCCGGGCAGCGTGGCCATATAGACGTGCTCGTGGGGCGCGTAGACGATGTGCTCGTACACCTCATCGGTGATGCAGTAGGCGTCGTACTTTTTGCAGAGGTCGGCGATAAAGGCGAGCTCCTCGCGCGTAAAGACCTTGCCGCAGGGGTTGGAAGGGTTGCACAGGACGATGGCCTTGGGATCATTGTCGCGGAAGGCCGCCTCGAGGACCTCGCGATCGAAGTCGAACGTGGGCGGGTTGAGCGGCACATAGATGGGCTCGGCACCTGAGAGGATGGTATCGGCGCCGTAGTTCTCGTAGAACGGCGAGAAGATGACGACCTTGTCTCCGGGGTTCGTAACCGTCATCATGGCGGCCATCATGGCCTCGGTGGAGCCACAGGTGACCACGATGTTCTGGTTGGGGTCGACCGGCATGCCCATAAAGTGCTCCTGCTTGGCAGCGAGCGCCTCGCGCATGGCCTGGGAGCCCCAGGTGATGGAGTACTGGTGATAGAGCGGCTTGGGGTCGGCGGCGATGGTGCTCAGGCTGTTGAGCAGCTGCGCCGGGGGATCGAAGTCAGGGAAGCCCTGCGAGAGGTTGACGGCACCGTACTTATTGGAGATGCGTGTCATGCGGCGGATGACCGAATCGGTGAATGATGCCGTGCGATTGGAGAGTTCTTTCATGACGGTCCTTTCGAGGGTTTGCAGTGGGGCAAGTTTACTCCTATGAAAAGGGTGGGAATTGCTCGAAACGCACTCGAAAAACTCTTTTCAAAATTCTTGAAAATTGGGGCTTGCATCGCATGGCGTTCCTTGCAATAATAGTCGAGCGCGAAGCGCACAGGACACGGTGGGTGTAGCTCAGTTGGCTAGAGCGACGGGTTGTGGTCCCGTAGGTCGAGGGTTCGAGTCCCTTTACCCACCCCAGTTCTTGCTTCGTGTTGATATCGGGTCGTTAGCTCAGTTGGTAGAGCAGGGGACTCTTAATCCCAAGGTCCAGGGTTCGACCCCCTGACGGCCCACCACACGATATCTCCTCTAAAGTCCGCCATAACGGACTTTAGCTTTGGGTCGTTAGCTCAGTTGGTAGAGCAGGGGACTCTTAATCCCAAGGTCTAGGGTTCGAACCCCTGACGGCCCACCAAAGCATGTTAAAGCGACTGGCTTCGGCTGGTCGCTTTTTTCGTTGACCTCACATGGGGTCGAACCCGAAAGGGCGCGGAGCTGAGCTGTCTGCACCGTGATTCCCTTAGGGAAAACACGGCTCAAGCCCCGTAAGCGTGTTCTCCTTGGGGGAATCATACTTACGGGGCTCGATGCATGTTGAGAAATTGTGATCAAACTCAAAGTGTGAATCGATTCAGTCTGCTCGATAGTGCGAACCGAGGCTTTCAGTCCGTTTGCGCATGGCTTTGACCATCTCCGCAGCCAGCTGAATCTGCGACTTTAGGCGGGCGAGGGCAGCGATTTCGCTGTCATTGGCGTGCGGCTTATGCAGCGACGTCGCCTCGTCTTGTAGGCTTTCAAGCTCTTGAAGCGCCTCGGATAGGCCTGGTTCGGTCCTGTTGATCATGCAGTAGGTGCTCATTGTGTGTTTGAGGCAGCGGGTTAGGCGCTCGGCGACTGCTGTAGCGATGCCATGCTCGGGGAGGGCGACATCCACCGGTGCGTCAGCCTCGGGAGCGTCCAGTGCTGCTCGAGCCGCCGATGCGCCCGCGATACGCCCGAATACGATGCCATTGGCGCTCGACAGCCCTCCGATGCGGTCGGCGCCGTGCATGCCGCCTGTTGCCTCGCCACAGGCGTAGAGGCCCTCAACGCCCGTGTACGTGGTCTTGTCGATCTTGATACCGCCGTTAGCGGCGTGGGCATACATCGCCACACGTATCTCGTCGCTCGGAGCGATACCATGCTCGTCTTGTAGCCAAGTGGCAAATGTCTGCACGAACTCGGGGACATTCTCTCGCGGGAAGTCGTAGTGGAGCGCCAGGCCTTCGGCACCCGCTTGATCGATGGCAAGATCGATGGCGCGGGAAGCCAGGCGTGAAGTGAAGGGACCATATCCGGAGCGCTGTTCAAGCAAATCGTCCAGCTTGACGTCGGCGATATCGACCGGCTGGTCGAACTTGACGTAGCGCCAGGTCTTCTCGTTAAAGACAAGGTTGCGCTTAGGCTCAATGAAGCCGGGCATCATCTGCATGAACTCTATATTAGTAAGGGACGCACCGTGCGACCGCGCGATGGCTTGTGATGAGCTGAGCACGTCGGCGGAAGTGAGGCTGCGCTCGAATAGACCGCCGGTACCGCCGGCGGCGATGATAGTGGCCTTGGCTGTAAAGGTCACAATGCGCTCGTCCGTTTGGTTGAAGAGCACGGCGCCGACAATTTTTCCGTTCGTATCCTCAACAAGATCGATAAGCTCGTGGCGGGGGAGCAGGCGTATGCCGAGCGAGTCGATCTGGGCCGTACACGCGTCTTCGAGGGGTTTGCGGGTGAGGCCGCGCCACATTCTCGTCTTGTGGTCGAAGCAGGGGATAAATTGCTTTTGCTGGGCGCTTTCGGCGCTTTGCGGACGCTGGAGTTCTACGCCCAGATCCTGTTCGAGCCAGTCAATCGCTTGGGGAATGCCGTGGACGAACGTCTGGACGAGTTCGGGGTCGGCAACGCCGCCACCGACGGTTTGGATGGTGTCGATAAGGTCTTGTTCGTCGTCTTTGTCGACGGGACCAATAAGCCCGAGGCCCCAGGTGCCCGGGAAGAAGCTCGATCCGCTCATGGTCTTGCCGGCGCTTGCGATGGCAACGGTTGCACCCGTGCGTGCCGCTTCGATGGCGGCGCAAAGGCCCGCAATGCCAGATCCAATTACCAGTACATCAGTTGATTCCATGGGATTCCTTTCTCGTCCGCGCATTGTCGCATGGGAGATTGGCAAAGGTATCGCAAAGATGGGATAAATCGGCAAAGGGCGAATATGGCACGTGGACGTTAGGGGCGCTTGGCTGCTCCTTCTCCTCACACTTCATGTTCCATCAGAACTGATATATCGGCTCTCGAACGCTTTGTGGCGACAAAAAAGAGCCGCTACCCGGGTGGGTAGCGGCTCTAAAGCTCAACTATATGAGCATCGCGCGGGCGCGATTAGGCCTTGAGGGCCTCCTCGACGGCGACAGCGCAGGCGACGGTAGCACCGACCATGGGGTTGTTGCCCATGCCGATGAGACCCATCATGTCGACGTGCGCGGGCACGGAGGAAGAACCGGCGAACTGGGCGTCGGAGTGCATACGGCCCATGGTGTCGGTCATGCCGTAAGAGGCAGGGCCGGCGCCCATGTTGTCCGGGTGCAGGGTACGGCCAGTGCCGCCACCAGAAGCGACGGAGAAGTACTTCTTGCCAGCCTCGAGGCGCTCCTTCTTGTAGGTGCCAGCGACGGGGTGCTGGAAGCGCGTGGGGTTGGTGGAGTTACCGGTGATCGAGATGTCGACGTTCTCGTGCCACATGATGGCAACGCCCTCGCGGACGTCGTCGGCGCCGTAGCAGTTGACGGCGGCGCGGGGACCATCGGAGTAGGGGATGGTCTCGACGACCTTGAGCTCGCCCGTGAAGTAGTCGAACTGGGTCTTCACGTAGGTGAAGCCGTTGATGCGGGCGATGATCTGAGCGGCGTCCTTGCCCAGACCGTTGAGGATAACGCGCAGCGGCTTCTTGCGAGCCTTGTTGGCGTTCAGAGCCAGGCCGATAGCGCCCTCAGCGGCAGCGAAGGACTCGTGGCCAGCCAGGAAGGCGAAGCACTCGGTGTCGTCGGAGAGCAGCATGGCGCCCAGGTTGCCGTGGCCCAGACCGACCTTGCGGTCCTCGGCGACGGAGCCGGGAACGGTGAAGGCCTGGATGCCCTCGCCGATGATGGCGGCAGCCTCAGAAGCGGTCTTGGCGCCACGCTTGACAGCGAGAGCGCAGCCGAGGGTGTAGGCCCACTCGGCGTTCTGGAAGGCGATGGACTGGGTGTTGTTGACGATCTCACGCGGGTTGAAGCCCTTGTCGGTGCAGATCTGCAGAGCTTCCTCGAGGGAGGCGATGCCGTTGTCGGCGAGGCATTTGTTGATCTTGTCAGCGCGGCGCTCGTAACCTTCGAACGTAACAGTCATAGTTATTTCCCTCCCTTTCTACTCGTGAACCGGGAACACGCTGGCGACGGAGTGAGTCTCCTCGTCGGTGCGCGGGTCGATGTACTTGGCAGCGTTCTCCCACTGACCATAGTGGCCCATAGCGCCAGCGATGGCCTCCTCGGGGGTCTTGCCAGCCTTGACGGCGTCGGTGAACTTGCCGAGGTTCAGGAACTCGAACGCGATGATCTCGTTCTTGTCGTTGAGAGCCATGCGGGTGACGTAGCCCTGGGCGAGCTCGAGGTAACGAGCGCCCTTGGCCTTGGTGCCGAACATGGTACCGACCTGGGAGCGAAGACCCTTGCCGAGGTCGTCGAGGGAGGCGCCCACGGGCAGGCCGCCCTCGGAGAACGCGGTCTGGCTGCGGCCGTAAACGATCTGCAGGAAGATCTCGCGCATAGCGACGTTGATGGCGTCGCAGACGAGGTCGGTGTTGAGGGCCTCGAGGATGGTCTTGCCGGGAAGGATCTCGGAAGCCATGGCGGCAGAGTGGGTCATGCCCGAGCAGCCGATGGTCTCAACGAGGGCCTCCTCGATGATGCCGTCCTTGACGTTCAGCGTGAGCTTGCAGGCGCCCTGCTGAGGTGCGCACCAACCCACACCGTGCGTAAGACCGGAGATGTCGGAAATCTCCTTAGCCTGGACCCACTTGCCCTCCTCGGGGATGGGTGCGGGGCCGTGGTATGCACCCTTGGCAACGGGGCACATGTTCTCCACTTCCTGTGAGTACTGCATGCCTCTCCTCTCTATCGTGTTGGCGTCCCGTCTGGGGGTCGTGGCTGGCGATTGCCGGGCGACCCTTCGAAAGGGACATGACATGCAGCCCCTATAATACCGCGAAATGCACGGAATATTCGGCGAACGGCTGAGTTTTCGTAGCGAGAAGCGCGGAACTTTCAATTGAAACGATTTAACCAGACTATTTGCGGTCAAGCGACATTTTGTAGGGTGTCAGTTTTTATCAAGGTTTTGATTAGCTTTTGGCAAGACAGCGTTGCCTGACCTGTGGCTATATTGCCGTTCGCCATCGGATTGCCGCCTTTTACCGTCGACGGGTGCCATTTTGCGTGAATGTTTTGATGGCACGTTTCAATCGTGATGTATTGGATGGTAAGCAGATCCCGGCGAAGGGAGCGCCATGCAGCGCGTTTGGAAAACGATCACCGGTTTTTACCATGTTTGTGCCCGCGGTATGGGCGGGCAGTTGATCTTTGAGAGCGACGAGGACCGGTGGGAGTTTTTGGAACTGATGCGCGACTGCTGCCGCGATGCCCAGGTGACGATTGTGGCCTGGTGTCTCATGAGCGACTACGTGGATCTGGTGCTTTTGGATTACGAGGACGAAATGAGCGCTGCTATGCAGCGGCTGCTGTTGACGTATGCTCGTCGGTTCAATAAGCGCGCTGGGCGCGCGGGCTGCCTATTTCGTGAGCGTTTTGAGCGCCGCTCGCTCGATACCGACTGGCAGGTGATGGAGGCTATTCGCTCCGTACACGCCGATCCGCAGGAGGAGGGCATTAGCCTAATCGAGCGTTATCCCTGGAGCAGCTTTGCGGAGCATCTGCGCGCTTACGACAGCGATGCGGCCGATGTCACGAGGGGATTTTCCGATCCTTCTTGTGTACTTGAACTTTTTGGTTCTGCCGAGGGCTTTATTGCCTATTCGCTAGCGATGCCCGACGGCGGCGAACCAGTGCTGTGCGATATGAAAGAGACGGAGTGGGAACGCCACGCCTTTGCCGACAGGTTGGCGAAGAGCCTCGGGGCTCCGCTCCACGGGGTTAAAGCCGCACCGCCGGCGCGGCGCGATGCCGTTATCGTTGGATTGCGCGATGCCGGATTTACGGTGCGTCAGATTGAGCACTATACCGGGATTGGCAAAAGTACGGTTTCTCGTATTGTGCGGACCCGCACGGGGACGGCGATGCGGGCTGGCGGAAACGTGATGTAGGGCTGCCTGTGCACCGCGGCTGGGGTCGTTCATGCGCCGCAACCTGCGTTCTAAATGCTTGGTACGCTGACTGCACTTCTTGATATGCATAGAACGATTGCCGTCTTGCATAAAAATACGGCTCAGTCCGGTTTTACCCGCGCCTACCCCCGTCCACACCGTGCAAAAAGCGGAGTTTTCAGCATCGTGGTGCTGTCGGCACCGCCGTAATCTTGAAATATATGGGTCCCGAAGCCATTTATGCCTGCCGATGTGCCTCCAAAGCGCATGCTTGTGACCCCTGAGACCACTATGCTTGTTCTAAAACGATATAAAAGGGTGCCTGGAGACGTTGATTAACGCTTTCAATGCGTATACACGCAACTTGGCGTGCTGAAAGCTCGCAAAAATGCACGCCGCACCCTATGGGACCCGTCTGTGGCGGGCGCGAAGCGAACCGGAGCCCAGCAGGACGGGGCATGGGGCGTTGCTTGGGGTGCCCGTGGCTCTGTCGCTAGCCGTTGGCACTGTGGAAAACGTCCGTGTTTGCGGCTGGCTGTTCGGTAAATGACAGGGCGAGCGCCGGACGCGCGAACTTTGTGTGTCCGAGGCGTTATGAAAAAGCCGAGCCGCCCGTATTGGGCGGCTCGGCAATCAAACCCTTTGATCTGGGGCATCCGCTTCTGGCTAGTTTACCCTTCGAGCATGCCGTCGAGGGTGCGCCAGGCTAACTCGGCGCATTTGACGCGGGCGGGCATGTGCGAGATGTCCTGGAGCTGGGCGGCCTCGTCCAGGTCTTCCAGGTCTTCCTCGGAGAGCTGCTCGCCACGGATCATGGCGAGGAAAAGCCCTGCCAGACGACGTGCTTCCTCGACCGTCTCGCCGGTGATGAGGTCGGCCATGATATCGGCGCTGGCCTGGCTGATGGCGCAGCCGTGACCGGTAAAGGAGGCCTCCTCGATCACGTTGTTCTCGACACGCAGCTGCAGAGTGAGCTCATCGCCGCAGCTGGGGTTGATGCCGTCGTGCTCGTGCGTGGGGGCATCCATCTCGTACTTGTAGTCGGGGTGCGAGTTGTGCTCCATAAACGTGGTAGAGGTGTACAGATTACCCATTGAACGTGCTCCAAACGTGATGCAGGCCGGCGATGAACTTGTCGATATCGGCCTTGTCGTTGTAGAAGGCCACGCTGGCGCGGCAGCAGGCAAGGTTCTCGACGCCCAGCCAGGTGAGCAGAGGCTGCGCGCAGTGGTGACCGGCGCGGATGCAAACGCCGTCCATGTCCATGATGCTCGCGACATCGTGCGGGTGGATGCCCTTGACGTTAAAGCTGACGACGCCGTGGTGGTTGTCCCAATAGATGGAGCCGATGATCTGGACAAAGTCGAGCTGCATGAGCTCGCCCATCAGGTAGTGGACGAGTGCCTTCTCACGGGTCTGGATGTTTTCGTAGCCTACCGTGTTGACCAGGTAGTCAAGCGCCGCGCCCGTGGCGAAGATGCCGGCGGCGTCCTGCGTGCCGGCCTCGAATTTCTCGGGGACGGGCGCCCAGACGGCGTCCTGCTCGGTGACCGAGTCGATCATCTCGCCGCCGGTGAGCATGGGCGGCATGGCGTTGAGCAGGTCCATCTTGCCCCACAGCACGCCGATGCCCATGGGGCCCATGGCCTTGTGCGCGCTAAAGGCAAAGAAGTCGGCGCCCAGATCGGCCACATCGACCGGCATGTGCGGCAGCGACTGCGCGCCGTCGACGACCAGATAGCCGCCGTACTTGTGCACGAGCTTGCCGAGATTCTTGACCGGGTTCTCGACGCCCAGGACGTTAGAGACCTGACCCACAGCCAAGATCTTGGTCTTGGGGCCCACCTTGGACAGAACCTCCTCGGTCGTGAGCTGACCGGTCTTGGTGGGGTAGAGGTAGACGAGCTTGGCGCCGGTCTCGCGGCAGACCTGCTGCCACGGGATCAGGTTAGAGTGGTGCTCCATGATGGTGATGACGACCTCGTCGCCCGGCTCGAGGACCGTGGGCGCAAAGCTCTTGGCGACCAGGTTGAGCGACTCGCTCGTGTTGCGGGTGAAGACGACCTCGTTGGCCTGGGAGGCGCCGATGAGGTCAGCGATCTGCTGGCGGACCTTCGCGATGGCGTCGGTGGCCTCGACGGACAGCGAGTACAGGCCACGCAGGGGGTTGGCGTTCATGCGCTGGTAGAAGTCGCGCTCGGCGTCGAGCACGCAGGCGGGACGCTGCGCGGTGGCGGCGCTATCGAGGAAGGCGATCTCGGGGTGCTGCTGGAACAGCGGGAACTGCGCCTTGTAGGGGTTGGTCTCGATGTCGACGGTAGGCCAGCCGCGCGAGGCCTCGTCGCTGGCGTCGAGCTCCATAGGCTCCGGTGCGGTACAGGTGTCGCATTTAACGTGCTCGGTGTCGATCATGCGAGCTCCTCCTCAAAGTTGTCGATCAGGTTATTGCCCAAGCGGACGACGGCAGCGCGGGTGCGCTCGTCAGTGGCGGAAAGCGCGGCGTCCTCCAGCTTGGCGCGGATGAACAGGTCCTCGGCGGCGTTTTGGTCAAGGCCGCGGCAGGCGAGATAGAACAGCTGCTCGTCACGGACGTGACCGATGGTGGCGCCGTGGTTGCCGGCGACGTCGTCCTCGTCGCAGAGGATGACGGGAACGGTCTTGTTGTCGACGCCCTTGTTGGCCAGCAGCACGGTTTCGCGCTCGGTGCCGGTTGCGCCCTTGCAGCCGTGCACGAGGTCGATGGTGCCGCGGTAGACCTTCTTGGACGTGCCGGTCAGCACGCCGTTGGCGTCGATCTCGCACTCGGTCTTGCGGCCGCGGTGGCGCAGCTCGTAGTTAAAGTCGCGCACCTGCTCGCGGGCGCCAAGGTAATCGGTATCGATCGTTGCCTTGGCGGTGTCGCCCAGCAGGTCGCCGGCAAGGCCGGTGGCGCTGGCACCGGCACCCAGGACGGTGTGCTGCACGTTGACGCGCGCGCCCTCGTCCAGGAACAGACCGGTGTCGTCGAGCGCGATCCAGCTGTCATCGAGCGTCTGCGTGCAGGTTACGTTGACAGTGGCGTACTCGTAAGCGCACACGCGTAGCACGGAGCCCACGACGCCTTGGCCGTTGACGGGGGAGTCTAGGGCGATCTGCAGGTCGAGCGTTGCCTGCGGGCGGGCGACGACGTCGATAGCGGCGATGGCCGTGGCGGCGTCGACACCGCTCACGCGCACGGTAACCGTGGCGCGTCCGTACGCGGGCACATCGATGACGACGCGCTTGGTGGCGTGATCGGCCAGATAGGTGTAGGCGGCCTCGCCCATGCCGGTCTCGAAGGCCTCAGCGGGGGAGAGCTCCTCTTCGAGCTTGATAGCGCCGGCCTGGTAGACGGAGGTGGCGGGCACGTCGAGCTCGGTCTCGGGCGTGATGCGGGCGCGGTCGACGGCGTCGCCGGGGGCGGAGGCACGGCGCTCGGGGAAGCGCTCGGCCATGGCGTCCATGGCGGTATCGAAGGCGTCGGCCGAGCCGGCAAACTGCTCGTCCAGGCCCTCGACCTCAACGGCCTCGGCGGGAGCGGCGGCAAGTTCGTCCGAAAGCTCGAGCTTGGTCTGGTTCATCTTGAGCCAACCCCAAGTGGCGGCCGGCATAGCGTTGACCTGCTCGAGCGTGGTAGCAGCGGTGTTGGTTTCCTGTTTCATTATCCGATCGCTCCTTCCATCTCGAGCTTGATCAGGTTGTTCATCTCGACGGCGTACTCAAGCGGCAGCTCCTTGGAGACCGGGTTGGCAAAGCCGTTGACGATCATGGTGCGGGCCTCTTCCTCCGATATGCCGCGGCTCATCAGGTAGAACACCTTGTCGTCGCCGATGCGGCCGATGGTGGCCTCGTGGCCGATGTCGACGTTCTTGGCGCGGATGTCCATGGCGGGGATGGTATCGGAGCGGCTCTGGTCGTCGAGCATCAGCGACTGGCAGCTCACGGTTGCTTTGGAACCTTCGGCCTTAGGCGTGGCCACGATGGAGCTGCGGAAGGTCTGGATGCCGCCGCTCTTGGAGATACCCTTGGTCTCGACGGTTGCCGAGGTGTCGGGCGCGTTGAGCACGACCTTGCAGCCGGTATCGAGGTTCTGGCCGGCGCCGGCAAAGGTAATGCCGGTAAAGCTCGAGCGGGCGCGACGGCCGTTGAGCACGCTCATGGGGTAGAGGTAGCCCACGTGGCTGCCGAAGGAGCCGCTGATCCACTCGATGTCGCCGTCCTCGTCCACGCGCGCACGCTTGGTGTTGAGGTTGTACATGTTCTTGGACCAGTTCTCGATAGTCGAGTAGCGCAGGTGCGCACGCTTGCCCACAAAGAGCTCGACAGCGCCGGCGTGGAGGTTGGCTACGTTGTACTTGGGCGCGGAGCAACCCTCGATAAAGTGCAGGTCGGCATCGTCCTCGACGATGATGAGCGTGTGCTCAAACTGGCCGGCGCCCTTGGCGTTAAGGCGGAAGTAGCTCTGCAGCGGGAAGTCGAGCTTGGTGCCCTTGGGCACGTAGACAAACGAGCCGCCCGACCACACGGCACCATGCAGGGCCGCAAACTTGTGGTCGGTGGGCGGGATGAGCGTCATAAACTTCTCGTGGATGAGCGGCTCCCACTGCGGGTCGTGCAGGGCCTCCTCGATGCCGGAGTAGACGATGCCCATCTTGGACGCGGTGTCCTGCATGTTGTGGTAGACCAGCTCGGAGTCGTACTGTGCGCCGACGCCTGCCAGGTAGCTGCGCTCGGCCTCGGGGATGCCCAGGCGCTCAAAGGTGTTCTTGATGTCGTCGGGCACCGACTCCCAGTCGTGCTTTTGGTCGGTGTTGGGCTTGACGTAGGTGACGATGTTGCCCATGTCCAGGCCCTCGATGGAGGGGCCCCACGTCGGGTCGGGAAAACGGTTGAAGATCTCGAGGGACTTTAAGCGCAGGTCGAGCATCCACTGCGGCTCGTCTTTCTTTGCGCTGATCTCGCGCACGATGTCGGGCGTGATGCCGGCGTCGAGACGCTCGAATCCCTCCTCGCCATAGGTGAAGTCGTAGAGGCTGCGGTCGATGTCCGCGACCTCGGTGCGGTTCTTGGTCATTGCGTCGCCCCTTTACGCCTGCTGCTCGGCAGCGGCGGCCTCGGCCTGGGCGCGCTGCTCGGCGGCCTCGCGCTCGAAGGTCTCAAAGCCGTTCTTGTCGATCCAGGGGATCAGCGAGGCGTCGTCCTCGCGCACGATATGGCCCTTGACCATAACGTGGACGCGGTCGACATCCAGGTGCTCCAGGATGCGCGTGTTGTGCGTGATGATGAGCATGGAGCCGTTGCAGCTCTTGCGGTAGGCGTCCATGCCATGGCTGACGGTGGACAGGGCGTCGACGTCCAGGCCCGAGTCGGTTTCGTCCAGGATGGCGAGCTTAGGCTGCAGCAGCAGAAGCTGGAGCATCTCGACCTTCTTTTTCTCGCCGCCCGAGAAGCCCACGCCCAGCTCGCGGTTGAGGTAGGCGGTATCCATGTTAAGCTCGGCCGCGAGCTCCTTGACGCGACGGCGGAACTCCTTGCCCTTCATCTCCAGGCCGGGGCGGCCGGCGATGCTGGCACGCAAAAAGCTCGACAGCGGCACGCCCGGGATCTCGACCGGGGCCTGGAAGCTCAGGAACAGGCCGGCGCGCGAGCGCTTGTCGGTGGTGAGCTCGGTGATGTCCTGGCCGTCAAAGACGATGCGGCCGTCGTTGACGGTATAGACAGGGTCGCCCATGACCAGGTGGCCGAGGGTGGACTTGCCGGCGCCGTTGGGTCCCATCAGCACGTGGGTCTCGCCGGCGGCGACGTTGAGGTTGACGTTGTGGAGGATGGTCTTCTCGTCCACGGAGGCGGTCAGACCTTCGATGGAAAGCAGCGGATTTGCGCTCATGCTGTCCCTCTCTGTATATGGTGTACTCATAGGTGTACTAAACCCTAGGAATCTTCTCGGAATAAAGTTACTATGGGTTCGGCGTTAGTCAAGGGAAAACCCGACTAATCCACTCGACTTTTTAGATGTGGGACATAATAATCAGGTTTGTTTGCCCCGCGTGCATAAGATTTGGGACAAATAGGCCTGGTATTTTGTCCCGGCAACGATGAGAGGGTAGGTATGCTCATTTCTTCTAAGGGCCGCTATGCCCTCCGGCTGATGATCTATATCGCGGCGTTGGGCGACGCCGAAGGCAAGATTGCCCTGCGCGAGGTCGCCGACCGCGAGCATATCTCGCAAAAGTACTTGGAGCAGCTGGTTCGTCCGCTTATGAAGTCGGGCCTGCTTAAGAGCGTGCGCGGCAAGGGCGGCGGCTACATGATGGCCAAGGACCCCGCCGAGGTGCGTGCCGGCGACATCCTGCGCGCCGTCGAGGGCAGCACGGCTCCGGTGGCGTGCGACGGCATCGACAACAGCTGCACCCGTAGTGATCTGTGCTCAACGGTCAAGTTCTGGCGCGGTCTGGACGACGTGATCGAAAAGTATGTCGACGGCGTGACCCTGGCCGACCTAGCCGCCGTCCCCGAGATCAACTTTGAGATTAAGCTGTAGGGCTGCAAATGGCATCTCTCGACAAGGTGTACAAGCAAATCGAAGATTTTGCTCGGGAATGTGACGCCGAGAAAGTTGTGCTGTTTGGGTCTCGCGCTCGAGGCAACAACTTGCCTAAGAGCGATATTGACATCGCCGTAGCAGGTTGCCGGGATTTCGGCCGTTTCTCATATTTGATCGAGGAGCGTCTTGATACTCTTTTAGATGTAGATGTCGTCAATCTCGATGAGTCCTTATCGCAGCAATTGCTCGATGAAATTGCCAGGGATGGTGTGATTCTGTATGAAAAAATATGAGAACTTTGCCAGCGCCTTGGCGAATCTTGAGGATGCGCCCAATCAGGATCTCAACAATGATTTTGTTCAGAGTGGATTGATTAATAAGTTCAATCTTCAATTTGAACTGAGCTGGAAGCTCCTTAAGCGTCTGCTCGAGTATGAGGGTGCCACGCTTGCCGCGTCGGGGTCTCCTCGTGCCATCTTGAAGGAGTCCTACCGATTCTACGACTTTATTGATGAGGCAGCCTGGCTAGATATGCTCAGAGACCGCAATACGAACGTCCATATCTACGACAACAAGCTCGCTCAAGATTTGATTCAGCGCATCTTGGACGTCTATATCCCTGCTTTCTGCCAGTTGAGGGACGGGCTGATGGAGCGTTACGGCGAGCTTCTGTTGGCGCCTGACGACCAGTTTGTTTAATTCCTTAAGATTTCGCGGAGGGTTGTTGCCGTTTACCGAGGGGTTGTTGTGCAACAACGGGCGAGCTGCAATACTTATTTTTATCTTTGCAAACTTCACTTTAACTAC
Organism: uncultured bacterium; assembly: GCA_905214145.1. GTDB lineage: Bacteria > Actinomycetota > Coriobacteriia > Coriobacteriales > Coriobacteriaceae > Collinsella. Next base: position 13,703 of record CAJMLB010000016.1, on the reverse strand, counting down.
ACCAATGCAGGGAGGATCTTATGCAGCCCAAGCATTCCGCGATTGTGGCAGGCCTGACGCTGGCGCTTTCGTTTGGCGCCGTTGCCGCGCCTGTGACTGCTGTTGCCGAGGAGCCCGCGCCGGGTGTTGCCTCGGATGCCACCGATATCGATAAGGGCCTTTACACCCAGCAGTCTTTTTCGGGCGTGCTGAGGTCGGTTCAGGGGGTCTCGTTTGTCAACGTGACTGCCGAGATGAAGTACTTCACCAAATACGAGAGCCATGGCAACTATAACCAGGGCTTTTCGTATGGCGATGGCTATAACGCGCTAGGTTATTACCAGTTCGACCGCCGTTGGTCGCTTGTTCCGTTTATGAAACAGGTCTATAACTACGACTCTGCTAAGTACAGCATGCTTAAGGACGCGATTGACCGCGGTGGCGAGATTTCCAACGCGAACAACCCCATGTATGCGAACGGCCAGCTCACCGAGCTGGGTCGTATTGCGCAGGAGGCCTTCCAGGGTGCTTATAACACCGACCCTGCTGAGTTCTCGGCGCTGCAGGATGCCTATGCGTATAACTCGTACTATGCGGTGACCGAGGCGTGGCTCAAGAGTGCTCTCGGCATTGATATCTCCGGCCGCGCCGACTGTGTCAAGGGCATGGTGTGGAGTATTACTAACATGTGCGGCACCGGTGGCTGCAGAGACTTCTTCCGCTGGGCAAACCTTTCCAACAGCATGACGGACCGCGAGTTTGTGACGGCGCTTTCCAACAGCGTGGTCAATAACGTGGCGACCAAGTATGCAAGCCAGCCCCAGTATCATGAGGGCTGGAAGAACCGCTACCGCAATGAGCTCAAGGATTGTCTGGTCTATATCGCCGAGGACGAGGCTGCCGCGGCAACGCCTGTGGAGCCCGTGCAGCCCGAGCCCACGCCGGCGCCTGGTCCGAGCATGGCGCCTGCTGCTCCCGCCGCACCGACGCCTGGTACCGATGACGGTGCGGGCGACGATAATGATACGGATGCGCCCTCGACCGATACTGACGGCGATGGCTCTGCTGGTGGCACTACCAACGACGGCTCTTCCTCGAGCGGCTCCGATTCGAACGGCTCTGCTGCGGGCGATTCGTCTTCAAGTTCTGCCGGCAATACGGGCAGTGCCGCCTCTGGTTCGACCGACGCTGGTTCCTCTGACTCTTCCACTGGCTCGAGCGATTCTTCCGCCGATACTGGTTCTAGCAATGACTCTAACTCTGACGCCGCTTCTGATTCCGGTGCTTCCAAGGACGACTCGAATAAGGCGCCGGACGCGCCGGTTATTTCGACGGACAAGAAGCCCTCTTTCGTTGTGCAGCTTGGCTACACGTTTGGTTCCTCGCTGATGGCTGGCGCAAGCAGCTTGTCTCCTGACAAGAACAATTCTGATCAGACTTCCACGGAAAAGGCCGAGGCCGCAAAGGGCGACTCCAAGGACGATGATTCCGAGAAGACCGAGTCCGATAAGAGTACTAGCTCTGAGGAAAAGGGCGAGAAGTCCGCTCAGAAGAAGGACGAGGAAAAGGGCAAGACCGACAACCAGAACCAGGAGCAAAATGGCTCTAAAACGGTGACCACCACGACCACGACCAAGTCTTCGGGCGGTAACATGCCCAAGACGGGCGACCTCATCGTTATGGCGAGCCTTGCCAGTGCAAGCTTGGCCACGCTGGGTGCCACGTCTATTGTGAGTGGCAAGCATAAGCTCGATCAGCAGAATAAGACTGCTGGTGAGGACGGTTCTGAGGAGTAGCCCCTCGGTTGTCAGATAGCTAAAGAGTCGGGACGGGCCCGGTGCGAATGCATCGGGCCCTGTTTTGTTGTGCAACGATTAGTTGTGCCCCCCTCACGCCCCATGTTGCTACCGTTGCCCGATATGTTTATGTGCCTACATCAATAAGCTCGTGGCGGTCATTACAATTGACATCATGCTGTGATTTAAGGGGAACGTTGCGATGTCTGAACAGGCAAATAATGGTTGTGCTGCCGGCTTTGGCGTGCGTCTAATCGGCTGTACCGACGATGTGGTTTTGCCCATCGGCATGTACGACTATACGGAGGCTCTTGGTTGCTGCACGCTGGTCGACAAGACCATGTTTATTGCCGATATGCTGGATTGCGATGCGTCCGTTTTGGTGTGCTGCCGACCCGAGGGTTTTGGCAAGAGCATGAACTTGTCGATGCTCAAGGCTTTTCTGGAGCGTCCCGCAGTCGGTCGCGCCGGTCGGATTTCATTTGCCGATACTCTGATTTGGGGTGCGGATGGCGGGCGCTATCGGAATGAGTACGCGTGCTATCCAGTGATATCGCTGGACTTTTCTGGCGCTGCGAGGCGTGGTGCCTCTGTTGTCGGCGTCGTGCGTGATGCTCTTTCGGGCGAATGCGCTCGCTTGATGCCACTCTTGGAAGCTCCGGATTTAGCTCGAGACAAGGTACGTCACATTGAACGCGTTGCGCGTGGCGTGGCGAGCGAGGCCGAGGTTGACTCGGCGCTTGGTCTGCTCATTGAGCTGCTGGAGATTGCCTGCGATGAGCAGGTTGTATTGCTCGTTGATGGGTACGACGCGGCGTGGTCGCGCTGTGCGAGCGCGAGGGACGCTTCCGTCGTCGGTCCGGCGGAGCTGCTCGATCGCGTGCTGTTCGACGCCATTGCCACCGCGGGCCATTCGCTACGGTTGACGTGTCTGATGGGGGAGCGTCCCGGTCCTGCCGAGGAGGCGCTTTCTTCGCGCAGCTGCTCGTATCGTCTTTCGACGCCCCTTTCGACGTGGTGCGACCGTTGGTTCGGCTTTTCGGATGCCGAGGTTGAGGCTCTGTTGAGTCATGCTGGACGCGAGGAATACCTGGATGATGCGCGTGAATGGCTCGAGGGATATCGGTTTGGCAGGGCCTATTGCTCGAGTCCGACGCGTGTGATCGGTTTTCTGGACCGAGGCTGCACAGCGCCTGTGCGAGCCGATCTGTATGGGTATGCCGATTGCCTGAGTAGGGTAGTTGCCGGGTGGAATCTCGACCGCCTTTCGGTCTTGTTCGATTTGCTCGAGGCTCATGGATGCGTTGAGGTCTCGCTTGGTTTGGGCGCTGCGGGGCCAGAGGCCTCGCCTGATGATGGCCTGTGGACGGCGCTGTATCTGTCCGGTTTCCTGACGACGGATTTGATTGAGGAGCCGGAGCATGGTGGTCGTCTCCGTGCTCTGCGGTTGCCCAATAACGAGCTTCGTCAGGCCTTTCGTCTGGTGATTATTGATTGGTTTGAGCGTGCTGCCGAGGACGTTCGAGACGTCGATACGTTTCGAGATGGGTTGTGCCGCGGGGATGAGAATGCCGTGAGACAGGCGTTAGACCGCATCCTGGGAGATGCGGGAATCGGTGCGAACAACCCAGATGCGCAGCTGCCATATCACCTGCTCTTGCAGGGGCTCTGCTTTGGATTGCCGGGCTATGCCAATCCTGCCTCGAGGCGAAAGCGTGGCGCGGATCGCTGGGACATCCAGGCATTTCCTACGGGCACCGTGTTTGACGTGGCAGACACGATCGGCATGCTCGACGAGCGTCCGCTGATAACGGTCAATATGATGTTTGACCCCGGTGTGAACGCGCTGGGCCTAGAGCTGCTGGCCGTTCAGGCGCTGCTCGACATAGAGCGCGACGGTATCGACAAGATTCGCGTACCGCGACCCGGTGTGGGCCGCATGCGCTGGGGGTTCGGGTTTGACGGACAGCATGTGGCAGCGGTGTGCCAGCGGCTGTAGGGGCAGGTGATACTGTAAGTGTGCCCGCTACTCTGCGTCCTTCATGGGCGGCATGGGCTCCCAGTCGGGGTCCTTGATAATCTTGCGGGCGTCTTTCATGCCACGGCGCAGCGCCGGGATGCCGGTCTTAAAGCACTTGTCGACCGCTGCCAGACGAATGAACTCCTTGCAAAAGGTCGCGGCATTGCCCAGACGGAACAGCATGGGGTGGTAGTCACCGTAGATCTGCATGTAGCGGGCCAAAAAGCCGCGATTGCGCATGATGTAGTAGCGGTTGGTGTCGCTCGTGGAGTTGAGCTGGCGTTTGCCGGCGATGTCCCAGTTAGAGACGGCGCGGGCGCGCTTGAGCACCACGTCGGCAACCACGGCGGCGGGGAAGTGCTGGCTCGCAACATAGCCGTAGCAGGCATCGTCGCCGTAGATGAAAAAGCGCGCATCGGGCAGGCCGATCTTGTCGACTACGCGACGCGAGAACAGGCCGCCTTCAAAGCACAGCTGGTTCATGGCGCGGTAGCCCTCGGGGCCCAGGTCCCACTTAGCGATGGGGTTGGGGATACCGAGCGAAAGGATGAGCTGGTACTGCCAAAAGAAGGCACCGCCGTCGAAGTCCAGGCGCGAACCCTGGATAACGTCGTAGCGGTCGGTCCACTTTGCCAGGCGCTCGATGCCCTCCGGGATGACGAGCACGTCGTCGTCCATGACCCAGAACCACTGGGCGCCCAAGTCGTAGGCGCACTTGGTGCCGGCGGAGAAGCCACCCGCGCCGCCACCGTTTTCAAGCTGCGGCGCGTAGATGACGCGGTCGGTGCCACCCTTTGCGTCGGGCTGGTCGGTGTCGATGCCCCACAGGTTGGCGAGGCGCTCGTTGAATGCGACGCACATGGCTTCGGTCTCGCGCGAATTCTCGTTATCGACGATCACAATGCGCCAGGGCACGGCCGTGAGCTCGGTCATGGAGTCGAACAGGTTGGCCAGAAGCTCCTGGCGCTTGTACGTAACGACAACGATGGCGAGCTTATCGATGGGAGCGGGAAGGGTGGAAGTCATGAACGAGAATATCCTTTCGCGTGGGCAGCATATCGGCCCTGCGGAATAAACAACGTGTCCCATGGGACACGACTATTGTAAGCGTAGGCGGGCGCCCGCGGGCAATGTTCCGCTAATCACCAAGAACGTTTGCTGCAAGCCTGGTTGACGTGCGTGCGCGGCGAGATTCCAAGCGCGCATTGTGGTATTACATAGGCACCGATTCCTGTGGACGCGATCTTTCTGTTTGGATGCCCTGTGAATAAAACTCGTTTAGCCTCCTTTGCCGATAGCCTTCCCGTCAAGGTCATGTTGCTGTATTTGGCTCTTCAGGTCGTATTTGTCCTGAGCAACACCGCGGCGAATTGCCTGCCGAGGCCCGTTATCGAGTCACATGCGCAGGGTTCGGAGTCCTCTGCCCTGTTGTCTGACATGTATGTCTACGACCACCGTGTTGCAGCTGGTCCTGTTTGCTTTGATAACAATCGCTTTATCATTGAAGTCGCACAGCAAAAGGACCAAGGTTCTCCATTTAAGACGATGGCTGTTGCCGAGATTGATGACGTTACGAAAGCCGGCGGGATTACGCATCAGCAGTACTACCGGTATTGGCATGGATGGCAGCTACTTACGAATGTCTGCCTGTTTATTGGTGGTATCGACGTTGTCGTGGTGCCTGCGGCCGCTCTGACGATTGCCGGCTCCGCTTGCGCTTACGTTGCCTTACGGAAGCGATTTTCAAAGCCATTGACGTTGGGGTTCCTTACAATCCTGCTGTTCTCGACCAATCTGTTTTTCAATTTTATCGGTGATCTGCTGCTGTGCATCTCGTTCTTTGTGGCGCTCATCATGATGTCTTGCATGAGCCATCGTTTGGGCTCGGCCCCGAACGCACGGGTTTTCACAAGCCGCCTTGTCCTTTGGTCGATAGCGACGGGCGCCGTGTTTTCGTTTCTTGACTTTTTAACGATTCCTGCCGCAGTTGTCGCCCTGCATTGCTTTTTCGCCTTCATTGCGCTCCCCAAGGGTGAGCGCCCCAAGCGTTGCGTCGTCACGATGCTGCAAGCGCTCTTTGGGTTTGGGCTTTCGTTTGTGTTTACCTGGGCGATGAAATGGGTTGTCGCGGCATTTGTGCTGGGCTGGGACGAGGTCTTTTCGAACGTTCTGGGCGAGATGGGCCTTTGGTCTGCGCATGGGACTTCGTCACTGTTGCCCCAGGCTGACTGGCCTCAGATTTTGAAGGAGTTTTATTGCATGAGCCCGCAGCTGTTCGCCATTTGCTCAACTGCCGGTTATGCGATGATCTCGAACGTCGTTTGCCTTGTTTCGTTTGCTGCCGTATTGGCGATCTGGATTGCCGTGCTCGTTTGCTCGATACGGGGCGGCGCACAAGACGGTCGTCGTCGAAAGGTGTTGATCCAGTCGCTGCTCATGGCACTGCCTCTGGTTGTTGTTCTGGGTTATTTCGTTGTTATGCATGACCATGCGATCGTTCATATTCCGGTATTTGGCTGCAAGAATTGGGCGATTGTCTTTGCGATTTTATTTGTTTCGGGTGTAAGCGCGCTTCGTGGTCTGAGGAGTCAGAAGGTCGCTTAGCCGTTCATACGGGCCTTGATGGCGTCGACTACGGCTCTGCGCACGATATCCACGAGGAGCAGAGCAAGCGCGAGGCAAAGGCTCATAAGGATTCCGAGCAAAATGGCGGCGGCTGGACGGGGCGTTCCCGTTTGGATGCCTGTTGCCATGGTGTAGATTGCATTGTCGAAGATGGGTCGCCAGACGTTGCAGGTAAACGACTGCACGGCGTAGAAAGCGAGCGTTCCTGCGGCGAGAGAAATGATTGTCTTGTCTGCAGCTGGGACTTTGTGGCGCGGCTGATGGAGTGCTGCGGCGGCAACGGATGCGGCGGCCAAGATAAAGGATATGACGGAAGTTGACTTGTAGGAGAGCTTCCAGAGCGCGTCGTACAGGCTGCTTGCCGATAGCAGGAGCTCGAGCGCGACGGTGGCGGCAATGAGTCCGATAAGCACGATCTTGGATTTTTGAGCGTCGGATGCGTTGCCGTGGTATTCGAGAACAAAGCGCATTTCTCCAGCTGCAATAAACGCGACCAGGTAGGTAACGGCGCTCATGAGTTTGCGCCACAAAATGATACCGGCCGCTTCGTTTGCCGTCGCCGCGATGTAGCAGTTGATTCCAAATGTTGCGAGCGCAAGAAGTGCTACGACAAACGGGGCTCTTTTGCTGCCGATTCGCTGCCGCATCAACGCAATCACTGGGACGAGCAATACTGATGCCGCGTAGACCCAGATAAACTCGATGCCCAGCGTAAGCCAGCCAATCTCATGTAGTGAGATTTCGGGCAGGGGATAGACGTACATCGAGACAAGCAGGCAGGCAGCGCAATAAAAGAGCGTGGGCAAGACGATCTTCTTTAACCGCGCAAACGATTTACGAGAGAGGTACTGCGCGGATGAACCGTTTTGGAGGGCGCGTACCGCCGAGGGAATAAGGAAGTATCCCGAGATCATAAAGAAGACCTCGTTGGCCCAGCAGCCCAGCAGGTTGATAAAGCCGAGCGCGCCGGAGTAAGGGAAGGCAGCGAGCGGCGCGTATTCCGGTAGACCGGTACAGACGGCTTGGAAGGTCCACTGAAACGTGTGGAATATGGCAATCCCAGCGACCGCGACCAAGCGCAGCGCTTCGATGGATATGTTGCGTGCGGCTTTGGGCTGCATGACGTCCTTTCGTATCGGTTTGCCTCTGCGGGCTCCATAGATTATATAAACGCCCGCGGGCGGGACGACCCTTTGATACCATTAACGTCAGGTATTTCCTAAGGAGCACATTTGTCTACTAATTCCTCTGGCAGCTCTGTCCTGTCGCTGCTTATTCCCATCTACAACGTTGAGCGCTACCTGCACGAGTGCCTCGATTCCGCCGTGGCGCAGACGCTCAAGGACATTGAGATCATTTGCATCAACGACGGCTCTACCGATAGCTCGCCGGATATCATCCGCGAGTACATGGAGCGCGATGCGCGCGTGAAGATGATCGATAAGGCCAACAGCGGCTACGGCGACTCGATGAACCGCGGACTCGATATGGCGCGCGGCAAGTATGTGGGCATTCTGGAGTCCGATGACTTTATGGCGCCCGATGCGCTGGAGAAACTTGTGGCAGCGGCCGAGCGCTTTGACGCCGATTTTGCGAAGGCGAATTTTGACCTGTATTGGTCGAAGCCGGAGGAGCGCCGAGAGCTGATGGAGCTCTTTAAAGCTAAGGACTGCGGCAAGCCGGTTCACCCGAGCGCTACCGTCGATGCCTTCTCGCTTAAGCCATCGATTTGGTCTGCGGTGTATCGTCGAGACTTCTTGAACCGTAATGCCATTCGTTTCTTGCCGACGCCTGGCGCTGCGTTTCAGGACGCCTCGTTTACCTTTAAGGTGTTCGCCCTTGCCGATACTGCGGTTTACCTACATGATTCCGTACTTTCATATCGCCAGGATAACGAGGGCTCTTCGGTCAATTCGCCCAATAAAGTTCATTGCGTTAATGATGAGTATGCCGAGATTCATCGCTGGATTGTTGAGGATTATGCCGAGACGCACTCTTCGCTGGACGTTGCCAAGCTGCTTAGGTTTGCAAATATCATTAAATACGATTCGTATATGTGGAGCTACATTCGCCTGAATCCCAAGTTTTACGCTGAGTTTTTGGACCGTATGGCCCAGGAGTTCCGCGGCGCGCTTGAGGTCCATGAGTTTGAGCTCACGGATCTTAAGCCGTGGAAGCGCGCAAACCTGAAGGCCATTGTCAACGATCCGCAAAAGTGGCTGACTGAATCTGAGGATTTTGCCGGTGCCGGCGCTTTGGGTCGCGCGAGGCATTATGCGCGCATCGGCGGCCCGGGCGTGGTTGCCGCATTCGTCCTGGATGCAATTAAGAAGTAGGGAAATTATGGCAAACCCAAGGGTTTCATTTATTGTTCCGGTCTATAACACCCAGGAATTCCTGCCTCGTTGTCTTGACTCCCTTTTGGGGCAGACCTGTCCGGATATCGAGATCGTGGTTGTTAACGACGGATCGCCGGATGACTCTGCTGCGATTATTGGCAAGTATGTGTGCAAGGACTCTCGCGTGTGCGTTGTCGAGAAATCTAACGGCGGACTGTCGTCTGCCCGTAATGCGGGCATGGATGTTGCGCGCGGCGATATTATCGACTTCGTCGATTCGGACGATTACGTCGAGCCTAATCTTGCCGAGTTCTTGGTCGATACGTTTGCTAAGGAGCATCCCGAGATTGTTGTGTTTGGAGCTGAGTGCGAGCCTGCCGAGTTGGCTTCTGAGCGCATCAAGCAGCTACTTTCTCCTGAAGCGCGCAGGTTTGAGTCATTTGATCCGGCCCTGCTGTTTTCTGCGAATGCGCAGCCCTATGTCTGGCGTGCGGCATACTCTCGCGAGCTGATTGAGCGTATGTCTTTGCGTTTTGCCGAAAATGTCCGGTTTGCCGAGGACGTTGTGTTTCAGCTTGAATCGTATCCGCTGTCTGTCAGGACGGTCCTTGCGCCCGAGAGGCTGTATCACTACGTGATGCAGGAAAAGTCGCTGACGCATGTGTTTAACGCCGGCGCCAAGCGCATGGACAAGGTCGATGCCCATTTGCTGGTGCTTCATGAAGTGCTGGAGCGCTGGGACAGGCGAGGACTGCTGGATTTGTGCCCCGGTGAGCTTGTGACGTGGTTCTTGGATCTGGTTGTGTTCGACCTTGCGCGCTTGGATGCAGGGGACTATGCCGCGGTTGCCGCTCGCGTTAAGGATGAGCTTGAGGGGCATTTGGCGCAGGATTGGCCGGGGTTGCCTGCAAAAGCGACTGTTCGTCGCGTGTCGGACAAGATTGCAGATGGATCGAGGGTTTCGATGTTTGATGCCGCGCGGATGTATCTTGCGACCCGTGGGCTCATGAGCTGCTTGGAAAAAGTAATCAGTTTAAGCCATTGGAGATGAGCGCTTGGCTAAACAGTTATACCGATTTATAAAATGACTTTTGTTGGGATTTGTATGGCTAAAGCAAAGAAGCACCACCTTGTTCCAAAGTGCTATTTAAAAGCATGGTCTGTCAATAAGAATTCAGTATTGTGTTTTAATGCGCGTGGGCTAAATCCCTGCGTCGAGCCTCTGAATTTGAAAAATAGTTTCTATGAAAATAACTTTCATACCATAAGGCCCGGAATGTTGGGGTTTAAGGACTATAAAGACCTTATTCTAGACAAAATTAAAGGTTATGAAGTCTATTTAAATGATGAACGCATAGCCGAAGATTTGATTTGGAATTACGCATCTGAAATCAATAACTGGGTTTTTGTAAAGAACGGAATTCCGCTTTGTGGTAAAGATGAGCGTACTATAAAGCAAACACTTAGTATGGTTCGCGATACTTCTATCGAGGAAAATTGGTCCGAAGATTTTGAGAACGATTGGCAAAACCTAAAGGATCTTATCGTACGGTGGGCGCAGTCTGAGCATAAGCCTTTGATCCTTCCATTTAATTTAGGCAAGCTAATTCAGGTAATTGTTGCCATGGATTGGAGGGGGTTAAATCAAAATCAGCAACTAAATGAGTCATTTGATTCCACCTGGAATCTATTAATCGGTTTGTTGGGTAAAGATGCAACGAATCATGTCCAAGAATTGGATAAAGATAGAAACGAATTCAAGCACTCCATCTTGCTCAAACAATATTTAGCCTATTTCGAGGGACGAGGCTGTATCGCTAAACAGATTGACTTGTATTGTAAATTGCATGCCAAATTTATTTATAGCGAAAGAGGTGAGTTATTCACGTCAGATAACCCTTCTTTCTTCGATTCAGAGAAACATATTCATTTCTTTCCAGTTTCTCCGTTCGTAGGTGTTGAATTATTTCAGTCGAACGACGGTATTAAGTCTAACTGGAGCTTTCGGGAGGCCGATAAAAACGACATTAGCTTATTCAATGATGCCGTTAAAAGAAATGCGGTAGCAAAGGTCATTCTGCCTCCTAGCTATGGAAACAATTAAGTATTTTTCTTTTAAAGTTACGGGAGATGACCTGTTCTGTACTTTTGTGAGTAGCTCTGGGTGCGCACCGGAGCTCCTCCGACTGGCTGAGTACTAGGCCCTTTCGGCAGCACCTATATCGCAAATCGGCACCGCAGTCCACCCGGCCGAATATTTCCGTTCAGCACTCCTATTAAACGTCCCGCTGTCCATCCCCCTGTTGCGCTCGGGCAGCCATGCAGTCCAGAGAACGAGGAGATTCCACACGGTGAGAATGACCAGGGCCAAGGGGTCTGGGGTCGGTGAACGGTCTCCCCAGAACGTGATTGCCCACACCGCCCTCGTCTCGAAGCACAACGGCCAAGACGTGCGCAAGGCCGCGAGGGAGTGGGGCGTCTTCTTGGAGGACGTCGAGGGGATGTCCGAAGAGGTGGCCTACGCGCTGCTGTTTTCCCGGCAGTGGCGAATCCGGGCTGGTGCGCGCTAGCTCCCATTTCGCCTCGGCGCTCGGGAAGGTAGCATGCGTCAGGAGTGCAGGGTCGCGTTGCATCCTCCAGCTCTATCTTGAGGGCCTCTGGTGGGAGGGCCGCAAACGGACGAACGGCGCGCGCAAGCTCGTTCGTAAGCACGGCACGCTCGGCCTGCTCGTGGTCGACGAGTAGCTTCTCATCAGCCCTATGTGGAGTTCAGATCGATATTGTTGGAGCTGATTGAGCTGAGGTGCGAAACCGCCCCTAGCGTCTTTTGAACGTGGTTCATGAAGAAGGACTGGCATCTGAAGCCAGTTATTTGCAACTTCTATTTCCATGCGTTCGCTGCTCCCGAAAGTCCTTTCTCCTAAATTTATTTTTAATATGGGCCCATTTATTAGATAATCTATGTTTGGGAATTATCATTTTGACTAGGGATTTGATATGAAAAAGGTTTTACGTGTCACAACCACTTTTTCTCTGGCTGCACTTCTGACATTTTCCTCGTTGATGAGTCCCGTAGTCGCTGCCTACGGTTTGAACGAGGCGAAGCCCGCTGAAGCTGTGACGGATGTGGCGTCCGCAGGTGATGACGGAGTGGCTGCACGCGGCGATGATGTTGAAGGCAGCGATGCCACCGTCGACCAGTCTCCGGTTGAAGGGGATTTTGAGGCTATCGACTCGTTGAGCCAAGGTGCAGCTGAAAGCGATGTCAAGACCGAGCAAGAGGTCGATTCGGTCGAGTCGGACTTTCAATACGTTTACCTGGCCTACCCAAGCCTTCCCTCTGGATCCAATCAAGTCATTGCTTTTGCTACTCATAATGACGGTGAAGTTCTTTCCTCTGCTACGCTTGGCTATGTGAGCGCCAACGGCGTAAAGGGCTCTGTCGACGCGTCTGCTACGGCTGATAATTCTGCCGCCTTTACCTTTGGCGCAAAACTCGAAGCTAATACTTATTTCCTCACTTCGATTTCGTATTATCTAGAGGGAGATGGGACTGAGCATAAGATCGATCTCTCTGACCGAGATTATTCGTTCACCGTCGTAGACAGCTCTATGAACTCCGAGGGCACATCTGTTTATTATGCAGATGGGGACGGAAATGCTGTTGAGGCACAGTCTATTCAGCAGGCGTTGGAGTGCGCCGATTCTCCGGATGGTGTTTCTACTTATGCCGCTCGCTCCGCTCGCAACGTTAGCGTAATCGCTCTTGATGCTGGTCATGGTGGATCTGATCCCGGTGCGCAGGGTAATGGTAAAAGTGAAGCTGATCTTACCTGGAAGATTGTGACGGCCTGCAAGAATAAGCTTGAAGCATATGGTTTTAAGGTCGTTCTTGCTCGTGAGCAGTACGGCAATTACTCCGGTAATGATTTTCTTTATCGCGTTCAGCGTTGCATCGATCAGGGTGCGCAGGCTTTCGTGAGCTTCCATATTAATTCCGGCTCCTCTGCTGCTCATGGTGCTGAGGTTTACGCTCCCACCGCAAATGGATCAGACTATACACAGGTTTCTGTTGAGCTTGCCAATAAGGTTATGAATAACCTTGCTGCCATGGGCCTTTCCTATCGTGGTGTTTTCCAAATGGAAGTAGGCGACGAGTTCGCTGTGATTCGTTGTGCACGCGAGCAGGGGATCCCCGGCATTCTTATTGAGCACGGCTTCATTTCGAATTCCGGCGATGTCGCTAACTATTTCTCTGACGACGGCTGCCGTCGCCTTGGCGAGGCTGATGCCGCTGCTATTATTGCGCAGTTTCCTCATCCTTATTCCATTGATGGAATTACCTTTTCGGAAGAATTGGGGCGCGCTGGATCTTCGATTAAAGTTGGAGTGAATGTTACCGGCAAGACCGACGGACTCAAATATAAGTTTGTTTGGCATAGGGCTGGGGCAGATTGGACTGACGCTAACTGGGGCGTGATCGGTCAAGATTTGACCGCCCCGTCAGTTGTTTGGACTTTGCCGCAAGCTGGTGAATACGAAATTTATGCCGATGTTGTTGACTCCAATGGTTACATATCGAGCACCTCCAAATATAAAGTAGTCAATTGGTCCGTCGAGGGCCTCGACGTCTCCGGCGAGGCGCGCTCCGGCAAGCCGCTCGAGCTCAAGGCCAGGGTCTCCGGCGACACCGACGGCCTCAAGTACAAGTTCGTCTGGGAGAAGGGCGGCTGGGCCAAGTGGGGCACCGTCGGCGGCGGCTCCAGCTCCGCCTCCTCCTGCGAGTGGACCCCCTCCGAGCCCGGAGAGTACACCCTCTACCTCGACGTGATCGACGGCGAGCAGGCCAAGCACCTCACCCGCAAGGTGACGGTCGAGGACCGCTTCAGCGTCGAGGGCCTCGACGTCTCCGGCGAGGCGCGCTCCGGCAAGCCGCTCGAGCTC
>CAJMLB010000015.1:0-35117 GCA_905214145.1 uncultured bacterium | reverse complement strand
CGGTCATCCAGCCCCGCCGTCCAAACAGCCGCCTGGACAAGGTGCGCCATATGTTCAGTAAGATTACTTGATACACCACAGCAAAGAAGGTTACAGAATTATGTAGAGCTCCACATAATTCTGTTGCATTTTCCAGCCTCTTGTGATACTATTTTGATACTAAGAAAATTGACAGCCGAAAATAGCAGGTAAAATATTAGCAAATTTGCGAATATTTTACCTGTAAATTCAAGAGAAATACTTCCTCATATACTTGAATTTGTCGAGTGGGAGTAGGCTGATAGGGTTCTGACCTGCACTTTTGAGTGACGCACTGTGCCGCTGAGTTTCGTTTCGTACGACAGTCATGGCAAAGCCACCAGCGACGGCGGTGAGTAAAAACGATTTCCTAGCCTCCGTTCCCGCGTTGGGACGGAGGCTTTTTCTTTGGTCTTTTACTCCCTTTCACCTGCTATTTCGCTATTTACTCCCAGTGTTTCAAGATGGCAAAGCACTGGGCGGTATTCGGAGGAATGGGAGTAAGGATTTATCCCAAGTGAGTAGACGTGCGATTTTTGTCCCCGGGCCCCGAAACGGGGACGTTTCGGGGCCCGTGAAACTCAAATCGAACTCAATGGGCGGCACCGACGGCTTCGTGCCGTTCCAGACCTCCGGCGCCTCCGTCCTCAAGCTGGGGGCGGGTGGCGTTCTGACTGACCCCGAGTACGAAGTCCGCACCTGGCTCAACGCCACGCTGTTCGCCGACGGCGAGCTCAAGATCGGGTTCGCCAAGGCCGATGCGACAGGTCGCGAGGTGCTGGCCTCCGACACGCTTTGCGCCAACGCCAAGTACGCCGCGATCCAGGCGACGCCCTGGGCTTCGTTCGGCAAGAGCGTGAAGCGCGTGACCATCGCCGCCGACACATCGAGGGTCGCCAACGTGAACCTGAACTACTGGTTCTACAGTTGCAACGCCCTGACCTCGGTCTCTGGCATGGCGAACCTGCGCGGCGTGGCCTACATGAACCGTACGTTCAACTCGTGCTCCGCGCTCACCGAGCTCGATCTGCGGGGCATGAGTCTGGCGTCGCTTTCTAGCATGCTCTACACGTTCGGTGCCTGCACCGCCCTTGAGCGCATCCTGGTCGATGCCGACTGGGGGCTGCCGAGCGGGTGCACGGGCTCTTCCACGTTCTACAACTGCAAGGCCATCGCGGGTGGCAACGGCACGACCTACGACTCTAAGCAGACGACGTACGCGATGTGCCACATCGACCGCGAGGGGCAGGCGGGCTACCTCACTGCCGGGTAGCGGCTTGGGACTGAGCATAATGGCACCCCTGGCAGCTGCGCAGGCGCCCTTCCTGCGCTGCTGCCAGGGGTGAGCGCGCCGCCCCCGTGGTGTGGGTTAGGCGATGGGATGCGGCGGCGTGTAGCGAGAACTGCTTTACTCCTCGATTTCGGAAGATAGGTGAACCTTCCCCTTTATTTGAGGCTTCTGCTTTTCGATCTGGCGATAAAGCCTGTTGTACTCGATAGCCCACGGCCTTTCGATTTTTCGCAGAGCCAGAAGGTTCATGTGGCTAGTCGTATATGCCCTTGCCTTTTCTTTGGAAAAGCCTTCGTACATCGTCAGGTATCTTGCGAAATCACGCTGGAAGAATCCTTCGTAGCGTTCCTGCGACAACAGCTGCTCCGCTTCTCCTCGAGGCAAATCCCAGTGTTTTTGCAACAGGCCCAGGATTGCTTCCGTGGATGCAGGAGTCTCGTTAAGAGCCGCTACAGCTCTCAAGAGACTTTCGTCGTACCCCTCCTCGTAAAGCCGGCTTTCCATTTCTACCTCCCGTTAGCGACTCTTTCGAACAATCGTTACTGTGCTTTTTCTTATTTTACCTCGCTTTTTATAGCAGCGATTCAGCTACCAGCTGATTTGTGACCGCAGCGGATGATGGGGCCGTTGAAGTTGGTCCATGTTCTGCTGGGAGGTCCTTGTGGAGTCTATTGCGGTGGCGCTCATCGGCGTCGTGACGCAGGTCGGGGTGATCGCGTCGAACTCGCGAAGCCGCGCGGTGATGGAGCTCAAGATTGACGAGCGCGCGCGGCGCGTTGAGAAGCACAACTGCCTCATCGAGCGCACCTACAAGCTCGAGCAGGACATGGCCGTGGTCAGGCGCGACGTTGACGCTCTTGAGGAGAGGAGCGGCAGATGAACCGTTTTCTGACGAGCAACGAGCGGCAGTGGCGCTTTATGCGCACGGTCGTCCAGGGCGTCCTGGGCGTCGTAGTGGCCAACGTCGACCTGCTCATGGGCGTGGCCGTGCTCGACCCCACGCGGCGCGCGCTGTGCGTGGCCATGGTGATGGCCGTGCTCTCGCCCGTTATTGCCGAGCTGGGAAAGGCGGGCGATTCCTATGAGTGAGTACGCAAGCGAGGAGGAGCGCTGGGAGGAGTTGCGCGAGCCCGGCTGCGAGCCCGACACGCCCAGCGACTTCAAGCCCGAGGAGGGCGAGGACGCGGGATTCAAGGAGGTCAGCGCCAATGGGGCATAGCATCCTGTTCAAGCAGTGCGGCAGCGACCGCATGACGCGCAGGCGCTCGCACGCCATCGACCGCATCGTGATCCACTACACGGCGACTCTGGCGTCGGCCCGCAACAACGCGATCTACTTCTCGCACAACGAGCGGCAGGGGTCGTCCGCCCGCTACTTCGTGGGCGACATCACCGACGAGATCTACCAGAGCGTGGCCGAGGGCGACACCGCCTGGCACGCCGGCAACTGGCTCATGAACTGCCGCAGCGTCGGCATCGAGGCCGTGAGCGCTAGCGAGGACTACAGCGAGGTCGAGGCGGGCAAGCTCGCCTGGCTCGTGCAGACCCTCATGAAGCGCTACGGCATCTCCGAGGGCGGCGTCATCCGCCGCTACGACGTGACCGACAAGATCTGCCCCGCGCCCTACATCGCCGCCGGGCGCAGGGCGGCCCTGCGCCCGCGCATCTGCCGAGGCGCCGGGTCTTCGGACACCGTGGCTGCGGGGTCTTCCGGCAGTGGCGGCTCTGCGCCCTCGGGTGACGTGGCGAGCCTGGCGTGGCGCGTCATCAACGAGGAGTTCGGCAACGGCGAGGCGCGTAAACGGGCCCTGGGCTCGCGCTACTTCGAGGTGCAGGCCGAGGTGAACCGGATTCTCTCGGCGGTGGTTCCGGCGGTTCTTCTTCGTCCGGCAGTGGCGAGGTCGACATCGACGCGCTGGCACGCACCGTCATCAACGGCGACTACGGCAACGGCGAGGAGCGCAAGCGACGGTTGGGCTCCAACTACGCCGCCGTGCAGCGCTGTGTGAGCCAGATGCTCTCGTGAGGCGGTTTCGCGAGGAGCTGGCGGAGGGCTGGCAATCGTGGCTTGCATCCCTGTGTTGCTGGCGGCGGCCGTTCTCATGCCAATCCCTTGGATGCTTGGATTGATATACAACAAATAATACTTTTTGATGAGAGGCGCAGGTCAAGTTTGGACTGCGCCTCTTTGTTTGGACGGTCGGGGGGTTACGAACAATCCTGAACGGAGCGCTTCCGAGCGTTGCGGAGTGTAAGAGACGATTTTTAAAACAGCATATTCTACCTGCGGTTTTGTTGATTATCGTTCTGAACCGTTTTGAAGTGCTCTATGGTCTCCGATTAGCTCGCGGCTAAGTCCCTGAAAAGTAAAAGGCGCCCGTGCGGGCGCCTGCCTAGGACCGAGATTCGTTCGATTGTGGTCGGAATGCTCGTCTTCCGCGGTGCTGTCGTCCGGAGTCCGGCATCTGTCGTTCGCCTCTTCTGTCGTGTTTGATGTTGCGCGTTCTGCGAGCGACCTTGCGCAGGCCTACCGGCCCGTTGCCCCAGGTGCACCCGGATAAATGGCACCCATCGGTTGGGACTCAGCTTATCGAAATCGAACTATATGGGAGCGAGCGGAAGGGTGAACGGCCTAGGGTGCAACCAAGATGCCGTCTATCGTATCGTTTTCCCTAGACGAACGCAGGCCTGCGCTGCATTAATGAATCTACACGGAGTCGTTGAGAAGGTCTTCCAGCATCGGGTCTATTCCGCTGGTGATAATATCCTCAATCAGATGCTGGGCATGGAAACGGTTGATTTGCCATGCTACATATGAAAGCGTTTGGCAGGCACGCTCCTTGATGTCGTATGGCGCCTTGCTTAAAACAATCGACTTTGCGATGTCGGCAAATGGATCGTGGTCTTCCCATGTCTTGCAGACTTGCGTCATGCTCTGGTCGATAGCATCCATGACAAAGGCCGCATTGCCGTTGTCGATTTCCGTAAATTTGACAACCGTTTTAGCGAACGCGGGGTTTGACGCTACCCGTGAGCACAGCTGCTCATCGGTCATTTCGAGAATCCATTCGGCAACCTCTCCGTCGAGGATTCCCCGTGCTGCCTTTTCCGCAAGTTTCGTTTCCCGGTCCGCATCTGCTATCGAAGACAACCTTCGCTTTATCGCGCTCAAAAACTCTGCCGCATCCTGGTATCTTTTCGACGGATCGTCTGCGGTTGCTTTTTCTACCAGCGGTCGAAGACGATGATTCGTTTTTGTCGGATGTCCGGCGAGCACGAAGTTGATAATCCTGCCCAAGGAAAAGACATCGCTCCTTTTGTCCCCATCTTTTAGATAGACAAGCTGTTCAGGTGAACAGTAGAACCACTGTCCATAATTGTTTGTGTTGGTGGTTTGGTAGGATGAAAGTGTGTTCAAGTTCTTTCCAAGCCCGAAATCGGCAATCTTCAGTTGGCCGCTCAGTAGAAAAATATTCGTGGGGCTTAGATCTCGGTGAATGTATCCGCGCGAGTGAATGGCAGCCATGGTGCCAACTATCTGCTCGATTATGGACATCTTGACTTGCTCGGATAGAGGATTGTCCATGAACTCTAGTAGCGTGGTCTCGCCGGCCTCCATCGTGTAGGAGCAATTGCTCTCGTCGAAATCAAAGACACGGAGAACCCCTGGCAGCTCCGAAAGATCATTCATTATCTCGTATTCGCGCTTGAAGCGATGGCGGTTTCTTGCATCAAGGGCTACTTCGGGCATGAGCTTTTTCAGGACTCTGCCTGTTGACTTTTGCCTGAACGCTTCGGCAAAGCCGCCTTTCCCGATCGGGATTAGATCCGAATCAATCACCACAAGCTTCATCTCGCCGTCTGTTCCGACTATCTCAAGCTCGTCGGAGATTAGTACTTGGTTGAACCGTTTCTTCGCTTTGTCCGCCCTTTCTCGGGCTTCGATTTCATCGCAGCCAAAAGTACTGACCATATACTTGAATCCAAGAACGATTGAGAAAAAACGATCGAGACGGCCGCTCGACGCAACACTGGCTATCTTTCCGGCGGCGTATCTCCATCTGGTAGGAGCGTTGCCACCTTGGTAGATGTCCCGGAAGTCAAAATGGTCATTGAAGAATGTCACTATTTGAGGGCCCGACAAGTAGTGGAACAGCTCTCCTTCGTCGCCCACGAACATCTTTGCAATAGATTCGAGCGACCGCTCGCTGAGTAATGGCATCGTTCTGTCCTCCTCGTTCATCTGTCGTCATCCTAGTCACCGGAGTGCATTCTGCCAAGGATATTTGTCTTAATGAGCTGCTATCTTTTTGTGCTCTCCGCTCATATGATTATCCGACTTTGCCTGGTTATTAATGCATCAGAAAATCGACAACCCCGTAGCTGGCATCCTCGTTAGCTCAAAGGATATTATGACGACGAGGCAATCCCGAAGCTGGCGACATCATTCGTGTAATAAGTCTTGTCACGTTTCAGGATTTCACTAACTTATAAGCAAGCCACCCGAGACTACTCACCTTTCCCGCCGATGGCGAAGCCCTGCGACCTGGGGTTTTGCGAATGTCGCGCAAGCCACCTGCGTTAATTCACCTACGATTGCAGCTGGCGGCTTGCGGGTTAAAGGGCGGTTGAGTTTCAAAACGGGCGTTTTCAGCGCTATCGAGCCTCCTAAGGCGCCCCGCTGCGCTCTTTGGGACAAAAACAAAAAATCAAAGTCCTGAGTTTGAAAAAAGTATTTGAGGCTGTCCCAGCTTTTGTCCCCGAAGCTGACGAAGCACGACATGGTGTCACCTGGCGGCACTTGGCTCGAGACGGCACCGAAAACTGGGTGCAACTGGAGTGACGGGACGGCAGAATCGACGCCATCGAGTGGGAATAGAACATACGTTCGATAAAATAATATAGTATCAGATAGCGGGCACGGTTTCAATTGAATCCGTGCCCGCTGCTGTATGCGTGTCCTTGCACGCCCAATATGCGCCGTAAAAGCCGTCTTCTTCGACGTCAAAGTGAATGCGCTTCGTTTTCGCCTCTCAAAATCTTATTTTCACGATTTGCATTTTCATCCCGTTGTCACCGACCCTTGCGAGAAACCGGAAAAAGCAGCTGACAGAAGAGTCTCTCAAATCGTTGTAGCCCAGCATATAGCCGCGACTTGTGACCTGCAGACGGCTGTCCCACGTGCCGATTTCCTTGGCGGCATCCGAAACCGCAAAATATGCCCCCACATCCTTGATTTTTGCAGTCTTAAGCCATGTTTTTGCGATCATCTTTACCGCCGTCCGATTGGCAGCATCAAAGACCAGCACACTGCCGGGGAAAGCGTCCGCCATCCCCCGCACCAGTTCCCGGACCTGCTGGGTCAGAAAGTAATAGAACACCCCGGAGGCAAAGAACACCGCCCCGCGGGAGGCATCGATTTTGCTAAACCATGCGGTGTCTTTCAGGTCGCAGGGGATATTTTGTTCTCGATCCCCGGCGGGCAGCAGCTGCTGCCGCAAGGCAATCACATCCGGGAAGTCCAGATTGTAGATCTTGCATCTACCGTTGTCGCAGGTTCTGCCGGTGTTGTCCAGCCCGCAGCCCAGATTGACCACCGCCGCATTGGGGTGGTCTTTCAGGTAATCCCGCACCTCGAAAGCAAGATCACCCTGCCGCATGGCCACCTCCAGCGCACCAAAGCGCTGCATCAGGCTGCGGGAGTTTTTCTCTGCCTCTGAAAAGTCGTAGTCGATCTGGTCGAGCAGACGAACCGCTGTTTCATCCCTGTAAAGGTTCGGGTACAACTCCGTACACAGCTTCCGGGAATACAGCGGAAGGATCAGCGTCTCCTGCACGGTGTTTTTCTCAATTTTACATTTCATAGGTTTCTTCCTCAGTGAATAAAAATTGTCATAATTGCCGCCAGCACAGCCGCTATGACCGTCATGCCTAACTCATGTGCAGGATGGATGCAAAAATGCCCGTGCTTGATGCCCCTACTTCCGCGCCGTGACGCAGAGCCACTTTTTCTTTTTGTGTATCTGCACCTCGTGAAAACCCGCCTGCTCCAGACATGCCTTTAATTCAATGTCCTTGTAGATGGTCATGCCGCCGATGATCTGCGTCCACCTCTCGTCCTTGTCCGTATCGCCATTGCTCTCGTTGCAGATAAGAATTGTTCCGCCTGGCTTCAGCGTCCGCCAGACCTCGCGGAAGCATCGGGGCAAATCAGGCCAAAAATAGACGGTCTCAAAGGCCGTGGCAGCATCGAAGTAGCTATCATCAAACGCCATATCCGCCACACTGCCTTGCAAGACGGCGCAACGCCCCTCCTGAATTGCAGTTCGGTTGAGCTTTCTAGCCTTCTCCACGCTGACGGGCGAATAGTCGATGCCCTTGACGACGCCATACAGGCATTTTTTCAGCAGCCGTTTTATGTTTGCCCCGCCGCCGCAGCCGCAATCCAGCACCTTTGCGTTTGGCGTAAGTCGTAGAAACTGAAGTCCCCACCGCGCCACAGGGCTGTGGCCCAGGTTCATCATGGCAACCATTAGTTTTCCGCCGAGGCCCACGGGCTTGCGGGTGTTTTCAAAGAACGACATCTGGCCCCTCCGATTTCGTGCATTCCGCATAGGTCAACGGGAACGAGGCCTTCAGCACCGCGCTTTTCCGCACCGCCCAGCCGTTTTGACGCAGGAAACGCAGGTATTCCTCGCTTGTCCATCTGCTGTGGAGGGGGAATCCCGCCATACTCATGAAAAAGGCTTTTGCCTTGCCGGAAACCGAGTTCCCCGCGTGGGTGAAGGTTGGCGCGATGAGCACGCCGTCGTCCTTCAGCACCCGCCTGATTTCGTGCAGGGCCTTTTCCGGATGCGGCACTATGTGAAGTGCGTTGGACACGATCACCACTTCGAAGGACTTCTGTGCATAGGGCAGGCGGAACATATCTTGTACGGAAAAGTGCAGCTTTGCGGATTGATTGTCCCGCTTTGCTTCAAGGATCATCTTTGCAGAGGCGTCCGTAGCCTCGATGCGCGCCGCCGCATCCACGACGCTCTTTGCGATAAGCCCCGTGCCGGTGGCAACCTCCAGCACGGTCTTTGCTTTCACCACCGGCCGGATCAGCCCATACATCTTCTCATACGCCGCCCGGTCGTTTCGCATGAAACGGTCATACCGACCGGCGTTCTTGTCCCAGAAACCCTCGCGTTCGTGCATGGCTGTCGCCCCCAAACAGTTAGAGCCATCTAACTATAACACACGAATCATGCAGTAAGATGAGGCTAACCTTCTTTTCTTGGCTAAGACGCATCTCTTCGGTTTTCGCTTATAACGGCGCGAATCAGATACTAGGCTGGAGCTGAAGAAAGAGCTCGGCGGACAGGTAGGTCGATACCGGTTCCCGGAACGGTGATCCAGCCAATTACACCAGGGCCCTAGTCATTGAGTGGGAATAGAAAATTCCTTAGTTATGGGGGTATTAATTTGATTTCCTTTAGGATACACCCCCATAACTATATGAATTGACCTGCTGACTCCAATGAAGATTGGAGGGTAACGGCCAGGGGCGACGGCCCAGCGAGTGTTATTTTGCGAGCCATGCGCGTTGAAAGCGACCTTTCGTGGCATAAGCTACTTGCCGGAAGCCGCGGCTTTCAGAGTACGGCTTACGTGTACGTTTAACCTCCGTGGGCGACGGGGTGCCGCAAGGCGTAGAATATCGCCCACCTGTAGGGGCCTGCAGCGATGCGGGCCCCACTTCGTATGAAGAGGCGCAACCGGTGAAGGTCGTATCCATCTCCCAGGACTTCTTCGACCTCGTCGAGGGCGACCGCGAGCTCATGCTTAAGCACAATCTCCCCTGCATCGTGGTGGTGAGGCTGCGTTTCCGCGGAAAGCGCAGGGACTTCGCCGTGCCGCTGCATTCCAACATCGCCCCCAACGTGCCCAAAGACCAGTACTTTGCGTTGCCACCCCGCCCCACGACGAGCCCCGGCTGTCGCCACGGCATCCACTACATCAAGATGTTCCCCATAACCAAGTCCTACCAGCGCCGCTTCAGGACCGAGGGCTCGGCCTACTACGAGACGCTCCAGCGCATCATCGACGGCAACACCAAGCGCATTGTCTCCGAGTGCCAGGCGTACCTCGACCGCTGCGAGCGCGAGGGAAGGCCCCGCTTCGCCGTCGACATCGACCGTATCGTGGGGCTGCTGGAGGGCGAGAAGTAGGGCACCTCGGCTCAGTCTCGAGCCATGCGGAACCGCTTTACATTTTTGAACGCCGCGTGTGCGTCCCAAATACTTGAGAAACAAGCTGTGAAGTGCGGTGGCGCGCCCGTGCCCGTGCATAGCCGTCACCATCAGCGTCTACGCGGCGTCGGCTTCAAGTGGAACTGGCGCCGCTGCTGTATATGGTTTGCCTTGCTGCAAATGGCGATCAATGCCCGCGATGTTTCTGCTTGCGCTTCAACTTTCGCTGCTCGAAGCGCGTCTCCGCCTCATCCGCGCGACGCTGACTTCTTGCTTGAGCCGACTCCCGCTTCATTGCTTCCCGCTGTGCCGCGAGAGCCTGTTGTGCCTTGGTGCTCACCGCGGGCCGTTTAAGGGCTTTCGCTGCCTCGCGAGCGCGCCGCTTGGGGTTCTTCGCGGGCTTGCTTGTTTCAGTGGCCTTGTCGCCGAAGAACGAGAGCTTCTCCCATTCGCTTGTAACGAATCGCAGAATCTCCTCATCGGATGGCTCCGCGCCGAAGACGATGCGGGTGACGCCATACCTTCCGCCCTCGACGTGCTCCGCCAGCCCGACCCAGAATTGACCGTCGTGATATACGGTCAGGGTGGACGACACGCTGATCTGCACGGTTGGTTCCTCCTTTATGTAGATGACCATGCAGAGAAGGGACAACCAAGGAGGCAGGTTACTGATGCGGACTAGCGCACGCCCACGACTACCCGACGGGGACTGTGTTTTCATCTCTGATGTCCGCATTGTAGCACGCGCAGACGCGCCCTTCGTCGCTGCCGACACGACATGGCTGGGGCTTACCCCTCCGACGCGTCTTTGCGCATATTGCCTTCTCGCTTTCGAAACTTCAAAGTTATTTGACTTTCGAAACTAAGCGGGAATAAGTTATCGGTACGCTTTTTTATAAAATGTAAAAAAGTACCCCCATAACTGATATAATGGACACTGAAAAGGGGGTGCATCTTGCGTATATACCGACGTGAAAAGTATCTGAAGCGAATGCGTGGTTTCTACCACGATGACGGGATGATCAAGGTAATCACCGGTGTTCGCAGGTGTGGTAAATCCTGCCTCATGCAATCAATCGCAGACGAACTTGTGGAATCCGGTGTAGCGAGCGACCACATCATCTATATCGACCTCGACTCACGGGAGAACAGGAAGGTCAAGACGACCGATGAGCTCGAAAATCTGATTGACATGTCGACCCCAGCAGACACTGAGGAGACGAAGTACCTCTTCATCGATGAGATTCAGAACGTAGAGGAATTCGAGCTGCTCATCAACGGCTACCGGACAGATGGCGGTTGGTCCATTTTCATTACCGGTTCGAATTCATATCTGCTTTCTGGGCAGCTTGTTACAAAGCTGACGGGTCGCTATATCGAGTTCGAGGTGTTCCCACTCGACTTTGCGGAATATATCGATATGAAGCGTTTTCTCGGCAAGCCTGTCAATGACGTTCTCGTGGGAGAGTTTACCGAGTACCTGACCCTTGGAGGATTTCCCAAAGCGTTGGAGTATGAGGGCGAGGATGAAAAGCGCACCTATATCAAGAGTGTTATTCATGAGATCTTTGAAAAGGACGTCAAACATTCGAACAAGATTAAGAATGTCTCGGTTTTCGATGCCGTCCAGACGTATCTCATCAACAACTTTGGTGCGCCGACGAACCTGAAGAACCTCCTTGCGTACTTCAATGATGTCGAGAAGATTCCCATCAAGCGCGAAACGCTCAATCGGTATATCCAGATTCTTGTTGACGCGAAGATCCTTTATCGCTGCTCGAGGTTCGATCTCAAGTCTCGGCGATCGCTTATCCGCGAAGAGAAGTACTACCTGGCTGATCCCGGCTTCTATTTCGCCATGAACACGGATGCGAGGATTAACTACGGGCCGGCGTTGGAGAACGTGCTCTACCTCTATCTTGCATCGCGCGGGTACGAGCTTTCTGTGGGCCGTATTGGGAAGCTCGAGTGTGACTTCATCGCTCGTAGGCGCAATGCTTACGCCTACATCCAGGTCTCTATGTCGATTGCCGACAGAGGCGTCGAGGAGCGCGAGTACAGGCCGTTCGGCCACATCAGGGATGGGTATCCACGCTACTTGTTCACGCTTGATCCTCTATTGCAGGAGAGGGATGGCGTCAGGCACCTTAACATGGCGTCGTTTATGCAAGATGGCGGTGATCTTATTTGAGCGGCGGCCAGATTCTTTTGCTCCCTAGTGCGCAAACAGTGCGGGCATCAAATGGGGACCATTGCCTCACGTAGAATCGATAGATTGAGGACTTGTTTTGATGTTGACAGGCTTTTGGCCAGTGGCTCCTATTGCCGAGTGGGAATAGCGGAAATAACAGCCTCCGGACCTTTTGGTTCGGAGGCTGTCTTTTGTATTTCTACCCGAATAGGACTCCTCGCCAAAGCTCCTTTAGCATCGGGCGGCGTTATCGAACGTGCGTGTTCTCGTAGGCGCCTTTGATTTCTTCTGGCAAATCGTCGGGAATCAGCGCCTTCACTCTATCCTCGTTGCCATCTTGGATCGCCTGCTCGTAGTACCAGCATTTGAACCTCAGCATATCCAGCGCACGGTTCATGTTTGCGATTTCCGACTCCATGTGGGCCTTTCGCTCCTCGAACATGGCCTTGCGCTTGGGATATGTCGATGGGCCCTCCGCACACCATTCCATGAACAGCCGGATGTCCTTGATCTCCATCCCAGCCTTCTTCAGGCATTCGATGACCCGAAGCGCCTCGAGTTCCGTATCGCCGAATCGGCGAATGCCGGACGTCCGCTCCAGCCCCGGGAACAATCCCTGCTTATCGTAGTACCGCAGCGTTGAGGCGGGCAGACCGAACATCTCCGCCACCTGTCCGATTGTGTACATGGTCCCTCCGGACAAATCTCGAATTAACTCCTTGACCTAAAGTTAGGTTTAGGTATTACCTTTATTTTCGTCAATACAAATCGGGAGCGCAAGGGATTTTCGCCAAAGGCGCACGCTTGCCGGAACGGTTTTCGCCGGTGGAGTGAACGGTGTGGGCGAAATCGCCGGGCACCCCGCCCTTGAGCAGGCGCGACGAATGGGCATAGGGATCTAGGCGGGCAGCTTGACCGCGCGGAAGCAGTTTTGCACTCAAAACCATCGACAGGAGGAATCAAACATGACGGTTAAGCAGACAGCGGGCAGGGATGCCCTGGGGAACTTCGCTCCCAAATTCGCTCAGCTCAATGATGATGTGCTGTTCGGCGAGGTGTGGAGCCGAGAAGACGGGCTTTCCCTTCGAGACCGCAGCGTGGTGACGGTTGTGGCCCTGATGGCGCAGGGACTGACGGACTCCTCGTTCCAATATCATCTGATGTCCGCAAAGAACAACGGGGTGACTAGGGCTGAGATAGCGGAAATCCTTACGCATGCGGCGTTTTATGCGGGATAGCCCAAGGCGTGGGCGGCCTTCCGCATGGCGAAGGAGGTCTGGGCGGACGAGGACGACGGCGCCGACGCAAAGGCCCGACATCAAAACGAGATGGCCTTTCCCATCGGTGCCCCCAACGACGCATTTGCGAAGTACTTTATCGGGCAAAGCTACCTCGCGCCCCTTTCCACCAGGCAGGTCGGCGTCTACAACGTGACGTTCGAACCCGGCTGCCGCAACAACTGGCACATCCATCACGCCAAAAGCGGTGGCGGACAGATCCTCGTCTGCGTGGCTGGTCGAGGGTTTTACCAGGAATGGGGCAAACCGGCACAGGAGCTGTGCCCCGGCGATGTAGTAAATATTCCCGCAGGCGTAAAGCACTGGCACGGTGCGGCGCCCGACAGCTGGTTCTCCCATCTCGCGGTGGAGGTTCCGGGCGAGGAGGCCTCCAACGAGTGGTTGGAGCCCGTGGACGACGAGCAATACCTTAAAGCGACTGACAAGGAGGTTTAGGTATGGAACAGTTGAATCTGACGCAGGAATGGGACAAAGTATTCCCCAAAAGCGACAAGGTTGAGCACAGCAAGGCGACCTTCCACAACCGCTACGGCATCACGCTGGCTGCCGACGTGTACGTGCCTAAGAACGCGGAAGGCAAGCTGCCCGCCATCGCCGTCAGCGGCCCTTTTGGCGCGGTGAAGGAGCAGTCCTCCGGTCTGTACGCGCAGAAAATGGCGGAGCTGGGCTTTTTTGCAATTGCCTTTGACCCGTCCTATACCGGCGAGAGCGGCGGCACGCCCCGCTATGTAGCATCGCCGGACATCAACACCGAGGACTTCTGTGCAGCGGTGGATTTCCTCTCTGTGCAGGAAAGTGTCGACCCGGAGCGTATCGGCATCATCGGTATCTGCGGTTGGGGTGGCATGGCGATTAACGCCGCGGCCATCGATACCCGTATCAAGGCCACTGCTGCTATGACCATGTACGACATGACCCGCGTGACCGCAAACGGCTATTTTGACGCCGAGGATTCCGAGCAGGCACGCTTTGATAAGCGGAAAGCGCTGAACGCGCAGCGCACCGAGGACTATAAAAACGGCAGCTATGCGCTGGCGGGCGGCGTGGTCGATTCGCTACCGGAGGATGCGCCGCAGTTTGTAGCGGACTATTATGCCTACTACAAAACTCCGCGAGGCTACCATCCCCGCAGCCTGAACTCCAACGGTGGCTGGAGCGTGACGTCCTCGCTGTCCTTTTTGAATATGCCGATTTTGCAGTACGCCGGCGAGATCCGCTCTGCCGTGTTGCTGGTGCATGGCGAGAAGGCGCACTCCCGCTATTTCAGCGAAACCGCGTACGGCAAGCTGACGGGGGACAACAAGGAATTGCTCATTATCCCCGGCGCCAACCACACCGACCTTTACGATCAGACGGACATCATTCCGTTTGAAAAGCTGAAGGCATTCTTTGAGGAGTATCTGAAGTAAGGCGTGCCATGATTCAATACCAAGCCCCCAGCAACGATTCTTATAAAGAGTGGGAGTAGCTGAAACGAGGCGATTGAATAACTCTATCCGTTTTGGTTAAAACAAAAAATATGCCGCGCGCCTGCGGCATGAAGGAGGGAGATTTCTATGAATATCGTTGTATTGAGTGGTAGCCCGCGCAAGGGCGCCAATACCGACACCATGGTCGAGGCGTTTGCCGAGACCGCGCGCGAGGCCGGCCATACGGTCGAGGTCATCCGCGTTGCCAGTAAGAAAATCGCTGGTTGCCTGGGGTGTCAGTATTGTTTCGCCCACGAGGGCACTTGCGTGCAGAAGGATGACATGGCCAAGGTGATCGAGTCGCTGAAAGACGCCGACATGGTTGTCTTCGCTTCGCCCATCTACTGGTTTGATATCACTGCGCAGGAGAAGGCCGCCATCGACCGCCTGTACGCCTTCGGTGCTACGGGCTTCCCGTTCACCAAGACGGCCCTTTTGCTCGATAGCCACAGCGAGGGCGTCTATGATGCGGCGATTGCTATGTACAAGTCCACATGCGCGTACTGCAAGTGGGAGGATCAGGGCATTGTCACCATCAGCGGTATGACCGAGCGCGACAGCATGGCATCGTCGCCCAAGTTGGAAGAGGTGCGAGAGCTCGCTCGCAAGCTCGCCTAAGGGCAAGAAGAACGCATGGCAATCAGCGTTATTGGAAGTACTTGCCGTCCTTGCCGGGTGAATCGTTGATTGCCATGCACCGTTGCCCTTGTGGACAATCTCCGCGTGCTAGGAGACTTTCTCGCTCAGGAACTCCCTGAACGCGGGGATGTCAAAGCCAACGAGTCCACGTCCACGTTCCCCGATGACGCCGTCCTCGAGGAGACGGCGTTTATATTGGCTTGCATAGTTGCTGGCAACGCCCATGCGTTTGGCTATCTCCGAGACCCTGCTGGGGCCAGAATCGGGCAGCATCGCGAGCAAAAACTCAATGTCTTTATCGGAAAGCTCCCGATAGGTCGTTTCGAGAATTCGATCGCGCAGCTCCATACGGGCAAGCAGAGAACCCTGCTGGACATCAGGTGCGCTGATTTTGGGCGAGTTCTCCGAAACATCCCATGTGCGATATCCGACGAGCTGCATCATGTAGGGGAATCCGTCGACGGCCTTCACGGCATCCTCGAGCGCTTCTGGCGTGATTGAGCGGCCTCCGGCCTCAACGGTTTTGCGGAATGCGTTTGCAATTTCAACGTCAGTGATTCGTCCCAACTGATGATATTGGGAACGCCTGAGAAACGAGACGGAATCGTTACGCAGCAACGCCGATACTTTGTAGGGCAGTCCTGCCATGAGTAGGGCAACTTTTTTACCTTCGCGTACAAAGTGCTGGTAAACAGAGGCAAATTGAAGCATTTCTTCGAGATCGACGGTGACTTCATCGATGGTGATGAGAAGTCCGATGTCATGTTTTTCGAGTTGCTTAAAGATGCCATTCATGCGCGTGCGCCAGTTGCCCTGAGCCTCTTGAGCATATGTCCAATCGATGCCCACTGGGCCAATTTGAACACCGTTTATGCGCGCGTGAGGCTGTGAGAGGTAGCTATCTGCGGCTTCTTTGGTTCGCTCGATAATATCTTCGAGCATGCCTGGCATGGCGGAGACATTTGCTGCGATCCAGTCGTGTTCAAGCGCCGTTTCTGAAAGGAGCGAGAGAAGCGCCGTCTTGCCCGTTCCCCTTGCGCCAGTAAAAATGGTCGACAGGTTGGGATCTCCCGGGCCGTTGATAAAGCCACGGTTGATGTCACGCAGGATATGCTCGCGACCCGCTAGAAAGGGAGGGACGCTTCCGAACGTCGGGGTAAAGGGGTTCTTGCTGTACTCCATGGTAGCTCCTTTGCATGTTTTGCTAATTTTTGCAAGTTTTGCTAACTTTTGCAAGTTTTGCTAACGACTGGCCAAAGGGCATCGTAGCAGTGACGCTGACATTTTTTTACGCAGAAAAATAAGCAGAAATCAATTTATCTGCGTTAAAAAATAGTTGAGAAGAAAAACGACGAGCCCCGGGCGCAATGCCGTTGCGTTCCGGGCCTCGTCGCTTTGCGAAGTATCTAACGATCTCGTTGCCGTGGTACCTAGTCAAACAAGCTCGGCATGTCGTTTTCTTTCATGAGGGCACCGGCAGAGGGGAGGCTCTGCGCGGTAAACTTCTCGGCCGAGACGCCGGCGCCAAGGATTTCTTCGGTCGTGCCGACGGTGGTGACCGAGCGGCCCTTCTTGGCGGTAAAGGCCTGGATGCCCTGCGTGTTGGTGGTCGTCTTGGTTTTGAGCAGCGACGTGTTGAAGTTCATCAGACGGTAGTCGCTCGAGACCAGCGCGATGTCGCGATCTTCCTTGAGCACCTGGGCATACAGCAGCTTGCTGCCGCCATAGATGGCGTTCTTCAGGCGCTTGCGGTTGGTCTTGGTGACATATCCAGAAAGTGCGACGCGCACCACACGGCCGTTCTCAAAGACGAACAGCACGTCGGCCTTGTAGTCATCGGGGTCGATGACCCAGATGACACTCTCGTCGGGTTCCATCTCAAGATCGGTCGGCAGGTACGAGCCCAGCTGGGCCGACTTGGTGTCCTCAAATGCCGCAACCTTGCACTTGTACACCTGGCTCTTGTTGGTAAAGACCAGCAGCTCGTGGGTGTTGGAGGACGGAAACTCGATAAAGGGTTTGTCGCCGTCCTTGTACTTGAGCGTGGTCGCCTTCTTGAGCACGCGGTCCGTCATCTTTTTGAGGTAGCCATCGCGCGAGAGCATGATGGTGACCGGGTACTCCTCGACCTCGGGCTCCAAGCTTACTTCGATAACCTCATGGGGCTCGATCCTGCCCGTGCGGCGCGGCATCACATACTTCTTGTTGACCGCGGCCAGCTCGTCGCTGATGACCTTCTTGATGTTCTCCTCGCTGGAGAGGATCTCCTCAAGCTCGGCAATCTCGCCCTCAAGCTTAGCGATGTCCTTGGTGCGGTTGAGGATGTACTCCTCGTTGATGTTGCGGAGCTTGAGCTCGGCAACAAATTCGGCCTGGGTCTCGTCGATGTCGAAGCCGCGCATAAGGTTGGGCACGACCTCGGCCTCGAGCTTGGTGCCACGGATGATGGCGATCGCCTTGTCGATGTCGAGCAAGATCGCCTCGAGGCCGTGCAGCAGGTGCAGGCGCTCGGACTTTTTGCTCAGGTCAAAGTTAATGCGGCGACGCGTGGACTCAATACGCCACTTGACCCACTCGTGCAGGATCTGGCGCACGCCCATGACACGGGGATAGCCGTCGACGAGCACGTTGAAGTTGCACGAGAACGAATCCTGCAGCGTGGTCGAGCGATAGAGCTTGGCCATAAGCTTGTCGGGGTCGACGCCGCGCTTAAGGTCGATGGCGATGCGCAAACCCGAGAGGTCGGTTTCGTCGCGGATGTCGGCAATCTCCTTGACCTTGCCCTCTTTGGAAAGCTTGACGATGCGCTCGATGATGACATCGGTCTTGGTGGTGTAGGGGATCTCGTAGACCTCGATGATGCGCTCTTCGGGAATCCAGCGCCAGCGGGAGCGGATCTGGAAGCTGCCAAGGCCGGTCTCGACGATCTTCTCCATCTCCTCGCGGCGGTAGATAATTTCGCCGCCGGTCGAGAAGTCAGGCATGGGCATGTACTCGAGCAGGTCGCAGTCGGGATCCTGCAGGTAGTGCATCGTGGCGGTGCAGACCTCGTTGAGGTTGAAGCCGCAGATGTCGGACGCCATGGCGACGCCGATGCCCTTATTGGCCGAGACAAGGATGTTGGGGAACGTGGTGGGCAGCAAGCGCGGCTCCTTCATAGCGCCGTCGTAGCTGTCGACGAAGTCGACCGGGTCCTTGTCGATATCTTTGAAGATCTCGGCGCTGATGGGGGAGAGCTTGGCCTCGGTATAACGCGAGGCGGCGTAGCTCAGATCGCCCGAATAATACTTGCCAAAGTTGCCCTTCGACTCAACGAACGGCGCGAGCAACGCCTCGTTGCCGGTTGCCAGACGCACCATCGTCTCGTAGATCGCGGCATCGCCGTGCGGGTTGAGCTTCATGGTCTGGCCCACAATGTTGGCGCTCTTCTGGCGCTCGCCCTTGAGCAGACCCATCTTGTACATGGTGTAGAGCAGCTTGCGGTGCGAGGGCTTAAAGCCGTCGATCTCGGGGAACGCACGCGAGACGTTGACGCTCATGGCGTAGGGCATGTAGTTGACCTCGAGCGTCTGCGTGATCGGCTGGTCGGTGACCTCGGAGTGCAGGCCGATGACGTTCTCGGCGTTGACCTGCTTTTTCTTTGGCTGGTTCTTCGTCTTCTTCTTTGCCACGATTTCCTCTTGAACTTCTTATGGGCCGTCGTTATCGATTTGCTGCTACTGCAGGTCCAGCTGGTCCAGGTATTCCTTGCCGTGCTCGGAGATATGGCGCTTGCGGCCCGCCTCGTCGTTGCCAAGCAACAGGTTGAACATGGTTTCCATCTTGGTGACGTCCTCGGGCTCCACCTTGATCAGGCGGCGCGTCTCGGGGTTCATGGTGGTGAGCCACATCATGTCCGGATCGTTCTCACCAAGACCCTTGGAGCGGTTGATGGAACACTTCTGGTCGCCGATCTCTTTGAGGATGCCGTTCTTCTCGAGCTCGGTGTAGGCAAAGTAGGTCTTCTCTTTGCAGTTGATCTCGTAGAGCGGCGACTCGGCGATATACACGTAACCCTCGTCGATAAGTGTGGGCACCAGGCGGTAGAGCATGGTGAGCACGAGCGTGCGGATGTGATAACCGTCGACGTCGGCGTCCGTACAGATGATGACCTTGTTCCAGTTGAGGTTGTCCAGGTCAAAGGCGCCCAGGTTCTTGATGCGCTTGTCCTTGATCTCCACACCGCAGCCCAGCACGCGCATAAGGTCCATGATGATGTCGGACTTAAAGATGCGCGGATAGTCCTCCTTCAGGCAGTTGAGAATCTTGCCGCGGACGGGCATAACGCCCTGGAACTCGGCATCGCGCGAGGTGCGAATGGCGCCCGCTGCCGAGTCGCCCTCTACGATGTAGATCTCGCGACGGCTCTTGTCCTTGGAGCGGCAGTCGATGAATTTCTGCACGCGGTTGGCCATGTCGGTCTTCTGCTGCAGGTTGGTCTTGATGCTCTGACGCGTCTTCTCGGCATTCTCACGCGAGCGCTTGTTGATGAGCACCTGCTCCATGATCTTGTTGGCGGCATCTTTGTTCTCAATCAAGTAGGTCGAGAGGCGCTCCTTAAAGAATGCCGTCATGGCCTGCTGGATAAAGCGGTTATTGATGGCCTTCTTGGTCTGGTTTTCGTAAGACGTCTGGGTGGAGAAGCAGTTGGTCACCAGCACCAGGCAGTCCTGGACGTCCTGCCACTTAATGCCGCTCTCGTTTTTGTTGTACTTGCCTTGTTGCTTAATGTAAGCATCGATGGCGCTAGTGAGGGCGCTGCGGGCAGCCTTCTCGGGCGAGCCGCCGTTCTCGAGCCAGGAGGAGTTGTGGTAGTACTCCTGCATCGTGAAGGTGCGCGAGAAGCACATGCAAGCAGTGATTTTTACGTTGTAATCGGGCAGGTCCTCGCGATCGCGACCGCGACGGTCGGCTTCGATAAAGAAGGGCTCGGTGAGGTAGTCGGCACCGACCTTCTCGAGCACATAGTCCTCGATGCCCTTGGGATAACAAAAATCCTCTTCGGAAAACTCGCCATCGTCGCCCTCGATGCGCAGGCGGAAGGTCACGTTGGCGTTGACCACGGCCTGACGGCGCATGGTCTCGCGATACCACTCGTGGGGGATGCTGATCGAGGTAAAGACTTCAAGATCGGGGCGCCACTTGATAGTGGTGCCGGTGCGGTCCTCATCGCTGGGCTCAATCTCGAGTGCCTTCTTTTTGGCGCCGACGACCTTGCCCTTTTTAAAGTGCAGAGAGTACTTGTTGCCATCGCGCCAAACCGTGACGTCCATGTACTCGGAGGCGTACTGAGTCGCGCAGGAGCCCAGGCCATTGGTGCCGAGCGAGAAGTCGTAGTCGCCGCCCTGGTTGTTGTTGTATTTGCCGCCGGCGTAGAGCTCGCAAAAGACGAGCTCCCAGTTAAAGCGCTTCTCGGAGGGGTTCCAGTCGAGCGGGCAGCCGCGGCCGTTGTCCTCTACCTGAATGGAACCATCGCGAAAGGCGGTAAGGGTGATGAGTTTGCCGTAGCCCTGGCGCGCCTCGTCAACGGCGTTGGACAGGATCTCGAAGGCGGCATGCGCGCAACCGTCGAGTCCGTCCGAGCCGAAGATGACGGCGGGGCGCAGACGTACGCGCTCCTCGTCCTTGAGCTGGCGGATACTGTCGTTACCATAGTTTGCGGTGTTTTTTGCCATACTCGCTCTCTCGGTGCTCCCTTGCTGCGTTTAAGTCATATAGATAGTCAAGGTAGCATAGCCCAGCCCACAGACGATTCCAACCAACACGAAATCCATCGAACAATCGTTCGGAGTTCGATGGAGATTCGTTTACTCGGACAAAACCGAGTCGGTTCTGTCCGAGTAAGTTTGAATAGCGGATCGAAATTGCTATGTCCGCATGGCGATGTCGGACATGGTTTCCATAATGACAGATATAGTTGACATTGCCTGATGGATGCAATATATTTCTGTCATGTTGCAACGGATATTTGTCCATTACCGCGAAAGGAACTTTATGCCAGGTAAGAAAAACCTTCGCATGAAGGCGGCGCGCGCGGCGGTTGGCCTTTCGCAAGCCGACTTGGCCCAAGCCGTGGGCGTTACGCGCCAGACCATCGGCCTGATTGAGGCGGGCGGCTACAATCCCACGCTCAACTTGTGCGTGGCAATCTGTAAAGCGCTGCGCGTTACGTTGAACGATTTGTTTTGGGAAGACGAAATCGACGCCGACCCTAACGCTCTTTAGGAGTTCACTATGAAATTTGAAGACTTAAAACTTGTGCAAAAGTGGCGTGAATATGCCGGCCCAAAGGACGAGCGCCTGGAGGCTGAGAGCGCGAAGATCTACAAGATTGGTTTCGTGCTGCTTTCGTTTGGCATGTTGATGATCTTTTTCTACCAGTTTATAGCTCGACAGGTTGCGTGGGTTCACAGCGACGCCAGTGAAATGCTGCATGGCTTTGCAACGCCGTTCGAGGCGGCCATGTATTTGTGGCTCGTCCTCGTGATGTTGATTTGCGCAGGGCTGCAAACGCGGAAGGGCTATGTCGATACCAATCGTTTTGGGCAAACCGAGCATCTTCCTGTTGGATATTTCCTGCTTGTCAGCGGTCTTAGCGGCGCCGCGTTCGCGCTTGTTGTTGCCGCAATGTGCTGTATCGCTGAGGCGCAGATCGTACCGCTCGAAAGCGTCTTTTGGTTGGCGAACCTGGCCACGGGCGTGTTCTGCGGTGCAACGATTTTCGCGGCCACGTTTGCTGCCCTGTGCGCAACGTTTTTCACGGCGAAAAGACGCCGTGCCAAGCTCGAGGCAGAACTCGACTCCACTGACGATATCTAATGCGTAATGGGCCGGCTCTGGGTATCCAGAACCAGCCCTTTTTGATGTTCGATGAGCCGAGCCGGCGTCTCTCACAAAAGTAACTAGGGGCTAGCGAGACCTATCCGAATTGACCTCATTGGCGGTGTCGGTTTCGAGCGCCGTGCGGCGGGCGCTGTAGGCGACGAGGCCGGCGCCGGCTGCGGCGAGTGCTGCAGCGGCTGCCGTAAGGGGAGCGTTGACATCGCCCGTGCCCGCAAGCGCGCCCGCTTTTCCGGAGCGCTTGTTATTGCCGTGATCCTTGCCGCTGCCAGAGCCACTGCCGCCACCGGAGCTGCTTCCGCCGGAGCCGCCGCCCTCGTCAGTACCGCCGCCACTCGAGCCGCCACCGCCGTCCGCCGTCATCGGGGCGTCGTGAAGTCCTGTCGTATCCGCGCTGTCGCATACGCCGACCTGAACTTCTGAGCGTTCGCATGCCGCGTCGGGCACATGAAGCTCGTGCAGTACGGCACCCAGCGCCGAGTTTGCGCCCGGTTGAATTTCCTCGAGCGTTACGGGATCGAGCGCCACCAGATTACGTGCCTTCGCATACAGCGTTACGCGTTTGCCCACTTCGTCGCTCCAACTCTCGGGGATGGCGAAGCTCATGCGGAACTGTGCCGTGCAACCCGGTGCCAGCACGGCGTTGCCGTTGTCGGCTACCAGCGGGTGCGTCGCAAAATGTTCGCCCAGCGTCTCGAGTGCGTACTTCACGTGTGACATGTCGTTGGCCGAAGCGTCCTCGGCAAGCTCTGGATCGTAGATCGATGCCATGCGTGCGTTCACTCCGAATCCGATGGATGCGCTGGAGAACGGCTGACTGGAGCCCTCTCGGTACAGATCGATCGTGCCGGCGGTCAGCAAGGTGTTGCCGTCGTTTCGCACCGTGACCATGAAGGATTCGCCTGCTGCTCCGGGAACCACTGCGCCCGAGGTAGCGACCGCGCCCGTCGGAGTGGCACACGCCACCAAGGGCACTTCGATGCCGTGCAGCTCTGCCTCGCTCTTCTCCGCGCTCACAATGTGCGTGGCGAGCGCGGAGAGCATGCCTCCCGACGTCAAAAAAGTCGTTATCTGATCGACGGGATGGTCCAGCTCGCACATCACGAACGGTTCCGTGAAAAGATCGCGTGCCAAGGTGCTGGCGAAGATGCGGAAGTGCTTGCCCATCACTGCTACCGGGTTGCCTTCTTCGTCGTAGGTTTGTCCAACCTTGCCATCGGTGTTCTCCACATAGAGCACGCACCTGCCGTTGTTGCTTACGCTAAACGATGCCGGGCCACAGCCTGCGGCACCAACGGGCTGCGTTCCAAATGTCGATGCGCCTCGCGTCCAAGTAATATGCTGCAGTTGCTCGTTGACGGTTGCCAAAAAGCCCGTGTGCTGCGGCCATGGCACCGCACGGGGCACCGCGGCGTCCGGCGGCATAACGCCCCAGCCCGCAATGGACTGGCCGATCACGGCGTACGATGCGCAGCCGCAACCGTCTGCGGTCTCGTACGCAACGGGCACCACCATTTTGCCGTCGATATTCTCG
Source organism: uncultured bacterium (assembly GCA_905214145.1). Lineage (GTDB taxonomy): Bacteria > Actinomycetota > Coriobacteriia > Coriobacteriales > Coriobacteriaceae > Collinsella. Next base: position 11,564 of record CAJMLB010000015.1, on the reverse strand, counting down.
GGCGCGCCCAGCTCGATGCTCGACGGTGCTTGCGGAAAGCGGAGGACCTGACGGAACGTGAGGCTGTCGCCCGAAACGTCCGACCACAGGGTGAAACATTCCAGCGCAACCTCAGCCTCGCTGCCGAGCGCCTTTTCTGCGGTGGTTCCGCGGCGGTGGAGGTAGGCGCCCGACAGACGTCCGTCGACCAGCGTCTTGCCCACCGTGATACGCGGGCACTGCAGGCAATGGTAGCCATCCTCTTGCAGGCGGCCGCGCGAGATGCTGCGCCATGACGTATGCGACACCACGCGGATCTCGTCATTACTTATGCGCAGGCGCACGACGGACAGTATGCCGGCTGTGCTCGCCGTATCGAAAAAGGTGTTGTCGCCGTCGCGGCGCTCGCCCGAGACCAGCAACACGTAGGCGTCCCGGTTTCCTCTACCGTCCGTATATTCCACCACGTCGAAGTCGTAATCGTATATGCCGTCGCGCTCCACGTCGTTCTCGCCAAACCCAAGGGGAAAGTCCACGGGCGTGGGAGCGGACCACGTGCCGTTTGCCTTTGTGTGCACCACCAGGCGCGAGCGGCCATTGTCGCCGTAGCGCACCGAGGCGATGCGGAACAGGCATTCTGCGCCGGCAATCATTGCCAGCTTCATATGGGCTTCGCTGAGCACGCCGGAAAACAGCACGCTGTCACTCGAGGGTTTGATACCGCCACGCTCGTCCTCCGACACGCCGGCAGAATTGGCGTTGGGGTCCGCAACGGCGTTCCTCGCTTGGCCGATATAGGCGTACCCATACATCGGCGCGGCATTTTCGTCGTTCTCTATCAGCGCATGGACGAAATGCTCAATCTGTCCCGTGTCGTCGCTTTCTGCATCCGCCTCGAGCTCAATACGCGTGACCGCTTGATCCCAATCGCGCACGACAGGCGCGACGTTTACGGCAGTAGCCTTAACCTCGGCGCGTGCGAGCAGCTCGGCGTTAGTGACGATGGTGGCTGATGCGATAAATTGCGGCACACCACCTGCCTCGGCGTTGCCGGCTGAGCCGAAGCGGGCATCCAGCGTGTAGGGCGTATCTCCACCCAATGCGAGCTCAGAGCGCTGGAGTACATACTGGTCGCCATTGTTCACCGACATATTCCACGAATCGAGGAGTGTGGGCCACGATCCCGACCAAGCTTTGGTAGTCCACTTGAACATGACGAACTGGAGCATCACATCGACATCGACGTCTGCACCTACGCGCAGTCGCGGAAGCTGGTGTCCATCCGCCTTCTCATACCCAATGCACAACGTGAGGGACGCGGCGCCGCGCACGGCAGACGAGGCGACGCCCGCAACGCCGGCTCCAAAGGTGACGGCAAGCCCGATCTGGATGGTGAACGAGCCCGACGTGTTGGAATAGTCGAGCGAAATGTTCTTGAAAAACGCCGCGCCGCTTCCGTGCGTGTGGGCGCCCACGGCGAGCGCCAGTTTTGCCAGCACCCAGGGGTTGACGTTTAGGAAAAACGGCACCGGTCCCAGGGTAAACTGCTCGGTCCAATTGAGGTCGGTTCTTACCTGGAAGAGGGCCTTAATATTGCCGTATGCGGGGTCGTTGTTGTTACCCCAGGTTTTGCCCACCCAATCGTAGGCGAGCGAGCCGTACAGCTGTGTGGCGATATCCATCGTGAACAGCGGCGTGCAATGGTGGCGAAGGAGCTTGGTGTTTCTTGGATCGGTGCCCGAACCGGCACTCATACTCTTGTACTGATTCCACTTCCCCTCCATCTCGTCGAGGTAGCGGTTTGCCTGCTTGGCGCCCGACTCGCGCGGCGATTTCTTCCAGTATTCCGGATCAGGGTTTCCCGAATCGTTCATATAGCTGGCTGGTTTGTATCCTCCGCCAAACAGTACGTATCCAGCAAACGAGAAATCGAAGAGGATCGGAAATGTGGGCATCCAACACGTGAACTTATTACCACCGATGCCGGGAAACGATGCGGGGAAATCAAACGGAGTGACCTCTTGGTCCATGGTGGTGGGAATGATGGTGGTCGAGCCCGATTCCGCCTTTGCGGCCGGCGCGGTGACAACGGCCATGGGGGAGGAGAGCGTGCAGGTTTTGCCCTGATAGTCGAGGACAAAGCGCAGCTTGCACCCTTCTTCCAGAAGGCCCGATGCCGCGTCGAGGAACTTATCTTCGAGCGTGAACGTTGCCAGATTATTCGCACCCGATGCACTGGCCTTGATCTGACCGATCTGCGTGACGGTTTCGGGCGAGCTGCCCGCGGCAGGCGTCACTTTATTGATATGCAACGTTGCCTGCCCACCCTGCGGCAGATGTGCCTGCACGGTAAAGGCGTGTGTATCGGGCTGCTCGTTTGCCGTGTCGTCCTTCGGCAATGTTATGAACGTGGCTTCAGCGTACTGGATGTCCCATTCGTCAAACGTGAGCTGGCGAAAGTACGGCTCGCCGTCGGAAAGCGGACGCGTGGGCGCGGTTATGGCGGTGCCGCCCTGGATACGCGCAAGGGGAATCTCGACATCACGGTAGCCCGCCATGCTAATGGAGATGCCGCCGTTAAAGTCGTACGCGTCGAGAAGCGTTACCTCGTCCACGTAGCCTTCCGAAAGCGGCGCGATCTCAAAGATGGCCGTGCCTTCGTCATCGGTCGTGACGGTGAGCTGCTTGCCTGCGGCATAGCGCGATGTGAGCGTGACCTGGGCACCCGTGATGGGCGTATTCTTGTTGGCGACGTCGACCACGACCACACCAAACATGGTGCGCGAGAGAACGAGCACCCTGAAGGGGTCTTTTTCGTCGGCATGGGCTTCGGTGGGCGCGAACGGCAATATGAAGGCGTTTGCGCTTCCCGGCACGCGCGGCAACATAATGCTCGCCAGCGAGGACGCTCCGGCAACAAGTAACGAACGGCGATCAAGCATCTTGGGCTCCCATCCCGCAGATATCGGTGGAAATAATCCAATTTTGCGAGAAGGCGCCCCGTGGCGGTAGTGCCGTTCGGGGACCAAAATGTCCAATTTGAGCGCGCGAAAGCGTCAGCCCCCCCCGGAGCGCTTTCGATACGCCGGGCAGTCTGGCCGCTAGCGCAACATGTGGGCAATCAGCTCGGCGCGAGTTCCGATACCAAGCTTGGCATACACTCCTGATAGGCGGTTTTTAACGGTGCCCGGCGACACACCCATATGGCGTGCGATTTCGGCGTTGGTCCAACCGCGGCAGGCGAGCATAGCCATGGTGAACTCCGTGTTCGTTAAATCGTCGGCCACGTCCTCGCCCGAATCGGGGTTGTGGATGCGCCGCCAGCCGTAGCTGAATCGATACGTAATCTCGATGATGCGAGCGAAATCGTCGGGGTATTGCGATTTTAAGCATGCCTCGATGAGCCCCTGCAAAAGGCCGTGGTGCTCGCCAATGAGCTCGATAAGGCCGTCGGGGCGCGCAATGTCCCAAGCGGCTCCGAAATGTGCCTTTGCGGCGTCGATGTCCTTGAGGCTCATGCATGCCATGGAAGCCGCCAGGTGCAGGAACAGTTCCGAGATGGGATAGCTTCCCTGTTTCATGATCAGGGCATTTTCCACCATGCCCAGGCTGCGGCCGTATTCGCCGCGCAGATACAAGGCGTGCGCCATCACGTAGCTGGCGAACAGGCGCAGGCCTTCGGGCAGATGCGCCGCAAGCGGATAAAACTCTTCGGCGGAATACGGGGAAGGCAAGTGCAGCAGGACGCTCGCGGCGGAGGCAAACAGGATGTGCATGGCGTGGACGGCAGGCGATTCCTCGTCAGGTGGCGTATCGAGGATACCAGCAAGGCACCGGCGGGCGTCGGCGATACGGTTGAGCGACAGACTGGCATATCCGCAGATAAAGCATGCGGAATAGCGCAGTGCGGGGTCGGTGGCGTCAAGATAGGGGCGTGCTGTCTCGGCGGCGAGCGTGGCCTGTCCGCGAAAGTACAGCGCTTCTGCCGTGGCGATGGTGCGTGAATCGGGGTCGGAAATGCCTGCAACCGCAGCGTCGATCTGCCCCGGCACAAAGGCGGTGCACATCAACGGCATGGGAACGCATGGGTAGCCATCGCAGTCCATCTTCCATCTCCCAACAGCTGGCAACAATAGCAGCAATTGTACTCCTGTTGCTCGGGACTGGAATTGTTGGGCATTGCCTACGATTATGTCGAACGCATAAAGGAAGAGTCTATTGGCGATGCTCTCAAGGTGGCTACCGAAGCCAAGCTGACCTCGATATTAGGAAAAATTGCCACCCCTGCAAAAAGCTCTGTCGCAGTGATGGGAAACGCATCTTCTGGGCATTCCGGCGTCTCCAGCTAGCGCTGGACTGCTGCTGTCGCCTGCGCGTTGGCGAGCGGGGCGTGGGGACCGTCCGGCGACCAGCGGTGACGGGCGAGCCCTGCCGCGTGCGTGGGCCTCCATCGGCGTAGACCCATGACCCCTATGGCATCGGAGAAGTCCACCATCGCGTCCAGGACCTTACCGTCCGGCACGCCCAGCCTAGCGGCTCCCTTGAACCCAAGGTTGAAGGGGGGTGTTGTACAGGGCATATGGGGCCGAGTGGAAGTGGATCAAAAGAGCGTTACTTGACGTTTCATGCATAATGCCAACCGCCCCGCGATATCACGTTCGCAGCGCGCAGGGGCCGGAGAATCTTCGCGATGAGAGTTGACGTCTAATACCTTGCATCGTATAGTGTGTATAGCATAGTATATGACGAGAGGAGGTGTGCGGATGGAGGCACAGATGAAGCGCGGCTTCCTGGAGGCCTGCGTGCTCGCGGCCGTCTCCGGCGAGGAGTCCTACGGCTACCAGATTGTGAAGGACGTACCGGCGAGCATGGGGCTCACGGAGTCGACGCTCTACCCGCTGCTCAAGCGCCTGGAGAAGGCCGGATGCATCACGGCGCGCTCCGCCGAGCACAACGGGCGGCTGCGCCGGTACTACCGCATCACGGACGACGGGCGAGCGCGCATCGAGGAGTTCCTGGCCGAGTGGCCGTCCGTACGGGAGATTTACGCATACGTTGAGGAGGCGCACCATGACGCGCGATGAGTTCCTGGGCCGGCTGGGCGAGCTGCTCTCCTGCCTTCCGGCCGAGCAGGTGGAGGAGACCAAGGCTTTCTACGCGGAGGCCATCGCCGACCGCATGGAGGACGGTATGAGCGAGGAGGAGGCCGTGGCCGCCATGGGCACGCCCGGCGAGGTGGCGGAGGCCACGCTCGACGACCTGCCCGCCGTGCCGCGCGCAATCGCGAGGACGCGCCGGCGCAGCACCGCGCTGCTGTGGGTGCTGGCCATCGTGGGCTCCCCGGTGTGGGTGCCGCTGCTCGCCGCCTTCGCCGCCGTGGCCGTCACGGTCTATATCTGCATCTGGGTGCTGGCGCTCTGCGTGTGGATCGTCGCGGCGGCACTCGGGGGCGCGGGCATAGTTGGGCTCCTGCTTGCCGTAAGCGGCGTCACCATCGGCCACTTCCCGTACGCCCTCGCCTCGGCGGGCGTGGGGCTCGGCCTCGTCGGCGTGGCTCTCTTCGTTGGTGCTGGCGCTTGGGCCGCCTCAAAACAAATTGCGCGCCTCTCGGCGCTCTGGGCGAGGAAGGCCGCCTCGCCCTTCTGGAAGAACAGGGGCGAGAAAGGCGGCGCTGCCGCGCACCTCGCAGCGTAGAAAGGAGTGAGTACCATGACCAGCGCGAAGAAGATCTACCTCGCCGTGGCGGGCGGGCTCGTTGCCGCGGGTGTTGTCCTCGCGGGCATTGGCTTTATCGCTTCGGGCTTCGACCCGGCCGTGTTCACAACCCACATCGACACGCGCGACAGCACCATCGTGCTCGGCGGCGTCGAGGTGGACGACCCGATGGGCCTCCCCCTCATCGAGCAGCTCGCCAATCTGGGCGAGATCGACACCTCCGGCATCACCGCGTCCGAGTCCCCTGCTGCTCCGGAGGCGCCCACCGCTCCCTAAGCATAGCGCGCCCGGCGCCAGCCCGGGCGGGGCGAGCGGCAGTGACGAGCGCGCCTCGCGGACCCGGTTCTCGATCTCGCGCGGCGTGGACCTCGCGAGCCTGCGCGGGCGGCTACTGCGGTCGGACATGGGCTCTCCGGACCTGCTGCGGCGCAGCCACTTGCTCGCCGTCTGGCGGCTGACGCCCATCTGACGCGCGGTCTCGGCGACGCCGAGGCCGGACTCTATGCGCGAGACGAGCGTCTCGCGCCCCCTCGGGGTGAGCCTTGCGTTAGGATGTTGCTCCATGGGAGGGCTCCTCTGCTGTTCGTCTAGACAACTCACAGCATGTGGGAGCCCTCCCTATTTGTCACTACCCGGGTGTAAACAACCTATTGGCACAGAACAGCTAGAACAACCGATGCCGCCTCACTGCGCCGAGAAACCCCCGGCGCCGTGAGGCGGGCGGCGGAGTGAGCCAACAGCAAAGCCATGCCGCTATTAGTAGCCTGTCGCCAGCAATCTGCAAGTCACTAGCACCCCACAGCCGTGCCGGCAGCATCCCTTGGTCGCCATATCAGCCGCACGGTATAATCTATCCATCGATATATTGGTTGAACCATGGTGTCTCTGCTGTGACCATAAACTTCCGCAAGACGCTAGGACCTTGTTCTAAGGAGATCTGGTGGAGAAAGGTCAAGAGAACCCACCACAAGACCAGGCGCTTGCCCATAGAGTCAGGTGGGCTGACCTCGACAGCGTATTCGAGCACATGGGCGACAATGCTAGCGTTGGAGAGGCAAGTAACGGCATCCACCTCATAAATGACCGGGAGCACGTCGCCGTGCGCCAGGACCACGAGGTTCGCATCCCCAATGAATACCTGCAGGAATCATACGTCGGACAGCGCGACAGCGACCTGAGAAAAGCAAGGGAGATGCTCCTTCAGGCCAAGCAGGAGCGCCCTTCCTACAAACCTGACATCCTTTTAGGTCTTGCGACAACGTTCCTGGGCTGGTTTCTCGGGGGTTTGTCGTCATCTGTCAATCTCGCATCTTTGCCCGGTATCTTGATGCTCTGCGTAGCACCGTGTGGCGCAGTAGGACTCTTTGTCGCTTTTATCTTTATCCGAAAAGAAGAGAAGCAGGGCAAATCTGATCTGGCCGAGCGCGTCCTAGAACACCTGGCGGATCCCGATGACAAGGAGACCAAGACCGATGAACATTAATGATACGAGCACGCAGCTGCTCTTTACCACGGTCCCCATCGTGGGCATTACTACCGAAGGCACGGGCGTCTCGGGTACAGGATTCTTCTTTTCCTATGACCTTGAAGACGGGCGAAAAGTGCCCCTGCTCATTACCAACCACCATGTCCTCAAGGATGTGATTCAGGGTCGCTTCGTCATCAATCTAGCCGAAGGTGACGCCCCGTCACGCGAGACCATCAGCGTGAACTTCGACAAGTCATTCATCGAGGGGAAGAAGCTCGGAGAGCTCGACTTGGTTGCGATGCCGGTGGCCCCTGTTCTCAGCATGCTTGAAGAAAACGGGAAGAGGCCCTTCTACCGATCCATCGACTCTGGACTCATCCCGAAGAAGAGTGTGCTGGACAATTTGGCGGCGCTCGAGCAAATCACCTTTATCGGATACCCCAGCGGGCTCTATGACGACTACAACAAGACCCCCCTCATCAGGCAAGGCTGGACTTCCACGCCCGCTTGGAACGACTACAAGGGTAAGCGCGAGTTCCTCGTTGACGCATCTGTATTCGAGGGCTCCAGCGGCAGTCCCGCCTTCATCCTCAACCAGGGCAGCTATCCCACGACCGACGGAATTGCCATCGGCTCCAGGCTGCTGTTCATGGGCGTAATCACTCAGACGATTACGAAGGAGAAGAGTGAGCACCTCGATTTAGGTACAGTCATCAGAAGCGACGCGATGCTCGACAAGCTCAAACCTTTCGTGGAAGGTCTACTGTAGCTAAGAGCACCGTCAAAAGCAGTGACGCCCCTTTGCTCCTTTCCCTAGGATGAGGTGACTGAGCTCGGCATGCTGGTTGACATCTGGTTCCCCAACGGCTCATAGTACAGACACATGGAAAGCCTTCGGGTTTTGTAAGGGCGGGACCCACTGGGCCTCGTTCTAGTTTTACTGTTCGGTTAACGCTGCAGATCGTTTTGGAAGGCTTACGAGCATGGTGGTTCCGTTCTCGGAACTTGCTTCGACCTCTACCGTGCCACCGTGAAGCGCCACAATCTCCCAAACGAGCGCTAGTCCGAGTCCTGCGCCGCCGTATGCCCTGCTGCGGGATTTGTCTAGACGAAAGAACGGCTGGAAGATGCTCTCTCGGTACTTCTTGGGTATTCCCGGGCCCTCATCTTTGACTCGTAGGAGCACGTGGCTGTCGCTGTCGCTGATGGAGACGCTGGCAGTCGAGCCGGAGCGGCTGTAACGGATGGCGTTTTCGACCAGATTAAACACCAGCCGATAGAGGAGCGTGTCGCTCCCGATTACTAAAGCGTCTCCAGCACAATTGAGGGCTATGCCTTTATTTTCGGCAAGTGGTGCAAGGTCGGTGAGGACCTCTTCGGACAAGGGGCCAAGTTCAACATCGTCCTCGCAAGGAACGCTGCGGAGCTCGCTCATCTCGAGCAATACCTTGGTCATCCGCGACATCCGCTCGGTTTGTTCTTGTAGCAGGCCGAGCAGCTCGGCTGTTTCGGGTTGCAAGCCGGAGTGCTCGGAGATGAATAGTTCAATCTGTGCCTGCATAAGGGCGAGCGGGGTGCGCAGCTCGTGTGCGGCGTTGCCGGTAAACTGACGCTGTGCAGAGAACCCTTCGCCAAGACGAGCGATCATGTCGTTGAAAGAAGCGCTGCATCGTTGTAGCTCGGTGGGCACATCTTCATTGAGTCTGATTTCGCTTAGGTTGTCAGGCTGCACACGCTCAACCTGGGCTGCAAAAGCCCGTAGCGGTTTGAGTGCACGGCCGCTCACAAAGTATGCCAGCGCGCCGCCAAGGAGTGTGACTCCAGCCGTGATGTACCAGGCTGTCGTGCCAAAAGACTCCTGTGCGTCGTTTACGACGATCGTGACCTTGTCATAGAGGCCCGCTTTCGTTGGGTCGAACGCCTGGGGCGAATCTTCGCCGGTTGCGTTAAAGGCCGAGATGTCACTGCCGATGGCATCCATGTAGCGCATGCCCGTATAGCCGACCAGGCAGTTCGTCAGCACGCACGCCGCACACGTCAGCAGTGCCGTCATAATCGTTATGCGCCATTGCAGCGAAAGCCTTTTCATTCGCCATCCTCCATAACGTAGCCCTCTCCAATCCGATTGCGAATCGGGTCGTATCCCAAAGCGCTGCGTAGCTTTTTGCGGAGTGACGAGATGTGAACGCGGGTTGCGTTGCTAAAGCTGTTCACGCTGCTATCCCAAACGTGCTCGATAAGCTCCTCTTGACTTACCGGACGCCCCTGATTAAGCATCAGGTATTCCAAGATTCCCGTTTCCTTGCGCGTAAGAGATAAAGCCTCGCTGTCCACGGAAGCGATGCGCGCCTTGGTGTCAAAGCTGAGCTTTCCGCAGGTTAATACTATGTCGCTTTGTGCGAAGCGTCTGAGGGTGAGGCTGCGGATCCTTGCCGCAAGCTCGTCCAGATGAAACGGCTTGGTGAGGTAATCGTTGGCGCCGGCATCGAGTCCGGCGACTTTATCGGATACTTCGCCACGTGCGGACAGAATCAGCACTTTGGTCTCGCAGTCAGTTTTCCTAAGTTCCCTGAGTACGGTCATGCCGTCGACATGGGGAAGGTTGAGGTCGAGTATCACGAGGTCGAAGGCCTCAACGTCCAGTAGGTCGAGCGCCTCCTGTCCGTCGTGACAGCAATCGACGCTGTACGCCAAGTTTTGCAAGCTGCGCGCGATTGCGTCACACAGCGCCTGCTCGTCCTCGACGATCAAAATACGCATAACAGTCTCCTTGCACATTCCAAATCGCGCTTAACACGGATTTTATAGTCGATATGGTCCAATGGTCGCGTAACGAAAGGAGTGGTCGAGTTGTTCAAAGCGGTAAAACCCATGGTACAGGTCGCTTTGTTGATCGTCGGAATTGCCATGGTGTGCTTTGGTGTTATGCGTGGCGAGGCGGATGCCGTGCTGGCCAAAGCGATTAGGCTGTGCTTGGAGTGTATCGGAATTGGATAAAAGAGAAAACACTGCGTCGCATGTTTTGGCCCGATTTCGCGGATTCATTCAGGCGGCGGCGACGCTGGTCACCAATATTCACCTGCCAAACTTTGCCAAAGGAAGCATCTATCAAGGCGCGGGAAAAACAGTCTGCGTACCTGGACTTAATTGCTATTCGTGCCCCGCGGCATCGGGTGCGTGCCCCATCGGGTCGTTCCAGTCGGTGGTAGGTTCATCCAAGTTCAACTTTTCTTACTATGTTACCGGTACGCTCATTTTGCTCGGCGTGCTGCTGGGTCGCTTTGTATGCGGGTTTTTGTGCCCGTTTGGCTGGCTGCAGGAGCTGCTTCATAAGATTCCCGGCAAAAAGTTCTCCACGAAAAAGCTCAAGCCGCTCACGTACATCAAATACTTCGTGCTGCTGTTTGCTGTGGTATTGCTGCCTGTGCTGGTGGTCAACGACCTGGGGATGGGAGATCCGTTCTTTTGCAAATACGTCTGTCCGCAGGGCGTGCTCGAGGGCGCCATTCCGCTGGCCATTGCCAATGCCGGCATTCGATCTGCGCTGGGACAGCTCTTTACTTGGAAACTTGCCGTTCTCATTGCCGTGGTAGTGCTGAGCGTTTTGTTCTACCGCCCCTTCTGCAAATGGATTTGTCCACTCGGCGCATTCTATGCGCTCATGAACAGGGTGTCCCTACTGGGGATCCGGGTCGATGCATGCAAATGTGTCTCGTGCGGCAAGTGCTCAAAGGTTTGTCAGATGGACGTTGATGTGGTCCACTCGCCCAATCATGCCGAATGCATCCGGTGCGGAAAGTGCATCGGGGCCTGTCCTGTCGATGCTATCAGCTATCGCTATGGCCTGGATGTGTCGGCGGAAAAGCTTCCCTTGACCGCCGATAAAAAGTAAACAAGCTTCGACAAAACGGAGGAATGACTATGAAGCTTTCTAAGATTGCGGCCCTGTTTATGGTGCCGGTATTGGCCTTATGCCTTGCGGCATGTTCGGCGCCCGGTGGCAATGCGAGCGAATCTGCGAGCTCCGACCCTAAGATCGCAGAACTCACTGCGCAGAAGCCGGCCAATGCCGACGAGGCCGCCGAGCTGTATGCGAAGCTCATGCAGAAGGAGAACGAGATCTTTTCGAGTGATAACGCGCTGTGGGAAAAGGTATTCAATGCGGCAAATAAAGACTCGGCAATGATTGAGGATGGCAGCAATTACGGCGATTTTCTGCTCAAGACCATCGACGGCGCCAAGGATGAGTTTACGGCGGATGAGCTTAAGACACTCAAGGCCGGTGCACAGCAGATCAAGGAGATCGAGGACAAGCTCATGGCGCTGGAGAAGGAGTTCCCCGGATGCGGCAGCACGCCCGGCGAGGGGGAGAGCGTCGATGCCTCGACCGCAGGCATGACCA
>CAJMLB010000014.1:0-42730 GCA_905214145.1 uncultured bacterium | reverse complement strand
GCTCGCGAGCGACCAGCACGCCCGAGATCGATGCCGCGACAACGGCGAACATCTCGAGCCAAAATGGGATAGCGACCATGGCATCCGAGGCGTGTGAAGTAACAGTCATAGCGGCGACGACGGGCAAGATGAGGTCCTTTGATTCTCGGGTTTGAACAATGCCCGTACATAGTACATGGTTGGCGGCGATTGAGACCCTATTGCTCGGCAAACGGTAGGGACTGGGCGCGGGCGTGGCGTTACTGGAATGCCAGGGGTCCAAAACATGTACATCAGCCTCCAAAAACGACATTTTTCGACATCTTTGGAGGCTGACGTACATGTTTGGATTGGGTTCACAGCATGAGTGAGTTGATTTACTCACATCCGGTATATTTCCCCACTTCAACGGACATAAGAGTTGGATACCGGCTCAGAGCGAGAGGCCCTCAATGGATACCCCTGTTCTCATTTCGCATAAAACCGCATGGCTTGTCCATCATGCACCCCAGAATTTGGTTCAGTCTCTTGCGCGGCACGACTACCAGATAGGCGCACAAGGCATCTCCACCCAACAACGCGTTGCGCGCATACGACAGGCACTTATCGACTGCGGCATTCCGTCCGATATGCTCAAGACTATCGATATCTCGGTTGTATTCGAATTCGAGCGAATTCGCACCAAAGGCGTCATTTGCCACATTCTTGGACAAAATCTTCCCTACGAGCATATTAACGAGTTGACGCCCGGAATCTTCATCACCGACGAAGCCTTCACCTTCGTGCTCGCTGCCGAGTGGATGGATAGGATCGAATATCTCGAATATGGCTATGAAGTTTGCGGCGATTATCGCATGAGGCTCAATCCCGCCGACCCTTATACCGAGCAACCAGCCACCACCTCCAAGGATGAAATAATCGAACTGCTCGATCGGCATCCCGGCAAACCCGGTGCCACACGTGCACGGCTCGCGCTCAGGCATATCTACGATCGCTCGGCCTCGCCTATGGAGACCGCTTCGGCAATCGCCCTCTCACTCCCAACAAGCGAAGGCGGCGTTGGCATCCGAGGTATCGAACTCAACAAACCACTCGAGATCCCTCAACGTCTCTGGCATTGCGCCAAAGCTCGAACACTTAAAATCGATGCGCTCGTTACCTACAAGCGTAGGGAGCTCGGTATCGAATATAAGGGCGGTTTTCACGATGAGTTCGAGCGCAAAGGAGCAGATGCGGAGCGAGAGGCCGTTCTCTCCCAAATGGGATATCGAATCGTTACGCTCACTTCGGCTCAGTTCGGCAGCCAACTCGCCTTTCACCGCGCCATGAACAACATTCGCGAAGCACTCGGCATGCCTCGCTGTACCGACACCGGGCACCAGCGAGAGCAAAACGAACTACGCAAGGCTCTTATCCGCAACTGGAAAGGTATGCGAGACGAAGAGGCGCCTTCCGAATAGTGCCACTCCCGTGAGCTCAATCCAAACGTGTACGTCAGCCTTCAAAGATGTCGAAAAATGTCGGTTTTGGAGGCTGACGTACATGTTTTTGAGGGAAGGGCGGGTTCGAATCCCTCCTCCTCCGCCGTATTTGCTTGTAAGGGACTCTAAACAAAAAAGCCCCCGTTTTCGGGAGCTTTCTCAACCAAAATGGCGGAGGAGGAGGGATTCGAACCCTCGTGACCTTATACAGGCCAAACGGTTTTCGAGACCGCCGCATTCAACCACTCTGCCACCCCTCCGCGTGGGGTAAAAACAAAGCAGGCTCGAAGGCCTGCTTTGGAATTAACTGGCGGAGAGTCAGGGATTTGAACCCTGGAGACGCTTTTGACGCCTACACGATTTCCAATCGTGCTCCTTCGGCCACTCGGACAACTCTCCGTTAAATGCGAAAGTCAGTATACACGAGGAATCGCAAAGTGCAAACAGAAAAGTTGGCATTTTTTAAAACGCTTGGCCGTGCTTGGCGCTGCGGTGGGGCTTGAGGTGCCAAAAAACGGCTTCCGACCAGCGTGGTTGATCAACTCAATTGTTCAAAAAAGGGTATTCATAAGCGACTCGGCAATGAATTTAAAAATCTTTAGGTGGTGCTGTGGGCCACTGGTATGCATTTTGCGACCACAGCCTTGTGCCCGTTGACCTGCGGCTTGGCTCTGCTTGTCCCCACGGCACCGTATCTTGTCAACAGATCCGTCAAGCTTTTGGTCAGCATTTGGTTGGAATGCGCATGAAACGTCGTGTGAGTATGGGCATATGTGGAGGTCATGAGGTTGTAGCTGCATATTCTTGCAGCCTAGGAGGTTGAAAGATATTATTACCAAGTCTTTTCCTGCTTCAGGCGCACCTTCACGACCTGAAGCCACATTTGCCCAGAGGAGGTGACAATATGAAGGCTTATGAACTGCTGTTCTTTGTTGACCCGTCGCTCGACCCCGAGACTCGTCTCGCTGTTATGAAGCGTATCGATACCACGATCGCTGAGGGCGCTGGCAAGGTCGACTCCGTTGACGAGTGGGGCAAGCGCAAGCTCGCCTACGAGATCAACGACCTCACCGATGGTGACTACACCCTCATCAACTTCCACGCAGATCCTACCCAGATCGCCGAGCTTGATCGCGTCCTGCGCATCACCGACGCTGTGGTCCGCCACATGATCGTCCGTCGCGACGACCAGGAGTAAGACTGTCGTTTTGGACTGGGCTTGTGCCCCAAGAGGAAGTAGTGAGTTATGAGCATCAATCGAGTGAACATCACCGGTAACCTCACCCGCGATCCCGAGCTGCGCGCCACCGCCGGCGGAACCCAGGTTCTGTCCTTTGGCGTCGCCGTGAACGATCGTCGCCGCAACGCGCAGACTGGCGAGTGGGAGGACTATCCCAACTTTGTCGACTGCACCATGTTCGGTACCCGCGCCGAGGCCGTGAGCCGTTTCCTGGCAAAGGGAAACAAGGTCGCGATCGAGGGCAAGCTGCGCTACAGCTCTTGGGAGCGCGACGGCCAGCGCCGGAGCAAGCTTGAGGTCATCGTCGATGAGATCGAGTTTATGAGCTCCCGTGGTGGCCAGGGTGGCTACGATCAGGGTGGTTACGCCCCCGCAGCTCCCGCGCCCGCAGCACGTCCTGCCGCACCGGTGGCTACGCCGCCCGCGGTCGACGTCTACGATGAGGACATCCCGTTCTAAGGGTTGTTCACCTATTTTTGAGTGAGAGGCTGCTTCGGTTCGCCGAAGTTGCCAAATGAAAGGTATTTTGACATGGCTAATGATTTTTCTGCACGTCAGCCGCGTCGTAAGTACTGCCAGTTCTGCAAGGAGAACACTGAGTTCATCGACTATAAGGACACTCAGCTTCTCCGTAAGTACATGACCGATCGTGGCAAGATCAAGCCCCGTCGCGTCACTGGCGCTTGCACGCAGCATCAGCATGACATCGCCAACGCCATCAAGCGCGCCCGCGAGATGGCTCTCCTGCCGTACACCGTCCCCGTGGTTTCCTCTCGTGGCAACCGCGACCGCGGCTAAGAAGGGAGACGCATCATGAAGGTTATTCTTCTCGATGAGATCAAGGGCAAGGGCGGCGAGGGTGACGTCGTAGAGGTCGCTCAGGGTTACGCTGAGAACTTCCTGTTCCCCAAGAAGCTCGCTGTTGCCGCCACCAAGGGCAACCTCAAGCAGCTTGACGAGCGTCGCAACAACATCGCCAAGCGCGAGGCCGTCCGTCTGGCTACCGCCAACGAGACCAAGGCTGCCTTCGAGGGCAAGACGGTCACCGTTGACGTCAAGGTCGGCGACGAGGGCATCCTCTTTGGCTCCGTTACCGCCGCTATGATCGCTGACGCCATCAAGGCTCAGCTCGGTATGGACATCGACCGCAAGCGCGTCGAGCTCGGTAAGCCCATCAAGGTTGCCGGTGCCCACACCGTTGCCATCTCGCTGTACCGCGAGATCAAGGCCGAGGTTGTCGTTCTCGTCGGCGTTACCGCCGAGGAGCTCGCTGCCGAGGCTGAGGTCGAGGAGGCCGCTGAGGTCGCCGAGGCCGAGACCGCCGAGGTCGAGACTGAGGCTGCTGCCGAGTAGCATTTGCTGCAACGCAACAATCTTGTTCTAAGAAGGGCGCTCTGGGAAACCAGGGCGCCCTTTTGTTTTTTGCGCTGAGTGAGTTTCATGGTGAACGTTGCGTCGAAGTCCTATATACAGGACCGTTCATCCGTTTGGTTCGGTGATGATTGGCGGCGCGCGGCGCGTTTTGGGACCGTGGCTGATACTATGGATGCTCGCAAGCGATATGAATGAGGATGCTCATGGCATATGACGATAGGGAGACCGGGCTGACGGTTGAGGACCGCGGCTCCAAGTTGGGTCTTCCCCAAAACCAAGATGCAGAGGCCAATGTACTGGCCGCTATGCTGCTATCGCCCGAGGTGGTCGAAGAGGCCCAGGTCGAGCTGCAGCCCGATGACTTCTACCGGCCCATTCATAAGACCATCTATACCGCGATGGTCGATATGTACAACAGCCGCATTCCCATCGACTCCATCTCGCTGATCGATTACCTGCGAAGCATCAACAAGCTTGATGCCGTGGGCGGCGAGGCCTACATTTTGGAGTTGATGGGTCAGACCCTGTCGCTCGTCAACTGGCAGCACCATGCCGCTATCGTTCGCCGCGATTCGATGCTGCGTGAGCTGATCGGCGCCACCAACGAGATCAACGCGCTGGCCTATAACGCTCCCACCGATACCAAAGAGGTCGTGGAGCTGGCCGAGAGCAAGTTGCTCAAGGTCACGGCGCGCGAGGTCAAGTCGAGCTACAAGACGCTGACCGAGTTTATGGTCGAGGCCTATAACGAGGCCGAGGAAGTGTGCCAGGCAGGCGGCCAGGCTGCGGGCGTGCCCACGGGCTTCCCGTCGCTCGACCGCATGCTCATGGGTTTTCGCGAGGGCCAGCTCATCATCATCGGCGCCCGCCCTGCTGTGGGTAAGACGTCGTTCGCCCTGAATCTGGCGCTCAACGCTGCCGCTGCCGGTTATACCGTCGGCTTCTTCTCGCTGGAGATGTCGGGCAAGGAAATTGCCCAGCGTCTGATTTGCGCCTACGCCATGATCTCGATCAGTGACTTCCGCATGGGCCGCATTAGCCCCGAGCAGTGGGCAAATATCAACGAGGCCACGCAGACCTTGTCCAAGCTCGATATTCTGATTGACGATACGCCCGGCACCACAGTGACCGAGATTCGCGCCAAGAGCCGCCGCATGCTCCACAACAAGGAGAAAGCTATCATCATCCTGGACTACCTGCAGCTGGTGAGTCCTCCGCCGGGACGCCGCTCCGAGAGCCGTACCGTCGAGGTCTCCGAGATGTCGCGTGGTCTGAAGATCATGGCCAAGGAGCTCAAGATCCCGCTCATCGCGCTGTCGCAGCTCTCGCGTCAGGTCGAATCCCGTACCGGCAAGCGCCCGCAGCTTTCCGACCTTCGTGAATCGGGCTCCATCGAGCAGGACGCCGATATCGTTATGTTCTTGGACCGCTCCGCCGACGAGGCCGAAGCCTCGCGCGACGATCGACCCGACGAGGGCGTTACGCGTATTGTCGTGGCCAAGAACCGTTCGGGCCCGATCGGCGACGTCGACCTGATGTTCCTGCCGGCATCCACGAAGTTCTATGAGCTTGATGGGGCACATGCCGAGGAGTAGGACAGGCACCCGTTGCACGGGTATACTGGGAATGTTTTGTGCTTCTGCGTGCCGGCGTGGCGCGTAGACAGTCCATGAATGTAAGGAGTAAACATGCCGTCAACCGTTTTGGTCGGTGCCCAGTGGGGCGATGAGGGCAAGGGTAAGATTTGCGACCTGGTCGCCGGCGACTTCGATGCCGTCGTGCGCTACTCGGGCGGCAACAACGCCGGTCACACCATCGTCGTCAACGGCAAGAAGTACGGCCTGCACCAGGTGCCCTCCGGCATCATGTATTCCGACCACGTGTCGGTGATCGGTAACGGCTGCGTCGTCAACCCCAAGGTTGTCCTTGAGGAGATCGACATGTTCGAGGCCGACGGCATCACCACCAAGAACCTCAAGATCAGTGGCAACGCGCATGTCATCATGCCGTACCACATCGATCTGGATGGCGCCTTTGAGCAGAAGCTCGGCAAGAAGAACATCGGTACCACCAAGCGCGGCATTGGTCCGTGCTATCAGGACAAGATGGCCCGCATTGGCCTGCGCATGCAGGACATGCTGGACGAGACGCTGTTCCGCGACAAGCTGGAGACCGCTCTCGCCCGCGTGAACCCCGAGCTTGAGCTCATCTACAACCTGCCCACCTACACCGTGGACCAGATTTGCGACGAGTACCTGCCCATGGCCGAGCGCCTGCGTCCCTACATCACCGAGACGAGCCTGCTGCTCAACAACATGATCGATGAGGGCAAGGACCTGCTGTTTGAGGGCGCCCAAGCGACGTTGCTCGACATCGACCACGGCACCTATCCGTACGTGACGTCTTCCAACTGCACCGCCGGCGGCGCCATCACCGGCTCCGGCGTGGGCATGAAGAACGTCGACCGCGTGCTGGGCGTCATGAAGGCCTATATCACCCGCGTCGGTTCGGGCCCCATGCCCACCGAGCTTTCCTATGAGTCCGAGGCCGGTCACACGCTGACCGAGGAGGGCTATGAGTACGGTGTGACCACCGGTCGCCGTCGTCGCTGCGGCTGGTTCGACGGCCCCATCGCCAACTACGCCTCACGCGTCAACGGCCTCACCGATATCGCCCTGACTAAGCTCGACGTGCTTTCGGCCTTCGACACCATCAAGGTGTGCGTGGCCTACGACGTCGATGGCGAGCGCTACACCAGCGTGCCCGAGCATCAGGTGCGCTTTGAGCATGCCAAGCCCATCTACGAGGAGCTCCCCGGCTGGAAGTGCGACATCACCGGTTGCCGCAGCTTTGATGAGCTGCCGCAGGAGGCTCAGGACTACGTGGCGTTTATCGAGGATCTGGCACACACCCGCGTGACGTTCATTGGCGTCGGCGCTGGTCGCGAGCAGATCATCAACCGATTCTGGAAGTAATCGGGACTATTTGGTTATTGCGATATACCCCTTTGCAGCCCAAGCGGGCGGCCGAGGGGTATATTTGCTTGCAAAGGGCTCGCGCGGAGCGGGCCATTCATCCATAGAGGAGGCACCCTTGAAGGCGGACACTCAAACCATCGACATCCTGTTGTTGGGCAGCGGCGGCCGTGAGCATGCTTTGGCAGCTAAGCTCGCAGCATCACCGCGCGCCGGCAAGCTCTACATCGCGCCGGGCAACGGCGGCACCGCGAGCTGCGGCGAGAACGTTGTTCTCGACGACTGCGATCCTGCGGCCGTGGCGGCGTTTGCGCAGAGCCACGGATGCGGACTCGTGGTAATTGGCCCCGAGGCTCCGCTCGTGGCGGGTGTGGCCGACGCCGTGCGCGCGGCGGGTATTCCCTGCTTTGGCCCGGGTGCCGAGGGCGCCCAGATGGAGGGCTCCAAGCTGTTCTCCAAGCAGCTCATGGAGCGCGCGGGCATTCCGACGGCAGCCTACGGCTCGTTTACCGACGAGGCTTCGGCTCTCGCCTACGTGCGCGAGCAGGGCGCCCCGCTGGTCGTCAAGGCCGACGGCCTTGCCGCGGGCAAGGGCGTCATCGTGGCGATCGAACTTGAGCAGGCCGAGGAGGCCGTGCGCGAGTGCTTTGGCGGCACCTTTGGCGATGCCGGCAACACCGTGGTTATCGAGGAGATGCTGGTTGGTCCCGAGTGCTCGCTGCTGGCCTTTACCGACGGCAAGACCGTGCGCCCCATGGCCACCTCGCAGGACCACAAGCGCGCGCTCGAGGGCGACAAGGGTCCCAACACCGGCGGCATGGGCGTCTACAGCCCGGTGCCCATCGTGACCGACGAGGAGCACGCCACCATGGTGGCGGTCATGGAGCAGACCGTTGCCGAGCTTGCTGCCGAGGGCATCGACTACCGCGGCTGCCTGTATGGCGGCTTTATGCTCACCCCCGCCGGCCCCAAGGTGCTGGAGTTCAACGCCCGCTTTGGCGACCCCGAGACGCAGGTCGTGCTCCCGCGCCTTAAGAACGACCTGGTCGAGGTCATGCTGGCCTGCGCCAACTGCGAGCTCGATCAGATTGAGCTCGACTGGCGTGACGAGTGGGCCGTGGCCGTTGTCCTGACGAGTGCGGGCTATCCCGGCAGCTACGAGAAGGGCAAGGTCATCACCGGTATTGCCGATGCCGAGGCCATGGAGAACGTGACCGTGTACCACGCGGGCACTGCCGTGGTGGACGGCCAGCTCGTGACCAATGGTGGCCGCGTGCTTGCCGTGACCGCTCTGGGCGACACGTTCGAGAACGCTCGCAACCTTGCCTACGAGGCCTGCGAGAAGATTGCTTTTGAGGGCAAGACCCTGCGCCACGACATCGGCCTGCGCGCGCTGCGCGGCCGCGACGCCTGGGATGCCTAAAATCCGAGAGGAATGAGACGGATGGACGAGAAGAACGAAGAGCTCGTGGACGCACAGATCGTCGAGGAGGACAGCCGCATGTATGGGCACGCCGAGGGCGAACCTGGTGGCGAGGTCGCTGACGAGCCGGCGCTGGTGCTGGGCGACGACGACCCGCACGATGCCGAGCTGCACGAGAAGATTCTTTCGGAGGAGTGCGCCTGGAAGGGCAAGATCCTCGACGTCCACCGTCTTGAGGTTGAGCTGCCCAACGGTCGCCGCAGTGCCCGCGATATCGTTCGCCATCCGGGTGCGGCGGCCGTTGTGGCGCTGACCGAGAGCGGCAAGATCGTACTGGTGCGTCAGTACCGCACCGCCATCGACCGCGTGACGGTCGAGATTCCCGCCGGCAAGCTCGACCCGGGCGAGGACCCACTCGATTGCGCTAAGCGCGAGCTACACGAGGAGACGGGCTTTAGGGCCGGTCGCATTCGCTTTTTGACGTCGATTGTCACGTCCTGCGGTTTTTGCGACGAGATCATTCACATCTACTTGGCTACCAAGCTGGAGTTTGATGCGCCCAGCCCCGACGATGACGAGTTTGTCAACGTTGACCTGGTGCCGCTGCACGAGCTGATCGACGCCGTGCTCGACGGCAAGATCGAAGACGCCAAGACCGTCGTGGGCGCCTTGGCCTGCGATAGCATCGCGCATCGCCTTGGGGGCGCGGAGCTCTAGGTTACGCGGTTTTACCAAACCGCGTAACGAGTCGACGCTGCAAACGCCCCTAAGCGGCAATCTGCCTTTCAATCGTCGCTCGCGTACCGAAGTACGCGTCGCTCCTCTTTCAAGGCACCTTGCTCGCTTAGGGACGTTTTCGCTGACGCTGCCAGAACATCGGCGTTATGCTTGTTGGGACGCTTTGTTTTCAGCCTGACCGGTTCAACCGGATTTCTCACGCTATTTATTTCTCTTCGAGGATTGCATGTTTAAAAGGTTTCTTTCGTACTACAAGCCCCAGATGGGGCTTTTTGTTGCTGATACTGTTTGTGCTCTGGTGCTTGCCGCCATTGACCTGGCGTTCCCCATTATCCTGCGCAATTTGACCGGTGGGCTCTTTACTCAGGGTCAGGCTGTCATTATGCAGGCGCTCGGCATGATTGCGGTGGGCTTGGTGCTGATGTATGCCGCCCGCTGCGCCTGCCGCTATTTTGTGAGCTATTGGGGTCACGTGATGGGCGCGCGTATGGAGTCCAAGATGCGCGAGGACCTGTTTGACCAGTATGAGCGCTTTAGCTTTGCGTACTTTGACCGCAACAGCTCGGGCGACATGATGAGCCGCGTGGTCAACGACCTGTTCGATATCTGCGAGGCGGCGCACCACGTGCCCGAGTGGATCATCATCTGCGGCATCGAGATTATCGGCTCGTTTGTGATCCTCTTTACCATCGCCCCGGTGCTGGCGCTCGCCATGGCTGTGGTGACAGCAGCGTTTGCGGTCATCATGTTTTGGCAGAACATGCGCATGCGCGAGGTCTTTAGCGACAACCGCAAAAAGATCAGCGGCATCAATGCGCAGCTGCAGGATTCGCTGGCGGGCATGCGCGTGGTCAAGAGTTTTGCCAATGAGGAGACCGAACGCTTCAAGTTCCGCGCCTCCAACAATCGCTATCTTTCGTCCAAGGAGAACATGTATCACGCCATGGGCGTCTATACCGCGACGTATGGCCTGCTCTCGGGTGTGCTCTATGTGATCGTGGTGCTGCTGGGCGGCTGGCTGGTCGCCCAGGGACAGCTGCAGGCGGTCGATATGGCGACCTTTGCACTCTATATTTCGCTGTTCTGCACGCCGCTCGAGACACTCGTCAATTCGGCCGAAACGTATCAGAAGGCCATCGCCGGCTTTAAGCGCATGGACGAGGTGCTCTCGACCGCGCCGGATATCCAGGACAAGCCGGGCGCTACGGATCTGCAGGTGACTGCCGGCGCCGTGGAGTATCACGACGTGTGCTTTAACTACGAGGACGTTGAGCTGGGCGAGGGCGATGCCGAAGAGCGTCCCGTTATCGACCATATGAATCTGTCCATCAAGCCTGGGCAGACCATCGCTTTGGTTGGCCCTTCGGGCGGCGGCAAGTCCACGACCTGTTCGCTGCTGCCGCGCTTTTATGACGTGGCTGCCGGATCCATTAGCATCGACGGCCAGGACGTGCGCGATGTGACGCAGCAGAGCCTGCGTCGCGCCATCGGCCTGGTGCAGCAGGATGTCTATCTGTTTGACGGCACGATTGGCGAGAACATCGCCTACGGCAAGCCGGGCGCTACGGCAGGAGAGATCGCCGAGGCCGCCCGTCGCGCCAACATCGATGCCTTTATCGAGTCGCTTCCACAGGGTTATGACACGGTCGTGGGCGAGCGTGGCAGCCGTCTTTCGGGCGGACAGAAGCAACGCGTTGCCATTGCGCGCGTGTTTCTCAAGAACCCCAAGATCCTGATTTTGGACGAGGCGACGAGTGCTTTGGATAACGAGAGCGAGGAGGCGGTCCAGGAGTCGCTCGAAGAGCTGGCACGCGGCCGTACCACAATCATCATCGCCCACCGTCTCTCGACCATTAAACACGCCGATGAGATTGCGACCGTTGAGCATGGTCGCGTTGTGGAACGTGGCACGCATGAACAGCTTCTCGCCCGTGGCGGCACCTATGCCCGTTACTATCGAATGCAGTTCGAAGGTGCGCGTGCGCACGAGCTCGACTGATTGATATGACAGGAAGTTTATGGCTGACAAGAACCCTTTGACTCCGGAAGAAGTGACGGAGTTATTCTCCGAAATCGATGCATCCGGTGTCTTGGATCCCACGCTTGCCAAAAAGCGAACCGAGCGCATGCGTGAGAAGGAGGCTGCGGCCAAGCGCGGTGACAAAGCGGCGCTAGCGCAGCTGCGCAGCGAGGACCGCGCGAGCCAGGCAAAACATATCGACCCGCTGTCCGAGGATGACCCTTCGGGCTCGCAGGTGAGCCATACCATTACGAAGACTGCCATGGCCGTGGTCATTGGCATCTTGGTGCTGATTGTGGGCATGCAGATTGGCTACGGCGTGATGCGTCGCCTGAACACCGCCAACCTGTCCGAGAGCGTTTCGGTCGATACCGTTTCGACGGCGCTGAAGGGCGGCCTTGAGTGGGGCAACGGCTTTACGCAGTTCCCGCTCGACTTTACCGTCGATGAAGCCGATGAGCGTACGGGCACGGTCGAGGTGACGGTGTTGGACACATCGTCTGCCAACGAGCTCGAGCTGCTGTCCAACGGGCAGATTCAGGCCGCGGCGCTTGCGACCAACGCGTTGCTCAACGATAAGATCGACCGCGTGGTGTATAACGTTCACGCCTATATCGACGAGGATAGCAACATTCAGCACGATTCCTTCTTTGGCATGTTTCCCGCCCAGGGCCACCAGAGCGCCATCCTGACGTTCGTGTGGACCAAGAGCTCATCCAACGCTACGAGTATCGACTGGAAGATGCGCATCGTGAGTATGGATGACACCATCGCCGAGCGCATTCAGAAGCAGGTGAACTCGGTGTCGTCGTTGATTGAGGACCCGGTGGTGAGCCAGACCAAGATTGACGAGGAAAAGGCCGAACGTGACCTGGAGCATCGTCTGCATGGCCGCGAGATTTTCCGCGGCGGCAAGCCCGATCGCACACCGTCCGAACTGCTGGAGCAGGACAAGATAAAATAAGACGCCATCATCCCGCGTGAGCCACAAGCCCCGCGGGATGATTTTTCCGGGACGGGGATTAAAAAATCATTATGCATAGAAAGTCATAATTATCATTTCGTAAACATTTCGATGAAATTAACGCCATGAGGCATGCTTGCGGTTACAATACCGCGAGGCCTAACTACACACCTTTAAGCCGGTCCTGTGAGACCGGGAAGGAGAATTATGGCGAACAACCATACCGCGGGCGCTGCCGCCCGCACCTTCGCGCCCAGCGAGCTTTGCCAGCGTATGCTGGCCAAAACCAGCAAGGGCGCCTGCGGTCCCTGTATCCTGTATCTTGAGGATGGGACCATTTTTTATGGACGTGCATGCGGCGCCGAGGGCACCGCGACCGGCGAAGTCTGCTTCAACACCTCGCTTGAGGGCTACTTTGAGGTCATGACCGACCCGAGTTATGCCGGCCAAATTGTAACCACGACCTATCCGCAGATCGGCAATTACGGTATCGACGAGACCGATGTCCAGTCGGCCTTCCCCGGCGACGCCGTGCGCCCTGCGAGCGCTCCGGCTATGCGCGGCATGATCGTTCGCGATATGTGCGCCACGCCTTCTAACTGGCGCTCGGCCGTCAGCGTGCCGGAGTACCTGCGCGCTCACGGCATCGTCGCTATCGAGGGTGTCGACACCCGCGCTCTGGTGCGCCATCTGCGCGACAATGGTTCCAAGATGGGCATTATCTCGACAGAGATCTTCGACGTCGACGAGCTCGCCGAGCGTCTGGACGCAGCGCCCACGCTGGTGGGCGAGAACCTGGTCAAGACCGTGAGCTGTCCCGCGCCTCACGAGTTTGTGGCCGCCGACCTGCCTGCCACGCATGGCTTTGCGCTTGTGGCTGCCGCTCCTGCCCGTCACAAAGTGGTCGCCTACGACTGCGGTGTGAAGCGCGGTATTCTGGAGGGCCTGGTCCGTGCCGGCTGCGACCTCACCGTCGTGCCGTGGGATACGCCCGCCCAGCAGGTGCTCGACATGAATCCTGATGGCGTCTTTTTGTCCAACGGCCCCGGCGACCCCGATGCCGTGGTGGAGACCTACGAGCAGGTGCAGCAGCTGATCGGCAAGGTGCCGGTCTTTGGTATTTGCCTGGGTCACCAGATGATCAGCTTGGCCTGCGGCGCCCAAATGGAAAAGCTTAAATTCGGTCACCGTGGCGGTAACCAGCCGGTTATGAATCTGGTGAGCCGTCGCGTGGAGATCACCGCGCAAAACCACGGCTTTGGCCTGCTGTTCCCCAGTCTGGGCAAACTGATTCCGGAGCTTTCCGGCGGCGAAACCGAGCATGCGGCCGATGGCGACCTGCGCGCCTGGGTGCGTCGCGGCGTCGCGCCGGTCGTGATGAACGAGCGCTTTGGTCGCATTCGCCTGACACATGTGAACCTCAACGACGGCACCGCCGAGGGCATCCAGCTGCTCGACGCCCCGTGTTTCTCGGTCCAGTACCACCCCGAGGCTTCGCCCGGCCCCACCGATGCCCACTATCTCTTTACCGCCTTTACGCGACTCATGGACGGCGAGGAGAACTACCTGGACATCGACACCGCGAAGGACCGCCTCGCCGGCTGGAATTTCGCCGAGTCCGAGAACGCTGCGACCGAGGAGAACTAACATGCCTAAACGTACTGACATCAAGCGCATCCTCGTTATTGGTTCGGGCCCCATCGTTATTGGCCAGGCCTGCGAGTTCGACTACTCCGGCGCCCAGGCCTGCAAGGTGCTCAAGGAGGATGGCTTTGAGGTCATCCTGGTCAACTCCAATCCGGCGACCATCATGACCGACCCGGGCTTGGCCGACCGCACCTATGTTGAGCCTATCACCGCCGAGTTTATCGAGCGCGTGATCAAGAAAGAGCGCCCGGACGCGCTGCTGCCCACGCTGGGCGGCCAGACCGGTCTGAACGCCGCCGTCGAGCTGGCAAAGGACGGCACGCTCGACAAGTACGGCGTCGAGATGATCGGCTGCGACCTGGCCGCTATCGAGCGCGGCGAGGACCGCAAACTCTTTAACGAGGCCATGGCCGAGATCGGCCTGGAGGTCGCGCGCTCGGGCTATGCCTACAGCGTGGCCGACGCCGAGGCTATCGCCGAGCGCGTGGGATATCCCTGCGTACTGCGTCCGAGCTTTACCCTCGGTGGCGCCGGCGGCGGCATCGCGCATACCCACGAGGAGCTCGTCTCCATCGTGAGCCAGGGCCTTGAGCTCTCGCCTGCCCATGAGGTGCTGGTCGAGGAGTCCATCGAGGGTTGGAAAGAGTATGAGATGGAGGTCATGCGCGACCACGCCGGCAACGGCATCATCGTGTGCTCCATCGAGAACCTCGACCCCATGGGCGTGCACACCGGCGACTCCATCACCGTGGCGCCAGCGCAGACCCTCTCCGACCTTGAGTACCAGCGCATGCGTGTCGCGTCGCTCGCCATTCTGGAGAAGATTGGCGTCGAGACCGGCGGCTCCAACGTGCAGTTTGCCGTGAACCCCCAGACCGGCCGTCTGATCGTCATCGAGATGAACCCGCGCGTGAGCCGTTCGTCCGCACTGGCCTCCAAGGCCACGGGCTTCCCCATCGCCAAGGCCGCCGCTCGCCTGGCCGTGGGCTACACGCTCGACGAGATCGTCAACGACATCACCAAGGCAACGCCCGCCTGCTTTGAGCCCACGATCGACTACTGTGTGGTCAAGGTGCCGCGCTTTGCCTTCGAGAAGTTTAAGGGTACCGACCCCACGCTCACCACGCGCATGAAGGCCGTGGGCGAGATTATGGCGATCGGCCGCACCTTTGAGGAGGCCTTCGGCAAGGCCATGCGCTCACTGGAGGACGGTCACCAGGGCATCTGCGCCGGTGGCAAGGAGGGTGCCGACAAGCTGAGCGACGATGAGCTCGCTCAGGCCGTGGCAACCCCGACCGAGCACCGCATCTTCTTTGTGGTCGAGACCCTGCGCCGTGGCTGGGACATCGCCCACATCCATGCCATCTGCGGTATCGATCCGTGGTACCTCAACCGTATCAACGACATGGTGCAGGTCCAGGAGAGCATCCGCGGCCTGCGTGTGGAGGATATCGACGCCGACGCGATGCGCCTGCTCAAGCAGTACGGCACGAGCGACGCCGAGATTGCCGCGCTGACCGGCTCGGACGAGCGCTTTGTGCGCGCCTATCGCAAGGGTCTGGGCGTGGTTCCCAGCATGAAGACGGTCGATACCTGCGCTGCGGAGTTTTCGAGCGCCACGGAGTACCACTACAAGACGTACGAGAACATCTACCGCACGAGCCCGGATGCCAAGAAGTGCGTGGCTCCCGACGAGACCACGCCGGCGGACAAGCCCAAGGCGATGATCCTGGGCGCCGGCCCCAACCGCATTGGCCAGGGTATCGAGTTCGATTACTGCTGCGTGCACGCGAGCTACGCGCTGGCGGCCCGCGGCTTCGAGACCATCATGGTCAACTGCAATCCCGAGACCGTCTCGACCGACTATGACACGTCCGACCGTCTGTACTTTGAGCCGCTCACCTACGAGGACGTCATGGACGTTATCGATGTCGAGCGCCCCGACGGCGTCGTGGTGACGCTCGGCGGCCAGACCCCGCTTAAACTGGCGCGCATGCTCGAGGAGAGCGGCGTCAACATTATGGGCACAAAGCCCGACGCCATCGACTTTGCCGAGGACCGCGAGCGCTTTGCCGCCCTACTCGACAAGCTGGGCATTATGTACCCGCCGGCGGGTCAGGCCACCTCGTTTGAGGAGGCCGAGGCCGTGGCCGCGCACATCGGCTACCCGCTGCTGGTGCGTCCGAGCTACGTGCTGGGTGGCCGCGGCATGATGATCGCCTACGATGCCGGGCATCTACGCGATTACATGGCCGAGGCTGCGCGCATTAGCCCCGACTACCCGGTGTACCTCGACCGCTTCCTGGAGGGTGCGATTGAGTCCGATGTCGATGCCCTGTGCGACGGCGAAGAGGTCTACATCGGCGGCATCCTGGAGCATATTGAGGAGGCCGGTATTCACTCCGGCGACTCTGCGACCTGCATTCCGCCGTTTAGCTTTAGCGAGAGCCTGCAGGCGAAGCTCCGCGAGACCACGCGCCGCATCGCGATGGCGCTGGGCGTACGCGGCCTGGTCAACGTGCAGTATGCCATCAAGGGTGAGACCGTCTACGTGATCGAGGCCAACCCGCGTGCCAGCCGTACCGTGCCGTTTATCTCCAAGGCCACCGGCGTGCCGCTGGCCAAGTGCGCGGCGCGTATCATGGCGGGCGATTCCATCGCGAGCTTGGGCCTGCCGAGCGACGAGCGTCAGCTGGACTGGTTCTGCATGAAGGAAGCCGTTATGCCCTGGGGCCGTTTCCCGGGCGCCGACGTCATCCTGGGGCCCGAGATGAAGTCGACGGGCGAGGTCATGGGTATCGCCAAGAGCTATCCCGAGGCATACGCCAAGACGCAGCTGGCGATCGACTACAAGCTGCCCGACCCGAGTTGCGGCAAGGTGTTCATTAGCGTGTGCGACCGCGACAAGCGCCATATCCTTTCGGTCGCCCGTATCCTGCGCTATCTGGGCTTTGACATCTGCTCTACCGAGGGTACGGCGCGCGTGCTGCGTGGAGGCAACGTGACGTGCGAGATCGTGGAGAAGATTAGCGGCCCGCACGACGGCGAGCGCCCCAACATCGGCGACCTCATCGCCGATGGCAAGATCGCGGTGATCATCAACACGCCGTACGGTCCGGGCTCGCGCGGCGACGGCTATCTGCTGCGCACCGAGGCAGTGCGACGCGGTGTGACCTGCGTGACCGCGATGTCTGCCGCCAACACGTACGTGAGTGCCATCGAGGCGGTGCGTGAGGACCAGCAGGGTCACGGCAGCGCCAACGACATGGGCATGGACGTCATCGCCCTGCAGGACCTGCCGCAGCACACGGTGTAATGTGACCTGGTCGGCCGGGGCGGCAGCCGGACACTTTCTCTCGGAAACTGGGCTTCGCGAAGTTTTCCGAGAGAAAGGACCGCCTCCCGCCCCGGCCTACGGTGACTCGGTTGCACCGTGTGCTGCCGAAGGGGCTTTGTGCGATGACTAGGGCTGAATAGAAAATGAGTGTGGGCGCCGTCGTTCGTTTGAACGACGGCGCCCACGTTTTGGATTTATTGGGCTGTGGCGGTGAAGGTTGTTTTGTCGGCGGCGATGTGCACGTGCAGCTTTGCCTGACCGTCGCAGCTGATGAGCACGCCTACCTCGAACGGGGTTCCCGTCTTGTCGTAGGTCGAACGCACGATGCGCATCGCCGCCTTACCGGTGTTCTGTCCCAAAAGACGCGCCTCATGCTTGTCGAGGTTGACTGTCTCGTAGACGGCATCGACGCTTGCGGGCAGGATGCCGGTCTTTTCCGCGATGTAGGCGTAGAGCGAGCCATCCACGTCTTTGCGCGTGAGCTCGGGGCAAAGTGACACGGGGATATAGACGTAGTTGAGCTCCATGGGTTTGTCGTTGGCGAGACGCAGGCGGCGAATCTCCCAGACGGGTGTCCCTTCGGGCACTTTGAGCCCGGAGGCGATGCCGCGGACGGCCGGTATGCTTGAAAAGGCGAGAATCTGCGAGCTCGGAACCCGTCCCGCTTCGCGCATCCGCGCGCTGAAATTCAGGGCCAGGTCGATGCCGGGTGCTGAAGTTTGGGGCTTGATGAACGTGCCCTGGCCGCGCTTGCGCACCACGCGCCCCTCGATGACGAGATCTTGGAAGCAACGGCGCACGGTCGCGCGCGATAACTCCAGCCGCTCACAGATTTCGAGCTCGCGTGGCAGCGGCGTCTTGGTGTCGAACGCCTGGCTGGCGATAAGCAGAGCGATTCGATGTTTAAGCTGGACATAGAGCGGCGTATCACCGCTGCGGTCGAAGGGTTCGGAGGCGAGAAACGAGATCATATCCATGGGGTACCTCCATGTCGTGGGCGTACGTGACATGGTCTGACACTGCGGGGCAAACCGGAGATGCCAGGCCCGATTCTTGCTGGTATGTATGGTGCATAAGGAACATAAAACATTTATCAGGCAATCTACCTGCTATTTTAAAAATAATTAGAAGAAAAAATAATTTAGGCACAAAAATAGTTGCTACCGTTAACCGATGAATAGTTGCCGTTCACAACTATTTTCTTGTACCGAACATGCCCCGGCGCAACAATAATCTCAGCAAAAAGCAAAGCCGTGCGACACACGGCAGGTCGAGAGGAGACCGCATGCGGTATCTGGTAATGGTCAGTCACGGAACGCTCGCTCCCGGACTGCACAGTGTCCTCAAGATGCTCGGCAATGACGCCCCGAACATCTTGTCGACGAGTCTCGTGGACGGCATGGGCGCTGACGAGTATGTCGAGAACGTCAAGGCGATGCTCGCTCCCGTTACCGCCGATGACGAGGTTGTCCTGCTTGGTGACATCCTGGGCGGATCGCCGCTCACCAATGCCATGAACACGCTGGCCGAGAAGGGTTTGCTCGCCCACACCATTGCCTTCGGCGGTATGAATCTGCCCATGGCTATGACCGCCATGATGGGGCTTGCCACCATGGACCTGGATTCCCTCAAGCAGATGATGCTGCAGGAGGGCAAGAACGGTATGTCCGAGCTCGTTGTCCCGACCGATGACGCCGACGACGAGGACGACGACATCTAGGCAGCGCATCCGCCCAAATTTTCGTGATGGAGCGGGGGTTAAGAGGAAAGACCCCCGGTGATAAAGAAAGGGAGAACGCATGATTTCGTTCATCCGTATTGATGACCGTATGATCCATGGACAGACCGTTACCCGTTGGGCCCTCGAGTATCCCTGCGACGGTCTTATCGCCGTCAACGACGCTGCAGCGTCCAACCCCGTGCTCAAGGAGGCCTACAAGAGTGCCTCGGGCAAGAAGACGTTCGTGTGGACCAAGGAGCACTTCAAGGAGGTCTCCGAGAAGGTTCTCAAGTCCGACACCAAGTACTTCCTGATCACCAAGAACCCGCTCGACATGAAGGAACTTCTCGTCGATTTTGGCTTTAAGCCCGGCATGGACCGCATCATCGTCGGTCCCTGCAACGATCGTCCCGGCAGCACCAAGCTTGGCAACAACCAGTCGATCACGCAGGAAGAGGCCCAGGCGCTCGAGGATCTCACCAACGCCGGTTACACGGTCGAGTTCGCCCTTATCAAGGAGAAGTCCATCGGTGAGTGGCCCAAGTTCCGCGGTCAGTTTGGCTTCTAGTTAGGTGCCAGCCGCATTTTGGTATCTACAGCCCTTGGTGAAAGGGGCTGAGGAATAAAGAAAGGGGAAAGCATGGCAATCAATGCATTCCAAGCCGCGCTGTTCGGCCTGTTCGCCTGCCTGGCATCACTGCCTGGCATGGGCGGCACGACGATCGGCAACTACACTCTGGGTCGTCCTCTGGTCGCCGGCCTCATCGTCGGCATCATCATGGGCGATATGCAGACGGGTATCCTCGTCGGCGCTGCCATCCAGGTTGTCTACATCGCTCTCGTGACCCCCGGCGGAACCGTCTCCGCCGACGTCCGCGCCGTGTCCTATATCGGCATCCCGCTGGCGATCCTCGCCATCAAGAACTCGGGCATCGATCCCGCCTCCGCTGAGGCTGCCGGCATGGCCGCATCCCTCGGTGCCGCCGTCGGCACGCTCGGCACTGTGCTCTTCTATGGCACCGCCACCATCAACCTGGTGTGGCAGGGCATGGGCTGGAAGTGGCTCGAGAAGGGCGATCTCCACAAGCTCTACCTGGTCAACAACGTTCTGCCTTGGATCGGTCACATCGTCTGCTCGTTCCTCCCGACGTTCATCATCACCATGGGCGGCACCGCCATGGTCGACCTCATGAAGACCTACATGCCCATGGACGGCATCGCGATGAAGACGCTGTTTACCGTCGGCTCGCTGCTGCCTACCGTCGGTATCGCCATCCTGCTCAAGCAGGTCATCTCTAAGCCCACGGACTTCCTGACGTTCTTCTTCGGCTTCACCCTGTCCGCTGTTATGGGCTGCAACCTGATCGCCGCTGCCGGCATCGGCTGCTTCTTCGCCCTGATCAACTATGAGATCGCTTCGCTCAAGATCGACCTCGCAAACGCTCCCAAGGCAGCTATCGCCTCGGGTTCAGATGATGAGGAAGAGGAGGACATCTAATGGCAGAGAAGAAAAAGCTCTCTAAGAAAACGCTTGCCAAGTCGTTCCGTAACTGGTCCTATGGCAACCTGACCTGCTTCTCGCAGGAGCACATGCAGACCTTCGGTTACCTGTGCGCCATGCTTCCGATTGTCGAGGAGCTCTACGACACGCCCGAGGAGCAGAAGCAGGCCCTCCAGACCTACTCCGCGTTCTTCAACACCGAGCCGCAGATCGGCACCATGATTGTCGGCGTCACCGCCGGCCTCGAGGAGGCTCGCGCAAACGGCGAGGCCATCGACGACGACGCCATCAACGGCATCCGCGCCGGCCTCATGGGCCCGCTCGCCGGCCTTGGCGACTCGCTGATCGTCGGTACCCTGATCCCGATTCTGCTCGGTATCGCCCTCGGTCTCTCGACCGGCGGCTCCCCGCTCGGCGCCATCTTCTATATTGTCGTGTGGAACCTGCTCATGTTCCTTGGCATGCGCTTTGCCTACAACCAGGGCTATGAGCTCGGCGGCAAGGCGGTCGAGGCCCTCGTCGGCCCCAAGGCCAAGGCTCTGCGTGATTCCATCGTGATGGTCGGTACCATGGTCATCGGTGCCGTGGGCGCAACTTGGGTCTCCATCACCTGCAGCCCCAACCTGGTGCTGCCCGGCGGCGGTAAGTTCCAGGACACGCTCGATGGCATCTATCCGCACCTGCTGCCGATGATCTTCATCATCTTCTGCTGGTACATGATGACCAAGAAGAAGGTCAACCCCATCGTTATGATGCTGATCCTCGTTGTGATCGCATTTGTGGGCGTTCTCATTGGCTTCTTCGACCCGGCACTGAGCTACTAGTCATCATCCTTTGACCCCCTGCAAGGCCGTGCGGCCTCAACCGCACGGCCTTCTGATTTTACGCCGCCCTTCAAGGGCAATATGGCCAGCGACCTCCATCGCCTACACGACACCCGCTATATTGCTCTTGAAAGATGACGTATTCGAAAAACGATGTACTTGCACATGATGCACACTTTGCATGAGGAGGACCATATGCACGAGAAACATGGACACGACCTTTCGCGCGACGACTTGATTCGCGAGGCAAAGATGCAGACCGATGCTATTCAGCGGCTCAACGTTTGGCTGCGCCTGGGCTATTCGCTCGTGGCGATTGGCTTTTTGATGGGGATGTGGGGTATGCAGGGAGGCCCCGGCTGGGGTGTCCCCGTGGGCATCGTGTGCCTGGTGGTGGGCACTCCGCTTTCGATCGTGCTTAAGGTTGGCACGACCAACGCCAAAAAGAATGTCGAGCGCATGCTCGAGGCCGCAGGTATCGACGTTGAGGAGCTTATGCGACGCAAGAAGGACGAGCAATAGACTTCCGCGTTGGGGTATCATAAATAATTGTTGCGAATGTTAACTAATGTACGGCAAATGACGGTTTTATGGCCCTTCTAGAGTTGCAAAGGACAATATCCCCAGTGGATTACGATGACGTCGCTCGAAAACTGATTGTGTACTCACGTTCCCTTGCCAAGGGATCCTTGAGTGCTGCCGGCGGCGCCAGTGTGGGCGAGGCACCGGTTTTACAGTATCTATCGGGTATTGACGGTGATGTCATTCCCTCCGAGATTGCCAAGAAGCTGAAATTCTCCCGTGCGCGCATGTCGCATATCTTGGATTCACTCGAGAGCAAGGGTTACGTTCAGCGCAGGACCGATCCAAACGATCGTCGGCGTGTGCTGGTGAGCATTACCGAGGAAGGCCGTGATTTCGCGGCGAAAATAAATGCCGAGAGTGTGGCATCGCTCTCGAAACAACTCTCAGCGCTCGGCGAGCACGATGCCCAGGAGCTCGTGCGCATCCTGAATAAAGCCTACAGCCTTACCTATGATGCCGACGACTACCTGGACAATCTATAAGGATAAAGGCAGACATTTAGGTGCATCATGAAATGCATCCGGGGCAATTGTGCCCATCAGCCACCGTCAACATCTCATTCCAAACCAAATCAGCCAACGTACGTCATGGCAATCCCCGGTAGGTCCCCGGCTGCCCCGCGGCGGGCCGGGTTTATTATCGGAGCGACTTTGCGAAGCAACCGGAACTCTTTTATTTCAGCCAACGTACGTCATGGCAATCCCCGGTAGGTCGCAGGGTGGCGGCTGAGCCTTTCCCTCGGGAAACTTCGCGAAGCCCAGTTCCCGAGGGAAAGGTATGGTCTGTGTAATACCAGATAAACAGTACATTTTTGCTAGATTGGTATTTGACTGAAGAACCAATTGGTATGGCTTATTAAGCCCACCTTGCCGTTGACGCTCATTTTACTGCCGCTGGTGGACTTCCGAACTTGGTTGCGCAAGTGCTCCTATATATTGATATGACCTAGTAGGTGGCTATCTGGTTACTACCAGTTGGCCCCTTGGTAACGGGTGGCCCCATTGTGCGGAATGTACCGAACATCCCCGTTTGATACGTTTTCCCATGCTGCCGGGGGGGGCGTCCTCGGCATGTCGGAAGAAAGGAGCCCAGGTGCGCAGGAATTCCATTTTTACGAAACGGTGGGTGAAGGGAAGCGCGGTCCTCGTTGCCACTGCAGCGACGCTCGTGTTTGCCAATCCCCAGCAGGCGATTGCCACGCCACTCAAGGGCGTCGACTCAGCGACCGTGTCCCAGTCTGCCTCGAATGTCGTCGACATCGATTTCGCTGACGGCATCAAGGGCCGTATTACGTTCCTCGAGGACGGTATTTTCCGTTATAACGTCGACCCCAAGGGTGAGTTTTCCGATTACGCCACACCGCGCAGTAAGTCCCACACGGCTAAAATCCAGGCTCAGCCCGATACCTCGGACACCTACAGCAAGCCGAGCGCGACGGTTGCCGACAAGGGCGACACTATCGAGATCACCGGCGGAAAGGCGACCGTGATCCTGGACAAGGCGACTGGCAAGATGAGTATCAAGTCAGGCGACCGTGTCGTGGTTTCCGAGTCCGCGTCCCTCGACCTTGATAAGAAGGGTACCGTCCAGACGCTCGCCAAGGAGAAGTCCGAGAACTTCTTTGGCGGCGGCACCCAGAACGGACGCTTCCTGCACACCAACCAGACCATCGCCATCTCCAACACGAACAACTGGACTGATGGCGGCGTTGCCTCGCCCAACCCGTTTTATTGGACGAGTGACGGCTACGGCGTACTCCGAAACACGTTTGCAGAGGGTTCCTACGACTTCGGTTCCACGGACTCATCGACGGTCACGACTTTGCACAGCGAGAATGAGTTTGATGCCTACTACTTCGTGGCGACCAACGAGGGCGCTTCGAACGTGGCAACCGAGATGCTGCAGGACTACTACAAGGTGACCGGTAACCCGGTACTGCTGCCCGAGTACGGGTTCTACCTTGGTCATCTTAATGCCTATAACCGTGATGGCTGGTCAACGACCTCGGGTCAAAAGAAGTGGGAGACCAAGGGCAGCAAGTCCTCGAGCGAGAAGGGCGACGTTAAGTACGAGTCTGGCATGTCGACGGGCTACAAGCTCGACGGCACACTTGCGGCCGAGACGCTCAACGGTGAGGGCCCTTCGGTTGATACCGAGAACATGAAAGCGACCGATTTCGACCGCCAGTTCTCTGCTCGGCAGGTTATCGATGACTACGAGGACAACGACATGCCGCTCGGTTGGTTCCTGCCGAACGACGGCTACGGCGCCGGCTATGGCCAGAACGGTTACTACAAGACCGGCGGCGTCAACTCCGACGGAACGAGCTCGGCCGACCGTCTTAACGCTGTGCGTGCCAATGTCGACAACCTTAAGAAGTTCACCGAGTATGCCAACTCCAAGGGTGTGAGCACGGGCTTGTGGACCCAGTCCAACCTTGAGCCCGACAGCAACTCCGAGACCCCGTGGCACCTGCTTCGCGACTTCGACGCCGAGGTCAAGACGGGAGGCATCTCTACCCTTAAGACCGACGTTGCCTGGGTTGGATCTGGCTACTCCTTTGGTCTTAATGGCATCAAGACAGCTTATGACACGGTGACGACCGGCGCTAACAAGCGCCCCAACATCATCACGCTCGATGGTTGGGCCGGCACGCAGCGCTTTGGTGGCATTTGGACCGGCGACCAGTATGGCGGTAACTGGGAGTACATTCGCTTCCATATCCCCACGTATATCGGTCAGAGTCTTTCGGGCAACCCCAACATCGGCTCCGACATGGATGGCATCTTTGGCGGCGACCCCATCATCTCTGCGCGTGACTACCAGTGGAAGACGTTCACGCCCTCTATGCTTGACATGGACGGTTGGGGCACCTACCGTAAATCGCCCATGACGCACGGCGATCCCTACACAGGCATCTCGCGCTTCTACCTCAAGCTCAAGGCGCAGCTCATGCCCTATATCTACACGAGCGCGGCCTCGGCGGCCAACATCGACACGGGTAACGGCGATGCCGGCCTGCCCATGATCCGCGCCATGCTGCTTTCCGACAACTCCGAGTACGCCGCAAGCACTTCGACGCAGTACCAGTATATGTTCGGTGAGAACTTCCTAGTGGCACCGGTGTATCAGGATACCCAGGCAGACGAGAACGGCAACGACATTCGCAATGGGATTTACCTCCCCAACTACGGCACCGACGAGAATCCCACCATCTGGATCGATTACTTCTCGGGTAAGCAGTATCGCGGCGGCCAGGTTCTCAACAACTACGAGGCTCCGCTTTGGAAGCTGCCGCTGTTTGTGAAGGCCAACGCTATCGTGCCGATGTACGCCGAGAACAACAACCCCGAGGCAGTGAGCGACACCAACACCAAGGGTACCGACCGCAGTCAGCGTATCGTCGAGTTCTTCGCCACCGAGGGCGACGGCACCTTTACGCAGTACGAGGACGACGGCTCCTCCATCGAAAACAACACGACTGAGGACGATTCCTACGGCACGATCGACAATATCTCCTACGGTGAGCATGTGAGCACCGTCTACAGCTCCAAGGCCGCAGGCGGCACCGCGACCTTTACCGCCGAGGCCTCGAAGGGCGGCTACAACGGCTACGACTCCAACCGCACCACGACCTTCGTGGCCAATGTGTCCGCCAAGCCCACGAGCGTTGTCGCCAAGAACGGCGGATCCGCACTCAACGTGGTTGAGGTCGACTCGCAGGAGACCTTTGACGCCGCGACCCCCGAGGCCGGCCAGGCGGTCTACTTCTACAGCGAGACCCCCAACCTCAACCACTACGGCAGCGATGCGGACGGCACCGAGGCCGAGCAGGGCGAGAGCTTTAACAACACCAAGATCACCACGAACCCCAAGGTCTACGTCAAGTTCGCGAAGACCGATGTTGCTGCAGCGGCGCAGACGCTTGAGCTGGGCGGTTTCGTGAATGCCGACGCCACGCTCACAGCCGATCGCCTCAACGAGAACCTCTCCGCACCCACGAACCTTGCTGCCCCCGAGGACGTCACGACCCCAACGAGCATCAAGCTCACCTGGGGAAAGGTCGATGGTGCTACCTCCTACGACCTTAAGGTCGACGGCACTGTGTTTGCCGTGGGTGATGCGGCCGAGTTCACGCACACCGACCTCGCCTACAATAGCAAGCACACCTACCAGATTCGTTCGCGCAACGCCGAGGGTTACTCCGCCTGGAGCGATGTGCTCGAGGCGAACTCCGCACTCGATCCGTGGCGGAACGTCCCCGACGCCGAGCAAATCACCTGGGAGGGCTCACTTTACGGCAGCCATAAGGCCGAGCTCGCCTTCGACCATGAGTTCCAGTCGGGCGACGGCGGTTTCCACTCCGGTGGCAACGATCTGGGCAAGGCGCTTACCGTTGACTATGGACGCGCTTACAAGCTCGATAAGCTCGAGTACTATCCGCGCGATGACGCCGGCAACGGCACTGTGACCAAGATGCGTGTTGAGACGAGTCTCGATGGCGTCCACTGGACGAGCCAGGAGGTCGATTGGGCACGTTCCGCTGATTGTAAGACGGTAGCGTTTGACGGCACCGTGGCCGCCCGTTACGTGCGCATGACACCGCTCGCCTCGGTCGGCAATTTCTTCTCCGCGTCCGAGATTGCCATCTACAAGACCGACGGCACGGATGGCTTCGCCGTGGGCTCCAACCTCAACAAGGCCACGATCTCCGACGGAGACTACTCCAACATGAAGAACTACCTGGGCCTCGAGAATCGCGAGCCCGATACCCCGACGTTCGGTTCGCAGATCCGCGACCACTTCGCCGACCTCAACGATAACGGCGTTTACGACGTCTACGATTACTCGTTCACCATGGCGGGTCTTGACGGTGGCACTAAACAAAAGGGCAAGGTCGCAGGTTCGCTCGCGGTGATACCGAGCAAGACCGAGGTCGAGGCTGGTGATGAGATCACCGTTGATGTCTATGCGGCCGACGCCAAGAACGTCAACGCCCTGGGCGCTCTCGTCAACTTCAAGAGCGACCAGTTCGAGTTTGTGTCCGAGAGCATCGCGCAGGACGGCTCGACTGCCGGCATGGAGAACCTGTCTCGCGAGAAGGTCCAGTTCGCGGACAGAACGCAGACTATCAATCTCGCCTTTGCCAACCGCGGCGATGGCAAGCTCTACAACGGTACCGGCGCGGTGGCGAGCTTCAAGCTCAAGGCCAAGACCGCCGGCAAGGTCGAACTGCCCTCGACATCTTGGCTCATCGGTCCGGCATGCGACGCGCTTGAGTTTGCGAGCGACGGCACGGTGACGATGCCGGATGTTCCTCAGCCAACGGTCGCCGAGTACGGTCAGGATGCCTTCAACATCACGATGACCAACGATGAGCTCACGACCGACGACGGGACCAACGTCGAGAAACTTATCCAGCAGAAGAGCTATAACGCGCTGTTCGATAATAACGAGGGCGACAACGGCTTTGAGTTCCTATGGGACTGGAGCGGCAACTGGGACAGCGAGGGTAAGCTTCCGAGTTACGTGAAGCTTCCCACCACGATGACATTCGCATTTAAGACGCCGTCGAAACTCGATAGTGTCGAGGTCGTTAACCGCAACGGTGGCAACGGAACCGTGCAGAAGATCAAGGCTGTCGTGACGTTCGAGGATGGCTCGACCCAAGAGTTCGCGGGCGGGGAGTACGATTCCTTCCGGGCTCGCTACGCCTTTGGCCTCTCTGCCGAGAACAAGGGCAAGAAGGCGACCAAGGTCGAGGTCACGCCGCTTGAGGCATCGGGTGACCAGATGCTCACACTGCGTGAGGTCAACTTCAACTACACGCAGGGTGTCGAGGCCATCGAGGGTGTCGAGCTAGGCAAGAACCAGACCGAGTTCTTTGAAGGCGACGTTACGCTCGTCGACGCCAAGGCCACGCCTGAGAGCGCCGGCTACCCCTATGTGACGGTCGAGAGCTCCGACCCCTCCGTGGTAAGCGTCTCCGCTGTTCAGGCTGGCGATAGCGTGAGCTACTACCTGCGTGCCAACAAGGCCGGCAAGGCAAAGATCACGGTGGCGTCGGTACTCGACCCCTCCAAGACCGCATCCTATGAGGTCGAGGTCAAGGCTGGTGTCGATACCTCTGCGCTCGTGGCAGCGCTTTCCAAGGCCATGGGCTACAGCGAGTCCGTCTACACTAAGGATTCCTATGCAGCTCTCACCACTGCGGTCGAGGCGGCTCGGAAGCTCCTCGACGGCGGCCAAGGCAGCTATAGCAAGAAGGATGTCGCAGACGCCACTGCCAAGATCGAGAAGGCAATCGACGGCCTCAAGATGCGCCCTGTCGATGAGAAGATCCTCATCAACACGCCCGAGAACCGCAAGAACGTCAAGGTGGCCGACTTCTCGAGTGAGGCCGACTACGAGGGCAGCAACGCCGTCAACGCTCTCGACGGCGACGAGCGGACGCTTTGGCACAGCGACTGGGCCCATGGGACCGGTATGCCCCAGTATCTGAGTGTCGACCTGGGCCGCGACTACGATCTCACCGACGTTACATTCCTGCCGCGCCAGGACGGCGGCACTAACGGCGATATCTTCGAGGCCGAGATACTGGTCTCCGACACTGCCGACGGTTATGAGATGGGCACCGCCGCGTCGATGGGTACGTTCGCCTTCGACAACGACGGCCGCGTGCTCGCCGACCGTGGCGACTGGAAGCAGATGAGCTTTGGCGCCGCGCGCGGTCGCTACGTGACCGTCAAGGTGATTCACGCCGGCGGTGGCGACGTTGATGCCTACTGCAGCATGGCGGAGCTCAAGTTCTACGGTACGGCCGTCCCCGATCCGGTGGCGAAGGATGATCTCGCTACCGCGATCGAAAAGGTTGATGCCGAGGTTGCTGCCGGCGACCTCAAGGCCGGTGACTACACCGAGGCCTCCTGGACGGCGCTCGAGAACGCCCTGGCGAGCGCCCGCGCCATCTTGAGCGATGAGGACGCCACGCAGGACGAGGTCGACCAGGCGCTCAGGGCGCTCGAGAGCGCCCGCGGCGCGCTCGAGAAGACCCCGGTGGTCCCGGTCGAGAATCCGACTAAGAAGCAGCTCAAGGCCCTGGTCAAGCAGGCGAAGGAGACTGACACCAGGGGCAAGACGGACGAGTCTGTCAAGGCCCTGACGGATGCCATTACCTACGCCGAGGACGTCTTGGGTGATGAGAATGCTTCCGACACCCAGCTCCAGGCGGCCTATGACCAGCTCAAGCTGGCCATTGAGAGCCTCAGGGATGCCGACTCCGGCAACCAGGGCGGCTCGGGCAACCAGGGTTCCGGCAATGGCTCGAACGGCGGCAACCAGGCGGGCAAGCCCGCAGGCGACAAGGCCCAGGGCAGCAAGAAGAACGGTTCGGCGATCCCCAATACCGGCGACCAGACGGCGGCGACCGTCGTGACCGTCGGTGGTCTCGGCGCCATCATCGCCGCGATCGGCGCTTTCTTCCATCGTCGCAGCAAGGCCAAGTAGCCCCAGCAACAGCTAAGCAAGCGTGCCCGCCGTCCCACCCAAGGACGGTGGGCATGCTTTTTGAATGTAGGCGGAAAGCTCCGACCCTTCGGCCTTAATCTCGCAAAGCATTCCGTCTCTCACCGAACACATCGGCATCGGTGGCTATACTTGAATTATTTGCAGTTAAGGGTCGCGGATTCGCTGCGTCACCGCTCTCAACAGGAGGTCTATGTTTA
Organism: uncultured bacterium; assembly: GCA_905214145.1. GTDB lineage: Bacteria > Actinomycetota > Coriobacteriia > Coriobacteriales > Coriobacteriaceae > Collinsella. The sequence continues at coordinate 13,198 of CAJMLB010000014.1, read as the reverse complement.
TGGCAGATCAGAAGCCGGTTGTCGGGATCATCATGGGTTCCAAGTCCGATCTGGGCGTTATGGAAGGCTGCACCGCCGAGCTCGAGGCACTGGGTGTGCCCTATGAGCTCGTCATTGCGAGCGCGCACCGCACGCCGGCGAAGGTCCACGAGTGGGCTTCGACTGCCGCCGATCGCGGTATCAAAGTGATTATCGCCGCCGCCGGCAAGGCCGCTCACTTGGGTGGTGTCGTGGCTGCCTTTACGCCGCTGCCGGTTATCGGCGTGCCTATGAAGACGAGTGACCTGGGCGGTATGGATTCGCTGCTGTCGATGGTGCAGATGCCTTCGGGCGTGCCCGTGGCCTGCGTTGCCATCAACGGTGCCAAGAACGCCGCCATCTATGCCACACAGATTCTGGGTGCTTGCGACCCCGAGTACCGCAAGGTTATCGAGAAGATGAAGCAGGAGATGGCTGACGCCTAAGCGTTCCGCCGTTTCACCGCAGTATAAGGAGAGCCATGTCCGATTATCAGGGAAAACGATTCAAGGCTTCTCAGATTCCCGATCCGTCGAAGCCGGGTGCTGCCCGTGCGGCACAGCAGGGTCGGACATCCTCTCCTCAGCAGCCGCGCGCGCCGCGCCCCGTGACACCGGCGACGCATCGTCGACAGGACGCGCCGGCCGCATATCGTCCTTCGTCTTATAGCTCCGCTAAGAAGCCGCCCCGGTCTTCATCGCATGCCGCGCCGTCGGATCGCACCGAGCCGCCGCGCAAAAAGCGCCACTCCATTATTCCCATTCTGCTCATCATCATCGGTATCGGTCTGATTGTCGCCGCCGCCGCTATTTTTATTAATGCCCAGATTGGCTATAAGCAGGCGAGCGATTCGTATCAGAAAATCGAGAAGCAATATGTAAGCGATAAGGACGCCAGCGGCGTGCCGATTATCGACTTTGATGCGCTTGCTCAGACGAACCCCGAGATTGTGGGTTGGATTTACGTGCCGGGAACCAACATCAACTATCCCGTGGTGCAGACCAACAACAACTCCAAATACCTCAACACGCTGTTCGATGGCACGTCTAACGCCTCGGGTGCCATCTTCTTGGATAGCGATGACACCGCGCCGGGAATGGTCGACCAGCAGACCACGATCTACGGCCACCATATGAACGATGGGTCGATGTTCAACGTGATTTCGGATACGACTGACCAGGCAACGTTCGATAGCATTGAATATGTGTACTACATCACGCGCGATGCGACGTATAAGTTGCGTCCGCTGGCGACCAAGGTGGTCGAGGACACGTATGCCAAGGCGCGCACGACCAATTTTGAGGGCGACGACGGACTCAAGAACTACCTGTCCGAGATGCTCGACGGCGCTTCTGCCGTGGCGAGTGATGCCACCGATCGTGCCGCTTCGGCAACTAAGGTTGTAACGCTTGTGACCTGTCGTTCGCTGTCGCTGAGCAACACACGCGCCGTCATGGTGCTCACGCCGGTCGAGGAAGTAGTTGTTCGAGAGTAGCTAAAAAGGCCCCGTCCCAAATTGGCTACTCGACGACGGTAAGGGAGAAATGATGCTCGAGAGTGGCAAATTGATGCCTTCGATTGATGCTTGGCTGCGCGAGGCCAAGGCCGATGCTTCGGCGGCAGGCTGTGGGATGTATCTGACGCATAACGGTGTGGTGCGCGCGACGCCCAAGGCTGAGGTGCGCGGAGTCGAGACCGATGGCGTGGCGCCAGGCCACAGGGTGGGCGGCATGGTCTTTGACTACGACGCCGAAAAGGTACGGTCTGCTATCGAGACTACGCGCGCGATGCCGGGTATCGGCTATGTGCGCGTGTGGCTGGCAAGCGGCGAGCTTACCGTAGGTGACGACATCATGCTCGTGCTTATCGGCGGGGACATTCGCCCACACGTGGTCGATGCACTGCAGGCGCTCGTTGGCACCATCAAGAACGAATGCGTGAGTGAGGTCGAGCGCGAGGCATAGAGGATTGCGTCGATAGAAGGATCGTTTATAAAAATGCCCACCGGTACGTGTGATACCGGCGGGCATTTTGCGTTTTGGGCGCGGCGGGCGCTAAACGCGCGTGGCGTCCTTGGGGCTCATGGTCATGCTCTGGAAGCGGTTCTCCATGTAGTCGTTATCGAAATACTTGCCGTAGAACTGTGCGACGGGAATGTCCGGCTCCGTGCCGTTAACGCGCTGGTACCAGTAGTCGAGCGACTGCAGCGTCATGACGCCGTCGACCAGCATAATGACGGTAAAGATGACGGTGGCCGAGTAGCGGCTCTTCCAGGGGATCTTGTTGATGAGCTTAAGCAGCCTCGGTAGCAGCAGCTTGATCCAGATGAGGCCACCTAGGCCCCACAGGCAGGCAAAGCCCGTGCAGGTGCGTCCGCCCGTGAGGACCACGAGCGGATCGGGCAAACCAAACAGCGTTATGTGCGAGTAGCTCCACGAGACCACGCCAAACGCGGTCTGCATAAACCAGCCCACGAACACCTCAAAGCTCGCGCCGAGCACAGCGCTCACCAGGAAAATGATGATGGGGTTCTTTTTGTAGAAGCGGTTAAGCACCATGGTCATGAGCACGGCGCCAAATCCGTAGATGGGGCTGAAAGGGCCAAACAGCATGCCGGCGCGGTCCTGGTAGACGCCCGGGTCGTTGACCGTCATGTGCCAGATGTCCTCCAAGATAAGTCCCAGTACGCAGCAGACGAAGAATACCCAGAACAGGTTGAAGTAGTTGAGCTTGATGTAGCCCTCGCCGGTCTCATCGCGGCCGAGCATGCCCTCGGCGGCGGCATCGCGGTCGAGCATCTCCTGCAGGCGGCGCTGCAGCTCGCGCTCCTGACGCAGCGTGGGGTCGACGGTGGCCGAAAGCGCGATGAGGATGCCGAGCTGAATAGCGGGGCGCAGCAAGAAGGGCCCGATACCCTGGAGCATCACGTCGACCAAAAGCTCGACGACGGTGAATGCAATAAGGATGTAGGACAGGCGGGCGGCGTTGCGGCGCTGGTTTTTGATAAGGTCCAGGCCAAAGATGATTAGGATGACGGCACTTGCCGCAGAGAGCATGATGCCGGCGACGATAAGGCCGACTGCGACGAGCGTGTTGTCGCCGAGCTTTTCGGTGGCGTTGCCGTTAACAAGTGCCGTGATGACCTGCCACATAAAGGCAGCGACCGACGGGAGCGTGCCCACGCCGGAAAGGATGCACAGGACGGCGTACACCTTAATGATGAGGGGAATCTTCTTGACCTCTGTGGCGCTGGGGACGCTAGGGTCGAGTTCGTTTCGATCCATACAGAACCTTTCTCGCTTTGTTGTAGGTTATAAGGATACGCCGCCGACCTGCCAAAAGACAGGACGAACGTCCCAATTGCAACTTTGTAATCCCCAACGGCAGACGCGGCGGCCATCTGGGGGCGCGGGCACTTACACTGGACAGACCGATAAAATGTTTGGCAACAAAACTGATTATTAGCTCGGTGGGCTTTTAAAAAGCGCTGCTCATGCGCTGGGGAGCACGTCGCGCCGTGCGTATAATAAGGCGGGTAACGCCAAAAATACGAGGCTCTGAGGGGATACCATGTCTCAAGAAACCATCCGCGCGGCCGAGCGTGCCGCGGGACAGGTGAACACCATGTCGACGTATGATCCGGACTCCGACCAGCTGCATGAGGAATGTGGCATTTTCGGCGTATGGGCGCCCGATCGCGACGTGGCTCGACTGACGTACTTTGGCCTGCGTGCGCTGCAGCACCGTGGCCAGGAATCGGCTGGAATCGCCGTGGGTGACGGCGGCACGGTTATGGTCCGCAAAGATCTGGGCCTGCTCGACCGCGTGTTCTCCAACGCCGACCTGTCGACGCTCTCCGGCCAGCTGGCCGTGGGTCATGTGCGCTACGGCACTGCCGGCGCCAAGAGCTGGGAAGCCTCTCAGCCGCACCTCTCTACCATCAATAGCGTCATTATCGCGCTCGCGCACAACGGCACCCTCGTCAACACCGACGAGCTGCGCCGTCAGCTGATCGAGCTGGGCGTGCCGTTCCTCTCCAATTCGGATTCCGAGGTCGCGACCAAGCTTATCGGCTACTTTACCCAGCGTACGGGCCACCTGCGCGAGGGTATTCGCAAGACCATGGAGCTCGTGCGCGGCGGCTACGCCATGACGCTCATCAACGAGCAGGCGCTCTACGCATTCCGCGATCCACACGGCATTCGCCCGCTCGTGCTGGGCAAGCTGGTGGACGAGGGTCTGGACCAGGCCGATGCCGCAGCCGTTTCGCAGCTGCCGTCGCAGGACGGCGCCGCGACGGTCGACTCCGCCGTCCGTGTCACGCGCGCCGGCGGCTGGGTCGTTGCTTCCGAGACCTGCGCACTCGACATCGTGGGTGCCGAGTACGTCCGTGACGTCCGTCCCGGCGAGATCTTGCGCATCAGCGCCGAGGGCCTGGTATCCGAGCAGGGCGTGCCTGCAGCCGAAGAGCCCGCCAACTGCATCTTTGAGCAGGTCTACTTTGCCCGCCCCGACTCCATCATGAACGGCAAGAGCGTCTATGCCTGCCGTTACGACATGGGTCGTCAGCTGGCACATGAGGAGCCTGTCGAGGCCGACCTGGTCATCGGCGTGCCCGACTCCGGCCTGCCGCCTGCGGAGGGGTATTCGCACGAGAGCGGTATTCCCTTTGGCGAGGGCCTTATCAAGAACCGCTACGTGGGCCGTACGTTTATCGAGCCTACGCAGGAGTTGCGCGCCATGGGCGTGCGTATGAAACTCAACCCGCTGCGCGACAACATCGAGGGCAAGCGCCTGGTCGTCATCGACGACTCCATCGTGCGCGGCACCACCATGGTGCAGCTCGTCAAGATGCTGCGCAACGCCGGCGCCAAGGAGATTCATATCCGCATCAACTCGCCCGAGGTCATCTGGCCGTGCTTCTACGGTATCGATACCGACGTGCAGTCGCAGCTTATCAGCGCCAACAAGACGGTCGACGAGATTTGCGAGTATATCGGCGCCGATTCGCTGGCCTTCCTTTCGGTCGAGGGCCTGCTTAAGGTCATGCCCAAGGGCGGTTACTGCGATGCGTGCTTTACCGGCCGCTACCCCGTGGCGATTCCCGAGAGCTTTGGCCGCGACAAGTTTATGGAGGGCTTTAAGCCCCGCAACCTGGACAAGCCGCTGCACTTTGACGACGACGCCGTGATCGAGAAATACGACGACCGCAGCTGGGAAGAGGAGCACGGCGAGGCATAAAACCTGCCATATGGGGACAGGTTTATTTTGGTAGGTTTTACCTGCTGTTTTGTTGATATGACGGCGCGTGCTGTTATGGCGCGCGCCGAAATGAACGCAACTATGAGCACCGTTTGGCGCCCGTGCGGCGCCACGGTAGTGGGAGAGGAAGGCTCAGATGAGCGACAGCAAGCATGTGACGTACGAGGACGCCGGCGTCGATACCGCCGAGGGCGGCCGCGCCGTCGACGCGATTAAGCAGATGGTCAAGGATACCAATCGCCCCGAGGTTATCGGCGGCATCGGCGGCTTCGGTGGTTTGTTCTCGGCTGCCGCGCTTAAGGATATGGAAGACCCGATTCTGATTAGCGGTACCGACGGCGTGGGCACCAAGCTCGTGCTTGCCCAGATCATGGACCGTCACGAGACGGTGGGCCAGGACCTGGTCGCCATGTGCGTCAACGACATTCTGGCTTCGGGCGCCGAGCCGCTGTTCTTTCTGGACTACGTTGCCATCGGTCATATCGAGGCCGAGCACATGGCAAAGATCATCAAGGGCGTGGCCGACGGCTGCAAGCTCGCGGGCTGCGCGCTCGTGGGCGGCGAGATGGCCGAGCACCCGGGCGTTATGGCTCCGGCCGACTACGACCTCGCCGGCTTTACCGTGGGCGTCGTCGATCGTCCCAAGATGCTCGACCCCGCGAACGTTCGCCCGGGCGATGTGATCCTGGGCCTGCCTTCCACCGGCGTGCACTCCAACGGCTACTCGCTCGTGCGCAAGGTCATCGGCGTCGACGGCATCAAGCCGGGCACGCCCGAGGCCGCCGCTAAGGCCGAGGAGCTGAGCCGTCCGCTCGAGGAGCTCGGCGGCGCTTCGCTGGCTGACGCCCTGCTGGCTCCCACGCGCATTTATGTGAAGCCGATTCTTGAGCTGCTGCGCGGCGGCGCCAACGTGCATGCTATCGCCCACATCACCGGCGGCGGTATTACCGAGAACCTCAACCGCGCGCTCGCCGACGACGTTGACGCCGTGGTCACCCGCAACGGCGCCGAGATGGGTTGGGACGTTCCGCCCGTTATTACTTACGTGTCGCGTCAGGCCGAGCTCGCGCCCAACGAGGCATGCAAGACCTTCAACATGGGCGTCGGCCTGTGCCTGATCGTCGCCCCCGAGGACGAGGCCGCCGTGACCGAGGCACTGGTCGCGCTGGGCGAGAAGCCGTTCCGCGTGGGCGAGTGCGTCGAGGGTTCCGGTAAGGTCGTGTACTCCGATGAGCGCTAACGAGCAGATGGCTGCCGCCAAGGGCCTGGACTTTGTGCCCTATACCCGTCCGACCGGCACCGATACGGGCGAGCCGCTCAAGATCGGTGTGCTCATCAGCGGTTCGGGTACCAACCTGCAGGCGCTGATCGATCTGATCGCCGCCGGCAAGCTCAACGCTTCGATTGAGCTTGTGGTGTCGAGCCGTCCTTCGGCTAAGGGTTTGCAGCGCGCTGAGCGCGCGGGCATCCAGACGCTCACGCTTTCCAAGGACGTCTATGCCGACCCTATTGCCGCCGACGAGATCATCGCGCATGAGCTGCTCGAACGCGGTTGCGAGTATGTGGTCATGGCCGGCTACATGCGTATGGTGCACACGCCTCTGCTGGCGGCGTTTCCCAATTGCGTGGTCAATTTGCATCCGGCGCTGCTGCCGAGCTTTACCGGTGCGCATGCGATTGACGATGCCTTTGCGCGCGGCGTCAAGGTAACTGGCGTGACCGTGCATTTTGCCAACGAGATTTACGACAACGGCCCCATCATCGCCCAGCGCGCGCTGGCTGTCGAGGAGGGCTGGGACGTCGACACGCTCGAGGAGCACATCCACGCGATCGAGCATGTACTGTATCCCGAGGTCGTGCAGATGCTCGCCGACGGCCGCGTCCACGTGCTGGAGAGCGGCAAAGTGGCAATTGATGCACCTCGCGGCTAGCGGTGCACAGTACAATTTAGCCGAGTAGTCAGGGTGGTCATTGGCGCCAAGGCGCGCCTGACCACCTTTTGTTTTTGGTGGTTACCTGCGACGTTCTTGAATGACCTGTCGTTTAAGAACGTCGCAGGTAACTAGGTGAGAGAGGTGAGCGCATGGCGGATAACGAAGCGCTGTTTACGCCTGAGCTGGTGTTTTTTGATTGGGAGTGCGCGACGCCGGATGAGGTGTTTGCGCAGCTCGAGGACGAGCTTGCTCCGCGTGGCTACATTGCGCCCGGTTGGCTCAACGCCGTCCGCACGCGCGAGAACGCCTATCCCACGGGTCTTGCCATGCCGGCGGCCAACATCGCTATCCCGCACACCGACCCGGGGTTTGTGGCTAAGCCATATATCGCGGTGGTAAAGCCCGCCGCGCCCGTCACGTTCAATGCTATGGCGGGCATGGGCGCCCCCGTGCCCGCGCAGATCATTATCAATCTGGGCATCGCCGAGCCGGGCGGCCAAGTCGAGGCCCTGCAAGCGCTCATGAATATCTTTATGGATGCCGACGCTGCGGCCGATGTACTCGGCCAAACCACGCCGCAGGGCATGGTCGATGCCATCCGTCGCCACTTTTAAGGTTGGCGCTGGGGGACTGTCCCTAATCGCCGGCAGAAAAGGAGCGTCCTTAACTGCCAGCTGCCAGACCTGTCCCCTTTGCACCAAAATGGTGCAGATTAACCTGTCCCCCATATGCCAGGCGTGTCGCGGGGGCCGCGTTGTGACACAATGGCGTTTGTTCGATTCGTGATGCGAAAGGCCAACTATGGCAAACAAGAAAAAGAACTCCGAGGCCGTGCCGACGCCCGAGCAGCAGGCTCGCACTGCCTCCAGCTCTCGTAAGAAGCAGCGCAAGACGTACGTGTCTAAGACCGTCAAGATCGTCCTGGTGGTTATCGGCGTGCTGGCAATGCTGCTTTCCGTCTCGGCCATGGCATGCTCCGGTCTCATGTCGCAGGCAGAGGATACCTCGAGCTACAAGCTTACCGGCGGTGTCGCCGCCACCATCAACGGCACCAACCTCACCGAGGACACCGTGACCAAGCAGATCATGAGCATGCGCACGTCCTACGGTTACACCAAGGACAAGGACTGGGCGCAGTATCTGGTCGACAACGACCTGACGCCCAAAAAGTACCGCAAGCAGCTCATCGATTCCTACACGCAGCAGATTCTGCTCCAGCAGGCGCAGAAGGAAAACGGCGTGACGGTGTCGGACGAGGAGGTCGAGAAGGCATGGAAGGACGCGTGCAAGAGCGCGGGCGGTGCCAAGGCCTTTAAGAAGACCCTTAAGACCTACGGCTATACCGAGGACACCTACAAGGACTCGCTCAAGGAGAACCTGGCACAGCAAAAGCTTAAGGACGCCGTGGCGCCCACCAGTAAGCCCAAGGACAGTGAGATCGTCGATTACATCAACGAGAACCTGTCTAACTACAACGATGCCCGCCGCTCGTCGAACATCCTGATCAAGGTTGATTCCGACGCATCTGACGAGGACAAGGCCGCCGCCAAGGCCAAGGCGCAGGAGTGCCTGGACAAAATCAACTCCGGCGAACTGAGCTTTGAGGACGCCGTGAAGCAGTATTCCGATGACACCGGCTCCAAGGAGAAGAAGGGCGATGTGGGCTGGGACAAGCTCACCACCTTCGTCGACAGCTACCAGGCGGCGCTCGAGGGACTCAACAAGGGCGATGTGAGCGACGTGATCGAGTCGACGTACGGTTACCACATCATCAAGTGCACCGACTACTTCCATGTCGATAATCAGGTCGATGACATTAAGCAGGTGCCCAAGGACATCAAGAAGTACATCTCCAACGTGGTGAAGACGCAGGCGGCCAGCACTGCATACAGCGAGTGGCTGGAGCAGTACAAGAAGGACGCCGACATTACCGTCAACCCCATGCCCAAGGACGTACCCTATAACGTGAGTCTAAAGGGCGTCACCAAGAGTTCGACCGACGATTCGTCGACGACTAAGTAATCATGGGGCGGCGCTCGTGCGAGTGCCGACCGCACTATTGAGGAGGATTTGCAGATGACCAACGAAGAACTGCAGAAGGAAATGATTGCGGCCATGAAGGCCAAGGACAAGGTTCGCCTGTCCATCATTCGCCAAGTTAAGGCCGAGGTGAAGAACATCGAGGTCAACGAGCGTCGCGATGTGACCGAGGAAGACGTCAACAACATGATCAAGCGTCTGATTAAGCAGACGAGCGAGACACTGGAGATGTCCATCAAGGCCGGCACCGACCAGGAGCGTACCGACAACCTGACCGAGCAGGTCAAGATTCTGGAGAGCCTGCTGCCCGCGCAGGTTTCGGGCAAGGAGCTCGAGGCTCTGATCGAGCAGGTCATCGCCGAGCTGGGCGCCACGTCCAAGAAGCAGATGGGCCAGGTCATGGGAGCACTCGGCAAGGCCACCGGCGGCAACTTCGACAAGCCGGCAGCGGCAAAGATCGTCGGCGCAAAATTGGCGTAATTTGTTACGCGGTTTTACCAAACCGCGTAACGGCTCGACGCTGCAAACCCGTACACACGGCAATCTGACGTTCAATTTCAAGGGCGCGACCATAAGGTCTGCGCCCTTTCATTTCACGTCACCTTGCTCGCGTGTACGGGTTTTCGCTGACTTATGCTCAACAAGGGCGGTTGCACTCATTGGGGACGGACTTAAATGAGTAGCCACGGGGGTACTCATTTAAGTCCGTCCCCAATGAGTGGGTGGAAGATTGCGGGTTCTTTACGGGAATGTAGTGTGGGCTGCGGAAACGTGGTTCTTTCCGTACAATAGTTCAACTCGTGTAAACGCAGGGAAGGGACATTCATGGCAGACATGATCGAGATCAAGCATCTCAACAAGTACTTTGGCGACCTGCATGTGCTCAAAGATATCAACCTCACCGTCAAGCGCGGCGAGAAGCTCGTAATGATCGGGCCTTCCGGCTCGGGTAAGTCGACGCTCATCCGTTGCGTCGATTATCTGGAGGAGCCCACGTCGGGCGAGGTCATCATCGACGGTACACCGCTTACCAAAAAGAATCACCTGGAGATGGCTCGCAAGTATAGTTCCATGGTGTTTCAGCAGTTCAACCTGTATCCCAACATGACGGTGCTGGGCAACCTGACGCTCGCGCCCATCAAGCTACAAAAGAAGAGCAAGGAGGAGGCGACCGAGATCGCCATCGCCGCGCTCAAGCGCGTCGGCATGGCGCATAAGGCCGGCGAGTATCCGCAGAACCTCTCGGGTGGTCAGCAGCAGCGCATCGCCATCGCCCGCGCCCTGTGCACCAAGCAGCCCATCATCCTGTTTGACGAGCCGACCTCGGCGCTCGACCCCGAGATGGTCCAGGAAGTCCTGGACGTTATGATTGAGCTCGCGCAGGAGGATATTACCATGATCTGCGTGACGCACGAGATGGGCTTTGCGCGCCAGGTGGCCGACCGCGTCATCTTTATGGAGGACGGCCGCATCCTGGAGGAGGGCACGCCCGAGCACTTCTTCGATAACCCCGAGAACCCGCGCTGCCGCGAGTTCCTGTCCAAGATTCTGCACTAGGCGCGGTGATGGACATGACGGATATGACGAGGGCGGCCGTGTCGCGCCGTCACTTTTTGCAGCTGGTTGGCGCCGGCATGCTTGCGCTGACGGGGACCGCGCTTACCGGTTGCGGTAACTCCACCAGCGGCGAGGGTTCCGACAAGGGATCCAAGCTTGCGGCCATCAAGTCGCGCGGCCATCTGAATGCCGGCGTTAAGAAGGACGTTCCCGGCTATGGCTATTACGACACCGCCAAGGGCCGCTTTGAGGGCATGGAAGTCGATTTGTGCTACCAGATCGCCGCTGCCGTCTTTGGCGTGAGCTACAAGGAGGCCCGCGCCCAGGAGCTGGTCGAGTTTACCGACGTAACGCCCAAGACGCGCGGCCCGCTGATCGATAACGGCCAACTCGACGTGGTCGCGGCGACCTACACCATCACCGACGAGCGCAAGAAGAGCTGGGATTTCTCGACGCCGTACCGCACCGACTACGTGGGACTCATGGTCAAGAAGCGTTCGGGCTTTACCTCGATTGAGGACCTGGACGGCAAGGTCATCGGCGTGAGCCAGGGCGCCACCACGCAGGGCCTGATCGAGCAGATGATCAAGGACAACGGCTTTAGCTGCAAGCCCGAGTTTAGGGCCTTTAGCGGCTACCCCATCATCAAGAGTTCGCTCGACGCCGGCAATATCGACGTCTTTGCCATGGACCGCTCCACGCTGGCCGGTTACATGAACGAGACCGTTGAGCTGCTGCAGCCCGAGGTCAAGTTTGGCGAGCAGGGCTACGGCGTGGCGACCAAGAAGGGCTGCGACCTTTCGGCCGTGGTCGATCAGGTGATTTGCGATCGCCTGGCCGACGGCTGGCTCGACCAAGAGGTCAAGACCTGGGGTCTTGTATAGGCGCATCGTCCAAGGAGGGAATCAAATGCTCGAAGGATTATTTGACGCCGACCGTTGGTCGACGACATTTCAAAACATGGGGCCCTTCTGGGAGGGCTTTGGCGTGACGCTACAGGTGGTCGTTGCCGGTCTGCTGCTGTCGCTGGTGCTGGGCACGCTGCTGGGCGTGTTCTCCACCACCCGTTCGCGCGTGCTGCGCGCCATAAGCCGCGTGTACGTGGAGTTTTACCAGAACACCCCGTTGCCCGTGCAGGTGCTCTTTATGTACATGGCCGGTCCGCAGTTTTTGCAAGCCATAACCGGTGCCGACCAGCCGGTGCGCATCGCGCCGTTCGTGCTGGGCTTCTTGGGCGTGGGCCTGTATCACGCGGCCTACATCTCGGAGGTTATCCGCACTGGTATCGAGGCGGTTCCGCGCGGTCAGATGGAGGCGGCGCAGAGCCAGGGCTTCACCCGTGCCCAGGCGTACTGGTACATCGTGCTGCCCCAGACGTTCAAGATCATTCTGCCGCCGCTGTGTAACCAGGCACTCAACCTGGTCAAGAACACGTCGGTGCTGGCGCTTGTGGCCGGCGGCGACCTTATGTACCGTTCCGACAACTTTGTGAGTCTGTACGGTTACCTGCAGGGATATATCGTCTGCTGCCTTATGTACTTCATCATCTGCTTTCCGCTCGCCATGCTGGTGCAGTGGCTCGAGCGCCGCTCCAAGGAGCGTCCGCGCGGCGTGAGCCTGGCCGAGCTGGGGCTCGACAACGTAGAGGAGGCCTAGCGCATGGAAATCTTCAACGCGACCAACCTGCTCTACATTTGGGGCGGCTTTGTTAAGACGATCGAGATCTCGGCGCTGTCGATCTTTTTCTCGCTCATCTTTGGCACGGTGCTGGCGCTCGTTAAGAGCTATGCGCCCCGCCCGTTCCGTATTTTGGTAAGCGCCTATATCGAGCTGTTCCGTTGCACGCCGAACCTGCTGTGGATCCTGTTTATCTACTTTACGGTGCAGGGTTTGGACATTGTGATTTCGACCATCGCCTTTACGCTGTTTACCAGCGCCGTTATGGCCGAGATTGTGCGCGGCGGCCTCAACTCGATTCCGCGCGGCCAGTTTGAGGCGGCGCAGAGCCAGGGCTTTGGCTTCTTTGCCACCATGCGCTACATCATTCTGCCGCAGACATTTAAGACGATCATTCCGGCGCTGTTTAGCCAGTGCACGACCGTCATCAAGGACAGCTCGTATCTTTCGGGCATTAACGTGGCCGAGCTCATGTACACGGCAAACGTCGTGATGGCCCACGCGATCGACCTGTCGCAGGTGCTTATGCTCTACGGCCTGGTGTTTGCGATGTACTTCGTGCTCAACTTTGGTATCTCGCTGCTGGTTCGAGCATATCAACGCCGTATTGTGGCAGCGTAGAATGTGGCAAAGGGACAGCCCCTTTGCCACACAGAGAAAGGAATCGCGATGAGCGATCTGGAGAACAAGAAGAATCCTGTGGTCATTAC
>CAJMLB010000013.1:0-42855 GCA_905214145.1 uncultured bacterium | reverse complement strand
CCGTTTCTACCTTGGGCGGCACGGTGACCGACTTCACCAACGACCAGCTCTTCGGCACCGACGGCTGGTATGTGCTCGGCCAGGGTCGCGACGCCTACGACGCAGCTGTCGAGGCTGCGGGCGACAACGCCGACTCGGTCGACCCGGCACAGTACGGCCCCTATGTCCCGGGTATCACCACCGTGGTGCACGACGCCCTTGTGGCGGGTGGTACCGAGGACGGCGGCCTGGTCGATTCGCTGGTCTGTGACGGTATCGTCGGCGGCCTGGGCGCCATCTTCGGTTTCGTCCCGCAGATGTTCCTGCTCTTTGTGATGCTGTCTTTCCTGGAGGACTGCGGCTACATGGCCCGCGTCGCCTTCATCATGGACCGCGTGTTCCGCCGCTTTGGCCTGTCCGGCAAGTCCTTTATCCCCATGCTCGTGTCCTCGGGCTGCGGCGTCCCCGGCGTCATGGCTACCAAGACCATCGAGAACGAGAAGGACCGCCGTATGACGGTCATGACCACCACGTTTATTCCCTGTGGTGCCAAGCTGCCGATCATCGCTCTGCTCATGGGTTCCATCATCGGCGATTCTTCCACCACCGCCGCTTGGATCAGCCCGCTCTTCTACTTCCTGGGCGTCTTTGCCGTCATCGCCTCGGGCCTCATGCTCAAGAAGACCAAGCTCTTTGCCGGTCGCCCGACGCCGTTCGTTATGGAGCTTCCCGCCTATCACTTCCCGGCAATCCGCTCTTGGGCGCTGCATGTATGGGAGCGCTGCTGGGCCTTTATCAAGAAGGCCGGCACGGTCATCTTCGCCTCTACCGTCGTGGTTTGGTTCCTCTCCAACTTTGGTAGCTACAACGGTTCCTTTGGCTTCCTGCCTGCTATGGACGGCATCCCCGAGGAGTTTATGGACTACTCCGTGCTCGCCATGCTGGGCAACCTGGTCGCTTGGATCTTCGCCCCGCTCGGCTTTAGCACCTGGCAGGCCACCGCGCTGACTGTCTCTGGACTTGTCGCCAAGGAGAACGTCGTCGCCACCGCCGGCTCGCTGCTGTCCGTTGCCGACGCCGCCGAGACCGACCCGAGCCTGTGGACCGCGTTCGCCGGCATGTTCCCGACCATGGGTGCTTGCGTTGCCTTTGGTGCATTCAACCTGCTGTGCGCTCCGTGCTTTGCCGCCATGGGCACCATTCGCAATCAGATGGACTCCGGCAAGTGGACCGCGATTGCCATCGGCTACGAGTGCGCCTTCGCATGGGTGATCGGCCTGTTCATCAACCAGTTCTATAACCTGTTTGTGTTGGGCCAGTTTGGTATTTGGACGGTTGTAGCCATTGTGCTGCTGGTTGCGATGCTCTTCCAGATCTTCCGTCCCATGCCTAAGCACGCTTGGACCGACGAGGACGAGACCAACACCGCTTCCGCTGCAGTTTCCGCTTAAGTCCGAATAAGGATCAGCCCCTTTCCACGAGCCCGGGTGTCCCAGCGACACTCGGGCTTTTTGGTGAGGGAGATGTGGCGTTTCCGCAGATAAAACCGACCAAAATATACCTGTCCCTTATTGGCAGGTGGAGAATGGGGTAAAGTAAGTGATGGTTAACTAGAGGAGGCTTGCTATGGCACCTATCGATATTGTTGTACTGGCTATTATCGGTATTGCGTTTGTCGCCGTGTGCGTGCGCATTTATCGCAAGGGCACCTGCGCCGACTGCGCTCAAGGTGGCGTTTGCACAGGACATTGTTCCAACAAAAAGACCTGCGCCGCACTTAAGGGCGTGGACAAAATTGCCGAAGACTTGGGCCGCGGTATCAAGTAAGGTCCGTCATCCAAGCGCCCCGCGAGCATCCGTTCGCGGGGCGCTTTGCACATTTGGGGGCGAGCGTGGCGAGTTGAAGGGTGATTTTGGGGTATCGTTACCTGTACTGTTAATTGGCAACTTATCTATAACGGAGTAACCCCATGAGCGCTCGCGTAACCATGAAGGACATAGCCGCCGAGCTTGGCGTTTCCATCAATACCGTGCATAAGGCCCTGACGGGCAAGGCCGGCGTGAGCGAATCCGTGCGTGCCAAGGTGAATGCCAAGGCCGAGGCCATGGGTTACCACCGCAACACAAGTGCCTCGAGCCTGCGCCGCAAGGATATCAACTTGGTGTTTTGCCTGCCCCGCGCATCGCGCGAGGGGGCGTACTTTTTCCGTTACCTTTGGGAAGGCTGCAACCGCTTTGAGCAGGAGGTCATCGATCAGGGCATTACGGTTGAGCGCGTTGAATTTGGCGTGGGTGGCTACGCCGATGCGCTCGAGCAGATTGATGAGCGTCTGCAGGAGGGCGAGAAGATTGATGGCCTGCTTGCCTATGTTCCGGGCGATGACCGCGCAACCGAGCTCTTGAGGCAGATTGCCGAGGCGGGCGTGACAATCGAGCTCGTAGACGGCGACCGCCCGCACCTCGATCGCCTGGGTGCCAGTCTGGCGGACTATTCCGCGGCGGGCAGTCTTATGGCGGAGCAGGCGGCAAATCTGGTCCACGCTTCTGGGGTTGACGCCCGCGTGCTCCTGTTGGCGGGCGACCCCTATACCGATTCCCACTACCTGACCGCCCGCGCCTTTCATAATTACCTGCGCGAACACGATATTCCATGGCAGGTTGAGGACCTTGCCGGCGCCCATGCGCAAGTCAAACAGCTCGAGCGCGAGCTTGAGCAGCGCTTGAGTGCGCCGGATGCTCCCGAGCTCATCTGTAGCGTTTTTGCCGTTGGTTCCGAGGTAGTCGCCGACGCGCTTGTTTCAAGCAGCAAGGCCGGCAAGGTCATGGTAATCGGAAACGACCTGTTCCCCGAGAGCGCCTTGGCCTTGCGCCGTGGCATCTTTACCAATATTGTCTATAAGGACCCGGTGAGCCTGGCCTACCGTGGCGCCAAGACCTTGGGCGAGTATCTGCTGTGGGGTAAAACTCCGGAGGAGCCCGTGCAGAAGGGTGCTGTGGAGATGGTGTTTGCCAGCAACGTCGACCGGTATTGCAAGCTGGCGGGAATCTAGACAACCCGGGTTATCGATGTAAGAGATCCGTTGGGGGGCTGTCCCCAGCGGATCTTTTTTATCGCCCGGCATGGATAAGGCACCTGCTCGACCGTTGAGGGCCAAAAACCAACCGCTCACCCCGTGATGGTTAGGTGAACGTTCACCTTTCAAGTCGAAATGGACTACTATAGTGAACGTTCACCTAGAGGATAACGAGCGCATCGTGCGCCCGCTCCGCCAACAAAGGGGTTGTTTGATGAAAAACTTCATGGACGATCAGGATTTCCTGCTGAGCACCAAAACCGGTGAGGAGCTGTTCCACAACTTTGCCGAGGGCATGCCCATCGTTGACTACCACTGCCACATTTCTCCCAAGGAGATCTGGGACGACAAGCGTTTTGAGAACATCACCGAGGTTTGGCTGGGCGGTGACCACTACAAGTGGCGCCTGATGCGTGCCAACGGCGTTGACGAGCGCTTCATTACCGGCGATGCCCCTGCTCGCGAGAAGTTCCAGAAGTGGGCCGAGACCCTGGGCCGTTGCGTGGGCAACCCCGTCTTTGAGTGGAGCCACCTGGAGCTTAAGCGTTACTTTGGCTACGAGGGCGTCCTGAACGGCAAAACCGCTCAGGAGGTCTGGGACCTTGCCAACGCCAAGCTCGCCGAGGCCAGCTTTACCTGCCGCAACCTGATCAAGCAGTCCAACGTCCGCATGATCTGCACTACCGACGACCCCGCCGACAGCTTTGAGTGGCACAAGAAGATTGCCGCCGACGACAGTTTTGACGTTCAGGTCGTTCCCGCCATGCGCCCCGATGCCGCCCTGCGCATCGAGCGTGGCCAGGAGTTCGCCGACTACTGCAAGCATCTCTCCAAGGTTGCCGGCGTTGAGATCAGCGACTTCGAGGGCATGAAGGCTGCCATCTCCAAGCGCTACGACGTTGCCCACGAGCTGGGCTGCCGCGCTTCCGACCACGCGCTCGACTACGTTATGTACGTTCCGGCTACCGCCGACGAGATCGAGACTATCTTTGCCAAGGGCCTTGCCGCCGAGCCGCTTACCGAGGACGAGGTCCTCAAGTACAAGACGGCCTTTATGCAGTTCGTCGCCGGCGAGTATGTCCGCCTTGGCTGGGCCATGCAGCTGCACTTTGGCTGCAAGCGTGACAACAACCGCGCTATGTTCGCCAAGCTCGGTCCCGATACCGGCTACGACTGCATCTCCAACTACACGCCGTCCGACCAGCTGGCCGATTTCCTCAACTCCATCCAGGAGTCCACGGGTCTGCCCAAGACCATCCTGTACAGCCTGAACCCCATCGACAACACCATGATCGATACCGTGATGGGCTGCTTCCAGGAGGCTCCGACCGCCGGCAAGATCCAGAACGGCTCTGCCTGGTGGTTCAACGACAACGAGATCGGTATGCGCGAGCAGCTTACGGCTCTGGCTAACGAGGGCGTGCTGGGCAACTTTGTGGGCATGCTTACCGATTCCCGCTCCTTCCTGTCCTACCCGCGTCACGAGTACTTCCGTCGCGTGCTGTGCGGCGTGATCGGCGAGTGGGTCGAGCAGGGCAAGTATCCGGCCGACATGGAGCTGCTGGGAGCCATCGTGCGCGACATTAGCTACAACAACGCGGTCCGCTACTTTGGCTTTGACCTGGATACCGTCGAGGCCTAAACCCGCATCGAATCACACCGAACTCGGGAGCGCCGTTGCCACACGCGGCGCCCCCGTTTTGCCTGCACGCTAACAGCAATCTAAGGAGAGACATCGATGGAGAACATCAGCTACGAGACGCTCGAGAAGATCGGCTACAAGGGCTACCTGCTGCCCAAGGACGCGCCCGAGAAGGTTCTGCAGTTTGGCGAGGGCAATTTCCTGCGCGCCTTTGTCGACCGCTTCTTTGACATGGGCAACGAGGCAACCGGCTGGAACGGCAAGGTTGTCATGGTCCAGCCCATCAGCGGTGCCTTTGGCTTTGCCGACGGCATTAACGCTCAGGATGACCTGTACACCGTGCTGGTGCGCGGCAAGGAGAGCGGCAACACGGTCGACGAGTCTCGTGTGATCAGCGCCTGCAGCCGCTGCCTCAATCCGTATCGCGAGGACGACTACCGCGCCATGATGGAGGTCGCCGTCTCCGACGATTTGGAGATTATCGTCTCCAACACCACCGAGGCCGGCATTGCCTACGATCCGTCTTGCAAGGCCGACGACATGCCGCCCGCGAGCTTCCCCGCCAAGCTTGCCCAGGTGCTCCACACCCGCTGGGCCGCCGGCAAGCCGGGCGTCATCGTGCTCGCCTGTGAGCTCATCGATCACAACGGCGAGGAGCTGCTGCGCATCATGAACCAGTACGTGAGCGACTGGGGCTGGGAGGACGAGTTTGCGCAGTGGATGGCCAACGACTGCACCGTCTGCACCACGCTCGTCGACACTATCGTCCCCGGCCGCATCCGCGACCCCAAGGAGGCCGCTGCCGTGGCCGAGCGCCTGGGCTACGAGGATTCCTTCCTGGCCGTGCGCGAGCCCTTCCAGATGTGGGGTATCCAGGGCGATGAGTCGCTCAAGGAGCGTCTGCCCTTCGTAAAGGCCGGCCTGCCGGGTGTCTTTGTTACCCCCGATGTCACCCCGTACAAGAAGCGCAAGGTCCGCATCCTCAACGGTGCCCATACCGCCTTTGTCCCGGGTTCCTGGGTTGCCGGCTTTGACATCGTGCGCGATTGCATGCACGACGAGACCGTTCGTGGCTTCATGAACACCATGCTCTACGACGAGGTCATTCCGACGCTTGCCGCCGACCTGGACGTCGAGGACTGTAAGGCCTTTGCCGCCGCCGTCGAGAACCGCTTCGACAACCCGTTTATCGACCACGCGCTGCTCTCCATTTGCCTCAACTCCACGGCCAAGTGGCGCGCTCGCGATCTGCCCACGCTCAAGGACTATGTTGCCGAGACCGGCAGCTTGCCCAAGTGCCTGGCCACGAGCCTCGCTACGCTCATCGCCTTCTACACGCAGGAGCTTGTGTCCCGCGAGGGCGATGGCCTGCACCTGCGCCGTGCCGATGGCACCGAGTACACCGCTCAGGACGACGCCTTCGTGCTCGATTTCTACGCCGCCCACGCCGGTGCAGACGATGCTGAGCTGGTGCATGACGTGCTCACCAACGAGCAGATGTGGGGCGAGGACCTTACGCAGATCACCGGCCTCGAGGAGTTTGTCGTCAACGCGCTCACCGTCGTGCGCGTCGAGGGCGCCAAGCAGGCCTTCGCCAACGCTCAGGCGTAAATTCCCGGTGCGGGCGCCAGACGGCTTGCTCACGCCTCGACTTCTGCTCAACCTGTAGGGTTAGGACCATTTGTAATGAACACTATCCAGATCAATCCGGCCGATAACGTGATCGTCGCGCTGTCGCCGCTTGCCAAGGGCACCGCCGTCGCGGTTCCCGGGGTGGGCGAGGTCGTTGCCGCGGAGGATATTCCGCAGGGCCACAAGATGGCCGTGCGCGCCATTGCGGCGGGGGAGGACGTCGTCAAGTACGGTCTTCCTATCGGTCACGTGACGGGCGACATCCAGCCCGGTCAGTGGCTTCATACGCATAACGTCAAGACCAACCTTTCGGGCGAGGTCGAGTACGCTTACAACCCGACGCATCCGGTCGTTGAGCCGGTTGAGCCCGAGACCTTTATGGGTTTCCGCCGCGCTGACGGCCGCGCCGCCACGCGCAACGAGCTGTGGATCATCCCCACGGTCGGCTGCGTCAACGAGGTCGCACGTGCCATGTGCGATCAGGCTCAGGATCTGGTCGAGGGCTCGCTGGAGGGCGTTTACTACTTCCCGCATCCCTTTGGCTGCTCGCAGACCGGTGCCGACCATGCCCAGACGCGCCGTCTGCTGGTGGCGCTCTCGCGTCACGCAAACGCTGCGGGTGTGCTGTTCCTGTCCCTCGGTTGCGAAAACTGCACGCACCAGCAGGTACTCGACGAGCTCGGTGACTTCGATCGCGAGCGCGTTCGATTCCTCGCCTGCCAGGATGTAGCCGACGAGCAGGTCGAGGGTCACAAGATCCTGTCCGAGCTTGCCGACCTGGCCAAGCAGGCCAAGCGTGAGCCCATTCCTGCCTCCGAGCTGGTCATTGGCCTTAAGTGCGGCGGCTCTGACGGTCTTTCGGGCATTACCGCCAACCCCACGATCGGTCGCGTGAGCGATATGGTCGTCGCCCGCGGCGGCACGTCGGTGCTCACCGAGGTGCCCGAGATGTTTGGCGCGGAGAGCATTCTGCTCGATCGTTGCGAGAGCCAGGACGTCTTCAATGCCGCCTCCGACATGCTCAACGGCTTTAAGGACTACTTTATCAGCCACGGCGAGGTCGTCTATGAGAACCCGAGCCCCGGCAACAAGGACGGCGGCATTACCACGCTCGAGGACAAGAGCTGCGGCTGCGTGCAAAAGGGCGGATCTGCCCCCATCGTCGACGTACTGCCGTATGCCGGTCAGGCTACCAAGCATGGCCTGAACATGCTGTGCGGCCCGGGTAACGACATGGTATCCACCACGGCCCTGACGGCTGCCGGCTGCCACGTAATCCTGTTCTCGACCGGCCGCGGCACGCCGTTTGGCGCACCGGCGCCTACACTCAAGGTGTTCACCAACCAGCGTCTGTGCGACCACAAGGCCAACTGGATGGACTTTAACGCCGGCGTGGTCGCCACGGGCGAGCGTACGCTCGACGAGGCTGCCCACGACCTGTACCAGCTGGTGCTAGAGACGGCGAGCGGCAAGCTTACGAGTGCCGAGCGCCGCGGCTGTCACGAGATCAGCATCTGGAAGGACGGCGTCTGCCTGTAGCGGTAAATGGGTTCGCATAGGGCGCTATTGACCATGGCCCCGTCGGGAGTGTTCCCGGCGGGGCCATGTTTGTTCTGTCTGTTCGGGCGTGTCTTCCTGAGGGTACGGGAGCGGCGAAAACAATAAACGTTCACCTAATCGACCTCAAATTTAAACCCACTCAATACCCATGTAATCGTGATTTTTTTCAAGTCAGATGTCCGTTTAACGGCAAAAAACGACCGTTCAAGGATAATATACAAGTGAACGTTCACCTATCATATGCAATCGAGCATAATCTAGCTAAACGTTCACCCTACGAGTGGGCGATATGCAGACAGACATCGGTATGGACTCCAATGTCTTGTTACAAGACAATCGAGAAAAGAGAGGGAGCTCGATGACTAACAAGATCGGTAAAAAGCGCAAGATCACATTCTGGACGCGCTTGGGCTTTGGTATGGGCGGCATGCTCAACTCCGGTGCCCTGAGCTTTACGCACAGCTACATGGTGCTGTTCCTGTCCACGGAGTGCGGTCTGTCCGCAGGCGAGGCTGCGCTGATCAGCTCGTTCGCCATCTATCTCAACGCCATTCTGTGCCCGCTCATGGGCTTTGTGGCCGATAACTTCTACGCTACTAAGATCGGCCGCATCTTTGGCCGCCGCCGTTTCTGGATCTTGCTGGCTATCCCGATGATGGTCGCCGAGCCGCTCATCTTTGTGGCTACGCCGTTTGGTTTCCCGTACTACTTTGTGTTGTACCTGATCTACAACGTCGCGTACACGTTCTGCACCGCCAACCTGTCGCCGCTTACCATCGAGATGACCGACGACTTCAAGGAGCGTACGTACCTTACCGGCTACAAGCACCTCTTTGGTAACGCCGCCGGCTTCCTGATGGCAGCACTCGTCGGCTTTGGCTTTGGCACCTTCGGCGAGACCAACCCGTTCAGCTACTTCATTATTGCTACGATTAACGCTTCGGTCATGGCAATCTCGCTGCTGTGCGTGTACCTGTCTACGTGGGAGCACACCCCCGAGGAGGTCGCTCAGGAGAAGATCGAGAGCGTCGGCGAGGGTATCAAGAAGTTCTTCATCGACGTTGTCTCCACCTTCCGCAACAAGTCCTTCCGCAAGGTCCTGTATGCGCAGGTCTCCACGAAGCTCGCCGCTGCCTGCTGGTCTGCGTGCCTGTCCTTCTTCATCGTCTACTGTCTGCAGATTCCTAAGTCCTACGAGTCCGTGATGGAGATGCCCGGCAAGGTCGTCGCTATCGTCTGCACCGCCATCTGGGTCGCCCTCATGGCCAAGAAGGGCTTCCACAAGTCTTGGTACCTGGCAAACGTCGGTTGCGCCGCGTGCATCATCGCCTACAACTACTTCGCCTTTGGTCAGATCAACGGCACCTCCACGGTCGCCATCGCCATGATCGCCTACCCCATCATCTTCGCCATCTGGAAGTTCTTCTACGTTGGCTTCCAGTATCTGCCCGATGTTCTGCTCAACTACATCCCCGATGTCGATGAGCTCATCACCCTGCGTCGTCGCGAGGGCATCTACAGCTCCGCACAGCAGCTCTGCCAGCAGATTGCCCAGGCTGTTGCCGTCAACGTATGGGCTATCGTCCTTGCTGCCTCCGGCTTCATTCAGACCGCCGGCAACAGCGACGCCGTGACCCAGCCCGCCACCGTGCCTCTGTACATCTGCGGCTACATGCTCATCGGCTGCGCCGGCTTCTTCCTGCTCGCGGCCGTCCTTGCCCGCGGCATCAAGATTGACAAGGAGCAGTGCGACATCCTTTGCGACGAGATCCACCGTGTCAAGGAGGGTGGCAAGATGGCCGACGTCAAGCCCGAGGTCAAGGCGCTTTGCGAGGAGCTCTCCGGCTTTAAGTACGAGGACTGCTTCGCCCACAACAATGTTGGCTTCCAGGACGGCAGCGTAATTCCCGCCGAGTAGGGCAGGCGCATCGTCCAAACCACAGGGCCGTGCCACCGGAGATCCACCGGCGGGTACGGCCCTTTTTTAAAAACGAGTAGTATGAACTTCTGATTACATTTGAGGGAGAGACCCATGGAGACGAACGTTATCTGGCGCAATGCCCGCGCGGCCGTTATCGAGCTCGACGATGGCGGCTACTTTACCTGTGCCGATACGTGGGAGATCTTTGTCAACGATGAGCCCGCCGGTACCACGAATACGGTCGAGACCTATGTCGATGGCCTGACCCCCGGCAAGCGCAACCTGATCCGCTTTGTCTGCGGCGAGCGCGAGTTGAGCGTAGGCGTCACCACGCCGGCGGAGCCCTTTACCATCAACGTTCGCGACTGCGGAGCCAAGGGCGATGCCGAGCACGATGACACCACCAACATTCAGGCTGCCATCATGGCCTGCTCCAAGGGCGGGCGCGTGCTGATCCCCGCCGGCAACTACCGCATCAAGTCCCTCTTCCTTAAGAGCAATATCAACATCGAGCTTGCCGAGGGCGCGGTGCTGCTGGCCCGTCACGACCGCGCGGCGCTTGCCTACATTCCGGGCACGGTCACGGGCGACGAGGGCGCCGGGTATGCCGGCACCGACATGCTGCCCCTGGGCCGCTGGGAAGGCGAGAGCTTTTCGACCTACTGTTCGACCTTTACGGGCCTGAGCGTGCACGACGTGTGCATCTATGGCCGCGGCGCCATCGACGGCCAGACCGATTTTGCCGAGGACAACTGGTGGAACAAGGACTTTAAGAACATCTTCCGTCCCGAGGAGGGCCGCGAGGTCGCCCGCCCGCGCATGATTTTCCTGTCCGAGTGCGAAAACGTGAGCCTTGCCGGCTTTACCGTGCGCAACAGCCCGGCGTGGAATATCCATCCCATTCTGTGCGAGCACGTCGATGCCCTGTGCCTGTCCATCGAGGGTCCCAAGAACTCCCACAACACCGACGGTTTCGATCCCGAGAGCTGCGGTTTTGTCCGCATCCTTGGCTGTCAGTTCTCGGTGGGGGACGACTGCATCGCCATCAAGAGCGGCAAACTGGGCATTGAACCCGAGCTCCGTCCCGCCACGCACGACGTGCTGATCTCGCACTGCTACATGCACGACGGCCACGGCGCCGTGGTGCTGGGATCCGAGGCCGCCGGCGGTATCAAGGACCTTACCGTGAGCAAGTGCCTCTTTGAGCGCACTGACCGCGGCCTGCGCGTCAAGACCCGTCGTGGCCGCGGCAAGGATGCCGTCAACGAGGGAATCACCTTTGAGCACATTCGCATGGACGAGGTGCTTACGCCCTTCGTGGTCAACTCGTTCTATTTTTGCGACAAGGACGGCAAGACCGACTACGTGCAGTCTCGCGAGGCGCTGCCCGTCGACGACCGCACGCCCGGCTTTGGCGCCACGACGTTTTGCGATATCGAGGCAACCAACTGCCATGCTGCTGCGGCCTATATCACGGGCCTGCCCGAGAGCAAGGTGACGCGCCTGACGTTCCAGGATGTCCATGTGACCTTTGCCGACGATGCCGAGCCCTTTGTGCCGGCCATGGCCTGTGGTGTGGAGCCGATGGTGCGCCAGGGCATCATCGCGCAGAACGTTGCCGTGCTCGACCTGCAAAACGTGGTGATCGAGGGTCAGGACGGTGACGAGCTGCAGCTGCAGAACGTCGACAAGGTGATTCGCGCATAGGGTAGTGCTCCTGCACAAGTGAATACGGCATGTTGAGGCGTGCGACGGACGGGGCTGCCCGGTCGTCGCACGCAATCTATAGGTGCCGGTATTGCATGGTGGGTGTTCTGTGACAGAAAGCGTAGTGACAGATGAGTGGGAAAGAACAGCTCTTTGAGGTATCGCTCGAACGCGAGGGCGCGTATCGCAGCATTTCGGCAGCGCTCGAGGCGGCGGAGCGGTGCGTACCCGATGCGACCGTGCCGGTTCGCGTGCTGGTGGCGCCGGGTGAGTACCGCGAGCGGGTTGAAATTCGTCGTCCGCATGTGACGCTCGAGGGCGAGACGGCCGAAAGCGTGCGTATCGTGCGCGGTCTGGGCGCCAAGATGCCTTCGGAAGACGGTAGCGGCCAAGATGGAAGACTCGGCACCTTCCGTACGTACACGGTGCTGGTCGATGCCGACGACGTGACGCTTGCGGGCCTAACAATCGAAAACGACGCCGGTGACAGTCGCAAGGTCGGCCAGGCGATTGCCCTGTATGCCGACGGCGACCGCCTGGTGGTCGATACCTGCCGCATCCTGGGCCATCAGGACACGCTCTTTTTGGGGCCGCTGCCGCCGCGCGAGGCTAAGCCGGGCGGCTTTATAGGCCCCAAGCAGTTCGCCCCGCGCCGGGTGGGGCGCCAGTATTTTCGACGTTGCCGGATCGAGGGCGATGTCGACTTTATCTTTGGCGGCGCGCGTGCCTACTTTGAGGGGTGTGAGATTCGCTCGCTCAACCGCGACATGGACGTGAACGGCTACGTTACGGCGGCCTCGACGCCCCAGGGCGAGCCCTGTGGTTTTGTGTTTCACGGTTGTTCCTTCACGGCGCCGGACGACATGGCGCCCGGTTCGGTCTACCTGGGTCGCCCGTGGCGCGAATGGGCCCAGACCGTGCTTATCGATTGCTGGCTGGGCTCCCATATTTCACTCGAGGGCTGGTGGGATTGGAATAAGCCAGCGGCACATGACGGCACCCTGTATGCCGGCGGTACCCTGTTTGGCCCGGCGGGTGATACTGCCGCTTGGGTGCCGTGGGCGCATTGCCTGACCGGTCAGGATTCCGAACGCTATGCGCGTGACCGAGTTCTTGCCGGCACGGATGGTTGGGATCCTGAGGGCGGCGACGGTGATGCGGTAGAGACGGCCGGGCTATCTGCCAATGGTCGCACCGTGCACATCGAGACGTACTACGAGGACGAACCTGCGCTGCGCGCCCGACTGAAGCGCGAAGGGCGCTCGGCCGCATTTACGGGCAAGACTCCCACAGACTTTGAGGCATGGAAGGCTGCGACCAGGACTCGTCTGTACGATATTTTGGGTCTTTCGCTTATGGACCGCGCTCCGATTGAGATTCGTGAGCTCAATCGCGTGCGGGTTGCCGGCAGCATCGTGCGTACTCATGCGGTGTTGCAGGTTGAGCACGATGTGTGGATGCCGTTTTACCTGTTGGAGCCGTCCCGCCCCAAGCTTGACGAGCGGGGACTCAAGCGCTGCTATATCTGCCCGCATGGTCACCAGGGGGCGGGTGCTGCAAGCATAGCCGGTGTTGCGGGCGTGCCGGCGGTCGACGATGCCGTGCGTAAGTTCAATTACGACTACGGTCTGCGTTTGGCGCGCATGGGTTACGTGACCGTCTGCCCCGATGCCCGCGGTTGGGGGTATCGCCGCGATTGGAAGGGCCAGGGCGACGACGAGAGCAGCTACCTGCGCGGTACGTGTCTGAATCAAGCACGTATGGCCGAGCCGCTGGGTCTTACGGTCGCGGGCCTCAACGCCTGGGACAACATGCGCTTGATTGATTACTTGGAGACACGCGGTGACATTGCCCTGGACGACCTGGGCTGCTTTGGTTTTTCGGGCGGTGGTTACATGACGTTGTACCTGGCCGCGCTTGACCCGCGCGTGCGCAAGGCGTTTGTCTCGGGCTATCTGTACGGTGTCGATGACTCGCTGCTGCATCTCAACGGCAACTGCAGTTGCAATTACACGCCTGGACTCTGGCGTCTGCTCGATATGGGTGACATCGCCTCGCTCATCGCGCCACGGCCGTTGTTGGTCCAAAGTTGCGAAGAGGATCATCTGAATGGGGCACGCGGGCTCAAAAATGTTGACGAGCAACTCAAAATCGTGCGCGATGCCTACGAGTCGCTGGGCCGCAGAGGAGGTCTGCGGCACGAGGTGTGTCCGGGTGGACACCATCTTGGCGTGGCGCATCTTGCCGAGGATATCGAATGGCTCGATTCGCAAGTTACAGAATGCGCCCACGCATAGCCCCTCGGCATGTTGCGAATGAACGGTATGTACCTGTATGACCGCCGGTGTGCGGGTGAGGAGAAGAATATGGAAACGAAAAACTTGAGCGAATCGACCATCTGCTGCTTTGGCGATTCGACCACCTGGGGCGATAACGGATGCGGCGGGGGAGGTAACGACATCTCCTGGACCTCGCACCTGGGTGCGCTGCTGGGCGGCGCTACGGTCGAGAATTTTGGCATTAAGGGTTCGCGTATTGCCGTCAAGGCCGACCGTACCGATTCGTTTGTTGAGCGTTTGGACGGCATCGATCACGCGGCAGACATCTGCATCGTCTTTGGCGGCGTTAACGACTTTAGCCGTAACGTGCCGCTAGGCGAGCCGGGCAGCACCGACGTGCACGAGTTCTATGGCGCGCTCGACTACCTTATCCGCACCATCACGGCGCGCTCGCCTCAGGCAAAGCTGGTGTTTATGACGCCGTGCAAGACAAGTGGTAAGCACGAGAAGGATATCCCGGCAAGCAACGAGGCCAACCATCTGGGCCTGACACAAGACGCCTATGTACAGGCGATGCTGGAGGTCTGCGACCGCTTCTCGGTGCCGGTGATCGACCTCTATGCGCAAAGCGGCATCAGCCCGTTTTTGCCGGAGCACCGCGAGCTCTACATGCCGGACGGCCTGCATTACAGCCCGGCTGGCTATGAGCGCCTGGCGCATCGCATTGCCGCGGCTCTCACCGCCGTTTGCCGCTAAAAGGATGCCGTTTGCGGTGATTATAGGGTTAACGTTCACCCTATAATCCCCTTCGCGTTACACTAGGGTTAACGTTCACCCATCAAAAACGTCAGAGGGGACAGCAATGGGTTGCAATCAGATTCTGGACCGTTATATCGAGCAGTTGATCGAGACATCTACGCCTCAGGCGCCGGCCTGGAACATCGAAAAGCTTCGCGCCGGCAAGGAGAACACCTGGAATTACATTGACGGCTGCATGATCAAGGCACTCATCGAGCTGTACGAGATCACCGGCGAGCAGCGTTACCTGACCTTCGCCGACGACTATATCGACTTCTTTGTCCAGGATGACGGCACCATCAAGCATTACGATCCCCAGGAGTACAACCTCGACAACGTCAACGCGGGCAAAACCCTCTACAAGCTCTATGACCTGGTGGGCAAGCCCAAGTACCGCGCCGCCATGGATACCATCTATCGTCAGCTCGAGACCCAGCCGCGTACCAAAGAGGGCGTGTTTTGGCACAAGGCCGTCTATCCCAACCAGATCTGGCTCGATGGCATGTACATGGCTCAGCCGTTCTACATGCAGTACGAGCTGAGCTTCCACAACCGCCGTGCCTGCTCGGATAGCTTCCATATGTTCCAAGTGGTGCATGACCTGATGCGCAACCACCTCAACGGCCTGTACTATCACGCCTACGACGCGAGTCGCAAGCAGTTCTGGTGCGATCCCGTTACCGGTCTTTCGGCCAACTTCTGGCTGCGCGCCGAGGGCTGGTTTGCCATGGCGCTCATCGATACCTGGGAGCTCATGCCGCCTTCGATGTCGGCCGAGAAGGACGAGATCCGTAAGATGTTCCACGACCTGATCGACGCTATGCTGCCGTATCAGGACGAGAAGACCGGCATGTGGCACCAGGTCATCAACCTGCCCAATATCGCCCCCAACTATCTGGAGGAGTCGGGCAGCGCGATTTTTGCCAATGCAATCATGAAGGGCGTGCGCCTGGGCGTGCTGGACGAGCGTTACTACCAGTACGGTCGCCGTGCTTTTGACGGCATTTGCGACACGTGCCTGTCCGAGCATGACGGGCAGCTGGCGCTCGACAATATCTGCCTGGTCGCGGGCCTGGGAAACACCACGCACCGCGAGGGCACGTTTGGCTACTACATGAGCGAGCCCGTCGTCAAAAACGACGCAAAGGGTGTGGCGCCGCTGGTGCTTGCCTATATCGAGACCATGCACCACGACAAGCTTGCCGGCAGGCGCGATCCGCTCGCCCCTTCGGGCGTGTGCTCCATCGACGACCCGTTTGGCGGCTACACGCCGGGCATCAATGCTCATAAGGGGTGTGAATAGCGTGGGGGCCATTACTCCGGGCGTACGTTTGCACGATCTTGTGCAGGGAACCGTCGAGGAACGCATTCGCATGGCAGGAGAGCTGGGCTTTTCGTGCATTCAACTGCCGAGCAAGGTGCTCTACGCATCGATGGGGATCGATCGGAGTGGCCTGACCCGCGAGCTTGCCGAGCACCTGCGTGCGGTGCTCGACGAGGCAGGCGTTGCGGTGGCAGTGTTTGGCTGCTATAAGAATCTGGCGACGCCCGATCGCCAACAGCTCATGGATAACTATGCCGAGTATGAGGCGTGCTTGAACTTTGCCCAGATGCTCGGCGGATGTCCTGTTGGCACCGAGACCGGTCGTCCCAATGCGCAGAACCGCGTTGCTGACGACCGTATGACCGACGAGGCACTCGATGCGTTTATGGACGGACTCGCACGTGTCTGCGAGCGCGCCGAGGCCGTTGGTGGGCAAATACTGATTGAGCCCGGCTGGAACGAGACGGTCAACACACCGGATCGCTGCCGCGAGGTATTGGAGCGCGTCTCGAGCCCAGCGCTCGGCGTGATCTACGACCCGGTGTCGCTGCTGCACCCCAGCGTCGTTAACGAGGCGCAGGAAATCACAGCGCGTATGCTCTACTTGTGCGGCAGTAAGATTCGCGTGCTGCACGCCAAGGATTTTGAGGCCGTCGACAACGAGGACGAGGCTGGTTGGTGCGACGGTACGGGTTCGCGCCTGGTGTGCCACGGTGTGGGCGAGACGGGACGATATGACTTTGAGCCCGTGGTGGCCTGGGCGGCTGCCGCCTGCCCTGGGATTCCCTGCGTGGTCGAGAACAGCGTACCGGCGACGGCGGCTGGCTGTCTGGCGACGCTCGAGCGTATGTCCGCCCGCTGCGGGGCTTCGCATCGCGAGATATAGCCTTGGCTTTTGCCGTGGCAGCCGATTGAGTTTGCCTGACGGGGGCGGCGGTGAAGGATCTTTATCGTCGCCCCATTGGATTACATCAAAAAGGGGAGTTGCATGGCTATCCACATTGTCGAAGAAGCGAATCGTTGCCTTGGGTGCAAGAAGGCGTTCTGCCAGCTTAAAGGCTGCCCGGTTCAGACGCCTATTTCGCAGGTCATCGACCTGTTTAAGCAGCGCCGTCTTGAAGAGGCGGGCGAGCTGCTGTTCCAGAACAATCCCATGAGTGCGGTCTGCTCCATGGTGTGCAACCATTCGGGCCAATGCGAGGGCGCATGCATTCAGGGCCGTAAAGGCGCGCCGGTGCATTTTTCGAGCATCGAGAACTATATCTCGACTGCATATTTGGACCGCAAGGAGTGGAAGCCCTCGCCGTCGTGCGGCAAGCAGGTTGCCGTGGTCGGTTCCGGTCCTGCCGGCATTACCGTGGCCATTAAGATGGCCCAGTTGGGCTGTGCCGTCACGGTGTTTGAACAGCGCCCCGAGATCGGCGGCGTGCTGGAGTACGGCATCCCCGAGTTTCGCCTGCCCCGTGCGCTCGTGCAAAAGTATCGTCACGTGATGTGCTCGCTCGGCGTGCGCGTCCGTCCCTCGACCACCATTGGCGGTGCGCTGCATATCGACGACCTGCTGCGCGACGGCTACGATGCGGTCTTTGTGGGTACCGGCACCTGGCGCGCACGCAAGCTGGGCATTCCCGGCGAGTCGCGCGGCAACGTGCTGTTTGGTATCGATTACCTGGTCGATCCCACGAGCGTGGCGATCGGGCAGAACGTGGCGGTTATCGGTGCCGGCAACGTGGCCATGGATGTTGCCCGAACGGCCCTGCGTTCGGGTGCTCGCAAGGTTACCGTGTATGCCAGATCGCGCCATGTCTCGGCCATCGATGACGAGGTTGAGCTGACCGAGCTTGACGGTGCCGAGATCGTGCGCGGCAAGGCGATCTGCGCCATCGACGATAACGGTCCGGTGTTCGAGACAGCTATCTTTGACGAGGACGACAACGTGGTGGGCTACGAGGAAGAGCTCGACCATGTGTCCGCCGACACCGTGGTGATCGCGGCATCGCAGGTGCCTAAGGACAAGCTGGTGCTTACGACGGGCGGTCTGGAGACCGACCACCGCGGCCTTCTTTCGGTCGATGAGTATGGCATGACAACGGTGCCGGGCGTTTTTGCCGCCGGTGATGTGGTCAACGGCCCGCTCACCGTGGTCCATGCCGTGGCCGGCGCCAAGCTCGCCGTCGAAGGCATGACCAACTACCTGGGCCTCTAACTCCATCCCACCCATCAGTTGCGGTGAAATACGGACTGTTTTGGCTGTCAAAGGCCTCATCTACTCCGTATTCCACCGCAACTTTTTTGTGGGCTGAGTAAAAGCCGGGGGAACGTGCACGGTCGGGTACAGCGCAGTTGCTGATACGATAAGTACGTTAGCAACTGCCGCCGAGCGGCTCAAACGAAAGGAACCCTGTATGGAGTCCTCCGCCTATCCAATGCTCTTTAGTCCGATCAAGGTCGGTACGACCGAGGTCAAGAACCGCGTCTTTATGCCGCCGGTATCTACCAACCTGGCCGATCACGGCTATGTGACCGACGACTTGGTCGATCATTACCGTGCCCGCGCCAAGGGCGGCGTGGGCCTCATCATCACCGAGGTCGTGACGGTCGAGCCTACCTATACCTATCTGCCGGGTGACATGTGCTGCTACGACGACACGTTTATCCCCGGCTGGGAAAAGCTCGCCGCCGCCGTCCACGAGTACGGCTGCAAGATCATGCCGCAGCTCTTCCACCCCGCCTACATGGCCTTTAACATTCCGGGCACGCCGCGCCTGATCGCTCCGTCCTTTGTGGGCCCGTCCTATGCCCGCGAGGCGCCGCGCCCCATCACGGTCGATGAGATTCACGAGCTCACGCATCAGTTCGGTGACGCTGCCGTGCGTATGCAGAAGGCCGGTGTCGATGGCGTCGAGGTCCATGCGGCGCACGCCCACGGTATGCTCGGCGGCTTTTTGACTCCGCTCTACAACAAGCGCACCGACGAGTACGGCGGCTCGCTCGACGCCCGCATGCGCTTCCTGCTCGAGGTCATCGCCGAGATTCGCGAGCGCTGCGGCAAGGACTTCATCATCGACGTCCGTATCTCGGGCGACGAGTACACCGATGGCGGCCTGACCCTCAACGACATGATCTATGTCTCGCGTCGCTTGGAGAAGGCCGGCGTCGACATGATCCACGTGTCGGGCGGCACTACCATCAAGCGCGGATCCGCCATTCCCGCCGCCGGTACGCAGCAGGCCTCGCACGCCGCCTGCTCGCGCGAGATCAAAAAGCACGTCAACATTCCCGTCGCCACCGTCGGCCGCATCAACGAGGCATGGATCGCCGAGGAGCTGATCGAGGACGGCGCTGCCGACATTTGCATGATGGGCCGCGCCAATCTGTGCGATGCCGAGTTCTGCAACAAGGCTGCTGCCGGCAACGCCGACGACATCCGCCCCTGCATCGGTTGCCTGCGCTGCCTGAACGGTATCATGTTCGGCAAGCGCATCTCCTGCACCGTCAACCCGGATGTGGAGCGTGACGAGGCTGGCTACGAGCCTGCCGCCGAGGCAAAGAACGTGCTCGTTGTGGGTGCCGGTCCCGCGGGCATGGAGGCAGCCTACATTGCCGCCAAGCGCGGTCATAACGTGGTGCTCGTGGATAAGCAGGACGAGCCGGGCGGCGAGATGCGCATTGCGGCCGTTCCGCCGGCAAAGCAGGAGCTCACGCGCGTGATCAAGTATCAGTACCGTCGCCTGGCCGAGGCCGGCGTCACGTGCGTCTTCGGTACCGAGCTTTCGGCCGAGGACATCCAGCGCGACTACGCGGGCTACGAGGTTGTCCTGGCTTATGGCGCCGAACCCATCGCCCCGGCCTTTATGCAGGGCTTTAAGCAGGTCATGACGGCTGACGACCTGCTGGGTGGCAAGGCTTTCCCGGGCAAGAAGATCGTCATTGTGGGCGGCGGCACCGTTGGTTGCGAGACGGCCGATTACCTGGCCCCGTTGGTCAACGACCTGTCGCCGGCCAACCGCGATGTCACCGTCATCGAGATGACCAAGACGCTCGCCGCCAACGAGGGCGGCGCCGGCCGCGCGGTGCTCATCACGCGCATGCTCTCCAAGGGTGTTCACGTGCTGACCGAGGCCAAGGTGACCGAGATTACCGAGGACGCTATCAGCTACGAGAAGGACGGCGAGGTCCACACCATCGCCGATGCCGATACGCTGGTGCTTGCCATGGGCTATCGTCCCAACACCAAGTTGGCCGATGACCTTGCCGCTGCCGGCGTTGCCACCCACGTGCTGGGCGATGCCCAGAAGTGCGGCAACATCCGTGATGCCATCGGCGACGGCTACAAGGTCGCCTGCGAGCTGTAGGCTCTTGGCAAATAGGGGAGCGGCCGCCTTGCGGTGACTCAAGCGATAGCAATCTAAAAAGGCGCCGCGACACATGGATCGTCGCGGCGCCTTTTGTCTGGCGGTTTGTTGGGGGTCGGTGCGCCCCGTGGGCCTTATTACAGGCCCAAGAGCTCCTTGACCTTGGCGATGATGGCCTCGTCGGTGGCGTTGGCAAAGAAGTACTCCTGGAAATGCTCGCCAGCGAGGGCGCCCTTCACCAGGTCCTGATCGATCTCGCCCAGGACGTCGACGAGCGGGCGCATGGTCACAGCGCGCACGCCGTCGAGGATCTTCTTGTTGCGCTGCTCGGGCTCAACGCGCTCGGCGGGGTAGCCGTTACCCGAACCAAAGCCAAAAAGCTTCTCGAAGGTGTACTCGAGGTTGAGCTCCTGGCCCCAGCCGTTCTTGAGGGCGAAGGGCATGGCGACGGCATTGCCATCGTTGACCTGGGCAAAGGTGTAGGCATCCAGCGGGTCGGCAACGTGGCCGCACAGCACGCCGGGGAAGGAGTTGCAGGCGAGCATGGCGCCCTCGCCGGTGCCGCATCCGGTCACGACGTAGTCGGCAGCGCCGGAGTTGAGCAGCACGGCGGCAAGAATGCCGTTCTGCACGTAGGTGAGGGGCTTGGAGTCGGCGTCGGCATACATGCCATAGTTAAAGACGGTGTGCCCCATGGGCTCGACAACCTTCTTAAGGGCAGCCTCGATCATAGGGTTCTTGGAGTTCTGAGAATTCTCATTAATCAGAGCGATCTTCATTTGAGTTAACCTTTCAACTTAATCTTCCAGTTTTTTGTTTCTGTGCGCGGGCGGCGGCAAAGCCAACCCGCGATGAGCTATGCGGGCGGTCGGCAGTTAAGTCTGTCGCGAGTTCCGCACAAACCGAAGCGCCTGTGTTGGCTGGTGCGTGACGGTGGCGAGGGCGCGCGGAGTGCGGCAGATTGGCGTGAAAGAGGAGCGAAGCGTACTTCGGTACGCGAGCGACGGTTTGAGCGCCAAGGTGCCGTGCTCCGCGCGGCCGCAGCCTATTGCGGCTGTTTGCCGATGTAGGCGAGAATGCCGCCGTCCACGTACAGAATGTGCCCGTTGACGAAGTTCGATGCGTCGGAAGCCAGGAACACGGCGGGGCCCTTCAGGTCCTCGGGCGTGCCCCAACGGGCTGCGGGAGTCTTGGCGATGATGAACTGGTCAAACGGGTGACGGCTGCCATCGGGCTGCGTCTCGCGCAGCGGTGCGGTCTGCGGGGTAGCGATGTAGCCCGGCCCAATGCCGTTGCACTGGATATTGGCCTCGCCAAACTCGGAGCAGATGTTCTTGGTGAGCATCTTGAGTCCGCCCTTGGCGGCGGCATAGCCGGCGATGGTCTCGCGGCCGAGCTCGCTCATCATGGAGCAGATGTTGATGATCTTGCCGTGACCCTTGGCGATCATGCCCGGCAGGCAGGCCTTGGACACGATAAACGGCGCATTGAGGTCAATGTCGACGACGCGACGGAAGTCCTCGGCGCTCATGTCGAGCATCGGGGTGCGCTGGATGACGCCGGCGTTGTTGACCAGGATGTCAGGCGTGGTGCCAAAATCGGCTTCGATCTTGGCAACGAGCTCGGCGACGACGGCCTCGTCGGTGACGTCGGCAACATAGCCGTGAGCATCAAAGCCCAGCTCACGGTAGTGCTTCTCGGCTTCGGCAACCTTGTCGGCGTGACGGGCGTTAAAGGCAATCTTGGCGCCTGCCTCTCCGAGCGCCTCGGCAATGGCCATGCCGATGCCATAGGTGGCGCCGGTCACGAGCGCGACCTTGCCGTCCAGGCGGAAGCTGTCCATAAGATCAGACATAGCAATCCTTCCAAAAGAAACGTTCATCTATATAAGTCTTGCTTTTCGTACAAGCTCAGTATATGTGAAGTAGGGTAATAAACCCTCCCATTCTCCGAAAAATAGGTGAACGTTCACTTTTAAAAGGTAAACGGTGAACTCGCACTGCTGCGCGGGCGGCTCGATTGTCCTGATCGAGGAGGGCAAGCTCGAGAGACAAGTGGGCACGGGCTGCCCGTTGGCCCCGCGCGTAGTGCTACTTTTCAAACGCGGCGCGCGCAAAGTGCCGGGTGAACAACTTACTGGCGATGCCGGCGACGTTGCCTAAGATCAGCGCCGAGATAGCGGCGGTCACGTTTGGCCACGTCAAAGCCACCTAAGTTGTGCATGGGTGTCAGCGGCCCTTATTTCACCGCAACTGTGGGGATGGGGGATGCGATAGTATTACGTGATGAGATTCGACAAACCGTGGGCTTCATTCGAGGGCTTTATGGAACAGCACCAGCATTATCAGAGCCTGCAAGATCAGGCATACAACGCATTGCGCTCCAAGATCATCTATGCCGAGCTCAAGCCCGGCACGCGCCTTTCGGCGATTGGTCTGGAAAAGGAGACGGGAATCGGGCGCACGCCCATTCGCGAGTCCTTTGTGCGCCTGCGCGAGCAAGAGCTGGTGGAAACGCGTCCCAAAAGCGGCACCTATGTCTCAAAAATCAGCATGGAGCGCGCCGAGAACGCCTGTTTCTTGCGCGAGAAACTCGAGAGAAGTGTGCTCATTAAATGCTGCTCTGCCGCCACGCCCGAGCAAAAGTATCGGCTCGAGCAGATTCTTGCCGAGTCCGAGTCGCTCGATCATCGTGAAACGCGTCGCTTTTTCGATCTGGACAACCTGTTCCATGAGACGTGTTTTGAGATTGCCGGCCGCCACATGTTGTGGGATTGGATGAAGAGCGTCAATACGCATTTTGAGCGATACAACTGGTTGCGTATGGTCTCTCAGGATCTGGATTGGGAGCCGATTCGTCGGCAGCATCGCCGAATTCTCGAGGCCATTAAAAAGGGCGATACCGACACGGCGAGCTATCTGGCCGAGACACACCTGCACCTGATGCCCGAGGAGCAGGGCCCGGTTATCGCCTTACATCCTGACTATTTTGAGCTGTCCAAAGACTCGGCCATCTAACTCGTTCTCTTCATTAGTTGCGGTGAAATAGGGATTGTTTTGCGGCTCTGATGGTGTAAGCAGTCCGTATTCCACCGCAAGTGCCGGGGCACATCGGGGCACGAAAACGCTGCGGCGCCGCTTGGAGGAAAAGACCGGAAGCAAGGGTCCATTCCTCCAGACGGTGCCGCAGCTGTTTTGATGGTTCGGCTTTTGTCGAAGTGTCTTAGTTGAGTGCGACTGCCAGCCGAGTAGGCAAAGCGGCTCGGGGGCGTGTCGCTTCCGTCACGTTCTATCAGCATACAAGACGGTTTTGGTTCTTGCTCGTGACGGAAACGGCGCGCTTCCGAGCCGTTTTAAAAGAAAGGGGGCGAGGTCTAGGGCACGCCCCCTTTCACGATAGAGAGCTAAACCTAGCCGCGGACCTTTTTGACGACGTCCATGGCCTCGCGGGCAATCTGCTCGACCTTGGAGAAGTCGCCGTCGGCAAACAGGGCCGGCTTAACCATCCAGGTGCCACCGCAGGCGATGATGGCGGAGGAGCTCAGGTACTCCTCGACGTTGGCGGTGCTCACGCCGCCGGTAGGCATAAAGCGGTGACCGACAAACGGAGCAGCGAGGGCCTTGATGGTGTTGAGGCCGCCATACTGAGCCGCGGGGAAGAATTTGGTGACCTTGAGGCCCAGGTTCTCGGCGGCGGTGACCTCGGAGGGGGTCACGGTGCCGGGAAGGACAGGCAGGTCGATGTCGATGCAGTGCTTCACGACGTCCTCGTTGTAACCCGGGGAGACGATGAACTTGGCACCGGCTGTGCGGGCCTGCTCAACCTGCTCGACGGTCAGGACAGTGCCGGCGCCAACACACATCTTGGGCTCGGCCTCGGCCATAGCGGCGATGCACTCGGCGGCGCAGGCGGTGCGGAAGGTGACCTCGGCGGACTTCATGCCAGCTGCCATAAGGGCGTGGGCGAGCGGAGCGGCGTCCTCGACCTTGTCGAGCACAACGACCGGCACGATGCCCAGGGACTCAAGCGTGGTGTAGAACTGATCGAACATGATGTTCCTTTCGATGTGTGGCGCGCATGGGCGCATGATTGCCAAATGTGCTGGTCAGGAGCCGATTTTGGATTGGTTATCGGAGGCACTGCTTGGGGTTCAAGCAATTCCAAAACCGGCTGCTCGACCAGTCGTGTAGGGAATGCCAGGCAAAACCGGAATGGGACTGGTGGTTTTGCCCGGCCGGAGGAATCGGGGAGCGGGCCGCAGAGGTATGGGATTGGAAAGCTGCGGCCCGCGGAATGGAGACGGACTAGCGCGCGACGCGGGTGCCACCGTCGGCGGCGTTGGCCACAACGGCGATCTCGTCGGCGGTCACCAAGTTGGAATCGCCCTTGATGGTGAGCTTGAGGATCGAGGCCGCAATCGCGTAGTTGACGGCGTCCTGCGGGTCAAAGTCGTTGATGAGGGCATGGACGAGGCCGGCGTTGAAAGCGTCGCCGGCGGCAACGCCCTCGAGCACGTGCACGTCGTGGGCAGGGGAGAACCAGTGCGCGTCGCTCTCGGCGTCATAGAGCATGCCCATCCAGATGGAGCGTTCGACGCAGGAGATGTTGCGGACGACCGAAGCGACCTTCTTACAGCCGTACTCGGCGCAAATCTGACGGGCCATCTCGACGTAGGTGTCACGCTCCTCGATGCCGTGGGCAAGGGAGCCGGAGACGCAGGTCATGCCAAGGCCGGCAGGCGCATCCTCGTCGTTGGCGATGCAGATGTCGACGAGCGGCAGGAGTTCCTTCATGGTGGCCTGCGATTTCTCGGGCGACCACATCTTGCCGCGATAGTTCACGTCGCACACGGTGGTGATGCCCTTGGCGCGGCAGACGGCGAGAGCCTCCTTGCAGGCGGCGGCCATCTCGTCGGAGACGGCGGGGGTCACGCCGGAGAAGTAGAAGACATCGATGCCCTTGAGGATCTCGTCCCAGTCAAAAACATCGCGCTTGGCCATGTTGATGGCAGAGAACTTGCGGTCGTAGACGCAGCCGTTGCCGCGCTGCGAGGCACCGACCTCAAACACATAGGAGCCAAGACGGTCGCCCTGACGCACGACGCGCGTGGTGTCGACGCCGTAGGCCTTCAGCGAACGCAGGGCGCACTCGCCCAGACGGTTGGCCGGGACAACGGAGACGTAAGCGGCCTTGTCGCCCTGGTAGGCCAGGGAAAGCGCGGTGTTTGCCTCGGCGCCGCCGTAGCGGACATCAAACTCGGTCGCCTGCTCAATGCGCAGGTGGTCTTTGGGCGATAGCCTCATCATGATCTCGCCGAAGGTAAGAACCGTTTTACCCATGGTCGCGTAGCTCCTTCTTGCTCGTGCGTACACCTTTGATATGGCGTTGGCACGCAGGTGCCAAGACGGTAGGGTGCGTCTTTGCACCTGCGTGCCAACGCTCACCGAAATCGGTTTACGAAATCGGTTTCGTTTCGAGTTGTAGTATACTCACCTACAGCGTTTTGCAAGCGAGATTTTTAAAAAAATGCCTAAAATGGTTCAGACCGCCGACAATTGGGAAACGGGGTGCGCTATGGCGCAGATGAGAATCAAGGACATTGCCGCCGAGGCGGGCGTGAGCCCGGCCACGGTCTCGCGCTATCTCAACAACCGCCCCGGGCAGATGACCGAGGAAACCCGTGCTCGCATCGCGGCGGTTATCGAGCGCACCGGCTATCGCCCGCGTGCCGCTGCGCGCAATCTGCGCAGCTCGCGCACCAACCTCATCGGCGTGATCCTGGCCGACATCGCCAACCCGTTCTCGAGCGCCATGCTCGAAGGGCTTTCCGTCAGCGCCGCCGCGCGCGGCTGCTCGCTCATGACGGCCATTAGCGGCAACGACCCCGCTAAGGAAGCAGAGTCGCTCACCAGGCTTATCGATGCCGGCGTGGACGGCTTGGTTGTCAACACCTGCGGAGGTAATGACGAGGCGATTGCCGCGGCAGCGGGACGTCTGCCCGTTGTGCTGCTCGACCGCGATGTTGCCGACGGCGGTGTCGATCTGGTGACATCTAACAACCGTGAGCTAGTCGCCGGCTTGGTAGACGCCTTGGCCGCTGCGGGCAGCGAGCGCCTGTGCCTGCTCACCGAGGCAAGCGACGATAGCCCCGTGCGTCGAGAGCGCGCCGAGGCCTTTGCCGACGAACTTTCGCGACGCGGCCTTGCGGGTGAGGTCGTCACTCTGGCCGACGGTGGCGCCTCGGGCGTCGGCCGCTTGGACGAGACCATCCGCGGCTATGCAGGCAAAAAGCTCGGCCTCATTGCTGTCAACGGCCTGGTTTTCCTGCGTCTGACCGAGGCGCTGGCGCAGCTTGGTCCCTCGCTGCCGGCGGGGCTCAAAATCGCGACGTTTGATGACTACCCCTGGAACCATGTGCTCTTTGGCGGCGTGACCACGGCCGCGCAAGACACCCTTACCATCGCCGAGCGCGTGGTCGAGCGCCTCTCCGAGCGCATTGACGTTGTTACCACTACGGTGGGCGAGGCCGCAAAGCTGGCGCCCAAACGCATCGAGATTCCCGGCCGCATCGAACATCGCGCATCAACCTCGCGCTAACCATTCGTTCGCAACTGCCTGTTCGCGCACGTTTTTTGAGCGCTTGATACGCTTTAACCCTGCGGAAACATTTTTCTGCGATAGTATCTGCGATATAGACCAGTCGAAACCCGCCCGAAAGAAAGGGGAGCGACATGAACCAGCAGAACATCGATTACGTACTCCGCTCCGTAGAGCAGCGTGACATCCGCTTTGTGCGTCTGTGGTTTGTCGACATTCTCGGCCGCCTCAAGAACTTTGCCATTAGCCCCGAGGACCTCGAGGTCGCTTTTGAGGAGGGTATTGGCTTTGACGGCTCCGCCATCGAGGGCTTTGCCACGCCCGAGGAAGCCGACATGCTGGCGTTTCCCGATGCTTCGACCTTCCAGATCCTGCCGTGGCGTCCGAGCCACAACGGCGTCGCCCGTGTGTTCTGCGACGTGTGCACTCCCGATCGCGAGCCCTTCGCCGGCGACCCGCGCGCTGCGCTGCGCCGCATGTTCCATAAGGCCGAGAAGGCCGGCTACCTGCTCAACGTTGGTGCCGAGCTGGAGTACTACTACTTCCCCGACGAGCGCACGCCCGAGCCGCTCGACAACGTGGGCTACTTCGACCTTTCGGTGAGCGACGCCGCGCGCGACCTGCGCCGCAACACGGTCCTTACGCTCGAGAAGATGTCCGTGCCCGTGGAGTACACCTTCCACGCCGCCGGTCGCTCGCAGCACGGCATGAGCCTGCGCCACGCCGAGGCCCTGAGCATGTCCGACGCCATCACCACGGCCAAGCTCATCATTAAACAGCAAGCTTACGAGAGCGGTTGCCACGCCTCCTTTATGCCCAAGCCGTTGGCGGGCGAGGACGGCAGCGCCATGTTTTTGCATCAGTCGCTGTTCGACCACGACGGCAACAACGTCTTTTGGGGCGAGGCCGACGAGAAGTACCATCTCTCCGACGTCGCCAAGCACTACATGGCCGGTATCTTGGCGCACGCGCGCGAGATCAGCGCCATCACCAACCCCACCGTCAACTCGTACAAGCGCATCACCACGGGCGGCGACTCCGTGCCGCAGTACGCCACGTGGGGCCTGCGCAACCGCGCAAGCATGATCCGCATCCCGGTCTACAAGCCCGGCAAGCAGCTGTCCACGCGCATCGAGCTTCGCAGCCCCGATCCCATGGCCAACCCGTACCTGGTCAACGCCGTTACGCTGGCAGCCGGTCTCGACGGCATCGAGCGCAAGCTGGAACTCCCGCCCGAGGCCACGGCCGAGACGCTCAAGCTCACCGGCCGTCAGATGCTCGAGGCCGGTTACACGCCGCTGCCGCGCTCGCTCAAAGAGGCACTCGACGTCTTTGAGGACTCGCAGTTTATGAAGGATGCCCTCGGTGAGCACATCCACAGCTTCTTCCTCAAAAAGAAGCGCGACGAGTGGCATAAGTTCGAATCCACGATCACCGAATGGGAGATCAAGCACTACCTGGCGAACTCCTAATCGCGCTGGCTTGTTCCAGTACGATTAAGCTCATTTCTTTGGAGGCCGATATGTCCGAAAAGAGTGCCCTGTTCATGGCGCGCACGACGCGCTTCCACGAGTTTGCCCGCAGCTTGACGACCACCCTGGGTGTCGAGGTGAGCCTGGCCACCCCCGATTCGCCGACTGCGGCGCACGACTTTGACCTGCTGATCCTCGATTGCGATGGCATCCGCAGCGACCGCATCGATCAGATTGCCAAGTGGCTTGACGATCGCGGCGGCGTCCCCATGTTGGTGATCGTCGATGACGAGGCGCTCGGTACCTTGCGCCTGCCGAATCACGCGCATGCCGACTTTGTATGTCCCACGGCAACGCCCAACGAGCTCAAGGCTCGCGCGCAGCGTCTGATGGGCGAGGAAGAGACCGTCGCCGCCGACGATGTGCTCAACATCGATAACCT
This sequence comes from uncultured bacterium, assembly GCA_905214145.1. Classification (GTDB taxonomy): domain Bacteria; phylum Actinomycetota; class Coriobacteriia; order Coriobacteriales; family Coriobacteriaceae; genus Collinsella. The sequence goes on along the minus strand of CAJMLB010000013.1, from coordinate 14,073 downwards.
CGAGATTAACCTGGCTACCTACCAGGTGACGCTCGATAACGAGCCCATCGACCTGACGCTGATGGAGTATTCGCTGCTGAGCTTTTTGGCGACGCACCCCAACCGTGCCTACAGCCGCGAGGTGCTGCTGCACCGCGTGTGGGGCTTTGAGTACTGCGGCGGTACGCGTACCGTCGACGTGCACATCCGACGCATCCGCTCCAAGGTGGGCCCGCAGATCGCGGCACACATCACCACCGTCCGCGGCGTGGGTTATCTGTTTAAGGACTAGATTTCCACCACAAAGGGGACAGGCACCTTTGTGGTGGTATTGACGCAGGTGCGGGTTCCTTTCGGGCCTGCAACAGAACTTAAGCCTTCCTAAAAGATTGCGTTCTCATACACGTATGCCCGCATATTGGGGTACAACTCAACGTGAACAATGATGGCCCGCCACATGTTTGGCGGGCCTTTGGTTATTTGACGAAAGGATCGCAGCCATGAGCGAGTACGATTCCCAGCGTCCCCAGGATGCGGGCAACGCCGGCGAGACCCAGCAGCAGCCGCGTGTGCAGGTGGAGTCGACGCCTGCCGGCAGTAACATTCCCTACGTGCAGGCTTACGACACGCAGACCGGCCAGCCGCTAGGCAGCCAGCAGGTTGTAAATAAGCACACGGTGGTCAAGACCAAGACCAAAAAGCTGCCGATCTTTATTACGGCGCTTGCCGGCTGCGCCTGCGGCGCCCTGCTGGTCATCGCGCTCATTATGAGTGGCACGCTCAACATTGGCGGCGGAAAGAATGCCGTGACGGCGGGTGCTTCGGGTTCGTCGACGCAAAAGATCACGATCGACTCCGAGGACACAACGCTTGCCGAGGCGGTCTCTGCTAAGGCGCTGCCCTCCGTCGTTTCCATCACCGCCACTTCGAGCGGCAGCCAGAATGGCTCGCTTTCGCAGTCTGCCGACGAGTCGGATGGTTCGGGCAGCGTCGGTTCGGGCGTGGTGCTCGATACCGAGGGTCACATCCTCACCAACAACCACGTGGTCGATGGTTACGACCAGTACGTGGTGACCATGGACGACGGCACCACCTATGAGGCCGAGTTCGTGGGCAACGACGCCTCGAGCGACCTGGCCGTCATCAAGCTCAAGGACGCCGACGCCTCCAAGCTCACACCGATCGAGATCGGTGACTCCTCCAAACTCAACGTGGGCGAGTGGGTTATGGCCATCGGTTCGCCGTTCGGCAACGAGCAGTCTGTCTCCACGGGCATTGTGTCGGCGCTTTATCGTTCCACGGCCATGAGCTCTACCAGCGGTAACACCATCTATGCCAACATGATTCAGACCGATGCTGCCATCAACCCGGGCAACTCCGGTGGCGCGCTCGTTAACGACAACGGCGAGCTGGTGGGCATCAACTCGCTCATCGAGAGCTACTCGGGCTCCAGCTCGGGCGTGGGCTTTGCTATTCCCGTTAACTACGCCAAGGACATTGCCGACCAGATCATCGACGGTAAGACGCCGGTGCACCCGTACCTGGGCGCCACGCTCTCGAGCGTCAATGCGCTTAACGCCCGCACCAACAAGCTGAGTACCGATAGCGGCGCGTATGTGGCGAGCGTTGTCGAGGACGGTCCTGCAGCCAAGGCCGGCATCCAGGAGGGTGATGTCATTACCAAGCTGGGCGACGATGAGATTACGAGTGCCGATGGCCTGATCATCGCGCTGCGCAGCCACGAGGTGGGCGAGAAGGTCGAGATTACGCTCGTGCGCGGCAAGGAAGAGAAAAAGGTCACCGTCGAGCTGGGCTCCGACGAGGAGCTGCAGAACCAGCAGCAGGACGATAGCGCGACCGACACCGGCAACGGCGGTATTACCGACGAGCAGCTGCGCCAGTATCTGGAGGAGCTGCTGGGCCAGCAGGGCCAGGGCTACGGTCAGGGTTACTAGCGAGCCGTATCGCACATATCGAAGCCAGAGGGGCTGTCCCATCAACGTGGGGCAGCCCCTCTTTTCTTATTGATCCGTTGGGGGCGGAGGAAAACGGATCACATGGAGCTGACAAGAGGCCTGGTTCGTAATGGTCTGGACAGTTGGTTCAGATACGTATAAATCTTGGGCAGCTTGGGATGCGTTTTGAGCAATTTCTGATTGGGATGGGGCTCGGATGGGCGTTTGGAAGGGAGGATGGGACGTTTGCATGGCCTCGAGGAGCCCAAATTAGTCGAAACAGAGGTGTGCGTGCCTGATCCAGCTCTAGGATTTATACGTATCTGAACTAACTGTCCACCCCAGACTGGCGGCTGCCGATTCAGTGCGGTTTGAGACCGCTATTCGGCCCCGTTGCGACCGGTGGTACTCTTGTATCCGTTTGAAATCGAGCGAAGGAGTGCCGCTATGGAGCAATCGAGCCTGTTTGGTGACGGTGTGGACATCGATACCGAAACGCCCGCGAGCGCGGATGCCGCCGCACCGACCGATGCCCGTGCCCAGGCGGCTGCCCGCGCGGCCGAGTTGCGCCACGAGCTCGATTACCACGCCTACCGCTACTACATGCTCGATGCGCCCGAGATCACGGATGCCGCCTTTGACAAAATGCTCGTTGAGCTGCAGGAAATCGAGGCGACTTACCCCGACTTGGTAACGCCCGACAGCTATACCCAGCGCGTGGGCGGCTACGTGAGCGAGCAGTTTACGCCGGTCACGCATATGGCACGCATGTATTCCATGGACGATGCCATGGATCTGGACGAACTCGACGCGTGGCTCCAGCGTACCGAGGATGCGCTCGGTGCCGGTAGCGTCACCTATACCTGCGAGCTTAAGATCGACGGCCTGGGCGTGGCGCTTACCTACCAAAACGGAACCTTCGTGCGCGCCGCCACACGTGGCGATGGCACAACGGGCGAGGACGTGTCGCTCAACGTGCGTACCATCAAGGATGTGCCCATGCACCTGTCCGAGCCGGCGCTCGCCCACATGGGTGCCGACCGCGAGCGTACCATCGAAGTACGCGGCGAGGTCTATATGCCCAAAGGCAGCTTTGTTCGTCTGAATGAAGAGGCCGATGCCGAGGGCCGCGACCCCTTCGCCAACCCGCGCAACGCTGCCGCAGGATCCCTGCGCCAAAAGGACCCCAAGGTCACGGCGCGCCGCGACCTGGCCACCTTTATCTATGCCATCGCCGATACCGATCCGCTGCACGTCCACAGCCAGCGTGAGTTCCTTGACTGGCTGCGCAGCGCTGGCTTTAGTGTCAACCCCAACGTGGCCCGCTGCGCCACGCCGGCTGAGGTTCACGAGTTCTGTGCCCAGGCGCTTGAGCATCGCGGCGACCTGGACTACGACATCGACGGCGTGGTCGTAAAGGTCGACGGCTTCCAGCAGCAGCTTGACCTGGGCTTTACTGCCCGCGCGCCGCGCTGGGCCATTGCCTTTAAGTTCCCGCCCGAGGAAAAGCAGACCGTCCTGCGCGAAATTCGCATCCAGGTGGGCCGCACTGGTGTGCTCACGCCGGTCGCCGAGTTCGACCCGGTGACGGTCGCCGGCTCCACCATCGCGCGCGCCACGCTGCACAACATCGACGAGATCCGCCGCAAAAACGTGCGCGAGGGCGACACTATCATCGTGCACAAGGCGGGTGACGTGATTCCCGAGGTCGTGGGTCCCGTGCTCGACAAGCGCCCGGCTGATTCGGTCGACTGGCACATGCCCGAGGTCTGCCCCGTGTGCGGCAGCCCCGTGGTCCACGAGGACGGCGAGGTTGCCTACCGCTGCGTCTCCATCGATTGCCCCGCGCAGCTCAAGGAGCGCCTACTTCACTGGGTGAGCCGCGGCTGCATGGACGTCGACGGCTTGGGCGACGAGATCGTCGACAAGATGATCGCCGCCGGCCTGATTCACGATGTCGCGGACTTCTACCAGCTCACGGTCGACGACATCGCCGGACTGGACACGGGGCGCACTTATGCCAGCTCCAACAGCAAAAAGGGCGTCAAGAAGGGCGACCCCATTCCGGTGGGCCTCAAGACGGCCGAGAAAATCATCGCCGAGCTCAACAAGTCCAAGAGCCAGCCGCTCGGTCGCGTGCTGTTTGCCCTGGGCATCCGCCACGTGGGCAAGAGCGTGGGCGAGGTCATCGCCGAGCGATTCCTGTCGATTGACAAGCTCGTCTTGGCGAGCGAAGAGGACATCGCCGAGTGCGAGGGCATCGGTCCCAAGATTGCGGCGAGCGTCAAGCAGTTCCTGGCCGTGCCCGAGAACCTTGCCGTGCTGGAGCGCCTGCGCCAGGCGGGCCTGTCGCTCGAGGTCGATTTGAGCGCCGCGCACGCGCAAGCCGCAGCCGACGCTGGCGTGGCAGGCGAGCTCGCCGACGCACAGCCGCTTGCGGGTCTGACCTTCGTGCTGACCGGTACGCTCGTCAACCGCACGCGCGATGAGGCGGGCGCGGCGCTCAAGGTGCTCGGCGCCAAGGTTTCGGGCAGTGTGTCGAAGAAGACGAGCTATCTGGTCGCCGGCCCCAAGGCAGGCTCCAAGCTCACCAAGGCCGAGCAGCTGGGTGTGCCCGTGCTGGATGAGGACGCACTCGAGCAGATCCTGGCTACTGGTCAGTTGCCCCAGGCTTAAGGCGTCGATAGCCAAATTGAAGATCCGCCCGGGAAGCATGATGCCTTCCGGGCGGTTCTTACTTTGCTGGGGAAACCGGCACCGTGATCTGCGTCACTCGGGTCGCCGGGTCGTCGCTGACGATGCCGTCGATGAGGGCGATTTCGCGTTGCCCCGCTACGCCATCAGTTTGTCAAAAGCTCCGCGGCGGTTGAGCACGGTAAACGCGACAACACAGATGACTGCCGACAAAATCGACCCGCACGGCGAGGCGTTACCCATGGGAAACAACGTATCGGAATAGGCGTTCGACAGCAGCCACGCGCCCGGCACGCGAATGAGCGCTACGGCCAGCACGTTGTGCGCAAAGCCGATGTAGCTCTTGCCGTATGCAGCGAAAAAGCCGCTAAAGCAAATGTGGATGCCGGCAAAGATTGCGTCGAAAATGTAGCTGTGCATATAGCCGGTACCGGCCGCGACAACCGCGGGATCCTTGGCAAAAAAGCCGATAAACGCCGGCGCCACCAGCCACATCAGCACCGTGATTAGGCAACCGTACACTACCGATATGGTCATGGCGTCCTTGAGTACCTGACGCGCACGGTCGCCCTTGCCCGCGCCGGCGTTTTGCGCTGTGAGCGCGCTGACGGTGGCACCCATGGAACTCGGCACAATGAACAAGAAGCTGATCATCTTTTCGACCAGGCCTACGGCGGCGGCGTCGACGAGCCCTCGGTGGTTGGCGATGACGGTGATAAACATAAACGCCACCTGGATGCAGCCGTCCTGTACTGCCACGGGCACGCCGATCTTAAGAATGCTGCCGAGCACCTCGGGCTGGGGACGCAGGTCGCTGCGCTTAACGTGGATGTTCGTACGGCGGCTCTTAAGCCACACGAGCGCGAGGGCAACGCTGGCCGTCTGCGCGGTCACCGTGCCGAGCGCCGCGCCCACGGGGCCGAGCCCCATGTGGCCGATAAACAGAAAATCGAGCGCGATGTTAATGATGCATGCCACGCCGATCACGTACATGGGCGAGCGCGAATCGCCCAGGCCGCGAAAGATGGCCGAGAGAATGTTGTATGCGGCAATAAACGGAATGCCGACAAAGCAGATACGCAGGTAGGCGGCGGTGCCTTCGACCGCCTCGGGCGGCGTGCCAATGAGCGCCACAACCTGCGGACATAGTGCAAACAAGATGACGGCCAGTACCACCGAGACGCCCATAAACAGCGTGATGGTATTGCCGATGGCGGTCTCGGCGCGGTCGAAGCGGCGCGAGCCCACGGCATGGCCGACGATGACCGTCGTTCCCATGGCCAGGCCCACGAGCGTCACGGTAATGATGTAGAGCGTCTGTGCGCCATTGCCCACGGCGGTGATGCCGGCGGCGCCGCTAAACTGTCCCATCATGTACAGGTCGGCCATGCCGTAGAGCATCTGCAAAAAGTACGAGAGCATATAAGGCAGGGCAAAGACCGCGATGGTCTTAAGGACATTGCCGCGTGTGAGGTCGTGTTCCATGGGCAGGGTACTTTCTGGCTTGGTTCGTTTAGGTACCAGTTTAGTGAAAACCCTACAACGATTGTAGAGTCAAGGTTTGAGTCGAAGACAGGGCGAAAAAAGTGAGGCCCACGATTATTTCCAACTGAATACAGATGCGCACTATGCTTGTTTGGCACGTTCGTTAGCCTTGCAGAAATCGGTTTCGCGTCACTTGACACCATCGCCTGTCGCGCAATAATACGTGCGTTTGCGAACAACGTTTGATGGGGGATGAACCTGCGTGCGCAATCTCAAGATCCTGTTTTCCTACTTGGGGGAATACCGTCGCGACGCCATACTCGGCGTGCTCTTTGTGACGGCCGAGACGGCGCTCGAGCTGTTTATCCCGGTTATCATGGCGAACATCATCGACGTGGGCGTGCCTGCGGGCGACATCAACTACATGCTGCTGCAAGGCGCGTACATGTTGGTGTGTGCGGCGTTTTCGCTGGTATTGGGCTTGGGCTATGCCCGCACATCCGCCCGCGTTGCCTCGGGCCTAGGCGCTAACCTGCGCGAGGCCGAGTACAAAAAGATTCAGACGCTCGCTTTTGGTAACCTGGACAACTACGACGCCAGCTCGCTCGTCACCCGCATGACCACGGACATCACCGTTATCCAAAATGCTGTGGGCAACGGCTTTCGCCCTATGGTGCGCGGCCCGGTGACGCTTATCGTCGGCCTTATCTACGCGCTGATGCTGTCGCGCCCGCTCGCCACCGTCTTTGCGATCATCTTGCCCGTGCTGGCAATCGTACTGGGCGCCATCACCTATCGCGTCAGTCCGCTCTACCGCCAACTCCAGACCTCGATGGACCACCTCAACGGCGTGGTACAAGAGGACCTTACCGCCGCGCGCGCCGTGAAGGCTTACGTGCGCGCCGAGCACGAGTGCGACAAGTTCGACACCGTCAATACCGAGCTTGCCGACACGGCGACCAAGACCTTCGGCACCGCCGTGCTCAATCTGCCGGTGTTTCAGCTGTCGATGTACGTGGCTGCGCTCTCCATCCTGTGGATTGGCGGCCGCATGATTCTCGCCGGCAAGCTGGGCGTGGGCTCGCTCACGGGCTTTATGAGCTACGTGCTGCTGATCATGAACTCGCTCATGATGATTTCCAACGTGTTTTTGCTGCTTACGCGCGCACTCGCCAGTGTGGAGCGCATCTCGCACGTCCTCGATGAGCGCTCGCTTATCGAGGCGCCCGCGGCAGACGCGGCTGTGCGCGAAGTTGTCGACGGAAGTGTCGAGTTCCGCGATGTGTCGTTTAAGTACCGCGCGGATGCTGTCGAGGACGTGCTCGAGCATATCGACCTTCGCATCGAGCCGGGCTCCACGGTGGGCGTGCTCGGCGGCACGGGCTCGGGCAAGAGCTCGCTCGTGCAGCTCATCGCGCGCCTGTACGACGCGACCGAGGGCGCCGTGCTCGTGGGCGGGCGCGACGTGCGCGACTACGACCTGGTTGCCCTACGCGATGCGGTGGGCATTGTGCTGCAAAAGAACGTGCTGTTTACGGGCGCCGTGCGCGAGAACCTGCAGTGGGGCGCGCCCGATGCCACCGACGAGGAGTTGTTGGATGCCTGCCGTGCGGCGTGCGTGGACGAGTTTCTGGACCGCATCGGCGGTCTCGACGGCGAGTTGGGCCAGGGTGGCGCCGGTGTTTCGGGCGGCCAGAAGCAGCGCCTGTGCATTGCGCGTACGTTGCTCAAACATCCGCGCGTGCTCATTTTTGACGACTCGACCAGTGCGGTCGATATGGCGACCGACGCCAAGATCCGCGAGCATATCGCCCAGATTCCCGACACGACGGTGATCATCATCGCCCAGCGTATCGCAAGCGTGATGGATGCCGACCGCATCGTGGTGCTGGATGACGGCCGCATTCACGGCGTGGGCACGCATGAGGAACTGCTAGCAGGTGACAACATCTACCAGGAGATTTACGCCTCGCAGATGGAGTTCGCGGGTGATGCGAGCGACGACGGTGATGCCGACGACGCGTACGATCTGTTTTCCTCCGTCGCATACGGATCATCCCCGGAAGGGGGTGAGCGCCATGCCTAAGACTTCCGCTCAGGCTCGTCCGGCCAATCTGCGTCGAACGCTCCGCCGCTTGCTCTCCTACATGGGGCATGCCAAGTTCTCGCTGCTGGTGGTTGGTGTGCTGGCCTCCGTCGCCGCCATCGCGAGTCTTGCCGGCACCTATATGGTGCGCCCCATCGTCAACGGCCTGGCCGCGGGTGGGGAGGAGCTGCTCACCAAGCAGGTTCTCTTTACGGCCGTCATCTACGCCGCGGGCGTGCTCTCGGCCTTGGGTTACTCGCAGATCATGGTGCGCGCGGCCCAGCGCGTGGTGTCCGATATTCGCCGCGACTTGTTCGCGCACATCCAGACGCTGCCGCTCAGTTACTTTGACAGTACGCGCTCGGGCGACATCATGAGCTTCTTCACCAACGACGTCGACACGGTCTCCGAGGCACTCAACAACAGCTTTGCCAACGTGATTCAGGCGACCATTCAGGTGATCGGCACCACAGCCATGCTCATCATTCTTAACTGGCATCTCACGATTATCACGCTCGCGTGCGATGTTGCCATTGTGCTGTACGCGCGCTACTCGGGTGCCCGCTCCAAGCGCTTTTTTGCCGCCCAGCAGGCATCGCTCGGCGACTTGGACGGATACGTCGAGGAGATGGTCTCGGGCCAAAAGGTCATTAAGGTCTTTAACCACGAGCAGGCCAATGTTGCCGGTTTTGACACGCGCAACCAGGAGCTGCGCCGTACCGGTGGCGCCGCACAGGCCTACGCCAACTCGATGGTGCCCATGACCGTGGTGATCGGCTACGTCAACTATGCCATCGTCGCCGTGGCGGGCGGCATGCTCTGCATCAAGGGCCTGGCCGACGTGGGTGCGCTTGCAAGCTACCTGGTCTTTGTGCGCCAAGCCGCCATGCCCATCAACCAGTTTACGCAGCTGGGCAACTTCTTGCTCAATGCGTTGGCCGGTGCCGAGCGCCTGTTTGCGGCTATGGACCTTAAGCCCGAGGTGGACGAGGGCTGCGTGGAGCTGGTGCAGACGGGCGACGCCGCGTGGGCGTGGAAGATTCCCGAGGGCCAGGGTGTGGGCACGTATGGACATCTGCACGACGTGGCCGCCGTTGATGAATCGGGTCGTGCGGTGGCGGCCGATGGTACCGAGCTTGTTACCGGTCTGGTCCCGCTCGCCGGCGACGTGCGTTTCCACGCCGTGGACTTTTCCTACGTGCCGGGCACGCGCGTGCTCACGGACCTCAACCTGTTCGCCAAGCCGGGGCAAAAGATCGCCTTTGTTGGCTCGACGGGCGCCGGAAAGACGACCATCACCAACCTCATCAACCGCTTCTACGAGGTCGATGACGGCGAGATCACGTACGACGGCATCGACGTCAAGCACATTGCCAAGGCCAGCCTGCGCGGGTCGCTCGGCATTGTGCTGCAGGACACGCACCTGTTTAGCGGCACCATTGCGCAGAACATCCGCTTTGGCAAGCTCGACGCGACCGACGAGGAGGTACGCGCCGCTGCCGAGGCCGCCTGCGCCGACTCGTTTATCCGCCGTCTGCCGCGGGGCTACGACACACCGGTCACGGCCGACGGCGCCAACCTGTCGCAGGGTCAGCGTCAGCTGCTCGCCATCGCGCGCGTGGCCGTCGCCGATCCGCCGGTGCTCATCCTGGACGAGGCCACGAGCTCCATTGACACGCGTACCGAAAAGCTCATCGAGCGCGGTATGGACCGCATCATGCGCGGTCGCACCACGTTTATGATCGCGCACCGCCTGTCCACTGTCCGCGGCGCCGACGCCATCATGGTCCTCGAACACGGCCGCATCATCGAGCGCGGCACGCACGAAGAGCTACTCGCCCAGCACGGCGAGTACTGGCAGCTGGCGCATGGCTTAAAAGAGCTGGATTAACCCGTTCGAGCACGATACTTTGACCCCTCCGTGCCCCTCACCTCGCCTCAAACCGTCACAACATTCGACGTTTTTTGCCAAAATCGGGAAAAGCATCGAATGTTGTGATGGTTTTTCTGCCACTCGACCGGGTGGAATCGCTTTCTTGCGCACGAAGGTGTGCGGACCCGTGGGCAGGGGAATAAGGTTGGTTATCCGACTCCATTGGAGGGCTCATGGACCTGCCGATCGTCCTGTCCCATAAGACTGCCTGGCTGTACCACAACGTGGCGCGCCCGTCCGAGCCGCTCTCGCGAGCAAGCAGCCTATACGATGAGGACTCGCTTACTAACGAGGCGGAGCCGACCGCGAGCCTGCCCAAATTGGGGCTCGATGCCAAGGGGCTGAGGGCTTCAACGGCAGTTGGGATCGTTACCGACTATCTGGTTGCGCTCGGTATTCCACGAGAAGAGCTCGATCATATCGACACGCTCGTCAACTTCGATTTTGAGCGCTCGACGCCGGCTGGATTTAGGTGCCACGTGTTTGGGGCGCCGGTACCTCCAGGCCATCTTATCGAGGTGGCAGAGGGCCTTCTGGTGGTTGATGAGGCCATGTGCTTTGTCCAGGCGGGTTCGTGGATGAGTGAGCCCGAGCAGCTGGAATATGGCTACGAAATCTGCGCCCGATACCATTTGAATCATCTGTCGACAGGCGATTATATCGAGATGGGGCAGAGGTATACCGTTGCCGACTTGATTGCCTATTGCAATGAGAACCGATCTCGTCAGGGGGCTATACGCGCGGCCGCCGTGCTCAAGCGCGTGCACGATGGCGCGCGGTCGCCCATGGAGACGGCCACCGCAATCATGGTCGTAGCAAAACGTTTCCAGGGCGGGCTGGGATACGCCAAAATCGAGCTCAACCATAGGGTCGATGTTCCCAACGAGTTCAAGTGTCTCGCAAAGGCCGGGTATTTCGAGATCGACGTATATGCGCCTGCGAGCGGTACGGGGATTGAATACAACGGCTCGGACCATCTTGATAAACAGCGCAGCGCGTCGGATGCGGAGCGTATGACCGTACTGAGCGCGCTGGGCTTTAGGATGATCGTCCTCACCGGGACTCAGTTTGCCCATCAGCTGCAATTGCACCGGGCGATGAACGCCATTGCGCTCGCTATGGGCCTCAAGTGCGACCGAAGCGAAGCGTTCCAAAAGCGGCAGAACGACCTTCGAGAATTCGTGATTCGCCACTGGGACGGCGGCCTCTAGGGGCGCTTTGGTCTTTCTACGGGGTGCCGTGGGCAGGCAAACCATCACAACATTCGACGTTTTATGCCAAAAACGGGAAAAGCATCGAATGTTGTGATGGTCTGTGTGTTGAGGATGGGCTTGGGAAGTCCGTTTTGCTCGAAGCGACCTGTCCTGTCGTACGGGTGTCGGCATGATTCTCTCGTGGGGTATTATGTTTTCCGAAGAATAAAACGCCGCGTGAGGGGAGGGCTGCGTGGACGGGCACGTGCAACATGACGGCTTTGGCCGCGATATCAACTACCTGCGCATTGCCGTTACCGACAAGTGCAATTTCCGCTGCATTTACTGCATGCCGGCCGATGGCGTGGCGCCCCGTGCACACGACGAGCTACTCAGCGCCGAGGAAATCGCCCGCTTTGTGCGCTTGGTGGCGGGGGAGGGCATTCGCCGCGTACGCCTGACGGGCGGCGAGCCGCTGGTCAGCCGCCGTATCATCCCGCTCATTCGCGACATCCGCGCGATTCCGCGGATCGAGGACATCTCGCTCACCACCAACGGAGCCCTGCTGCCCAAGCTGGCGCCGCAGCTCAAGGACGCGGGGCTTAACCGCGTCAACATTTCGCTCGACACGCTCGACCCTACGCTCTTTGGAAAGATCACGCGCCTGGGTCGACTCGAGCAGACCATGGCTGGCATCGACGCGGCGCTGGCTTGGGGCTTTGAGCCCGTTAAGGTCAACTGCGTTGTTGTGCGCCGGCTCAACCAGGATGTGGCGGCCCTCGCACGACTGACCGTCGACCGCCCCATCCACCTGCGCTTTATCGAATACATGCCCATCGGCGACGAGCGCACGAGCTCGCATTGCGCCGTGGACCCTCACGCACCCACGCTCAACCCCGAGTTGTGGGATGCGAGCGACAGCGTGCCGAGCGACGAGCTGCGGGCGCGCGTCAATGCCGGGGCCGCCGCGATGGGTCTGGGCGAGCTCGAACCGCTTGACATCACCGACGCTCCTGCCGGCGCGGGCCCCGCGCGCTATTGGCGCTTTCCGGGCGCGGCGGGAACGGTCGGCTTCATCAGCGCCATGTCCAACCATTTTTGCGCGAGCTGCAACCGCCTGCGCCTGACGGCCGATGGCAACGTGCGTCCGTGCCTGTTCAGCGATGCCGAGTATTCGGTGCGCGACGCCCTGCGCCGCGGTGATGATATGCAGGTACTTTCGATTTGGCGCGATGCTGTGGCCCACAAACCGCAGGAACACGCGATAATTGAGGGCACGCAACGATTTATGTCCCAAATCGGAGGATGATCATATGGCCAAGAGCAGGTACGCCGATGCCACCAAGGCCGCTCGCAGGGCCGCGATGTCTGCCCATAAAGCCACGGCTGCTGCCAGCAACACCGCTGGGTCCGCGGCGGTACAGCCGTCCGCCGGCACTGTTGCCGAGCCCGCCCGCGACGCCCGCCGCGACGAGCTGACGCACGTGGATGCCAAGGGCGAGGTGCGCATGGTTGACGTGTCCGACAAGGCCGAGACCCATCGCATTGCCATCGCCGAGGGCACGATTCTTATGCACCCCGAGACGCAGGCCATGGTGCTGCAGGATGGCGCTAAAAAGGGCGACGTGCTCGCTTGCGCACGCGTTGCGGGCATCATGGCCATCAAACGTACGAGTGACATCATCCCCATGTGCCATCCGTTGCTCATTACCAAGAGTAAGTGCGATATCGAGCCTATCGCGCCGGCGGGGACGCCTGCCGAGGACGTGCCCGAGGGCTGGGCGCCGCCGCGCGCGGACGGGCAGGTTGGCTTTCATGTGTTGGTCACGGCGGGCGTGACGGGCAAGACGGGTATTGAGATGGAGGCCCTGACCGGCGCGAGTGCCGCGTGCCTCACGATCTATGACATGTGCAAGGCGGTCGACCGCGGTATGGAGATCGTCGACGTGCGCCTGCTGCACAAGGAGGGCGGCCGCTCGGGCGTGTGGGATCGCGCAGGGCGTCAGGCCGCTGCTGTTGAAGCCGTGGCCGCTGACGGTGCCGCGCCCGCGAGCGCATCCGTCGCCGTCGCGCCCGCAGCTCCGACACCGGCCGTCCCCGCGATCGCGTTTATCGGCTACCAAAACTCGGGCAAGACCACGCTCGTCGAGAAGGTCATTGCCGAGCTCACCCGTCGCGGCCTGCGCGTGGGTTCGCTCAAGCATCATGGGCATCATGGCTTTGATATCGATGTGCCCGCTAAGGACACCTGGCGCCATCACCAGGCCGGATCCAAGCACGTGGGCCTCATCTGCGCCACGCGTTGGGCGGAGTACGCCGACACGCGCGAGGAGAACGAGATGCCCGCGCGCGAGCTGCTGTCGCGCTACAACGATGTCGACGTGGTGATCATCGAGGGCTACAAGACCGAGGGCTTCGACAACATCGTCGTCGCGCGATCTGGTGTCGACCGTCTACGCGGCAAGAGCTCGCTCGACCTGGTCGACGGTCACACGCTGGCCCTTGCCTGCAACGAGGCCCTGGCACGCCAGGCCTTCGACGCCGGCTTTGCGACCCGAGCCATCAACATCAACGACGCTCGAGCCATCTGCGACCTTATCCAAGATCACCTTTAAGGCTTGACGCTGCGCTGTCATAACGTGCCAAAAAGGGACAGGTTTATTTTGGCAGGTTTTATCTGGGCAAACGTCATTCCACCACAAAGGGGACAGGTGAACTGCCTCCCATTTCTTGGACATCGGGAAATGG
>CAJMLB010000012.1:0-43097 GCA_905214145.1 uncultured bacterium | reverse complement strand
TTGCAGCGACGGACCTCGGGACGCTCTTACACCACGTCTGCGCGCGCCACCTTGAGGGATGCTGAATACTCGCGTTTTGCACGCCGCCGTCGGGGGGACCCGTTCAACAAGCGGCAAATCTAGCAAAAAAGGCTACTCGATACCCTCGAGAAGCTCTGACACCGTCATGCCGAGTGCGGGCGCGATCTTAAATAGAACCTTGAGCGTGAAATTTGCCGTCCCATCTTCGATTCGGTCGAGGTAGGGTCGGCTGATTCCTGTCGCCACACAAAAATCAACCTTGGAGATACCAAGGTCTCTGCGTGTCTCTTCGACCCGCCTGCCAAGAATCTGTTTCGCACGTTCGTCCATGCAGCCGAGTTTGAAATGGAGCCGAACATAAACGTAAACTATAGTTTACGTTTTGCCGAATACACAGGAGTTTTCTATGTCGGGTTCTTCGGTCCGCACGTACCGAGCCACACTTCGCACAAACAGCGCACCGCCCAAGCTCGTCGTCGTTGAAGCAGAATGTCTTTCGCCCGATGAGCGCACAGCATTTGCATTGCTATCAAGTCGCGTCGCCGCCGTTTTGGTCCCTTGCCCGGCGCAAGGTGAACTTGCCATCCAATGCCAAGCGCACAGCTGCTCGCTCAATCAGGCTGCCGTAATCGTAACCAGCCAACACGGCCTGTCGCTCCTTTTGGAAGCCGGCATCGCGCTCGCCCTCCGCGGCGCCGGATACGAAAACGAGGCCGCCGCCGACATGGTCTTTCAACCACGATCGAGCGGCGGCCTCGCAGCAGCCATCGAATATGCTTGCAGGCTCGTTGCCTAAAGGCGCAAGCTAAAAGCCCAGGCCAAAGCCCATACCGGTAATCGCCGAATACATAAAGTAGACGTTGATTACGTTGAGAAACACACCCGTGATGCAGCCGTTTCGCAGGTAGCGCTCGCACACGATGCGCGCCATGGCGGCGGAGTCATCATTGTTTTTAGCCTGGCGTCCTGCCGTAAAGTACGTCGCCACGCTCAGCAGCAGATTGAGCACCGGCAGTGCCAGCAGCTCGTAGCTCTTGCCCCAGCGCGTCACCTCGCCGGCTGCATTAAACTTCGTTGCCACCTCGGGACCAATGTTGGGGATAACACACGCTGCGACCACCAGCGGAATCACCGCAAGTACGAGCAGCGCAATACCCATGTAGCCAGCTTTTTTGCCATATTTAAACATATGCGTCGTCCTTACACGTTAAAGCGGAAGTGCACGACGTCGCCATCGGCCATGACATAGTCCTTGCCCTCAATACGCAGCTTGCCGGCAGCCTTGGCGCCCTGCTCGCCACCGAGCTCGATGTAGTCGTCGTAGCCAATGACCTCGGCCTTAATAAAGCCGCGCTCAAAGTCGGTGTGGATGACACCGGCGGCCTGCGGGGCGGTCGCGCCCTGACGCACCGTCCAGGCCTTGACCTCCATCTCGCCGGCCGTAAAGAACGACTGCAGGCCGAGCAGCTTGTAGGCGGCCTGAGCGAGCACGTCCAGACCGGGCTGCTCCAGGCCCAGGCTCTCCAGGTAGTCGGCAGCGTCCTCGGGATCGAGCTCGGAAAGCTCGGCCTCGATCTTGGCGCAGATCGGCAGCGGCTTGACGCCATCAATGGGCGCCAGGTCCTCGTTGAGCATGTCCTCGTCTACGTTGGCCACATACAGGATGGGCTTCATGGTGAGCAGGAACAAGCCCTTGGCAGCGGCGCGCTCCTCGTCGGTCATCTCCATGGACGCGGCGCGCTTGCCCTCGTTGAGCCAGGCAAGCAGGCGCTTGGCGACCTCAAACTTGGGCATGAGCTCCTTGTCGCGCTTGGCCTCCTTCTCGAGCTTGGGCAGCTGCTTCTCGAGCGTGCCCATGTCGGCCAGGATGAGCTCGGTCATGATGGTGTCGGCATCGCCGGCGGGATCGACGAACTCGCCCGTGCGGCCCACCTCACGCATGACGTTGGGGTCCTTAAAGTAGCGCACGACCTCGCAGATAGCGTCGGTCTCGCGGATGTTTGCCAAGAACTGGTTGCCCAGGCCCTCGCCCTCGTTAGCGCCCTTCACCAGACCTGCGATGTCGACAAACTCGACCGTAGCCGGCACAATGCGGCCGGGGTTGACGATGTCGGCGAGCTTTTGCAAGCGGCTATCGGGCACGTCGACGATACCCACGTTGGGGTCGATTGTGGCAAACGGGTAGTTGGCGGCAAGACCGGTCTTTTTGGTAAGCGCGGTGAACAGCGTCGACTTGCCCACGTTGGGCAGGCCCACGATACCGATGGAAAGGGACACGACAGCTCCTTTTGGTACAGGTACTTCAAACTGCATAAGTATAGCGCCGCCGCAGCATCTGGGCGAACCCGGACGCCACGGCGGCGCAAATGAAGCAGAGATGAGTGAGAGTTCGAGACTGCAGTCCTTACTTAAGCTCGGGCCAGAAATCCTTGTTGGCCTCGATGAGCTCGTCCAGGATCTGCTTAGCAACGCTCGCCGAAGGAATGGTCTTGGAGAGCGTGAGTGCCTGCCAGAGCTTCTGGTAGCTGCCCTCGACCCAAGCCTGGACAACGAGCTTCTCGACGGAAACCTGCTGCTCCATCAGGCCCTTCTGGAACTGCGGAATCGGGCCCTGGCAGATCTTCTCAAAGCCGTTGGAACCGACGATGCAAGGCACCTCGACCATGGCCGTCGGGTCGAAGTTGGGCACAGCGCCATCGTTGGGGACGATCAGCAGGAAGCGCTCGAGCGTGTTCTCGGCCAGTGCGCAGGCAAGGTCGACGATGTAGTTGGCATGTACATCTGGCTCAAAGCCGCCGTCTTTAGCCGTACCCTTGGCGATGATGTCGCGGCAAGCGCCAAAGACCTTCTTCTCGCGGCCGTCCATAACCTCATTGGCGCGAGTGTAGTTGGGGTCAGACGTCTCGACGACATAGTCCGGGTACAGGTAATACTTGAGGTAGGTATTGGGAATCGTCTCGGGATCGACAGCATAGACATCCTTGGCCTTGCCGAAGGTGTGAATCCAGCTCTCCTCGACATGCTGCTCCTTGCCGGCCTCGTGCTCGATGCCGTCCAGGTAGCCGTTCTTAGCCATGTGCTCCTTAATCTGCGGCATGAGGTCGTTGCCGTCCTTGTCGTAGATCTTGCTCCACCAACCAAAGTGGTTGAGGCCGTAGTAGCTATACTGCAGCTCGCGACGATCCTTGATGCCGCACATACGGCTCATCTTATCCATGAGGTCGATCGGCATGTCGCAGATGTTGATGATGCGGCTGTTGGGGCGCAGCACGCGGCAAGCCTCGGCGACGATGGCCGCGGGGTTGGAGTAGTTGAGCATCCAGGCGTTGGGGCTGTACTTCTCCATGTAGTCGAGGATCTCGATAACGCCGCCGATGGAGCGCATGCCGTAAGCGATACCGCCGGCACCGCAGGTCTCTTGGCCAACGCAGCCGTACTTGAGAGGAATCTTCTCGTCGAGCTCACGCATGGCGTACAGGCCAACGCGGATGTGAGCAAGCACGAAGTCGGTCCCGGTGAATGCGGTCTCGGGATCGGTGGTGTAGCTGAACTCAACCTCGGGGGCGTTCTCGTGGAAGTAGATCTCGCAGGCCTTGGCCACGGTCTCCTGGCGCTCGGCATTGTTGTCGTAGAAGGTCACCTTGTTGACCGGGAAGCGGTCGCGCTCCTCAAGCAGCATCAGAGCGATGCCCGGAGTGAAGGTAGAGCCACCGCCGGCAATGGTCACGGCATAGTTTTTCTTGGACATGATGTCCTCCTCATTCTGGCCGCTTGCTCAATCCATCCCCGCACGCGGCCTGTACGGTTTGGAATTGTTACCTAGAAGTGGAGTTTTTTATCTCCAGAATCGGCCTTGCGGTGCATACCGGCTCTGCAAGGCCGTTTGTTTCGATAGACGATGGTTTACAGAAGACTCTCGAACTTCAGAAGACTCTCGAACTTCTCGCGAACCTGCGGGACGGTAAGGCCGATGATGACCTGGATTGACTGACCTTGGACCACCAAGCCATGCGTACCGATCGCCTTGAAGGAAGCCTCGGGTGCAACGACGCTCTTGTCCTTGACGTTAACGCGCAGACGGGTAGCGCAGTTAGTTACATCGATGATGTTATCCGTGCCACCGAGCAGATCGAGGATGTTCTCGGCAAGCACCAAGCGCTCATCATCTTTACTCTGGGCGACCGATTTGCCAGCAGCAGCACCGCCCTGCTTTTGCTTGTAGTCGGCCTTGGACTTGAGCTCGACCTCAACATCGTCATCCTCGCGACCGGGGGTCTTAAAGTCGAACTTGACGATCAGGAAACGGAAGACCACGACCCAAAGAGCGGTAAAGCACAGACCGACAAGGATGGAGATGGCGTACTGCAGACCGTGTGCGGCCCAAAGGGGCAGCCAGTCCCACGAGAGCATCGAGATGATGCCGCCGTCGAAGATGCCCACGACGCCAAGGAGGTTTTGAGCCATGCAGCCGAGCGCTCCGAGCACGCAGTGGACGACGAACAGGCCGGGCGCAATGAACAGGAAGGTGAAGTCAAGCGGCTCGGTGATACCGCAAAGCATAGCGGTAAGGGTGACCGGGATCAGCAGAGCCTTGACGCGCTGCTTGCGCTCGGGTTTGGCGGTCATATAAAACGCAATGGCAACGCCAAGCGAGCCGAAGACCTTAGTCCAACCAGGGCAGGTATAGGCAGCCCAGGGTGCGGCATCCTTAAGAGCAATGCTCGGATCGGCAGCCAGTTGGGGCAGGATGTTGGCCCAAGCAGCAAAGATGCCGCCGTTGACCGCCGCGTTGTCGTAATAGAACGGCGTATAGATAAAGTGGTGCAGGCCTGTAGGGATCAGCACGCGCTCGAAGAAAGCAAAGACACCCACGCCAAACGTACCGGCGGAAAGGATGAATCCCTGGAAGGCGGAGATAGCAGCCTGAACATGCGGCCACACCAGGCAGGCGATAAGAGCGACCGGAACCATAACGAAGAAACCGATCATATAGATGAACACGGAGCCCGAGAACACGCCCAGCCACTCAGGAAGTTCGGTGTCGAAGAACTTGTTATGCAGCATCGTGGCGATACCAGAGATAATGAGCGCGCCCATGATGCCCATATCAAGCGTTTTGATGCTTGCGATAGTGGCAAGACCAGTACCGCTGCCCGCCTCGACAGAGTAGTCGACGCCAAAGACAGGGCCCCACTGCCCCAAGATTGTGCTTACAAAGTAGTTGAAGGTAAGGTAGATGGCCAAAGCCTCCATGCAGCAGCGAGCGTTCTGCTTGTTCGCGAGCGAGATTGGCAACGCTACGCAAAACAGCAACGGCATCTGGTTAAAGAGCGTCCAACCACCCTGGAGCAGCACATTCCAGCAATCAAACCAAAGATGGCCCGCAGTGGCCATCTCGCCAAAGATCGCCTCGGTGGTAAACAGCGTACCCAGGCCGACGACGATTCCGGAAAATGCGAAAAGAATTGCAGGCGTGTACATTGCACCGCCGAAACGTTGTATCTTTTGCATCATGACGGGGAATCCCCCTCTCTTCATTCGGAGCGACTGCGGTTTTGGCTTCACTCGAGACCGCAGACGCGCCGTTTGCGTGTACCTCGTGCAATAGGACGGGTGGGCCCGCTTCCCTGACTTCTTGCACTTACGTTTTATCACATCACTTATCTATACAAGTTAGCATTAATACTACCGTCGGTAAACGGTTGATTATTGGCCGTAAACGGTATATGTCCAGTATTTCGCCTGGTAAATCTGACATAACTGATGGCTGCATTTTATAATTCTTTTTAACTTGTCTAGATGTGCTTGTCTATTCATATAGACATACCTATACTTCATTACAATATCCACCGCCACGTTAAGGAGTCACCATGAAAAGCGCGGTCTTCTATGGAAAGCACGACCTCAGAGTCGAGGAATCGGCAAAGCCGGCCGTGGGCAAGCGCGACGTTCTGATCAACGTCAAAGCTTGCGGCGTCTGCGGTACCGACGTTCATATCTATGAAGGCGACAAGGGTGCAGCCGACGTTACCCCGCCCACGGTCCTTGGTCATGAGTTTGCGGGCGTTGTCGAGGCCGTGGGCAGCGACGTCGCTGGCTTTAAACCGGGCGATCGCGTGTGCATCGACCCAAACCATCCCTGCGGCTGCTGCGAACCCTGCCGCGACGGAATCAACCACTACTGCGAGCATATGACCGGTTACGGCACCACCGTTAACGGCGGCTTTGCCGAGTACTGCTCCGTCGATATGCAGCAAGTCTACAAGTTGGGTGATCACACCAGCTTTGAGCAGGGTGCTATGACCGAGCCCGTCGCCTGCTGCCTGCACGGCATCGATATGTGCAACATCAAGCCCGGCAGCACAGTTGTCGTTATCGGCGGCGGCATGATCGGTCTGCTCATGATGCAGCTTGCTAAAAACGCCGGCGCCACCAAGGTTGTCTTGCTCGAGCCTGTCGAAGGCAAGCGCGAGGTTGCGCTCAAACTCGGCGCCGACCTGGCAATTGATTCCATCCACGAGGACGTCCCGGCCCGCCTGAAGCAGGAGGGCGTCGGCAACGTCGATGTCGTTATCGAGTGTGTTGGCAAGCCCGTCACCATCGAGCAGGCCATCCAGATCGCCGGCCACAAGGCTACGGTCATGATGTTCGGCCTCACCAAGCCCGATGAGACAATCACCGTCAAGCCCTTCGAGGTCTTCCAGAAGGAGCTTGTGCTTACCTCGTCCTACATCAACCCTTATACGCAGCGTCGCGCGCTCGAGCTCATCGACTCTGGCAGGCTCGACGTATCCTCGATGGTCGCCAAGGTGGCTTCCCTCGACGAACTCGGCGCCATCCTGTCAGACCCGGCCCTGCGCGCCATGGGTAAATATATAATCGACCCCAGCAAATAAATCGATTGACACCTGCGCGGACGGCCCTCATCCGTCGTTCACGCACCCAGCTCTAGGAGACCGTCATGGCGCGAGCCATCTTCCAAACTATTTATGACAACGTGAAGCAGTCGATTGACGACGGCACATACGCCTATCAGAGTTATCTGCCTTCGGAGACTGAACTCACGCAGCTGTTTGGCTGTTCGCGCATGACGGTCCGTCGCGCCATCTCGATGCTTGCGGCAGATGGCTACGTGCTCCCCCAACAAGGCAAAGGCATGCGCGTCATTCGCAACATCAGTGACGAGACGAATCGTGGCGGCGGCGGACTCGAGACCTTTAAGGAAATCGCAGCTAGCCGAGGCTTTGAGCTCAAAACGGTCACCACTGTCTTTGAGCTCCTCGTCTGTAACAAGGCGCTCTCCAAGATTACCGGGTTTCCCGAAGGCTGTGAACTCACACGTGCCAAACGCATCCGTTATGCAGACGGACGAGCCGTGTGCTCCGACGACTCCTATTACCTAAGCTCACAGGTACCGGGGCTGACACCCGAGATTGTCAACGAATCGATTTATCGTTACCTCGAAGAAGGCCTTGGAATTAAGATTGCCACGGGCAAACGCGATGTAACGATTGAGCATCCCACGCCCGAGGATACACGCGTACTCGATCTCGACGACTTTAACGCACTCGCCGTTGTACGCGGACAGACCTACAACGCCGACGGCATCCTTATGGAATACACCGAGACAAAGCAGGTTCCCAGCTTCTTTTTACTCCACGAAACGGTCACCCGCCGCAATAACGGCAGCGAGACCCATCAGAGCAGTATGAGCTAACCATCTATTAGTTGCGGTGGAATAGTTCCTAGAATGGCCAGCTTAAGGGCAAAACAGGAACTATTCCACCGCAACTATTTTTGGCCGGCGGGGCAGTACCTGTCCCACCGGCCATCATTTACGCTCTTTTAGCTAGTCCGCGAGCTTCTCCACCTGGTCGAGCATCTTGTCCAGCTTGGCCTTTGCCTCGGCCTTGACCTTCTCAGCTTCTTCGTGAGCCTTGGCCTTCTGGGCAGCCTTTTCCTCGGCTTCGGGATCGACGACGACCAGATTGGACGCGTCATGCTCAACCAACTTGAGCGCATGCTCGGGGCACACCTTGACGCAGGCACCGCAGCCCAAGCAATACGTGGACTCCAGCGCAAAGCGACCGCTTCCCACCAAATCGCAGGCAAACGTGGGGCACACGTTGACGCACTCGCCGCACGACGTGCACTTGTCAAAATCGCATTCCGGCGTGCTCACCTGCATGTTCTGGGCAAGCTCGGGGTGGTTTTGCAGCGTCGAGAGCACCAGCTGCCGCCCGTGCGTGAGCGAACGGCGACGTTTGGTCGTCGTGGTGCCGCACATGGTGTTGAGCGTGCGCTCCAGCTGGGTAATCTGATGGCGATGGGCCTTGAGCTTTTGCGTCACCGAGGCCAGTGCCGCCGTCGCCGGATTGAGCTTGGTCACCGTCAGGCCCGTGGTGCGGGCAATCTTTTCCATGTACTCCTTGCGCTCGTACTCGCGGCGCTTATGGCATTTGAGGCTCTTGGGGTCGACCTCCAGGCCCATGCCCGTACCGGCCCACTCCTCGGCAGTGGCGATGGCCTCGCCCAGAATATCCTCGCCACCGGTGTTGCGGCATTTATCGCACGCGCCCAGTGGCAGGTACACACTCACGTTGGGATAGTCCGCCAGTACCGAGAACCAGGTCTCGGCCGTAATATCGCCCACGCAGGCAACGACGACCTCGTTTTCGCGCGGCATACGCTTGAGGGCGCGCGTGCAGGTGACGTAGGCGGTCTCGTGGCTCGTAGCGGCAGAGACGATATCGTCATACAGGTTTTTAGGCGCCAGGCGCGGCGAGATGATCGCCTCGGCCGGACAGGCAGCGGCGCACAGGCCACACTTGCGACAGGAGTCGAGGATCTCAATGGCGTCTTCCTCGACCTCGATAGCGTTGACCGGGCACACGTCCATGCACGCGGTGCAGCCGCTCTTTTCGTTTTTGCAGGTCAGGCACGGAATGGTGTTGCCGCGCGGACGCTCCTTGTAGTCGGCAGGATTCCACTGCGGTGCCGACGGATCGAGCGCATCGGTCACGCCGCCAAGCGGGTTTTTAAGAAAGTCGAAACCCTTGCTGATCTCGATAATGTCATCAAACAGATCGTGTTCCTGCGCCATGCGCGGCCCCTCCCTGAGCAGTGCAAACAAGCAAGAGATAATGATACGCTATCGGCCCACACCTCGGGCAAATTACACGCGGTGCACCTTGAGGGAAATAACCCACAGCCTATCGCTGCCTCGATTGCACAAGGTCAATCAAGCGCAAGCTATGCCTCGCGCATGAGCTGCACGAGCTTTTGTTTTGTCACCTTGGCCTGCTCGTTGGCCATATTACGCTCATTTCTAAAGACCGCATTTGCAACACTCTGCAGATCGGCATCGGAAATCTCGCCAAGGCCCAGCTCCTCGAGCGTCGTCGGCAGACCAACGCGCTGGCAAAACTCGAGCACCTGATCAAGCTCGGGTGCACGCTCCAGGCGCAGCTGCACCACCAGGCCAAATGCCACGGCCTCGCCATGCATTGCCTTGCACTCGGGCAGAATCGTCAGACCGTTGGCGATGGCATGCGCCAGCGCCAAACCACCGCTCTCAAAGCCAACACCCGAAAGCAGAATATTGCACTCGATCAGGCGCTCAACCGCCGGCGATGTACGCCCTTTTTTGAGATCGCGCTTGGCAGCGACGCCGCACTCCATGAGCGTGTCGTAGCAGGCGCGAGCCGCGACCAGAGCCAAGTGCCCCGGCTCGCCACCGTGCTCGTTGGTACCGTGCGCCGCGGCGCACGAACGCGCCTCGAAGTACGTTGCCAGTGCGTCGCCCATGCCAGCGACCGTCATACGCAGTGGGGCTGCCGCGACCACGTTGGTATCGACCACGACCAGGTCTGGATTCTTCTCGAGCATCAGGTAGTGGTCGAACGACCCATCCTCGTGATACAGCACCGAAATCGCGCTGCACGGACCGTCCATCGAAGCCGCCGTGGGGCATACGCACAACGGCATCTCGGCATAAAACGCAACGGCCTTGGCAATATCGAGTATCTTGCCGCCGCCAATACCCACCACCATGTCGCAATACTCGGCCCGGGCTTCCTTAGCCATTTCGACAACGGCGTCTTCCGTACACGGACCGTCATAAATCTTAAAGAACGGCTCACTTAGATCTTCGTCCAGAAATCCATCGACGATCTGCTTGCACAGCCGATCCTCGGTGCCCTGGTCAAACAAGACATAAGCAGCGCAGCCCAACCATGACAAATACCTGCCCTGACGCGAAAGTTCGCCCGGCCCCTGAACATACCGGCCGGGACCGCCATAAACCATGGGAAGCGCCATACGAGAATCCGCCCTTCATCAAACAACGATTGGTACAAAGTAACCTGCCCCCTGCACCAACTTGTGCATTGGAGACAGGCCACTTTGCACCATAGCAAAAAGGGGCAAAGCCATCTGCTGGCTTTGCCCCTTCCTTAGCTTGATTTACTCATCCATGAGATAGTAGTGGCCCAGCGCGTCGGCACCCAGGATGGCGTTTGCGACCATCTCGGGAGTCACCTCAAACGGCATGTTGCACATGGTGTCATCGGGCGCGCAGGCGGCCTCGGCAACAATCATGGCCTGCTCGCGCGTAAGCTCGGCAACGCCAAGTTCCTTCATCGTGACCGGCAGGCCCAGCTCAATGCAGAAGCCCAAGACTTCCTCGAGCTTCTCGGTCGGGGCATTCTCGAGTACCAGCTGGACGATGGTGCCAAAGGCGACCTTCTCGCCGTGATACATGCCGTGGCACTCGGGCAGCATCGTCAGACCATTGTGGATGGCATGAGCAGCAGCAAGGCCCGAGCTCTCAAAGCCAATGCCCGAAAGCAGCGTGTTGGCCTCGATGATGTGCTCGACGGCAGGCGTGAGCGCACCCTTCTCCAGCGCGACCTTGGCCTTGACGCCATCGGCCATAAGCGTCTCGTAGCAGAGCTTGGCGAGCGCCAGGCCGGCCATGCCGCCCTTGCCGCCAGCGCAGGTGCCGCCGTCGGCATCGTGCGTCGCCTGAGCCTCGAAATAGGTTGCGAGCGCATCGCCCATACCGGAAACCGTCAGGCGCACCGGGCTCGCCGCGATAACCGTCGTATCCATAAGGACGATATTGGGGTTTGCCTTCAAGAAGAGGTACTTGTCGAACTGGCCGTCATCGGTATAGAGCACCGAAAGCGCCGAACACGGGGCATCGGTCGAAGCGATGGTGGGGCAAATGATAACCGGGGACTCCAGATAGTAGGCAACGGCCTTCGCGGTGTCGAGGATCTTGCCGCCACCGACGCCGACGATGATGTCGCAACCGTTGTCGCGAGCGAGCGCAACCAGACGATCGACCTCGCCCTTGGAGCACTCGCCGTTAAAGTCCTCAAACAGCAGCTCGGCCTTGGCCTCGGCAAAACCGCCCTCGATCTTGGCACCGACGCGCTTCTTGCCCGAAGGCGTCACGATGACGAGGGCCTTAGCGCCGAGCGGCTCGACATAGGAGCCGAGCTTGGCCAGCTCGTCCGGACCCTGGATGTACTTGCTGGGGCTATTGAAAATTGCAGCCATAACTATCCCATTCTCTAAAAGAAAAAAGAAAGGGGCTCCGTACGGATACGTGCGGAGCCCCTCGTTACGATAACAAGAGTCGATTAGAAATCGATGTCGGTGTCGTAGTAGCAGGCCTTGAGGATCTTCTCGAAGTCGGCAGCCTTGGTCTCACGCGGGTTCTCCGGCGTGCAGGCGTCGGTCTCGGCGTTCGCGGCGATCTCGGGCAGCTTGGCGAGGAACTCCTCCTCGGAAACCATCTGCGGGTTCTCGGCGTCGACCTTCACGCCACCATTCGCGTAATCCTTGATGGACTGCGGAATGTTGAGCTGGTCGTTGAGGTCGCGAATCTTCTGGACGAGCGCGGCGATGAGCTCCTCGTTGGTCTCGCCGGGAAGGTGCAGGATCTCCTTGGCCACGTAAGCATAACGCTCGGCAGCACGGGGATCCTTGGAGTTCCACTGGATGACCTTGCCCAGGTACATGGCGTTAGCAGCACCGTGGATGATGTGGCCGTTCTCGAAGGCAGCACCGGTCTTGTGAGCCATGGAGTGAACGATGCCGAGCAGGCCCGAGGAGAAGGCGATACCGGCGATGCACTGAGCCTCGTGCATGTGCTGACGGGCCTCATGGTCGCCAGCATAGGACTTGGGCAGCCACTCGACGATCTCGCGGATGCCGTGCAGAGCGTTGGCGTCGGTGAACATGGAAGCGCAGGTGGAAACGTAGGCCTCCATGCAGTGGGTCAGAGCGTCCATGCCGGTGTGAGCGCACAGCTTGGCGGGCATGGTGTAGGTGAGCTCGGGGTCGACGATGGCGACATCAGGGGTGATGTTGAAGTCGGCCAGCGGGTACTTGATGCCCTTGGCGTAGTCGGTAATGACGGAGAAGGCGGTGACCTCGGTAGCGGTGCCGGAGGTAGAGGAGATGGCGCAGAAATGAGCCTTCTGACGCAGCTCGGGGAAGCTGAACGGCTGGATGATGTTATCGAAGGACTCCTCGGGATACTCGTAGAAGACCCACATGGCCTTAGCGGCATCGATGGGCGAGCCGCCGCCGATGGCGATAATCCAGTCGGGCTCGAACTCGCGCATGGCCTCGGCGCCCTTCATGACCGTCTCGATGGACGGATCGGACTCGACGCCCTCGAACAGCTTGACCTCGAAGCCGCCTTCCTTAAGGTCGGCCTCAACGTCCTGCAGGAACCCGCCGCGGCGCATAGAGCTGCCGCCAGAAACGATGATGGCCTTCTTGCCCTTGAGGTTCTTCACCTCGTGGCGAGCGCCCTCACCAAAGTACAGATCACGAGGATTGGTAAAACGTCCCATACTGTGCCTCCTAAACAAGCCCCTCTTAGACTTGCGTATATAACGGAGCACCCGATTGGCTCCGTTAGGACCGGTTTGCGCGTTGCCGGCGATGACAATGCGCGATGTCTAAACGTCTCAACGCTCAGACAAACACTATTCTACCGTTCTGGTTGGTCAGTTATTCACCTAAAGCCGACAATGATGAAACGTTTTTTCTATCCCTGAAGACCCTTGTGGGGCATTCATACTCCCAAGCTGGGCAAACGTTTTATCAAGGTTGACCACATATCCCGGGCAGGACTGTGGCCCTCCAAAATGTGCCCCGTTCGCCGCCAAAAATCGACCGTTTGCGGCATCGTGATACCACTCAGTCGTCCAAGGTGCCGACATTTGTGCGACATCCGTCTTCGTGGTGCAAAGGTGCATGTCCAAGTGCGGCACCCCCGGTGTGCCACATGCGGGTAAACTAGAACCTTATATAGAGACATTTGAACCCTAACCGCAGCAAAGGAGGCCCCATGGCATTCGATCCCATTCAAGAGGATTGCCATCGCCTCGTTCTTGAGGCCTTGCGCCGCGACAATATCCCGCTCACCGACGGTGCCGCCGTAGAGCGTCTGATGGAACAATTCACCCGCAACCCCGCGCCGCTCATCGTGCACGACCGCGACCGCGCCGGGCACCTCATTGCCAAGGTGGTCGAGGCTGTCGACTACCGCATTCCCTTTATCCCTGACGATACCCAGGCAGAGCAAGAAGAGGCCGCTGCCGAGAACATGCTTCGCGAGGCAGCCGCGCTCGACCCCACCAACTGGGATGCCCAGCGCATGCTGACCGCCCTCACCGCCAACTCCAACGAGGAGTACGTACAGTACCTGGTATCCAAGCGCGATGAAGTCGAGCACGACCTGGCACTCAAGATCGCCTCGGCGCAGGACCCCTACGAGCGTGAGGCCGCAGGCGACCTTATGCGCCGCCCCTACCTGCGCTGGCTTGCCGCCCTTGCGTCGCGCGCCCTCATTAGCGGCCGCTATCGCATGTCGCTCGAAGCCGCAAACTGCAGCCTCGACTTTGCCCCCAACGATCCGGCCGGCGTCCGTCACACCGCGATGCTCGCCATGGCGAAGCTCGAATACCCCGCCGAGGAGCTCAAGCGCTTTCGCTCTGCCCACTCCGTCCCCTATCTCACCAACACGCCGCTACGCCGTCGTCCCAAGGACGCGGAGCGCGACTTGGACCCATGGACGCTCATCGCACTGATGAGCGCAGCCTGGCGCGAGCTGGACTACGAGGGTGCCGAGCACTACTTGCGCATCCTTGCACGCTCGTGCCCACACGCGGCCGAGGCACTCTACTTCCAAACCGAGTTTCCCGATGGCGTCTATGCCCGCGTCAACGTGGGCGTGGGCTCTACCGACGAGCTTGTCCTTGCGCTGTCCGAGGCGACGCCGGTACTGCAGGAGGGCTTGGGCGCCCCCGACAACGCCAGCTTCGCTGCCTGGGTCGCCACCAACGATATCGTCCGCTCCCAGATCGACGAGCGCATCCTGCGGGCGGCCGAGCAGGGCTTGCCGTTTAAGGGAGGAGACCTCTAATGGATCCGAGCGTCTACATCCCCGTCTACCTGGAGCGCGCCTACCTTGCGTCGCACCCCGAACTCACCGATGCAGCACGCGAGCTTGTCCATAACGACGTGAGCGTCAACCCTCATAAGTATGCGCAGACCGAGCATGCCCAGGCACTGCTGTCCTATGCAGGCGTCCACCGCCACCTGCTCGACGAGCTCCATCGCATCGAGGACATGGGCAGCGATGAGGAGTTTGAGCAGACGCGCAACCGCCTGTTCGACGATATGCGCGATGAGCTACTCAAAATCGTCCGCGTCGATGCGTATGTCCTCGATGCCCAGCTGCTCGCCATCATTTTGGCGGACACGCCCGTCGACGCCTGTCTAGGCGACTTGATGAAGCTCGAGGCGACCACGGCCGATTACTTGCAGCAAAGCGTGCCCGGGTTCGACATGGAGGCCCCGCACTACTGGGCCAACAAGGTTTTGACGGACGGCGTGACGGCGGCCGATCTCACCGTAAGCGAGCCGGCTCTTATCGGGTGGCTCCACACGCTCGAGGCCATCTCGCAGCTGTGCATGGCGAGCGCTCGCTACCGTGCTGCCGCCAACTATTCTCGCCGCGTTCTTAAGGCGGAAGGCTATCCCACCCGAGCTGCAGGCACCGTGCTACTCGCCCTCGCTCGCCTGGAAGACGAGGACGGCTTTTTTGCCCTGGCCCACCAGCTCGAGGAGCAGATGGGGGCCGATGCCCTCGAGAGCTCCCCCTGGTACCTACTCGCCCGCACGATCCTGTTGTTCAAAACAAACAAGATGCGCCCGGCGACACGCGCGCTGCGCGAGTTTGCCAACCGCTGCGAGGGCGGCGCGTTCTTTTTGCTGAACCCCATGTATCAGACACCGTACCTTCCCTGCCGGCCCGAACCGCACGACCCCTGGGACCTTTCGCATCAGGCAGTTTGGGAGGCCGACGGCATCATCTCGGATACTCCCGACTTTGCCCCCTGGGCCAACGCTTGCGAAGACGTATCGCAGCTTGCCCAGGAATTTGCGCGCCGTTACGGCTTTTAACGGCGCAAACGCCACGACCATGTCATTCACGTTAGGAACGGCTTCATGAACTTCCGCTCATCTCTCGCCTGCACCTCGAGCGATATCGCCCGCTGGGGGCTGCGCTCCGTCCTTAAGCGCCAGGGCGGCGTACTCCCCGGCCGCATCGCCATGAAGATCGACCCCGAGCTGCTAAGCGACCTCGCGGGCCTGGTCGACCGCAGCGTGGTGATCACCGGTACTAATGGCAAGACCACCACCTCCAACCTCATCGCCGATGCCGTTGCCGCCAGCGGCGCCACCGTGGTATGCAACCGCGCCGGCAACAACATGGAGCCAGGCGTGGTGGGCGCGTTGCTCGAGGCGCGCGGCAACCTTAAGCGAACCGCCAGCAGCAAGCGCGTAGGCGTCTTTGAGTGCGACGAGCTCTACACGGTGCGCGTCCTGCCCAAGCTCAAGCCGACCTACTTTGTGCTGCTCAACCTGTTCCGCGACCAGCTGGACCGCTACGGTGAGATCGACCATACCCAGGATGTCATCGCCCACGCGCTGGAGCTTTCGCCGACAACGACGCTCATCTATAACGCCGACGACCCGCTGTGTGCCGCGATCGCCGCGCGCGTTCCCAATGCAAGCATCGCCTTTGGCATCGACGGCGCCACCGACACCGAGTCTGACCGCATTAGCGACTCGCGCTTTTGCTCGCAGTGCAACGCGCCGCTGGAGTACGACTATGTGCAGTACGGACAGCTTGGAGCATACCATTGCCCCTCGTGCGGCTGGGGTCGTCCCGCGCTGGTCCGTCGCGTAACGGACGTTGAGCTCACCTGCAACGGCTACGGCTTTGACCTGAACTTTGGACCCGATACTGACGCACCCGCAACGCACATCGCCACGCGCTACAACGGCCTATACATGGTCTATAACGTTGCCGCCGCCTTCTTTGCGGCGCGCGAGCTGGGCGTGGGCGCGGCACATCTACAGTCCACGCTCGATGCCTACGTCCCCGCCGGCGGACGCATGGGCCGCTGGGAGATCGCCGGCCGTACCGTCGAGGCAAACCTGGCCAAGAATCCCGTGGGCTTCGATCGCCAGATCCAGTCCATTAAGACGGCGGGCGGCAGACTCTGCGCCTTCTTTCTGAACGACAACGACGCCGACGGCCACGATGTCTCGTGGATCTACGACGTCGACTTCGAGCGCATCGCCGATACCCCAGGGCTTGTCGCCTTTGCCGGCGGCACGCGTGCACACGATATGCAGGTACGCCTGAAGTACGCCGGCATCGACTCCGCCATCATCTCGAATATCGAGCAGGCAATCGGCGCCGTGGCAGACGAGGAGGCTGGCGACACTTTCTACGCCGTCGCCAATTACACGGCCTTCCCGCCGCTGGTCAAGGAGCTCGACGAGCTTAAGGGCACCGATGCGAGCTCGGTTGCCTCCCACGCCGCAACGCGCGCCGATGGCAGCGCTGTCCCCACCGATATTGCGCCGGTCGAACTCTCGCGCCCCCTGCGCATCGTCTACCTGTATCCCGATGCCCTCAACCTCTATGGCGACGGCGGCAACGTCATTGCCCTCGAGCGCCGCTGCGCCTGGCGCGGCATTCCCGTGCGTGTGGACGAGGTCCGCATGGGCGAGTCGCTCGATCTCACCGACGCCGACATCGTTATGATGGGCGGTGGCTCCGACCGCGACCAGCTTGCCGTGGCACACGAGCTGCTCGCTCAAAAAGACAAGGTCGCGTCCTATGTTGAGGATGGCGGCTCGCTGCTCGCTATCTGCGGCAGCTATCAGCTGCTCGGCCGTTCGTACTATATGGGTGAGAATCGCCTCGAGGGCCTGGGCGTCATTGCCGCCGAAACCGTGCGCGGCTCCGACCGCCTGATCGGCAACGTCGCCGTCAAGACCGACCTGGCACCCGAGCCCTTTGTGGGATTCGAGAACCACGGTGGCCGCACGCTTTTGGACGCCGAGGCCACGCCGCTCGGAACGTCCGTCGTCACGGGCACCGGTAACAACGGCGACGACGGCTTTGAGGGTCTGATCTACAAGGGCGTCATCGGCACGTACCTACACGGACCGGCACTGCCCAAGAACCCCGAACTCGCCGACTGGCTCATCACCCACGCTCTCGAGCGCCGTGGCGATGCACAGGCCACCGCTCTGCTGCCGCTCAAGCCCCTCGACGACGCTTACGAGCACGCCGCCCACGACGCCGCGATGAAGCTCCTCCCCTAACGCCCCGCCACCACAAAGGGGACAGGCACCTTTGTGGTGGTTTTGATCTGCCACGTTTGTTTGTCTCGATCTGTAACATCTAGGCCGTTGAAAGTCGTCTTACTGTTACAGATTGAGATATTCGTCCCGACGCCCGCCGTCTGTCTCGATCTGTAACAGATAGAGCCGATTTGCCTGCCCAGATGTTACAGATTGAGATATTTGAAAATCAGGATAGGGAGCCAGCTCCTGTGTGGTGGTTTTCCAGTTTGCCAACGATATACGCGCCGGCAAAAAAGTCTGCTATACTCTTTCCCGCTGTCCCCATCGTCTAGCGGCCAAGGACGCCACCCTTTCAAGGTGGATATCGCGGGTTCGAATCCCGCTGGGGGCACCACAGAATCTGAGAAGCCCGTTGCCAATTCGGTAGCGGGCTTTTTGCTACCCATGTGCCGGGATTCGAACCCGACAGGGTGCGGAGCTGAGGAAACGCGCAAGCGTTTTCCAGCGCAGCGCGCAAGGAGCGAAGCGACGCAGCGGAAGCGGGCGGCGCCAGCCGCACGCGGACATCCCGCTGGGGGCACCAACTCAAAAATGTACGAACCCGTGCGAGTTACCATCGCACGGGTTCGTTCTTTCTTGACATTAGATGAAGAAGACTCAAAGCCCCTGCGCTAGATAAACAGCTCGCACTCCTTCCGTTCGGCGCAGACTTTGCTCAACATCTTGGTAGCCGCAGAGAGCATGACGGGATTTACCGCGCGAGCGCCCCACGGACACACGGCAACGCAACGCATGCAGGAAATGCAGGTCTTTTTGTCCACCCGCTTGGGATCGTCTTTATCGATAGCGCCAACAGGGCACGCTGCGGCACAAGCCCCGCAAGCGGTGCACTCTTTTGTGGCCTTGGGCACCATACCGGCGCCCCCGGCCTTCTTATAGGGACGATTGCCCGGAATAGCCAGCTCAGAAGCATCTCCTGCAGATATCTTTTGCTGAATCTGATTCGCAAACCCAGCGAGCTGCGCCGCGTCCTGTGGGTCTGGCCGACCGGCTGCAAACTGGCGAACAATAGAATGCTCGGCGATGGCAGAAACCGCCGCGATCACCCGAAAGCCCGCGCCCTTTGCCGCATCCTCAAGCTCGACCAGCGTGTCCTCATACGCGCGGTTTCCGTAAACACAAACCAGAACCGCCTGCGCACCGTTTCCCCGCATCATACCCAAGCGCTCCGCAGCCACAGCCGGGACTCGCCCGCCATACGAGGGTACCGCGATCACGGCTACATCCTCTTTTGTCATCGCAACCGTGCGAAAACCAAGCCCGCTATCGGTCAGATCTACAGCAACGGTTTCCCCTTCCAACGCATTGGCAATGTAGCCAGACGCCCTTTCCGTTCCGCCGGTCGGGCTAAACACGATATCGAATACCCTCATCGGATCATCCTCCCCTTTATGAACAAACGCCCGGAACGTCCGCATGCCAAAACAGGTTACAACTTTTAAGATGCCCCGCGCGAAACGCTCGCTCGGCTGCAAGTTCAAAGCAGGTCAAAGCGGCAAAAAAGAAGGGGCCTCACACAGGCGAGACCCCTTCACACGCAAAATCAAACGTGTCTGTTACACATAGAACAGAATGTCGTCGTAGGTCGGGACCGGCCAGTAGTCAGCGGCCACAATCTCCTCCATGGCATCCACGGCGGCGCGCAGCGTATCCATAGCGGGAACGACCTCGTGCGCGTACACGTTGGCCTGCTCCTGACCATCGAGGGCTTCGGCCTTCTGATGCACGGCATCGAGCGCCTTGATGGAGTCGTTGATGGCGGTGATACCGTTGCAGAGCTTGTTGAGCGTGTTCTGCTCGCACTGCATGGCGGCCTCCGCACCAGCGGCACGAATAGTCTCAAGGCCCTTAGCGACCTTGGTGGCATAGGCGGTAATGACCGGGCGATAGGTACGACGCGCCTCGCGAACCATCGTGGTGGCCTCGATGTTCATGAGCTTGTTGTACTTCTCGAGCTTGCAGTCGTAGCGGCACTGGGCCTCGGCCTTGGTCAGGACACCCGTCTCCTCAAAGAGCGCAATGGCCTTATCGGAAACAAAGGCGGGCAGGGCGTCGGCCGTGGTCTTGTTGTTGGCAAGACCGCGCTTCTCGGCCTCAACGGGCCACTCGTCGGAGTAGCCGTCACCGGAGAACAGGATGCGCTGGTGGTCGGTCAGGACCTTCTTGCAGTACTCGAGCGCGGCGTCCTGGAACTCATCCTCGGGCGTACCCTCGAGTGCGTCGGCGAAGGACTTGAGCGACTTGGCCACGGCGGCATCGAGCACCAGGTTGGAGTCGGAAACGTTCTGCTCGGAACCGCAGGCACGGAACTCGAACTTGTTGCCGGTGAAGGCAAACGGGGAGGTGCGGTTGCGGTCGGTGTTGTCCTGCATCAGCTTGGGCAGGGTATCGGCGCCCAGGTCGAGCACGCCGCGCGTGGCATGGACGGAAGCCTTGCCATCGATGATCTTCTCGACGACCTCGGTAAGCTGGTCGCCCAGGAAGATGGACATAATCGCCGGAGGAGCCTCGTTGGCGCCCAGACGATGATCGTTGCCGGCCGAGGCAACGGAGGCACGCAGGAGCTCCTGATAGTTATCGACGGCCTCGATCACCGCGGTGAGGAAGACGATGAACTGCAGGTTGTCGAGCGGGGTGTCGCCCGGATCGAGCAGATTCTCGGACTCGGTGCCAAGCGACCAGTTGTTGTGCTTGCCCGAACCGTTGATGCCCTCAAAGGGCTTCTCGTGCAGCAGGCAGACCAAGTCGTGGCGGGAGGCGATGAGCTTCATCTTCTCCATCATGACCAGATTCTGGTCGATGGCCTCGTTGACCTCGCCATAGACCGGTGCGAGCTCATGCTGGCAGGGAGCAACCTCGTTGTGCTTGGTCTTGGCGGGAATGCCAAGCGCCCACAGTTCATCGTCCAGGTCCTTCATATAGGCCGAGACGGTGGGGCGGATAGCGCCAAAGTAGTGCTCCTCGAGCTCCTGGCCCTTGCAGGGAGCGGCACCAAAGAGGGTGCGGCCGGTGATGACCAGGTCCTTGCGCTTGCGATAGGCGTCCTTCTTGATCAGGAAGTACTCCTGCTCGTCGCCCACGGAAGGAACGACCTTCTTGGGGGTCTTGCCAAACAGCGCCAAAACGCGCTTAGACTCACGCGAGAGCGCGGTCATGGAACGCAGCAGCGGGGTCTTCTTGTCCAGGGCCTCGCCCGTGTAGGAGCAGAAAGCCGTGGGGATGCACAGGACATCGTCCTTGATAAAGGCGGGGCTAGTGGGATCCCAAGCAGTGTAGCCACGGGCCTCGAAGGTAGCGCGCAGGCCGCCGTTGGGGAAGCTGGAGGCGTCCGGCTCGCCCTGGATGAGGTTCTTGCCCGTAAACTTGGTAATGGCGGTGCCGTCGTGGTTGGGCTCCAGGAAGCTGTCGTGCTTCTCGGAAGTAATGCCCGAAAGCGGCTGGAACCAGTGCGCGTAGTGCGTCGCACCCTTGGAGATGGCCCAGACCTTCATGGCATGGGCAACGGCGTTGGCCACGTCCAGGTCGAGCGGCTCACCGCCCTCGAGGGTTGCAGCAAGGCGCTTCCAAATGTCCTTGGGGAGGTAATCCTTCATGACTTCCTCAGAGAACACCATGGTCCCGAAGCGGTCAGTAAGTTCGGCCATACGGAACTCCCTTCGTATCGGCACCGCGTGAGAAGCGGTGTTGATTACTAACGAACGAGTCATAGCTTAGACTCGCCGTGTTTCCGCGACATTACCGTTATGTTGCCGTCGCGAAACCAATCAATGAGGTTACCCTATCGAGGCGGCGTTGCCACCCTCAACAGTCAATCAACTGCATAAATTGCAGACCTCTCCCCATGGTTTAAGGGTGGTCAATGTAGGATGGGGCTCTATTAACTGGTATTTCGCATCAGATACCATTCAATATAGCCCCATCCTACATTGACCGCTCTGTTATAGGAAATGCCGATAGCAAGGCATCTTTGATTGGTATCCCCAAATAGCGAGTGAAACTCCACCGTGGCACAGTGGTGCAGTAGAATCCTTACAAGACATCACACTATTACGTATCTAGAGGAGCACGATATGCGCGTCGACGAGGTTTTTAAGCAGGCAGCATCCCAGGGCACCGCGCCCGTTTCGTTTGAGATGTTCCCGCCCAAGGGCGAGCTGACCCTCGATACGGCTCGCGAAGTGGCAGGCAATCTGTGCAAGCTTTCGCCGAGCTTTGTCTCGGTCACCTGCTCGGCCGGCGGCTCGGGCAACGGTGCCACCACCGCCCCCATCGCGCATATGATTACGAGCGAATTCGATACGCCCTCGGTGGCGCACCTCACCTGCGTTGGCCGCACCCACGCCGACATCGCCGCCAAGATTGACGAGTATCGCTCGGCCGGTGTGGAAAACGTGCTAGCCCTGCGCGGCGACCTGCCCGCTGGCGCGACTGAAGATGACAAGCCCGCCTCGGACTACGCCTACGCCTGCGACCTCATCCCGGAGCTCGTCGATGCCGGCTTTTGCGTGGGCGCCGCAGCCTACCCCGAGGGCCACATTGCCTGCGAGGATCTCAACCTCTCGGTCGAATACCTCAAGCAAAAACAGGACGCCGGCGCGAGCTTCTTTGTGACGCAGCTCTTTTTTGACAACGAGTGCTTCTACCGTTTTCGCGAGCTTGCCGACAAGGCCGGCATCACCGTGCCCATTACCGCGGGCATCATGCCGTTTATGGGCAAGTCGCAGATCAGCCGCATGGTCTTTATGTGCGGTGCGTCGCTGCCCTCCCCCGTCATCAAGATTCTCGCCAAGTACGAGAACGACCCCGAGAGCCTGCAGGCGGCCGGTGTAGATTATGCTGCTCGTCAGCTTTGCGACCTTAAGGAGCACGGTGCCGACGGTCTGCACCTGTACACTATGAACCGTCCTGCAATCGCCGCGACCATTATGGAGCGCCTGGGGTAATGGAAAAACCGCACGCCGATATAACCGTTGTTGAAGTGCCGGCCGACCTTGCGTCGCCGGCGCTTTATCGTATCGACGCTGCCCACCACCCTCGTGTCGACCGTGCCGAGATGCTGCGCTACCTGGGCTACGGCGGCCAGCAGATTGAGCCAGAGCTGTCGCAGCGTATTGAGCTTGTCGTTGAGCGTCTGGAGCTGGACATTGAGCCCCGCGGCGTGCGCCGCACATTTGCCATCGATGCCACGGGAGTCGATGAACAGGGCGATCCTTGCATTCGCTTGGTCGGCACCAACGTTGAGCTGCGCGGTCGCGATATCTATCGCCACCTCAAAGACGCCCGCTTTGCCGCACTCATGGCATGCACCCTCGGCATGGACGCCGAGCGTCGTCTGCGCACCACGGGAGCCCAGCAGCCCCTGGAGGGAGCCGTGCTCGACGCCGCATGCTCTGCCTATGTAGAAGCCGCCGTCGAGCAGATGGACCAGCAGGTCAAGGCTGCGGCCGCCGCACACGGACTCGCCGGTAACTGGCGCTTCAGTCCCGGCTACGGCGACTGCCCGCTTACGGCCCAGCGCTCAATCGTTGCTGCGCTCAACGCTACGCGGCTCATCGGGCTTACCGTCACGCCTACCAGCCTGCTCATGCCCACAAAGAGCGTGACCGCGGTGATCGGTCTGTTTGACGGCGAGGTCCACGACGCCCAGAGCCGCCCCACCTGCAATATCTGCCGCATGCGCGAGCACTGTCGCTTCCGCGCCGCCCACACCACCTGCTATTCCAGCCATTAGGAGCCCTCGATGTTTACTCCGCTTATCACTCATGATCTGGACGGCGCCGCGCTGGCGGCGCCCGTTGATGCCGCACGCCGCAATGGCGCTGTATACAAGACGCGCACAATCGACGACCTTCGCATTAAGGACGATCGCCTGCGCGCCGCCATCGAGGGCACGGGGCACCTGCTGTTCGACGGCGGCATGGGCACCATGCTGCAGGCGGCCGGCATGAAAGCCGGCGCCCTGCCCGAGCTGCTCAACTTTGAGGAGCCTCAGGTCATTACCGACATTCAGCGCCAATACGTCGAGGCTGGCTGCGACGTGATCACCGCCAACACCTTTGGTGCCAACGCCCACAAGCTCGACGGCGCCGCCACCGTGGCAGATGTCTTTGCCGCCGCTGTCGCCTGCGCCCGCGCGGCCGGTGCCCACTACGTCGCCGGCGATATCGGCCCCATCGGCGCGCTACTTCGCCCCTTGGGCACCCTGAGCTTCGACGAGGCCTATGACCTCTTTGCCGAGGAAGTGCGCGCCGGCATCGATGCGGGCGTGGACCTCTTTATTATCGAGACCATGACTGACCTTGCCGAGATCAAGGCGGCGGTCCTCGCCTGCCGCGAGAACTCCGACCTGCCCGTCTTTGCCACCATGACCTTTGAGGAAGACGGCCGCACCTTCCTGGGAACGAGCCCCGAGGTCGCCGCCATCACCCTCGACGCCATCGGCGCCGACGTCCTGGGCATCAACTGCAGCCAGGGCCCGGCCGAGCTCCGAGGACTCGCCGCGCGTATGCTCACCGTCACCGACAAGCCCGTTATGGTGCAGGCCAATGCGGGACTGCCCCGCGTGGACGATGACGGCAATACCGTCTTTGACATCCAGGCACCCGAATACGCCGAGGCCGTCGCCGGCATGATTGAGGACGGCGTGAGCGTCGTGGGTGGCTGCTGTGGCACCACGCCCACGCACATGGCGGCACTTCGCACCCTCATCGACAATCACACGCCCAGCCCGCGTCACCGCAAGCCCAGTATGTCGGTCACGAGCGCCCAGACGGTCGTGGACCTCCCCTGCGACGGCCACAAGATCGCCGTCATCGGCGAGCGCATCAATCCCACCGGCAAAAAGCGCCTGCAACAGGCCCTGCGCGACGGCGACCTAGACTACGTCGTGAGCCAGGGCATCAGCCAGCAGGAACAGGGCGCCGACATCCTGGACGTCAACGTAGGCCTGCCCGAGATCGACGAGGTCAAGATCATCCAGCAGGCGACCGAGCAGCTCCAGGGCTCCACGCTGCTGCCGCTGCAGATCGACTCCACCGACCCCGCAGCCGTCGAGGCAGCCGTGCGCCGCTACGCCGGCAAGCCCATCATCAACTCGGTCAATGGCAAACGGCAAATCATGGACGAGATCTTTCCCCTAGTCGCCCACTACGGCACCAACGTTGTCGGCCTCACGCTCGACGAAGACGGCATCCCCGATACCGCCGAGGCTCGCTTCGCCATCGCCGAGCGCATCGTGGCCGAAGCCGCCCGTTACGGCATCGGACCGAACCGCATCCTCATCGACTGCCTGGTCATGACCGCCTCGACCAACCAGCGCCAGGCCGAGCAGATCCTGCGCGCCATGTCCCTGTGCAAGGAGCGTCTGGGCGTCAAATGCGCACTCGGCGTGTCGAACATCAGCTTTGGTCTGCCCGCCCGCCCGCTGCTGGGCTCGGTCTTTTTGGCTGCCGCCTTCGGCGCGGGCCTGGACGCCCCCATCATGAACCCAGGTTCCAAGCGCTTTATGGATACCGTCTACAGCTATCGCGTCTTGAGCGTTGAGGACGAGGGCTCGACCGGATACATCGAGCGCTACGCCGGCTGGACCGATCCGTACAAGATCGCCGCTAACCCGGCAGCAGCTCAAGCAGTATCGAGCGATGCCGCACCTGCCGCAAGCACCACCGCAAGCGCCGATGACGATCCCATCCGCCACATGGTCGTCTCGGGCCGCAAAGGCGAGATCGCAGCCGAGACCGAGCGTCTTCTGGCAGATCACGACGCCATGGACCTCATCAACAACCACTTTATCCCCGCCCTCGACGAGGTTGGCGTCCTCTTTGACCAGGGAAAGTTCTTCTTGCCGCAGCTCATGGCCTCGGCCGAGGCCGCGCGTGCTGGCTTTGACACCATCAAGCGCCTGATGCCCGCCGGCGAGATTGCCGACAAGGGCAAAATCTGCGTGGCCACCGTCAAGGGCGACATCCACGACATCGGTAAGAACATCGTCAAGATGCTGCTCGATAACTACGGCTACACCGTCTTTGATCTGGGTCGCGACGTCGACCCGCAGGAGGTGCTCAAGACCGTCAAGGAACGCGACATTAAGCTCGTCGGCCTCTCGGCGCTTATGACTACCACGGTCGTCGCCATGGAGGAAACCATCAAGCTGCTTCATGCCGAGGTGCCGGGCGTCAAGATCATCGTAGGTGGCGCCGTGCTCACCCCCGAATACGCCAAGCAGATCGGCGCGGACTACTACGCCAAGGACGCCGCCGAAAGCGCGCGCATCGCCGAAGAGGTCTTTGGGCAGTAACACAACGGAAACAACCGAGCACCAAAACGTGCCGCATGCGCCACTTGGCACGTGCGGCACGTTAGAATAGACAAGACTATGCTCGTTTTGGCAGATAGGAGCGCAAGGATGGCGATCACGCCCGCAGAAATCGCGGAAACCCGCGGCATGGTTGAGGAGCAGAACCTCGACATCAGGACCATCACCATGGGTGTTTCGCTCATGGGTTGCGGCGACGAGAACCTCGACCGCATGTGCACGAAGATCTACGACCACGTGACGCACACGGCTGAGCACTTGGTCGAGACCGCCGAGAACCTCGAGCGCGAGTACGGTATCCCCATCGTCAACAAGCGCGTTTCCGTCACCCCGGTGGCACAGATCGCCGCGTGCTGCAAGGATGAGGACCTCACCCCCATCGCGCATGCCCTCGACCGCGCGGCCGAGACGCTCGGCATCGATTACCTGGGCGGTTTCTCCGCACTCGTCCAGAAGGGCATCGGCGACGCCGACCGCCGCGTCATCCAGTCCATCCCCCAGGCGCTTGCCACCACCAGCCGCGTCTGCTCCAGCGTCAACGTCGCCAGCCTGCGTGCCGGCATCAACATGGACGCCGTGCTCATGGCGGCTCAGACCATCATCGATGCCGCCAAGCTTACGGCAGACGAGGATTCCGTTGGCGCCTCCAAGTTTGTCTGCTTTGCCAACATGGTCGAGGACTCCCCGTTTATGGCGGGCGCCGTCCACGGCGGTGGCGAGGCCGACGCCGTCATCAACGTAGGCGTCTCGGGCCCCGGCGTTATGGCGGCAGCCCTGGAGACGCTGCCCGATTCCGCATCGATGATGGAAGTCGCCGAGAAGATTAAGCAGACCGCCTTTAAGATCACCCGTGCCGGCGAGCTCATGAGCCGCGAGGCCGCCCATCGCCTGGGTGTCGAGAAGGGCATTGTCGACCTGTCGCTGGCTCCCACGCCCGCCATCGGCGACTCCGTCGCGCGCATCCTCGAGATCATCGGCGTGGGCACCTGCGGTGGCCCGGGCACGACCTGCGCGCTCGCCATGCTCAACGATGCCGTCAAGAAGGGCGGCGTCATGGCCAGCTCCAGCGTGGGCGGTCTCTCGGGCGCCTTTATCCCCGTGTCCGAGGACGCCGGCATGATTGCTGCCGTCGAGGCCGGCGCACTTTCGCTCGAGAAGCTCGAGGCCATGACCTGCGTGTGCTCCGTTGGCCTGGACATGATCGCCATCCCCGGCGACACCCCAGTCGAGACCATCGCCGGCATCATCGCCGACGAGATGGCCATCGGCGTCATCAACAACAAGACCACGGCCGTGCGCGTGATTCCCGCTATCGGCAAGGGCGTGGGCGACTGCGTTGAGTACGGCGGTCTGTTCGGCCGTGCGCCCATCATGCCGGTGAACCCCAACGCCGGCACCGTGCTTGCCCACCGTGGTGGACGCTTCCCGGCACCGCTGAACTCGCTGAAGAACTAGCTGAGGGGTTCGGGCGAGGAGCCCCGCCGCCGGGCGGCAGACATATAAGGTCGCCTGCTCGGACAGTCCTGACTCGCACGGAGAGCACATTTAGTGCTCTCCGGCTCGTGCGGAACTCGCGATCGACCTTATATGTCTGCCGCCCGGCGGCGGGGCTCCCGCACAACGGGACCTCGGTTGGGTTCTGTCCCGTTTGGCAGTCGCTTCGCTTCTGCCCGCCTTGGCTGTGAGGGCGGTTTGGCGTTGGAACGGTTCTTTCTGATATATGCTGGTTGCGGCTCTTCTTTTGGGAGGAGTCGCTTTTTTGTTGTGAGGGGGATGGCCCGTGGCTGATGATTTGATTCGTTCCGAGCTGCTTTCTGCTGATTGGAATGGCGGATGGATGCGTCTGCAAGCTGATCGGCGACGGGCTGATGATCCTTTTGAGTGGGATAAGCGGGCTCGGCATTTTCGGCCATTGGAGACTGCCCCGTATGCTCGGGATTTTATAAAACTGCTGGCGCTTGAGCCTGGTGAGTCGGTGCTCGATATGGGGTGCGGGGCTGGGTCGATTGCTATTCCGCTTGCTCAGGCTGGGCATCCTGTGATTGCAGCAGACTTCTCCCCCGCTATGTTGGGCACGCTTGATGCTGGCATTGAGTACTATGGGCTCGAGGATTGCATTACACCGCTTGAGCTTGCTTGGGATGATGATTGGGATTTGGTTGGACCGGTCGCAAAAGCGGTGGATGTTGCCTTTGCCAGTCGCTCTGTCACCACGACCAACCTAAAAGGCGCACTTGCCAAGCTTGATCGAACGGCTCGTCGGCGTTGTGCTGTCGCGATGGTCGCCAACTCCAGCCCGCGCTATGACCTGCACCTGATGAATGCCATCGGCGCCTCGGTTACCTGCAGCAATGGTTTTGTGTACGCCTTTAACATCCTTATTCAGATGGGTGCACTGCCACAGGTCACGTATTTTGAATCACCCCGCCGCGACACCTTCGATAGTCTCGAGGCAGGCGTGGCAGACTTTTCTCGCATGCTCGAGCACGGCAACGAGGACAAGATCGACCGCCTGCGCAACTATATCGCCCACCACATGATCGAGAACCCGCATGCCGGTGAGCCGGGATCCAAGGGCGTACCGCAGGGACGCTACATGCTCGGCCACATCCGCAAAGTCCGATGGGCGTTTATCGCCTGGGAGCCGGTCTCCGTACCCCGCCCGTAGCCCATCTAAAGCTTGCATCGTCTTCCCGCCCGGCATCCGCATTCTTTGCGAACTGGGCAAACGCGCTCCACACCACGCCGTTCCTGCGCTATCGTGGGACAGCTCACGTAGATTAAGGCCCCATTGCGGGGCGCCCCATACATAGAAAGCGAGAACCCATGGCACTGACAGGAGCCCAGGTCAAGCAGCTTCGCAGCATGGCCCATCACCTCAACCCCGCCATCATCATCGGTAAGTCCGATGTCAACGAGGGCACCGTCGAGCAGACGGTCGCCTACCTGGAGAAGCACGAGCTCGTTAAGTGCTCCGTGCTGGACGGCTCCAGCCTTTCTGCCCGCGAGGCCGCCGAGGAGCTCGCCGAGCGCTGCCACGCCGACGTCGTTCAGGTTATCGGCCGCAAGTTCTCGCTGTATCGCGAGTCCTCGCGCAAGGATATCGAGAAGATCAAGCTCGTCTAAAACCGACTGGCCATACCGAGTAGCCTGCGGGCGTCCGAGTGATTCGGGCGCCCGTTTTTTATCGCTCGACAAGCACGCGCTTGAGCCTGCCTTCGACCAGGCGCTCATACAGGCGCCTTGTCTCGGGCTCGGGCACGCCTTGAACCTGCTCTCGCAGGTGGTGCATGTGGCCGCTGTATAGCTCGACAACATCGCGGCGTCGTCCCGCCGCACCGTAAACGCGCATGGCACAGCGAACCATGTCCTCGCGCGCAGTCTCTTGGCGAAGCCCCGATTCAACGAGCCAAATTGCCGATTGCAGGTCATTTTCCTCGAGAGCGGCATTCGCTCCCCTAATCATGCAGTCGATGTACTTGGATTGCATAATGTGGCGCATGCGCGTAAAAAACGTGGGATTGCAACCGGTGGGAACATACAGCGGCCCCGCGTAGAGCTGCTCAACCTTAAGACAAAGCTCAACCAGGTGAGGGCCTCTCGCGCCCATACGGTTTCCCAGGATCTCGCGGCTCAGCTGGTCAAAGAGCCTTACATCGGTCTTAACGTAGTCGCCGTTGAGCCCTATGCACTCGTTTTGGATGAGCACGCACGACTTGCCATCCGGCGTTGGACCCAAAGCCGAGCGCAAGCGCGATACCGTCGAATACAGATTGTTGCGCGCGGCGCTAAACTCGGCATGGGGCCACAACTCCATGGCGATTGTCTCGCGGTCGACCATGGCATCCATGCCCAACGCGAGCCGCTCGGCAAGTGTTGCCGCCTTTTTGCGACGCCACATCTTATCCGTGATGGGAAAGCCGTCGCGCTCGGCGCGAAATGTGCCAAACATGCGCATCTCAATATGGCCGATCGCATCGACAGCCTCAACCTCGCCCGCCTGGAACAGGTGCTCGCTTTCGCCC
The DNA here is from genome assembly GCA_905214145.1 of uncultured bacterium. Lineage (GTDB taxonomy): Bacteria > Actinomycetota > Coriobacteriia > Coriobacteriales > Coriobacteriaceae > Collinsella. Next base: position 12,980 of record CAJMLB010000012.1, on the reverse strand, counting down.
TCAAAATCATCGCGTAGTGAATACCGCGACAGCTCACGCACCGGAAGCTTCTTGCGAATCCTGACGGCAGGCTCGCCCAGACAGTGCATCGCAAGACGCGCAAATAGCCGATACGATGGGTCTAAAATCCCCGAGCGATTCATAGACATCCAGGCGGCAAGATCGCTATCGCGGCCCGCAGCGGCCAGGTGCAGCGCCACGATCCAGGCTTCTGAGCCACCGACCTGCGTCTTGCTAATGTCGAGCAGCTCCGCCTCTTCGCGAACCGATACCAGCGATGTATTGCGCAGGTACGCCACGCGCTCCAGCAGCAACGCGTTTTCGCGCATGTACGCAATCGATTCGTCGGCGAGCTTGAGCACCTGAACCGCGCGGAACTTCGCGTTGACCGGCCGCCCCTCCGCCAGCGATTGCCAACCCTCCAGCAATAACCCAAACAGCTGAATTTGATTGTCACGAACACGCACCGCAAAGCGGTCGAGCTCGCCAAACGCCACATCGTCGATCACGGGCAAGCCCGCGAGCAGGCGCCGCGCGGCCAGCACCATACGCAGCCAAATGGATGGCGCCTTAAGCCCGCGGATATCGAGCGCCTCGAGTATCTGCGCCATCTTGTCATCGCGCTCGTCGGGTTTAGCAAACGAGCCGTCGAACAGCTCCACCAGCATATGGTCGGCCTGTATGAGAATCCCCGCGATGTCGAGCTCGCAATCATAAGCTTTGCACGCCTTGAGCTTCGCGAGAACATTGCCGTCTTCCGCTCGCTCGGTTAGGTGGCGCTTGACCTCGATATGCGCGGACAGCATGTCGAGCACCTCGCAGGATGTCTGTTCTTGCACAACAGGGTTGGCGGGAAGCCCCAGGTCATTGTCGCCGTAAAAGGCGATAGTAAGCGCCTGGGCTATTTTCCAGGTAGCGGGGTCGACCTCGCGGGCCGCCTGGTCACCCGCACGTTCGATAACGGACGCCATATACCTTACCAGCTTTGTATTGCACACGCTGACAGCCGCCAGATACACGCCGAGTGCCTCGGCGGCTGTCGGCTCTTGCTCCTGCTTTTCCGCATTGATCATCGCCGATGCTGCACGGCAAATGTCCCCTCCATGCCCGGTCAGGGCAAGATCGGCCCCATACTGCCCGGCAAGCTCCAACACCACACGGCGGTCCAAGAACGCATCGGCCAGGTCCATGGCCAAATCGCATCGGGCCGCCTTTATCAAAATGCGAGCAGCCCGCGATACTAGTTCGGGACGGATCTCGGCAACAAGCTTTCGCAGCCTCAGGCGCGCGTTGTCCTTAGCGCCCAAACACCTAAAGGTGCGATCAGACGGATCCACGCCAAAAATCGGATAATCGCGCACAAAGATAGACTGGTCGACCATCGAAAGCCTCACACCGCACGCCTCTAGCTCCGCAATGCGGCCCTCGCCCATCAATACCATCAAGCAGGCAACGGTAAACAACAGGTTGTTCTCGAGCGATGCGAGATCGGCCAGCGCCGCACCGTACACGTTGACGATTTCGTTTTCGAGCAACCCGGCAACATCGCCCTGTCCATACATCCCCGTCTGCAAGGCAGATACCAGCTCTGGCACACCTTGCGTGAGCCGATAAAAATCGAGCGATGTGCTGATAGAGAACGCCGTGGCCCATGACGAATACTCATAGGCGTGCACCTTGAGCATCTGCGCATTGACTTTTACAGAATCGCCCAGCCCGTGGATAAGCAATCGGTTGGAGGGGCGGCAGGCAATAAAGACCCCCGTCCCCGTAGCACGCAAACTGCGGATTCGATCGATGAGGTCCTCGGTTTCGCGCTGCTCGAGATTGGGCACGTTGTCGATCGCAACGAGCGAATGGGGTTTGTCCTTAAGCTCATCGGCGACAACCTCGAGCTGCATAAAGAGCTCGCGTCCAATCGCGCGGTCTGCCTCGATAATCCGAACCGGCCCTCGCGTCGGGTCCGATTTAACCTCCTGCACGTATTGCAGCAATACCGACGTCTTACCAAACCCGTCGGGCGCGTAAAGCAGAACGATTCCTGCCTTGCGCCCCTTAACGATGAGCTCGTTCATCAAGCGATCGCGCCGCACCATATAGTCGCCGCCCGTCGGCATCAACTCGAGGCCGTCCGTATTGCCCAGATCATTTACCATACCTGCTCCTCAACTCGACCATATGGACACCGTAGCTGCAGAACCATATGAGCCACCCCGTGAATAGCGTGACTTAGAGTTTTTGGCTGTCTGCCGGTACGTGTTTGGCAAGTTTTTGTACAGCGAGGCCCGATGGTAACTTATCCCTCGACCAATAGGTCTTTGCGCAGGTCAATGCGCTTGCCAGCATGTCCCATCCCATTTGCAGTGTAGCGCAGTCGACTGTTTTTATTTGAGTTGCGCAACTCGCCTACTCCTCGCTACCGCCTGCGACTCTATGGTGGCAAATGTGCATAGAATCTGCTATAGAATGAATTGCAAAATTTCAAACCCTCCAGTCAAGCATGCGGCAAGGTTTCCGTCATGCATGCGCCACGGCCTATGTCCACTAAAAAGGCCCCCGCAAAGCGAGGGCCCTTTGAAAAGCTATGTAAGATCGCTTGGTCGCGTTACTCGCAGAGCGAAAGAGCGGCCTCGTCAGCAACGACGACGCAGTTGGTGTGGAGCTGCAGAATCGAAGCGGGGCACTCGGGCGTAACCGGGCCATAGCACATATCGTGCACAGCCTGAGCCTTGGCCTCGCCGTTGGCGACAACCAGGATCATGCGGGCATACATGATGGTCTGGGTTCCCATGGTGTAAGCCTGACGGGGCACATCATCGATGCTGTCGAACAGGCGGCTGTTGGCCTGAATGGTGCTCTCGGTCAGGTCGACGCAGTGCGTGCCCTTGGAGAAGTGGTCATCGGGCTCGTTGAAGCCAATATGACCGTTATTACCAATACCGAGCAGTTGCAGATCCGGGTAACCGGCGGCAGCGACGATCTTGTCGTACTCGGAGCAGGCAGCAGCGGCATCGGGGTTGGAGCCATCGGGCACGTGCGTGTTGTTCAGATCGATATTGATGTGATCGAAGAAGTTCTCGCGCATAAAGTAGTGATAGCTCTGGGGATCGTCGTGCGAAAGGCCGCGATACTCGTCCAGGTTGTAAGTGCTAACCTCGGCAAAGTCGACGTCGCCCTTCTCGTACCAAGCAGCGAGCTGCTTGTAGGCACCAATCGGGGTGGAGCCGGTGGCAAGACCCAGCACGCAATCGGGCTTGAGGATAACCTGGGCCGAGATGATATTGGCGGCCTTGCGGCTCATATCCTCATAGTCTTTAGCCTTAATGATCTTCATTACGCATCCTTTCTCGTAGAAGAGAGGCAAGGCTCCCCTTACAAGCACTTGCCCGCGGCCCGCGTCGGCCGCAACCAACGTGTGCGGCCACCAGGGCGAGGTCGCGTAATATATGTGTCTCGTGTCTAACCGCGTCGAGGCCCCTGCCCGTCCACGGTGACCCAAAGCTGTTTAGCTTCGGACAATCCCCATCTTGCCACGGAGGGCGCCCTCTTTCAAGGGCGCCCTCCGTAAACGTGATTGAATTGTAGGCTAAAGGCCAAGCGGAGCGACTAGCGCTCGCGAGCAACGATGAGCTGGTCCATCTCCTCGACATGCTCGCCAACGGAGCCCTTGATGCTCGAGAACTCAACAGAGTTGCACACCAAGATGGGAACCGTCACATCGTAACCCTCGGCAGCAATTGCCTCGCGATCGAACTCGATAAGCACGTCGCCCTTATGGACGACATCACCCACCTGTGCATGCACGCTAAAATGCTTGCCCTCAAGCTGGACAGTGTCCAAACCAACATGGATGAGCACGTCTAGACCATCGACCGTGTTGAGCGCAACGGCGTGACCCGTGGGAAAAATGGCCTCGACCTTGGCGTCTGCCGGCGCAATCACACGCGTGCCGGTAGGCTGAATCGCCACGCCCTGGCCCAAAAGGCCGGTAGCAAACGTCTGGTCTTTGACCTCGGATAACGGAATGACGTCGCCCGAGATGGGAGCATCCAGCGTAAGGACTCGACCACGCATACCAAAAGACCTCAGGACTTTAGTGAACATGCTCCCCCTCGGACATACCAATCAATCAAAATAACTTTAACAGTTTACCACTTGGCACCCGTTTTTGACCATTAGGGAAGTTCGCGCTTGACAACCTCGACGATGTCGTCAACCACACGCTGGGTCAACTCGTGCGTCTCGGCCTCGGCCATCACACGGACCAGCGGCTCGGTGCCACTCGGACGTACCAGAATGCGGCCGCGACCGTTGAGCTCCTTCTCGGCGGCAGCGACGGCGTCCCAAATGGGCTGACAATCGTCCAGGCCGGCCTTATTGTCGGAATGTACGTTGACAAGTACCTGCGGGTACTTCTTCATGATGCCGGCAAGGTCGGTGAGGGTGCGGCCGGTGCGCTTGAGCACGGCCAGAAGCTGCAGGGCCGTCACCAAGCCGTCGCCGGTGGTGTTGTGCTCCAGGAAGATGATGTGGCCGGACTGCTCGCCGCCGATGACGGCACCGTCCTCGAGCATACGCTCGAGAACATAGCGGTCGCCCACGGCGGTCTGGACCATCTCGAAGCCCTGCTCCTTCATGGCGATGGAGAAGCCTAGGTTGCACATAACGGTCGAGACGATCTCGGAGTTGGCGAGCTTGCCGCGAGCGGCCAAGTCGGAGCCGCAGATGGCCAGGATGTAGTCGCCATCGATTTCGTTGCCCTCGCTGTCCACGAACAGCACGCGATCGGCGTCGCCATCGTGGGCCAGGCCGATGTCGGCGTGGGTGCGCAGCACGAGCTCGCGCAGGGGCTCAAGATGAGTGGAGCCGCACTCGACGTTAATGTCGGTGCCGCAGTAATCGGTGTTGATGGCATGGACCGTGGCGCCCAGGCGCTGCAGTGCGGCGGGCGTGGTCTGGCAAGAAGCGCCGTGGCCGCAGTCGACGGCAACAACCAGGCCGTCGAGCTTAAGGCCGTCGAGCGTGCTGATGGCATGATCGACATATGCCTTGCGGGCGTCCTTCATCTTGATGATGTGACCCACGCCGGCACCGGTCGGCAGCGTATCGGCAGCCATGGCCTCCTCGGACATGACCCAGGCGCTGATCTCTTCCTCGACAGCATCGGGAAGCTTCATGCCCTTGCGGCTAAAGAACTTGATGCCGTTGAACTCCGGCGGATTGTGCGAAGCAGAGATGACGATGCCGCCGTCGAGCTCGTTTTGGACGGTGAGCAGCGCCACGGCCGGCGTAGGGATAACGCCGCAGCAGTGCGGTCGGCCGCCCTCGGCCATAATGCCGGCGGTCAGAGCACTCTCGAGCATGGTGCCCGAAAGACGCGTGTCACGGCCGATGCAAATGTCCGGACCAAGGAACTTGGTCGCCGCACGACCAAGGCGAAACGCGAGGTCGCACGAGAGGTCGGCGTTGGCGACGCCGCGGACGCCATCGGTACCGAAGATGTTCTGGGGCATAGGATCGCTCCTTCCCAAGTGGGCAAAACGCAGTCGCCCACCCTAGTCGAAAAAGAAAAGCGGGACCCGCCGAGCAATCGGCAGGCCCCGCTTGTACATTGTATCTCGTAAGGAGATAAAACCTTAGCGCTTGGAGAACTGGGGAGCGCGGCGAGCCTTCTTGAGGCCGTACTTCTTGCGCTCGACCACGCGAGCATCGCGCGTAAGGAAACCGGCCTTCTTGAGGTCAGCACGGTAGTCGCCAGCGTTCAGAAGAGCGCGAGCGATGCCCAGGCGCAGAGCGCCGGACTGACCGGAGATGCCGCCGCCATCGCACAGAGCGATAACGTCGAACTGACCGGCGGTGTCGGTCACCTTGAAGGGAGCAAGGGCGTTCTCAACGAGCTGATGACGGCCGAAATACTGCTCGGCGTCACGCTTGTTGATGGTCACCTTGCCGGTGCCGGGGACGAGACGGACGCGGGCGACGGCGTTCTTACGACGGCCGGTACCCTGGTAGACAACGGTGTTCTCAGCCATCTTTAAGCCTCCAGCTCAATCTTCGTGGGGTTCTGGGCAGCGTGCGGATGCTCGGCACCAGCGTAGACCTTAAGCTTGGTCATCTGGGCACGGCCGAGGGTGGTCTTGGGCAGCATGCCGCGAACGGCGCGCTCGATGACCTTCTCCGGGTGCTTCTCCATAGCCTGGCGGAAGCTCTCAGCCTTGAGGCCGCCGTTGTAGCCGCTGTGGCGATAATAGGTCTTCGTGTCGGCCTTGTTACCGGTAAGCTGGACCTTATCGGCGTTGATGACGACAACGAAGTCGCCGCAGTCGCTGTTGGGCGTGAACTGGGGCTTGTTCTTACCGCGCAGAATCATTGCGATCTGGGTGGCAAGACGGCCCAGGACAGCACCATCGGCGTCGACGAGAACCCAGTTGCGCTGGACCTCGCCCTGCTTGGCGTAGTGAGTCGATTTCGAAATCACTTAGACTCCTCCATGTACAGTACGTGTTGTTACAGAGATTCACGGGGCTCTGCAAGTAACCCGTCCATATTACCCCGCTCGCCGCCCGAGTCAACAGGTATTTTGGTTCTGACCAGACTTTCTGCACATGTCGTCCATGGGTCATGACGTCGCGACACTAGCGCTCGACAAATGCCTCGATATCTCCCAGCAAGCGCTTTGCCTCCTGGCGGCCCTGAATATACAGGTCGAGGAGCTTTGCTGGATCGTGCTCAACGTGACCGACCTCGACCGGCTTTTGCGGAGCAACGACCAGTGCGCGGCCCTCGCGCTCATACTTCCACAGATGCATGCGCTGGATGTTATAGCGGTCGTGGCGCGTCTCGATAGCCTCGAGCAGGTAGGGGTAGTCGGCATAGCGGGCGCGCGCGGCGGGCATAAACTCGTAGGGCTTTTTCTCGTACGAGCGGTCCTGCGTGACAATGACAACCGCGCGATCGAAGCCCGCCTCCTCCAGCACGTGCTCGATGGGAACCGAATCGGCTACGCCACCGTCGACGTATTTGTGTCCGTCAATCTCGACCGGCGGCGTCACCAGCGGCAGCGACGTCGAGGCGCGCACGGCATCGAGGTCGAGCACGGCGCTTTTGACCGGCAGGTACGCGGCAGTTCCAAAGAGCATGTCCGTCGCGACGGCGTACATCTCGATGGGGCTCGCATCAAACGTCACGTTGTCAAAGGGATCCAGGCGGTCCTGGACATCGTTGAAGATAAAGTCGTAGCCCACAATAGAACCCGTGGACGCAAACGATGCGGCACCCATGAAGCGGTTGTCGTTGCAGAAAGCCAGGTTGATGCGGTTGGCACGGCCGATCTGGTGCGACTTGTAGTTCACGCCGTTGAGGGCACCGGCCGATACGCCATATACCGCCGGAATCTCGACGCCAGCCTCCATGAGGACGTCGAGCACGCCTGCGGTAAACTGCCCGCGAAAACTACCGCCCTCCAGGACGAGCGCGACCTTGCCGGCGTTCTTTGCTTTATCTTCTGCAGTCATGTTGACCTCCTGCTGTTTCGTTTTGGCTTTCTTCTACCCAGTTTTGGGATAGAGAGCGCATTGGTTTTGGAGTTGCGGAGGACGGGGCGGTCGGCGGGAAAGCGCGTCCCACCCTGCGTTGCTGCGGCGTTTTCTTTACGCTCGCGCCCTGCGCAGAGTTCGATTCTCCGCGGTACGGGGGATCCGTTGATGCGGGGTTTGGCCAGCTGAAATTCAATAAACATCGCATCCGTTTTGAATCGAGGCTTTGCGCGGAGAATCCGCGTATTTGCTTCGCAAATCCGCACCGGCTTCGGCCGCCTGTCGGCGTCCTCGCCCGCTCGCTACAAACGCTTCGCGTTTGCTTAACGCTCGCGCCCTGCATAGAGTTCGATTCTCCGCGGTATCTGTAAGTAATAAAAAAGCAGGTAGGTGCGTTTACCTACCTGCTTGTAACTATTGGTGGAGGCGCGGAGAATCGAACTCCGGTCCACGAAAGCCCCCTGATTGGCATCTCCAAGCTCAGTCGCTGGTTTAGTCTCGGACGCTTTGCGCGCAGCGACACGCTCGCAGCATCCTAACCGGTTCGATCTTAGCCTGCGCCATACCGATTACGTGCGCAGGAGCATTCCCCTAAAATGACGTCGCGCCGGTGTCGGGGAAATCACCGGGTTGACGCGCCGCTATAAACTAAGCAGCGAGAGCCATAGGCTCAAAAGAAGAGTTGTTGTCAATTCAATTTGACGGTACCCCTGTTTAACGAGGCGAGGAGACCTCGGCTTGCTTCCTCTCTCAGAGCTATCGTGTCGAAACCAGTCGCCCCCGAATGCTGGGAAAGTCTGGATGGCGTCGGGCCTGCAAACACCCGATAACCGTCGACTTTTCAAGGAACACGCGGGTGAGCCCCGCTCGTGGATAGCTATCTTACCACGTTCTAAAGGATGACAGCTGCTCTATGCACGAGCTGTGAAGACCATAATGTGCACCATACTTCGCACTTTTGTCACCGAACGCGTCACGTATATTTTCGCCAAGCAAAATTGACCCGTCGAAAGGACCGTTATGGATACCAAGCAGCAACTCGTCAATGCCCTCGTGGGCCTGGGCTCAACCATTACCGAAGCTATGGATGTCATCGAGGGCTTTGTCCCCTGCGGACATCCCGCCCTCACGGTATCGAACGCACTCGTCGCGCTGGACGCTGACGATGATGCAGCTCTCGCCCAGCAGCTTGAGACCGTCGAGGGCTTTATCGACCACGTGAGTGAGAACCGCGGCGTGTCCGCCTACCACGGCATCGAGGTCGAGCTCGCGGGTCCCAAAGCCGATCTGCTCACAGCAATCTGCGAGGTAGGCGCCCTTATGCAGACCGCAGGCGTCAAGAACACCCAGGTCAACGAGTGGGTCTACCGCAGCTTAGCCGCGCTCGACAGCTCCGAAGAAAAGGCAGCCGAGCAGCTCGCAGAAAGTCCCGCCATTAAGGCCGAGCTTTTGTAAATAGCAGACGCGGGTCCCTTAGCGCATCGTCGTCCAAGAGGCCCGTAAACAGTTCGCGTCAACCGATAGCCGCGCCGCCGCGTTCGGCCAAAGCAAGAATCGGCATCATTTGACGAGGTGTCTTTGCTGCAAGATCGGCATGTTCGAGCAGTTTGCGATCGTTAGTTACCAAGTAATCAACCTGGGCGCGTTTGCATGCGGCGAGTACCAAGTTGTCCTCGTAATCGCAATGGAGCGCTAAGTATTTGTCGGCTAGCCACAGATCGGATGCGTCTGCGCCCACGGCGGTGGCGTTTTCGGTCATATTCCGAACAAACGCCAGTGCCGCATCGCCAATTGCGCGGGCAGAAGCCTCGTCGAGCGCTCCCCCGACGGCAAGAACGCTACGCTTCAGCTCGTGTTGGACAACGTATAGCACGTCCTTAGCGATATGCACCGGAAAGAACAGTAACGACCCCGTCTCCGTCGCCTGCCCAATAAACGCACGCGCGGCAAGCGATTCGGCATGGTCGACGCAAAACGAATCAACCCATACGTTGGCGTCCACCATGATCTTGAGAGGCGCCCCACTCACTGGATCATCCCCTTTTGGCGATAGCGCTCGTCCATGGCTTCGGAATAGATTGTTTCCCAACCGCGATCGTCGGATACGGGCGACGTAGCGATGCCCAGGTCCGCGTAAAGCTGATCCGCCGCCGCCCATGATGCGGCGAACGGAGTATCGGGCGCGACGGTCTGCTGCCGGTCGTCGACGGCCGCAAGCACTTCCTCGCACTGCCCGCCACCCTGCGCGACCTTGGCCACCACCTTTTTGATGAGCTCGGGCAGTGACCCGCCCGAAAGCCGCAGCGCTTCCTCGGCACGGTTCTTGACCTGGCGATCCACGCGAACGTTCACCTGCGCCATGCCGCCAACAGCACCCATCTCAACCTCACCTTCGACTTCTGCTATCTTAGCTAGCACAACTATATATTGCTGCTAGCACATGGTCAAACGCAAAAGGCCTGCATTCTGGCGGCTGCAACACCGCCCAAATGCAGGCCGAAAACTAAAGTAAAAGTGCTAGCGCAGATATGCCTTCGCGTTGCCCAAGCTGTAGGCGATCGTTGAGCCGTTGTGCAGTAGTGACGACGTCTGCGGAGTGATCATGCCGGTAATACCCAATGCCAATAGCGCCGAGTTGGTGAGCATCACCCTTGAATACGAACTCGTCAGACGGTCGATAAGCCCCTGGCTCATGCGGCGCAGGCGCACGATCGCGGCGAGATCCGTGTCGGTCAAGATGATGTCGGCGACCTCTTTGGCGATGTCGCTTCCGCCACCCATGGCCAGGCCCACGTCGGCCAAACCGAGCGCCGGCGAATCGTTGACGCCGTCGCCCACCATGGCAACGTGGCGCCCCTCGCGCTTAATCCGCTCCACATAGGCGTACTTGTCCTCGGGCAGCAGCTCGGCCTTAAACTCATCGACACCAGCCGCGCGAGCAATGCGCTCGGCCGTGCGCTCCGAGTCGCCCGTGAGCATGACCACGTGCTTAACGCCCAGCGCATGCAGGTCGGCGATGGCCTCGCGGACCCCGGGCTTGAGCGGATCCTCGATGCCGAGCACGCCCACAACGGTGCCGTCGACCGCCAGATACAGCGGCGACAGCCCCTGCATCTGGGACTCAATGCGTTCCTTGATGTCGGACTCGAGCTGCGCGCCCTCGTCCTCGAATACAAAGTGCGCTGAACCGATGATGGCGCGACGCCCTTCGATGGACGAAGCGATGCCGTGCGCCACGATGTACTCGACGGCAGCATGGCGCTCGCGGTGCTCGAGCCCGCGCTCACGTGCCGCATTGACCACGGCACGCGCCACCGGATGCGGAAAATGCTCCTCCAAGCAAGCGGAAAGGCGCAGGACCTCGTCCTCGCTCCAGCCGTCGGTCGTGAGCACGCAAGCTAGACGCGGCTGGGCCTCGGTCAGCGTACCGGTCTTGTCAAAGACAATGGTATCGGCCTTGGCAAACGACTCAAAGTACTTCGCGCCCTTGACCATGACGCCCATCTTGGCAGCATCGCTCATAGCGGTCATGACGGCAACGGAACCCGTGAGCTTAAGCGCGCACGAGTAGTCGACCATCAGCGCCGCCGAGGTCTTGATGAGGCTGCGGGTGGTAAGCGCAACCAGGCCCGCGAGCAGGAAGTTCCACGGGACGATCTTGTTGGCAAGGTCCTCCATATGCGACTGGCCCTCGGACTTGAGCGAGTCGGCCGTCTGCACGAGCGAGACGATTGAGCGCAGTTTGGTTTGCGCCGTGTTGGCGCGCACGCGCACCAAGATGCTGCCGTCTTCCACGACGGTGCCGGCGAACACGTCGTCGCCCACGCTGCGCTCGACGGCCAGCGGCTCGCCGGTCAGGGCCGCCTGGTTGACCATGGCGCTCCCCTGCTCGACCACGCCGTCGATGCAGATGGACATGCCAGTGCGTACGGCGACCAGATCGCCGGGCTCGAGCTCGGTGGCGGCAACGCTTACCTCGGTGTCACCGACCACCTTTTGCGCCTTGTCGGGCACATCGAGCAGCGAGTTGATGAGCTCGTTTTCGCTCATGGCGCGGGTGTAGTCCTCAAGCAGCTCGCCCACGTTGAGCAGGAACATCGTCTGGCCCGCGGTGTCGACATCACGCTTGACGAACGAAATGCCGATGGCCGAAGCGTCGAGCACAGGAACGGTCAGGCGCGGCTGCGCCAGCTCATGAAGGGCAGCGCGCAAAAATGCCATGTAACCGGCCACGACAAACACCGCACGCAGAGGCGTCGGCAAGAACCATCGGCGCGCATAGTGGGCGCCGACAAGCGTGGCAAGATCCATAACGAGCTTGTGCTTGCGTGGCTCAAGCTGCATCACGTAACCCGTCTTTGCGTCGGCAATGGCCTGAGCGTCGAGCGCACCGAAGGCGGCCAGCACGGCATCGCGGTGCGGCTCGTCGTATTCGAGCGCCATCTGGCCAATACGGCCGTACACGCGCACCTTGTGCACGCCGTCGATATCGCCGCTGAGCTTAAGAAGTGCATCGAGATCGCTCTCTGGCACAGGACCCGCCAATTGAAGACGGGTCCTGCCAGGGATCTCGCTAATAATCGAGAATCTCATAGTTTGCGCCTGGGAGCGTTACTCAGCTGCCTCGTCAGCAGCGGCCTCGCTCTGGGTGATGTAAGCAGCCTCGGCAACCATATCGTCGACCTCGGCCTTAGCCTGCTCGACCATGTCCTGGTAGCCGTTCTTGATGCGCATGCCGCACGCAATGCCCTGCACGCAGGCATTCTTTACCGGAGCGCTGGTGAGCAGCTTGATGCCAGCCGTACCAAGCAGAAAACCGCCACCGACAAGCAGGGTGTTGAACGTCGACTTCTTCATGTTGCTTCTCCCTTTTGCCGCATTGGACGCGGCACGGTGCCTCAGCACTCGAGTAAACAAGTTTGCTCGAGCACACTTTTGGAAAATAGTTTAGTTTATCTAACTATTAAGGTCAACAAAGGTTAACTTTTTGGAAATCTTAGGGTGGGAACAACCAGCTCCTGGCGATCCGCCCGCCGCGATGCACATCCGTGACGCCAAAGAGGAAGCCCTCTTCCCTCCAGCAAATTGAAGGTGAATGGTTTTCCGCGAAGTGAACGAGCAAAATTGGGCCCCGAAGCATCCGCATTTTTTCGCAGCAAAACCGCAAGGAAAACTCGACAAAACCGCAGGAAACCGAGCCAGAAAAGTGTTGATGTTTCAGGGGTCCAAAATAGATCGTTCACTTCGCGGAAAAGTATTCACCTTCGTTTTCAACATCCATAAAGAATGAGGGCGCCAACGGCGCCCTCATTCACCAAATTCCATTCAGCCCCGCCTGACCCGAACGGCCGAGTCGTCACGGAACCGAGGGGCCGGGCGCAGGGCCTTGTCTCTCAATGAGTTCCGCACGAACAGGAGGCGCCAGTGGCGCCTCCGTCGTGAGTC
>CAJMLB010000011.1:0-43685 GCA_905214145.1 uncultured bacterium | reverse complement strand
ACCTGACCGGTGGCCTGTGCGAGAACGCCTTCGTGGTGGAGCGGTTGGGCGAGCTGCTGGGGTCGCCGGTGACCACCTCGCCCCAGGCCCGCTTCGCCGGTGCCATCGGCGCGGCGATTCGCGCACAGGCGCTCAATTAATGCATCCGCCGTAGGCTCGCATTCATGCGTATACTGGGAGAAAATGATTGACCGATGAGAGGAGGTATCGATGGCTGACGATCAGATTAAGCTTACGTCTATGACTGCCGCGAGCGGTTGAGCCGCTAAGTTGGCTCCCGGAGCCCTCGCCCAGGTTCTGGGCGACTTGCCAAATGTGCATAACGACAACTTGCTCGTGGGGTTCGATACCTCTGACGATGCGAGCGTCTTCCGCGTAGGGGAGAACCTGGGGCTTGTGCAGTCCATCGACTTCTTCCCGCCGATGGTCGACGACCCGTTTCTGTTTGGCCAGATTGCCGCGGCCAACTCGCTGTCGGACATCTACGCCATGGGCGGGCGGCCGAGCCATGCCATGAACCTACTCTGCATACCCAGTTGTCTGGGCATCGAGGTTGCCGGTCAGATTCTGGCGGGCGGCGCCGACAAGTGCGTCGAGGCGGGTTGCTCCATCGCGGGCGGCCATACCATCAACGACGACGAGCCCAAGTATGGCCTGTCTGTGAGCGGCTTTGTCGCGCTCGACCGCATGCTCGCCAACAGCGGCGCACGCGTGGGCGATGTTCTGCTGCTGACCAAGGCGATCGGCTCGGGCATTATCACCACGGCCATTAAGGGCGAGCTCATCGAGCAGGACGAGGCCGCGGCCATGTTTGACTCGATGCGCATCCTCAACGAGGCGCCGATTCGTCTGGCCGAGGGGCTCGAACTTCACGGCTGCACCGACATTACGGGCTTTGGCCTGATCGGGCACGCGTGTGAGATGGCCGAGGGCTCGGGCGTGCAGGTTGAGCTTGCGTCGGGGGCGGTGCCGCTCTTTGACCAGGTGCTCGATATGGCGCGTCTGGGCATTATCCCCGCTGGCTCCTACCGCAACCAGGACTTCTTTGGCCCGCGCGTGACGGCCGACGAAGATCTGGAGCCGGGCATGCTGGATGCGCTGTACGATCCGCAGACGTCTGGTGGCCTGCTTATCGCGGCACCTGCTGCCGATGTGGATGAGCTTGCGCGTCGTTTACATGCCGAAGGGCGCGTTGCCGCCACAATCGGCCGCGTGTGCGAGCCGGTGCCGGGCGGTCCTGCCGTTCGCGTTGTCCGTTAACGACACGTTTATTGAGCTCTGTACCGTTCTAAAACGATTAATTCGAAAGGAAATACTATGTCTACCAAGATTGAAGTCAATGCCATGGGCGATGCCTGCCCGCTGCCCGTCGCCAAGACGCTCAAAGCCCTGAAGCAGCTTGATGGCGAGGGTACAGTCGTGACCTCGGTCGATAACGAGACCGCCGTCAAGAACATCTCCAAGATGGCGCAGGAGAAGGGCTGCACGGCCTCGGTCGAGAAGGTTTCTGACGCCGAGTGGCACGTGACCGTGGCGACCTCTGGCGCCGTTGCCGTGGCTGATCCCGAGCAGGATGGCGCTGCCTTCTGCGATGCCAGCGCCGGCAAGGGCAAGCTCGTCATTTCCGTCTACACCGACTGCATGGGCCGCGGCGACGACGAGCTGGGCCACAAGCTCATGAAGGCCTTTATCTTTGCCGTGACGCAGCAGGAGGAGCTGCCCGCGACCATGCTGTTCTATAACGGCGGCGCCAAGCTCACCGTCGAGGGCTCACCGGTACTCGACGACCTGAAGGGTCTGGCCGAGCAGGGCGTCGAGATCCTTACCTGCGGCACCTGCCTCGACCACTATGGCATTAAGGACCAGCTTGCCGTGGGCGAGGTCACCAACATGTACGTGATCGTGGAGAAGATGGAGCAGGCCGTGCGCGTCGTGCGCCCGTAGCGTATTGGTTGGAGTTGCCATGAGGGAGAAGCGCCCTGCGCTTGTCATCACGTTTCCTACCACGGCGGCCGCCATGGGGTGCGAGACCCTATGCATCGAGCGCGGCCTTCCCGGGCGCACGATTCCCGTGCCCGGGGAGGTCGCTGCCGGCTGCGGTTTGGCATGGAAGGCGTTGCCTGCGGATGAGGAACTGCTGCGCGGCGAGCTTGCCGCGGCGGGCGTTCCCACCGAGGGCTTTACCGTGATCGATATGTGGGAGGTCGTGCGATGATCTACCTGGATAACGCGGCGACGACCATGCACAAGCCGCAGACGGTCATCGATGCCGTGACGCAGGCGATGTGCTCGCTCGGCAATGCCGGGCGCGGTGCCACGTCGGGCGCCCTCGATGCCGCTCGTACGATTCACGCTTGCCGTGCCAAGCTCGCGCGCCTTTTG
Organism: uncultured bacterium; assembly: GCA_905214145.1. GTDB lineage: Bacteria > Actinomycetota > Coriobacteriia > Coriobacteriales > Coriobacteriaceae > Collinsella. Next base: position 41,303 of record CAJMLB010000011.1, on the reverse strand, counting down.
GGTTGCCCGAGGGCGGACCATGTGTGCTTTACGCCCAACTCCACCGCGGCGCTCAACACCGCCATCTGTGGCGTGGTGCGTCCCGGTGACCGCGTGGTCACGACGGTGCTCGAGCACAACTCGGTGCTGCGTCCGCTCAATCGCCTGGCGACGGAGCAGGGTGTGACGGTTGAGCATACGGGCTGCGACGCGAACGGCGCGCTCGACTACGACGAGCTCGAGCGGTTGGTCACGCCCGGTACGCGTGCCGTGGTGGTGACGCACGCTTCCAATGTGACCGGCAACGCGGTCGACGTTTCGCGTGTTGCTGCCATCGCCCATGCGGCCGGCGCGCTGGTGATCGTCGATGCCTCTCAGTCTGCCGGTACGGCGAAGATTGACATGGATACCATGGGGCTCGACGTGGTGTGTTTTACCGGCCACAAGGGGCTCATGGGACCCCAAGGCACCGGCGGCCTGGCCGTGGCGGAGGGCATTGACGTGGCTCCGTGGGCCATGGGCGGCACGGGCGTGCACAGCTTCGATGCGCTGCAGCCGCTTGAGTGGCCCACGCGCCTTGAGGCGGGCACGCTCAACGGTCATGGCATCGCGGGACTTTCCGCAGGTCTCGACTTTATCGAGGCCCAGGGTGGGATCGAGGCGATTGCTGCCCACGAGCGTGCGCTCGCTGATCGCTTCCTTGCCGGTGTGCGCAAGATTCCGGGGATTAAGCTCTACGGTGCCTTTGACCAGCCGACGCGCTCTGCGATTGTGTCGCTCAACGTAGCCGATATCGATTCGGCCGAGATCTCGGACGCGCTCATGCAAGGGTGGGGAATTGCGACGCGCCCCGGCGCCCATTGCGCCCCGCTCATGCACCGCGCGCTGGGAACCGAGCGCCAGGGCGTGGTTCGCTTCTCGTTTGGTTACTTCAACACGGCCGAAGAAGTCGACACCGCGATCGACGCTTTGCGCAATTTAGCCTGCTAAAGCGTATATACTTGCGGGACGGGTCTTTTGCCCGTCCCGTTTTTGTTTTGATTCGAAAGGTGCTCTCATGGCCTCATCCGCCTCGCGTGGTCTACGCTCCGACCATGTCGTTACCGTCGGCATCGCCCTGTTCTCGATGCTCTTTGGCGCCGGCAACCTCATTATTCCGCCGCTGCTGGCGCTGCAGGCAGGCTCTGCCACGTCGGTCGCCATGCTCGGCTTTCTTATTGCCGCCATCGGCCTGCCCGTCATGGGTTTTATTGCCGTGGCGCTTGCCGGAACGGCACGCGAGCTTGCCGGCCGCGTGCACCCCAAGTTTGGTGAGTTCTTTGTCGCGGCGGTGTATCTGGCTATCGGTCCGTGTCTGGCTATTCCGCGCACGAGCTCCACGGCCTTCGAGATGCTGGTGCCGCTGCTGCCCGAGGGCGTTTCGCTCGGCACGGCACGTCTGGTGTTTGCCATCGGGTTCTTCGTCGTCGCGTTTGCGCTCACGCTGCGCCCGGGTGTCATCACGCGCGTGCTCGGTCGCATTACAGGCCCCGCGCTCATTGCGCTCATCGTGCTGGTCGTGGGTGCTGCCGTGATCTCGCCGCTGGGACCGGCTGCCGCGCCTCAGGCTCCCTACAATGCCGGCGCCGCCGTGCAGGGCTTTTTGACCGGCTATCAGACCATGGACCTGCTCGCGTCGCTCGCCTTTGGCATTATCATCGCCGAGACCATCCACGAGTTGGGCGTTACCGACGATAAGCGCGTGGCCTTCGAGATTTCGCGTTCCGGTGTGATCGCCGGTGTGCTCATGGCCAACATCTACTGCGGCCTGGCGCTTGCCGGCATGCAGCTCGGCACGGTTATGCCCGATGCCACTAACGGTGCTGCCATCCTCGCCCGTTCGGCGTCTATGCACTTTGGCCTTGTCGGCACGGTCGTGGTCTTTGCGATTTTTTTCCTTGCCTGCATGAACGTGTGCATCGGCCTCATCAGCTGCTGCTCGCGTTACTTCTGCGAGACGTATGTGGTTAAAGGTGGAGCGGAGGCTTCCGAGGAGGCTATGCGCCGTCCCTTTGCGATTCTCGCCTTTGTGTTCGCGGCGTTTTCGTGCGTGCTCTCCAATGTGGGCCTCGACATGATCCTCATGTTCTCGGTGCCCATGCTCAACGCCTTGTATCCCGTTGCCATCGTACTGGTACTGATGGGCCTGGTGCACGGCTTTTGCGACGCGCACCCGCAGGTGTGGGTCTGGGTCGGCGGCGTTGTCGCGGTACAGAGCGTAATCACTTCGGTCCGCGATGCGTTCTTTGCTGGCGCGTGGCTGCCGTTTGATGCGTTGCCGCTGGCAGATATCGGCGCTGCGTGGGCGCCGGTTGCTGTGGTCGCGTTTGTGATTGGTCTGGTTCATAGCCAGTTTGTCGCACATTCGAGGAGCTAGGGTTTCTGCGCTTGCACAGGCGGGGAGTCTCCCCTATAATTTCCTTCGCTTTGGGACACGCAAGGTCTAGACCTTAGCTGCTCAACACCTTCGGGACGTGGCGCAGTTTGGTAGCGCGCCTGCTTTGGGAGCAGGATGTCGCAGGTTCAAATCCTGTCGTCCCGACCATATCTTGCGGGCGTAGTTCAATGGTAGAACCCCAGCCTTCCAAGCTGATGACGCGGGTTCGATTCCCGTCGCCCGCTCCATAGGATAGTTTTAACGGCTTTGGCTTCATTTGGCGCCAGAGTCGTTTTCATATACATGCCGGGGACCCCACATCCCCTCCTAAGTTGCGGTGAAATACGGACTGTTTTTCGGCTTTTATGGCCCATGTAGTCCGTATTTCACCGCAACTAATTGTAAGGGTGGATTTTGATGCCGTTGGGAGGGTCGTAGCGACCGTCTACCGAGAGTGGAAATATTTTTTGAAGCTCTGACCTGCGACGTCAAGCTTTTGGTCAGCTTTTGGCAAGGTATTTAAATGCCGTTCTGCGATAGCGTAAAGGCGTTCACTCGTTCTTGATTGTTATGGTGCGGGTCATGTCCAATAAAGCTAAACATTTTCCGAAGTCATATGCCAAGATGCTGTTTTCCGCTCTCGGGATTCATCATGACGAGCAGCTATTGATAACGACTGATCCTTGGGATGAGCGGCGCGCGCGTGAGCTTATGCAGGAAGAGCTTTTAATTCGACTCTATAACCATGTGTACGCCGATCCTGTTTATTGGAGCCACCTTGACGTGGAAGCCCGCATTTTCCAGCTTGCATCTGCTATTGCGGCCGTCGAACCGGATGCCATTTTCTGCGGTTCAACGGCGGCATTGCTGTACGGTATCGGCTCTGCTTACTCGCTGCTTAATGCCGTTCAGATGTTGTTGCCGAGATCTACCAGGCGCGATACATATGAGTTCGTTGAGTATCGTCGATGGCGCCCAGGTGAGTTATGGCGGCTCGGCCCGTTTACGCTGACGGACCCCTATCGGACGGTGGTCGATATTGCCCGCGCGAGTGCATTTCGGTATGCGCTTGGCTACGCCGATGGATTGGCTCGTGAGTATGATGTCGACCGCGAGGAGCTGCGTGCGTATGCACAGGCCAATTGTCGCGGTTTGCATGGCATCGCCCGTGCGTTTGGCGTGTTCGAGCATATGGACGGGAGGTCGGATAACGGGGGAGAGTCCGAGGCGCGAGCGGCAATGATCCTTGCTGGAGTCGTTGCGCCTGAGCTTCAGGTTGAGATTGCTCGACCAGGAAATGCCGGCTATTATCTGGCAGATTATGGTTGGCGGATGCCAGATGGGTCATGGATGTTGGCAGAGCTTCATGGTTTGGGTAAGTTTGAGGACGAAACTCAAAAAGATTTGGAACATGCTGCGGCAAAAACCTATCGAGCCGCCTTATTGCGCGATGCGAACTTACGTGCCATGGGTCATAACGTCATTCATTTCAAGCTATCGGACACATATGATGTCGAAGAGTTTGGCGCTATGATGCGCGGCTACGGTATCCCAACTACAAAGCCTTTTGCGGATTCCTGATAGCAGAGACAACCGACTCCGCCGCCCAACAATAAGTTGCGGTGAAATACGGACTAAAGGCTACTCAGAGACATAAAACAGTCCGTATTTCACCGCAACTTAGGAGGGGATGGGGTTAGCTGCGGGGGCGGTGGCGGAGCTTGTCGATGGTGGAGTCGGTGCTTCGGCTGCGGGCTTCGGCGGCGCGGTCGCGGGCGTCGGCAGCGGTTTGACGCTTGCGGCGGTAGTCGATCATGCCTTGGATGATGGGCTTGCCAAAGCTCACGACATCATCGTTGTAGATGGCGGTTCGGGCTGCGAGGAGGCAGTCGGTAAAGTCCATATGCGTTTTGCCGAACAGTTTGATGGCAAGGGCGACAACGGTGGGCTCGTCGACCATGACGTCATCGAGCAGCCTTTTCATGGCCGCAGCAATCTCAACGCGGGGAACCTTATAGACGTCTCGCAGTGTGACCACGACGCGCGTGATGATTTCGGGGTAGACGCGAGCGGTGCGCGTGGCGATGACCTTGGCGGCGCGCGGTGAAAGAACTTCGTCGTCGTCAAGCAGGTAGCGCAGGATGACGGTCTCGTCGATGATGGTGCTACTCATGGATATCTACTTCCTCGGGGCCCAAAATCGAATCGTCACTTTCTGTGGCAAGGTATTCAATCCAGGCATTGCGCTCCTCGGCGCGGCGATTGGGGTCACCATATGCTTTGAGCGATTCATAGGCGGCGGTGCCGTCCTTTGAGCGCACGGCGACCGGCTGAAAGGGGAGTTTGCGCATCAAAATGCTTTGCGCGACAAATAAACGGACAGCCTCGGCGAGCGATGTGCCCATGGCGTCGTAAAGATGCTCGGCATGCTGCTTGTCTTCCTCGCGAATGCGCACCTGCAGGATGGCTCTTTTTTGAGTCGATGACATCACTGGCCCCCTTAATGAGCGTGCAATATAGTCGGTCAAATGCGGCATGTGCCGATACTTGAGCATCTTATAACGATTACTTTATTTCGCTCAAGTAAATAACCATTAACACGAATACAAGCGTAGTACATCCAAAATGAGAGCGCGTAAAAATCTCAGAGGTGTACGCATGTAATACACTCACCTTTATAGCTTCTAGAGAATAATTCCAACCTGCCAAAACCCCTGCAATACACCCGTATTGCAGGGCCTATGCTCAAGTTTGCCACCTGCAACTGCGTATATTTAGCCTGTATATCGTTGGAGGAACTCTATCGAAGTGCCTGTTTCGCCGCATGCACTCGATACGCCGATGCCGGACCACGGGCGGTCCGGGGCAACGTCGACAGGGTCTCTCCGGCATGGGATTCAGGAGGGAGTGAACAACATGGGCAATAAACGAGTCGTGGCTGATTCCTCGCGCTGCATTGGGTGCCAAACCTGTATGGCGGCGTGCATTGAGGCACACGATATCCCCGGCAACATCGCCGCACCTCGCTTGCGCGTAACGCGCACCTACGAGATCTCCGCGCCGGTGGCATGTCACCACTGCGAGGACGCTCCGTGCGCGAAGGCCTGTCCTACGGGCGCCTTGTTCTTTGATCCAAAGAACCATCGTATCGGCGTCAACGAGGACAACTGCATCGGCTGCAAGAGCTGCGTCATGGCCTGCCCCTTTGGCGCCGTGAGCGTGGCGACCACGCAGGTCCCCGTCTTGATGGGCGACGTGCGCGTGGGTTCGCAGACCAAGAGCTTCGTGCTCAAGTGCGACCTGTGCGTGGACCGTCCCGGCGGTCCGGCGTGTGCCGAGGCGTGTCCGACCAAGGGCCTCACCCTGGTAGACGAGGAGCGTCTGGCAGAACTGACTGCCGAGCGTGCCCGCGCCACCATCGAAAACGAGGCGTAAGCGTCGGGCGACAGGCCCAATGATTGTCAAATAAGTACCGAGTATTCGGTAGCAGAGAAAGGAAGGAGGGTGTCATGGAGAAGCATAAAGTGATCTGCCCGTACTGCGGCGCCGGTTGCCAGTTTAACCTCTTGGTCCAAAACGGCCAGGTTGTGGGTACCGAACCGCTCAACGGCATCACCAATCAGGGCGAGCTGTGCCTTAAGGGCATGAGCGGCTACGACTTCATCAACGACACCAAGATCTTGACTCCCCGCGTACTGCACCCGATGATCCGCCGCACCAAGGGCGCGGATCTTGAGCGCGTAAGCTGGGACGAGGCACTGGATTTCACCGCATCTAAGATGCAGGCCATAATTGACGAATATGGTCCTAACGCTGTCATGACCACCGGCTCTTCGCGAGGCGGCGGCAATGAGGCGAACTACGTCATGCAGAAGTTTACGCGTGCGTGCATCGGCACCCACAGCGTGGACAACTGCGCCCGTACTTGACACGGCCCTACTGTCCTCGGTCTGATGGACACGGTTGGTTCAGGTTGCATGTCATGCTCCATCCCCGGTATGGAGGATGCGGGCTGCATTTTCCTCTTCGGCTATAACCCTGCCGATTCGCACCCCATCGTCGCAAGGCGTATCGTGCGAGCCAAAGAAAAGGGTTGCAAGATCATCGTCGCCGACCCGCGCCATATCGAAACCGCGCGTATCGCCGATCTCTACCTTCCGATCAAGAACGGTTGCAATGTTGCGTTCCTCAACGCCTTTGCCAACTGCTTGGTCAACGATGGCCTCTACGACAAGGAATTCGTCGCCGAGCATACGAACGGCTTTGACGAGTGGTGGGAGACCATCAAGAACTACACTCCCGAATCCGTACAGGACATCACGGGTGTCGAGCCCGCGTTGATCCACCAAGCTGCCGAGATGTACGCCACGGCGAAGCCCTCTGCCATCATTGGCTGGGGTATGGGTGTATGCCAGCAGAAGCAGAACCTGAAGACGGTGCACACCATCGCCTCCATCGCCTGCGTTGCCGGCCAGATCGGCAAACCCAATTCCGGCCTCGCGCCCGTGCGTGGTCAGAACAACGTCCAGGGCTCCTGCGATATGGGCATGCTGCCCAACCTGTACCCTGGCTACCAGAAGGTCACCGACCCGGCAGTGCGCGCCAAGTTTGCCAAGGCTTGGGGCGTGCCCGAGGAAAAGCTCCCGCTCGAGGAGGGCTATAAGCTCACCGACCTGGGCCACCTGGTCGACGAGGGCAAGGTGCACTGCTTCTACAACTACGGCGAGGACCCGGTGCAGACCGAGCCCGATTCGGCCGGTATGCGCAAGACGCTCTCCGAGCTGGATCTGTTCATTTGCCAGGACATCTTTATGACGCAGACGACCATGCTCGCCGACGTCATCCTGCCTGCCACCTCTTGGGGCGAGCACGAGGGTGTCTTTACCGCATCCGACCGTAGCTTCCAGCACTTTGACGCGGCTGTTCCGCCCAAGGGCGAGTGCCGCCACGACTGGGAGATCTTCGCGGACCTGTCCACGCGTATGGGCTATCCCATGCACTACGACAACACCGAGCAGATCTGGAACGAGTGCATTAGCCTGTGCCCCAACTTTGTGGGCGCGACCTACGAGAAGATGGCTCCCGAGGGCGGTTACGCCCAGTGGCCGGTCAAGAGCACCGATGTGAACGACCACGGCACGCCCGACATGTTCGCTGGTGGCAAGTTCACCACGAAGGACGGCCGCGCCAACCTGATGGCGCACGACTGGGAGGCGCCCTCCGAGCTTCCCGATGATGAGTACCCGCTCATCCTGTGCACCGTCCGCGAGGTCGGCCACTACAGCTGCCGCTCGATGACCGGCAACTGCAAGACGCTGGCACTGCTTGCCGACGAGCCCGGCTTTGTCCGCATGAATCCCGCGGACGCCCAGGCGCGCGGCATCAAGAATGGCGACATCGTCTCGATTCACAGCCGCCGCGGCCAGGTATACAGCCGTGCCGACGTAAGCGATCGCATCAACAAGGGCACGGTCTATATGACCTATCAGTGGTGGATCGGCAAGTGCAACGAGCTGACCATGCACAAGGTCGACCCGGTCTCGCATACGCCCGAGGACAAGTTCTCCGCCTGCCAGGTCGACGCCATTGCCGACCAGGTTTGGGCAGAGGGCGAGGTGGAGCGTCAGTACACCGAGCTCAAGCAGGCTCTGGTGGACGCCGCCGCTCCCCAGGACGTTGAGCCTGGCGCCGCCAAGTTCGACGACGAGACGCACGTGAATCAAATCGTGTAGTCCCGTTCTCGTTGGCTTTTTGGGCCGGGCGTCCCGTACGTTCGGGACCCCGGCCCGTTATTTTGAAAGGAAGTGGGGATGAACCGCTTCATCGACATCAACCCGGAGAGGTGCATCGGCTGCGGAACATGCCAGTCCGCCTGTGCCGACGCCCACCGGATGCAGGGTCTTCAGGATACGCCGCGCCTGGCGCTCGTGAAGACCGGCGGTATTTCGGCCGCCCTTGCCTGCCACCATTGCGAGGGTGCCCCCTGCGCCGAGGTTTGCCCGGTGAATGCCATCGAGCACGATGGCGATCGCATCCACGTCAAGGAGCAGGAGTGCATCGGGTGCAGGCTGTGCGCCATCGCGTGCCCCTTCGGAGCCATCCATCCCGATGGCACGTCTATCGCCGGTGTCGCAGGCATGTGCGACCCGACGCCTTCGTATCCTAAGTCCCTGAGCAGCCTGCTTACGTGGGCTCCCGGCCAGTACACCTGCGCCGTCAAGTGCGACCTGTGCGCCTTCGATCCGGACGGCCCGCATTGTGTGGCGGCGTGCCCCACCAAGGCGCTGACCGTCATGGGCGGCGCGGCCGATCGCGAGCTCGATGAGGCCAAGCGCCTGCGCTCGATCGAAAACGGTCCGGTCGTCGACGTTACCGCTGTGGCCCAGGGCCTGTCCGAGAAAGCAGAAGGGAGCGTAAACAATGGATAGCACGACGCTGTTTATCGCATCGCTTGCCGTCTCGTGCATCGGTGCGCTCGCCTCGGTTCTGCTGATCAAGGCCGATAACGCCGCCAAGACCGCCGGCTGCCTTATCGGCGCCGTCGCCGCGGTGCTTTCGTTTGTGTCCGGTATCCAGGCCGTGCTGGGCGATGTCACGTCGGTCGACACCATCGTGTTCTTCCCGTTTGCCCATTTCCAGCTGCTGCTCAATCAGCTGTCCGGCCTGTTCGTGGCGCTCATCTCGGTGCTCGCGTTTGCCGGTTCGATCTACGGTCTCAACTACTTTGATGAGTACCCGGGCAAAAAGGGCCGCGCCGGCTTCTTCTTTAACACCTTCGTGGCGTCCATGATGCTCGTCATCACCGCCGACAACGTGTTTTGGTTCCTGGTCGCCTTTGAGCTCATGTCGCTGACCTCGTACTTCCTGGTCGTGATCGAGGAGAACGAGAACTCCATCCATGGCGGTTGGCTCTACTTTGTGATCGCGCACGTGGGCTTTGTGCTCATCATGGCGAGCTTCCTCACCATGACCAACTTCGCCGGCGGCTCGTTTGCCTTTGCGGATTTCCGCGCCACGCAGTTTAGCCCTGCGGTCGCATCCGTGTGCTTCGTGCTCGCCTTCTTTGGCTTTGGCGCCAAGGCCGGTATCATCCCGCTGCACGGCTGGCTGCCCAAGGCACATCCCGAGGCGCCGTCCAACGTGTCGGCCCTCATGTCCGGCGGCATGATCAAGATCGGTATCTTCGGTATCCTCAAGGTGGGTCTCGACCTGCTCTCCGCCTCGGGCGTTCAGGTCTGGTGGGGCCTTATGGTCATGGTCTTCGGTGCGATCTCGTCGGTCCTCGGCGTGGCCTTCGCCCTGCAGGAGCATGACATCAAGCGCCTGCTGGCCTATCACTCCGTCGAGAACATCGGCATCATTCTGCTCGGCGTCGGCGCCTCCATGGCCGCCATGGCGCTCAACTCTGTCGGCATCGCCGTCCTGGCTTTGATGGCCGCCCTCTACCACACGTTTAACCACGCGATGTTTAAGGGCGAGCTGTTCTTGGGCGCCGGTGCGCTGCTGTACTCCACGGGTACGCGCAATATGGAGAAGATGGGCGGCCTGTTCCGTCGTATGCCGGCAACGGCCATCTGCTTCCTCGTTGGCGCGCTTGCCATCTCGGCCATCCCGCCCTTCAACGGCTTTGTGTCCGAGTGGTTTACCTACCAGTCGCTGTTTAACGCCGCCATGCAGGGCGACAAGGCCGTCATGATCGTGGCCGTGTTCGCTGCCGTTGCGCTTGCCATTACCGGCGCTCTGGCCGTCACGTGCTTCGTCAAGGCCTATGGCGTCTCCTTTGCCTCCGCGCCCCGCTCCGAGGCCGCGGCCAATGCCAAGGAGGTTCCCGCCCCTATGGTGTTTGCGCAGGGCCTGCTCGCGGCCATCTGCGTCGTGCTGGGCATTGGCGCTCCCGTGATCGCGCCCGTGCTGGTCGATGTCGCCGCGTCCGTGCTGCATCCGTACGGTGGCGTATTTGCCGCCGAGGGCATGGAGCTCATGAACCAGTACTCCGGCGCTGCCACCTCCACGCCCGCGATCGCCATTGCGCTCGTGGTGCTTGTCGGCCTTGCCTGCGGCTATCGCAAGCTCAAGACCGTCGGTAAGGTGCAGAAGTCTCAGCCGTGGGCATGTGGCTATGCTCCCAACGAGCATATGCCCGTCGTGGCCACGACCTTTGCCTCCGAGGTGTCCTGGTTTATGCAGCCGCTCTACACGCTGCGCGACCGCTGCACGGCCGTCTGCTGGTCCATCGCGCACTTCTTCCAGAAGCTCACCGGTGTGGCCGAGGCTGTGGAGCCCGTACCCGACAAGGTTCTCGTCGATGCCCCGCATAAAGGTGTCGAGAAGCTCGCCGACCTCGCGACTAAGCTCGAGGGCGGCAACTACAGCATCTATATCTGCTACATCGTCGCGGCACTTGTGGTGTTCCTCGTGCTCGCCGTGCAAATGGGTTAAGGAGGGGAGAGCATGAACAACATCGTACTTGCCGTTCTGCAGGGCGTGGTCGTCATGGCCGTCGCACCGTTCTTCTCCGGTCTCGGTCGCGTGATCCGCGCCAAGATGCACAACCGTCGCGGTCCCAGCATCATGCAGGACTACCGCGACCTGGCCAAGCTCTTTGCGCGCCCCGAGTCCCAGAGCGAGGATGCGAGCTTTGCGCTGCGCATCATGCCGCCGCTGTTCTTCGCCGTCGCCTTTATGCTCGCGATGGGCCTGCCGCTCTTTACGGCACAAAGCCCCATCCCGGTCTTTGGTGATGCCATCACCATCATGTACTGCTTGGCGCTCGCCCGCTTCTTCTTCGCCCTCTGCGGTGTGGATTCGTCCAACGCCTACGCCGGTATCGGCGGCGTTCGCGAGCTGCTCATGAGCGTGCTCATCGAGCCGTCCATGCTGCTGGCGCTGTTTGCCGCCGCCCTGGTGTGCGGCTCCGCCGACATCGCCACCATGGGTCAGCACATCATGACAGGCGCCATCGACGCACCGGTCGCCGTGATCCTTGCCGGCATTGCCTTTGCGATCGCCTGCTACATGGAACTCGGCAAGCTGCCGTTTGACCAGGCCGAGGCCGAGCAGGAGCTTCAGGAAGGTCCGCTCGCCGAGCTTTCCGGCCCGTCGCTCGCCATGGCCAAGCTCGCCATGTCCATGAAGCAAGTCCTGGTCGTCGCCTGGTTCTGCGCGATTTTTGTCCCCTGGGGCGAGCCCGCGACCGTGGGCGCCGCCGCTGTTCTGGGCGCCGTCATCTTCCTAGTGAAGTGCCTGATCGACTTTGTCGTGTGCGGCGTGATCGAGAACTCCTGCTCGCGTTCGCGTTTTAAGGTGCTTGGCAATCAGACCTGGGCCGTCGTGGGCATCGCCGTTCTGGCGTTTGTCTTCGTGGTCGTCGGCGTGTAGGAGAAGGGAGAAACAATGTCATTTGCAGTCAGTCTGTCCCTTCTCGGCTTGGTCGCTATCGCGGCCCCGATGGTGGCCTCGGTGCTCGTCGCCCTGTTCCCCCGTCCGTACGCCAAGTGGTTCAGCGTTTTGGGTGCCGCCGTCTCGACGGTCTGCACCATCGCCCTCGCCGCGAATTTCGCCGGCGCCGGCATGCCCGACACGCAGGTCCCCCTGATCTCGTTTGGGCAGACCCTCGTCATGGGATTCACCTTCGATCGCATGAGCACGCTGCTCGCGCCCGCCTTTGTGGGTATCGGCCTGCTTGTCGTGATCTATTCGATTCCCTATATGAGCGAGAATAACCGTGAGCATCCCGACGCACCGCGTCGTCGCTTCTACGCGTACCTCGCGACCTTCATCGGCGCCATGGCCGGTCTCGTGTACAGCTCGACCCTTTTGGGCCAGCTCGTGTTCTTTGAGATCACGGGTGCGTGCTCTTGGGGCCTCATTAGCTACTACATGACGCCTACGGCCAAGAAGGCCGGCATGAAGGCTCTGATCATTACGCATATCGGTGCGCTCGGCCTGTATCTGGGCGCCGCCATCGTGTTTGCCCATACCGGTACCTTCGCCATTACCGCGATTGCCGGCCTCGACGCCAAGCTCAAGGCTATCGTCCTTTTGCTCGTGCTGTTTGCGGCCTGGGCCAAGTCCGCACAGGTTCCCATGTACATGTGGCTGCCTTCGGCCATGGAGGCGCCGACGCCTGTTTCGGCCTACCTGCATGGCGCCTCGATGGTTAAGGTCGGCGTGTGCGTGTTCGCGCGTGCACTCGTCTCTGCCGGCGAGATCCCCGAGATCGTGGGTTGGGTCGCCATTATCGACGCCATGGTCACCATGCTCTTTGGCTTCCTTATGTACCTGCCGCAAAAGGACATGAAGCGTCTGCTGGCCTTCTCCACGATCGCCCAGCTCTCCTATGTGTTCTTTGGTCTGGGCCTTTCGGTCTTTGGCAGCCAGCTGGCCTTCGATGGCGCCGTCTGCCACATCTTTAACCACGCTTTCGCCAAGACGCTGTTCTTCCTGATCGCCGGTTCGTTCTCCTTTACGCTCGGCACGCGTATGCTGCCCAAGCTTCGCGGCATCGTAAAGAAGTACCCGATCTCGGGCGTGGGCTTCGGTGTCGCGGCACTCGCCATTGCCGGCGTGCCGCCCATGAACACGTTCTTCTCGAAGTTCCAGATCATCGCCGGCGGCTTTTCTGTAGGTGCCGGCAACGTCGCGATCCTGGTGCTCGTGTGCATCATGGTCGCCGAGACCGTCGCCACCTTCGCCTGGTTCCTCAAGTGGATGGGCTATTGCCTGCCCGGCGAGCCGAGCGAAGAGGTCGCTGCGGGAGCCCCGCTTCCCCGTGCGATGGCGTTCGTGTTCATCGTGCTCATCATCATGGTCATCGTCAGCGGCCCGCTTTCGGCCAGCTGGATCGGTTAGGAGGTAGAACGACATGGGTTATTCGATCGTCAACATCCTTGGCGGCCTTCTGATCGTCACGTCCACCATGGTGGTCGTCTCCAAGAACATCAAACATGCCATCAACTGGTATGCGGCGCAGTCGCTGGTGCTCGTGGGGCTGCTCGCCACGCTCGGTGCCACCACCGGTGCGCAGGAGCTGCTTATGTGGGCCGGATCTGCCTTTATCACCAAGGTCGTCCTGGTCCCTTATATCCTCAACCGCGCATACAAGAAGATGGGCGAGCCGAGCGACGCATCACTCAAGGCCGGCCTTAAGCCCGCGTGGGCCATCTGCATCATCGCCGTGGAGGTCGCGATTTGCTTTGCCGTCGTGACGCAGATCAGCCTTCCCACGGCCGAGGTCGCAACGCCTGCGCTCGCTATTAGCTTCGCTCACTTCTTTGTGGGCCTCACCTGCATCATCTCGCAGCGCAACATCATGAAGCAGATCTTTGGTTACTGCCTTATGGAAAACGGCAGCCATGTGACGCTCGCGCTTTTGGCCCCCACCGCTCCCGAGATCATCGAGATCGGTATCGCCACCGACGCCATCTTTGCCGTCATCATCATGTCCATCGTCGTGCGTCGCATTTGGGACGACTCCCACTCGCTCGATGCGCACGACCTGTCCGAGCTGAGGGGGTAGTCCATGGAAACGTTGATTCTCGCCCTGCTCGCGACTCCTTTGGTGTTCTCGCTGGTCATGGCGTTTTTGCCCAAGAACACGTCCTATAACGTGTTTGCCGGTCTCAACCTGGTCTCCGTCGCAGCCGTCCTGGTGCTGTCGATTGTGACGGCCGGTGACGTCCTTATGAGCGGCGACACCGCGAGCGCTCTTGGCCTGTGGTTTCACCTCGATTCGCTGGGCACCATCTTTGTGCTGCTCATCGGCTTTATCGGTTTTCTTACGGGGCTGTTCTCGCTGCCCTATGTAAAGGCCGATATCGAGGAGGGCTCCATGCCCGCCGAGCGCGCCAAGCAGTATTTTGCGCTGTTTAGCCTGTTTGTGTTCACCATGCTGCTCGCGTGCCTGTCCAACAACATGATCCTCACGTGGGCCGCCGTGGAGGCAACCACGCTTTCCACCGTGTTCCTCGTGGGTATCTACAAGAACAAGACGGCCCTCGAGGCTTCTTGGAAGTATGCGATGGTCTGCACCGCCGGCGTGGCCTTTGGCCTGTTCGGTACGCTGCTGATCTACGCCAACGCCGCCGACGTGATTCCCAACGCCCACGAGGCCGCATTCCTGTCGTGCGTGCTGCCGTATGCCGACCAGTTCGACCCGACGCTCATGCGCCTCGCCTTTGCGTTTATCGTGATCGGCTTTGGCACCAAGGCCGGCCTGTTCCCCATGCACACTTGGCTGCCCGATGCCCACTCCCAGGCCCCGAGCCCTGTCTCGGCCCTGCTCTCGGGCGTGCTGCTTAAGTGCGCCATGCTTGTGATCATGCGCTTCTACGGCTTTACCATCCAGGCCGTGGGCGCCGAGTATCCGCAACTTTTGCTGTTGATCGTCGGCACGCTGTCCATTTTGGTGGCGGCACTTTCGATGTTTCGCCAGGACGATCTCAAGCGCCGCTTTGCGTACTCGTCTGTGGAGAACGTGGGCGTTATCGCCCTGTGCTTGGGTATCGGTGGCCCGCTGGGTATCGCCGCGGCCCTGCTGCACTGCGTGTTCCACGGCTTTACCAAGACGCTTGCCTTCTGCGTGTCCGGCAACATCCAGCATGCCTTTGGCACGCGTAGCCTGGCCAAGATCCAGGGCGTCGTCGAGGTTGCTCCCGCAACCGCCGCGCTCGCCGTCCTGGCGCTGCTCGGTCTTGGTGCCTTCCCGCCCTTTGGCATGTTTATCTCCGAGTTCCTGACTTTTGTCGCCGGTGTTACCGCCGGTCCCATGTGGCTGGTCGTCGTGGTCGCCCTCGGTCTTACCGTGGCCATCTCCGCGCTCACCCGCATCGCACTCAAGTCGGTATTCGGCCATGCGCCCCAGGGCATGGATAAGCATGAGGCCCCGGCGCTCATGCTTATCCCCGAAATCATCCTGGCTGTCATGATCTTGTGGTTTGGCATCGCCACCCCGCTGCCTCTCGTGCACGGTGTGGAGACTGCGACCGGCATCGTGCTCGAGCAGAGCACCGAGGAGCTTCACGCGACGCCGATGTACCGCGCTGTGTTCGGTACCGAGACCGCTCAGAGCGAGGTGGAGTAACGAATGATTGAAACTGAGAACAAGGTGTATGCCCGTCGCTGCGAGAGCCATGTCGAGGCCCTGCGCCGCGCCGTTCCGGGCTGCATCGAGAAGGTCGAGTGGCAGTGCGAGGACCAGCTGACGATTACCGTCAAGCAGGACAAGCTGCCCGAGGCCGTCCACTACCTGTACTACGAGCGCTACGGCTGGATTCCCGTGATCATCGGCAACGATGAGCGCAGTCTGTGCGGTCGCTGCGCCGTGTACTACGTCATCTCCATGGAGGGGGAGGACCCCGGCTGGGTGACCGTGCGCACCGAGGTCGATCCTGCCAAGATGACGTTCCCGTCCGTGACGCCGTTCGTCCCCGCCTGCGTGTGGGGCGAGCGCGAGCTTCGCGACATGTTCGGCCTGATCCCCGAGGGTCTGCCCGACCGTCGCCGCCTGGTGCTGCCCGACGATTGGCCCAGCGGCCTGTATCCGCTGCGCAAGGACTCCATGGACTACCGTTTCCGTCCCGCTCCCGCGAGT
Organism: uncultured bacterium; assembly: GCA_905214145.1. Classification (GTDB taxonomy): domain Bacteria; phylum Actinomycetota; class Coriobacteriia; order Coriobacteriales; family Coriobacteriaceae; genus Collinsella. Next base: position 25,317 of record CAJMLB010000011.1, on the reverse strand, counting down.
GACATGGAAAACTACGAGTTCTTGGCCGACACCAAGGGCAAGGAGACGACGCTCGTCCCCATGGGCCCGTTGCATATTACCTCCGACGAGCCCGGCCACTTCCGCCTGTTCGTCGAGGGCGAGACGATCGTCGACGCCGACTACCGTCTGTTCTACGTGCACCGCGGTATGGAGAAGGTCGCCGAGACGCGCCTGAACTATGACGCCGTGACGTTCCTCGCCGACCGCATCTGCGGCATCTGCGGCTGCGCCCACTCGGTGGCCTATGCCGAGGCCGTCGAGCGCGCCCAGGGCATCCATGTTCCGCCGCGCGCCCAGTACATCCGCGCTATCATGCTCGAGGTCGAGCGTCTGCACTCGCATCTGCTCAACATTGGCCTGGCGTCGCACTACACCGGCTTCGACTCCGGCTTCCAGCAGTTCTTCCGCGTCCGCGAGAAGTCCATGGATCTGGCCGAGAAGCTCTCCGGTCACCGCAAGACCTACGGCCTCAACGTGATCGGCGGCGTGCGTCGCGACATTTTGGCCGAGCAGAAGCTCTCCACGCTCACGACCATCCATCAGCTGCGCTCCGAGGTTCAGGAGCTCGTCGACGTCTTGCTCTCCACGCCCAACTTCATTGAGCGTACGAGTGGCATCGGCATCTTGGACCGCAAGATCGCACGCGACTTCTCGCCGGTCGGCCCGCTCATGCGTGGCTCGGGCTATGCCCGCGACGTGCGCTTTGACCATCCCTTCGACGGCTACGCCGATCCGGACGTCCAAAAGATGCACGCCGCTACGGCCGACACCTGCGATGCCTTCGGCCGTACCGCCGTTCGCATCCAGGAGGTCTACGATTCGATCGACATGATCGAGACCATGCTCGAGAACTGCCCGTCGGGCCCCATCCTCACCACTGATTGGGAGTACACCCCGCACAAGTATGCCATCGGCGCCACCGAGGCGCCGCGCGGCGAGGACGTGCACTGGGCCATGCTCGGCAATAACCAGAAGTGCTACCGCTGGCGTGCCAAGGCCGCCACGTACAGCAACTGGCCGGTCCTGCGCTATATGTTCCGCGGCAACACCGTGGGCGACGCGGCGCTGATCGTCGGTTCGCTCGACCCGTGCTACTCCTGCACCGACCGCGTGACGGTGACCGATGTCGCCGCCAAGCGCGACCACGTGCTCGACAAGGAGCAGTTCGAGAACGTCTGGCGCGACAAGTCGCCGCTTGCGGGCGAGGGCACCATGGCCGCTCCGCTCGATGAGGAGGCGCTCTAATATGCTGAAGCTTTGGAAGGTTAACGCCAAGGCCGGCGACGCGACGGTCAAGTACCCGTTTGCGCCGTTCCCCACCAACAAGGACATGCGCGGCAAGCCTGAGCACAACGCGGAGCTCTGCATCGCCTGCGGTGCCTGCGGCGTGGCGTGCCCGGCCGATGCCATTCGCATGGACACCGACCTTGCGGCCGATACCATCACCTGGTCGATCGACTACGGTCGCTGCATCTTTTGCGGCCGTTGCGAGGAAGCCTGCCCCATGGAGGCCATCAAGCTCACCGAGGAGTTTGAGCTGGCCGTCATGAGCAAGGACGACCTCACCAGCAAGAGCGTCTACACGCTCGAGCACTGTTCGCGTTGCGGCAAGCCGTTTGCCCCGCACAAGGAGATCGACTACGCCAAGCGCCTGCTGCAAAAGGCCGGCGGCATGGAGGCCGAGCAGGCCGCCCGTACCGTCGGTATGTGCCAGGAGTGCAAGCGCGAGCTCGACGCCCTGCGCGCCGCCTCGGCCGTAAAGACCGGCAACGCGCGCGGCATGGCTGTCAACGAGACGCTTGCGTCCGGCGAGCCCCAGGGCCCCGGCATGGAGTATCTGGGCGGCCACGGCGTGAACCCGGAGTATATCGATCGCGAGCTCAACCCCGATGCGCCCGAGATTCCCGCCGGCCCTGCACCGGTCGAGGGCATCATCATGGATTTTGATACGAAGGAGGAGTAACCATGGCCGAACCCACGCTTTTGCCCGAGCGGCTTCAGTACCGCCCGACCAAGATCGAGCTCGACGAGAGCATCGAGAAGGCCAAGGCGACCCTTCTTAAGAAGATCAAGCGCTCGGTGTACGTCTACCGTGTTGACTGCGGCGGCTGCAACGGCTGCGAGATCGAGATCTTCGGTTCCATCACGCCCGTCTTCGACGTCGAGCGTTTTGGCATCAAGGTCGTGCCCTCGCCCCGTCACGCCGATGTACTGCTGTACACCGGCGCTGTGACGCGTGCCATGCGTATGCCGGCCCTGCGCGCCTTTGAGGCCGCACCCGATCCCAAGATCGTGGTGTCCTATGGCGCGTGCGGCTGCACCGGCGGCATCTTCTACGACAACTACTGCGTCTGGGGCGGCACGGACAAGATTCTGCCGGTCGATGTCTACATCCCCGGCTGCCCGCCCAGCCCCGCGCAGACCATCTACGGCTTTGCCATGGCACTTGGCCTGCTGGACCAAAAGCTCCATGCCGAGACCACGGTTGAGGCCGCCGGCGAGCAGGCCGATATCCTGCACCCCGGCGTGCCGTACAAGCTGCGCGTTGCCATCGAGCGCGAGGCCCGCGCCATGAGCGGCTACCGTTACGGCCGCGACCTGGCCAACGAGTTTATGGACACGCTCGAGGGTGCGCCCAAGGGCGATATCCGCGGTGCCATGGCGCTGCTCATCGACAAGCAGGACGATCCGCGCCGCGTCGAGGTGTACTCGGCGCTGCAGGATCTGGTGCTGGCCGGAGGTCGCTAGATGGAGCTCACGGACCGCTCTGGTTACTTTGCGGGCCCCGGTATGCTCGGCGGCTCTTTTGGCGATGCCTCGCGCGCAAGCGACGAGGCCGCCGAGGGCGTCGCCGACCCCTGCCTGGGCCATGCGCCCGACCAGGTGGTCTTTTACGAGCTCACGCGTAAGTTTGTGGAGACCGAGGAAGACGTTCCCCAGGAGGCCTGCGACGTGCTGTACTACACGCTCGCCGTGGGCCACCACACCGGCGTGCTCGACTGCTTTGAGCCGCGCCTCTCGGTGCCGGTGGATGTCTTCTATTCGCTCGTCGACGCGTTGCCGGAGGGAGAGGCCAAGACCAAGTTCGAGGCCATCCGCTCCTTTGGCGAGTGCCAGCTCGACAAGGCGGCGGTGCCGTCGCTGCTCGAGGCCTGCGACACGCTGCTCGACGAGCGCGGTTTTCGCGGTTCTGCCAAGGCTGGCATTTCGGTGTTCGACGACGACTTTGGCCTGCATGCCCAGCAGGTCGCGTTCTTAATGAAGTTCCGCGATCTGGCTGAGCGCGTGCGCGATGTGTCGGGCGTGTATCTGACGGGGAGGTTGCAGTAATGGGTCGCGTTGTGGATGGTTGTGTGAACGGCGCCCCGTTTGCGGGTATCGTGCTCACGGCGGGAAGCGTGCTGCGTGCCGACGATGCCGCCGGCCCCGTGCTCTCCAAAAAGATGGAGGACGCGCCCATCGCCGGTTGGTACACCATCGATGGCGGTCAGACGCCCGAGGACGACATCATTGAGGTCAAGCGCGAGCGTCCGCCTCGCCTGGTCTTGGTCGATGCCGCCGACATGGCGCTGCCCGTCGGGTCCATCCGCTTGCTCGACAAGCACGATGTGGCCCGCAAGTCGATGTTCACCACGCATTCGCTTCCTTTGTCGATTCTGATCGAGGAAATCGAGCAATCGTGTGATGATATCGTCTTCGTTGGGATTCAGCCGGGCGACACGGAGTTCTACAACCCCATGTCCCCGGAGGTCTTTGAGGCTGTCGACGCCGTGTACGACGCCGTGGCCGCCAACGACTTTTCCCACTTTGTCCGCTTGGGGCAAGAGCAATAGGAGCTCTTGTCCCTGCTGATTAGGAAAGAAGTGATTGACATGGCAGATTCCAAGGTGGAGTATCCCGCTCCCGATTGCCTGGCGCCCGCCGCGATCGAGGCCAAGACCGAGGCCGCCGGCGTGACCAAGGCTAACCTGCCGGTCGCTAAGGCCTTTCTGTTGGCAATGTTCGCCGGCGCGTTCATTGCCTTCGGTGGCCTGTTCTTTACCGTATTCTTGAGCGATAGCACACTCGGCTGGGGCGCCCAGCGCGTCGTGGGCGGTCTGTGCTTTTGCCTGGGCCTGGTGCTGGTGCTGGTGTGCGGCGCCGAGCTGTTCACCGGCAACTCGCTTATGGTCTGCGCGCTCAAGAGCAAAAAGATCACCCTGGCTCAGATGCTCAAGGCATGGCTCGTCGTGTGGCTTGGTAACTTTGCCGGTGCCCTGTTCATCGTCTTTTTGGTGTACATGGCCGGCATTTACAAGCTCAACGGCGAGGCGGTTGCCAATTCCATGGTGAGCGTCGCCGCCGGCAAGGTGACGGTCGACTGGGTGACGATCTTCTTCCGCGGCATCCTGTGCAACATCTTTGTGTGCCTGGCCGTGTGGATCGGTACCGCCGGCAAGACTGTGGTCGATAAGGTTGTGGGCATTCTGCTGCCCATCGCCGCCTTTGTGGCCTGCGGTTTTGAGCACTGCGTCGCCAACATGTACTTTTTGCCCATGGGTGCCGTGATGCACGCGTGCGGCTATGGTGCCAAGGTCGCCGGCGCCGATGCGCTCAACGCCGCGGGCATTGCGTTTAACCTGTCCGCCGCCACGCTGGGCAACATCGTGGGCGGTGCGGTTCTGGTCGCGCTCGGCTACTGGTTTATCTACGCTAAGAAGTCCGAGGCGTAAGGTGCTGCCTGTTTGACGTTGGGCCTCCCGCGGGGCGTTGCCGTGCGGGAGGCTTTTTGGGTCTGGGGCTCGTTGCCGGGCTTTTGGCCTGTTGTGTTTGGCTTGTGAAAGGGGTAATCGAGATGGCATCTGCTGTGAAGCGTGACGGTCGCGCCGTGGTGACCACATGCGGGGGATGCTATGCCGATTGCGCCTTTGCGGCACGCGTTGAGGACGGTCGCGTGGTGGCTGAGTTGCCGGTGCCGGGGCATCCGTGCGCGGCGCGAGCCCTGTGCGCCCGCGGGCGGCATCGCCTGGCAATGCCGTTTGACGAGCGCGACCGGATTTTGCACCCCATGCGCCGACGAGCTGATGGCTCGGGGTTCGATGCGATTTCCTGGGATGAGGCGTTCGCGCAGATCGCAGCGCGCCTTGGGGAGATTGTTGACGGGCATGGTCCCCGTGCGCTGGGCATGACGCTCGGCGTGCCCTCGTTCGACCGCTACTGGGCGCATCGCTTTATGCATGCGCTTGGTTCGCCCAACGTGTACGGTGCCGACGGTGCCTGCGAGGTAAGCCGACTTACCGGTTGGGAGCACAGCTTGGGCTATAGTCCCGCCTCCGACCTGGCGCATACCGATTGCATCATGTACCTGGGGCGTTCCATCGTCGATTCGTCGACGATGGGGGCCGTTGATACGCTCAACGATGCCCGTCGCCGTGGGGCGAAGATCATCGTGGTCGACCCCAGGCGCAGCGGCTCGGCTGCGCTCGCCGACCGCTGGTTGCGCGTACGCCCGGGCTGCGACCTAGCCTTGCTGCTGGGCATTGCGCATGTGCTCATTGCCGAGGACTTGTACGACCGCGAGTTTGTTGCCCGCTATACCACGGGTTTTGACGAGCTTGCGCAGGCGGCCCATGCGTGGACGCCCGAGTGGGCCGAGTCGATGTGCGACGTGCCTGCCGCAGAGATTGTCGCGACTGCGCGAGATTTGGCTGCCGCGGCGCCTGCTGCGGTGGTGGACGCTGGCTTTCATGGTGGCATCGGTATCGCGTATGCCAATAGCACCCAGACCGCGCGCGCTATCTGCTTGGTCGATGTGCTGCTGGGCTGTATTGGGCATGCGGGCGGTGCCCTCAACCCGCCCACGCCGCTTGCGTTGGGCGATTTGGACCCTGCGCGTTTCGCAACGCCGTCGATGCCACGTGAGCCCAAGTTGGGCTCCGAGCGCTATCCACTGGTCGATCCGGTGCGCGGCCTGTGCACGACCATCGGTCAGTCGATTCTTGCCGGCGATTTGCGTGGGCTCATCGTTTATGCCAGTAACCCCGGTGCGGGCTATGGCAATGCGCAGGCTTGGTTGGGCATTTTGCAACAGCTCGACTTGCTCGTGACGATTGACATTCGCTGGTCCGAGACGGCGCGTGCTTCTGATTTCGTGCTGCCCGACGTGACGTACCTGGAGGCCGATCGCGGTGTGGGCACAGTCGTGGGCGCCAATGATTCGCGCGTGTTCTACCGCAACGCCGTGCTGCCCGTGTTGCATAACGACACGCGTCCCGGTCGGGAGATCTTTGCCGGTCTGGCGCAGGCCTGTGGCGTGGGTGAGTACTTCCAGTTTACGTCTGACGATCTGGCGGCTGCCCAGGTGGCGCCTTTTGGGATTGATCTGGACGAGCTCAAGGAGCGAGGCTGGGCCGATGCGGGCGTTGCATCGCCGTCGCGCACGGGTGAGCCGGTGATTCCCTTGAACGGCGGCAAAATTGCGCAGGCAAGCGACGTATGGGAACGAGCCGGCCTGGGTCGTGTACCCAACTGGATCGCGCCGATGGTGGAGCCTGGCCCGGGGATGTTTCGCCTCATTAGCGGCAATCGACCCTTTGAGTCGCATACCTCGCGCAGGCTCGCGGCCCAAGGTGCCGCCGAGGCGGGTTCCGACTTGGACGCCGTGCAGATGAATGCCGATGTCGCCGCTCGCATGGGTATCGCCGATGGCGAGGTCGTGGAACTCGTGAGCGATATGGGCCGCGACCGCGTGCGCGTGGAGACGACGCCGTATCTGCATCCGGCGTGCATCTTTACGTCGGCCGCCCCCGGTGGGCGTTCGTTTGGCGCCGATGCCGGTGGCGCTCAAGCCTTGGGCGTGGGCCCGCTCGACCATACGCCGTTGCGTTGGGATCCGTTGACGGGTGCCGCGCTCACCCAGGAAAACGCCGTTCGCGTGGAAAAGATCGTCGCGCGCGGGGATAATAGCGATTGATTGACTCAGCCGATCGAATTGGCTGATAGTTTGACGTTCGAACGATTGATTCACCTTTGGTTTTGAAAGGCCGCACATGAGCGATAGCCAGAACATGTTCGATGAGGTGCGCGCCCGCCTGCGCGCCATTCCATCCGTCAACGAGCTGCTTGCCGAGTGGCCGGTAGTGAAGGCGGCGGGGGAGACCTGCGACGCGGTGGTGCATGCCGCCGTCACGGCCGAGCTCGACGAGGAGCGCGCTGCGATTCGTGCCGGTGCCGCCCCGCGCTCTAAACGCGACCTGGCTTCGGCCATCGAGTGGCGTGCGCACCGCTCCGCGTTGCCGAGCCTGCGCCCTGCCGTCAACGCTACGGGCGTGGTCATCCATACCAACTTGGGTCGTGCCCCGCTCGCGGAGTCGGCGGCAAAGGCCGTGGCTGAGGTCGCGCGCGGGTACAGCACGCTCGAGTACAGCGTGGACACCTGCTCGCGTGGTTCGCGCAAGGAACATGCCGCGCAGCTGATCCGCTCGCTTACCGGTGCTGAGGACGCGCTCGTGGTCAACAACAACGCCGCCGCGGTGCTGCTGGTGCTGGCGACCCATGCCGCAGACAAGGAGGTCATCGTCAGCCGCGGCGAGCTTGTCGAGATCGGCGGCAGCTTCCGCATCCCCGATGTCATGGCGGCTTCGGGTGCCAAACTCGTCGAGGTCGGCGCCACCAACCGCACGCACCTGGCAGATTATGAGCAAGCTATCACGCCCGATACGGCGATGATCCTTAAGGTCCATCCTTCCAACTATCGCATCGAGGGTTTTCACGAGGAGGTGGGCTCTCGGGAGCTTGCCGCTCTGGCCCACAAGCATGGCCTGCTGTTCTACGAGGACCAGGGGTCGGGCGCGCTGTTGCCCGATGACATCCTGGTGCGCGGCGGCGAAGAAACCACGCCGGCCTCGGTTTCGGCAGGGCTCGATCTGGTGTCGTGCTCGGGCGATAAGCTGCTCGGTGCCGCACAGGCGGGCATTATCATGGGCCGTCGCGATCTGGTCCAGGCCTGCGGGTCGCATCCGCTTATGCGTGCCCTGCGCCCGGGCAAACTGGCTCTGTCGGCGCTCGAGGCCACGCTGCGTATCTACATGGACGGCGCCGATATTGCCCATCGCGATATTCCGGTGCTCAGCATGCTTACGCTGCCGCAGGCCCATTTGGAACGACGTGCCCGCAAGCTGCGCGATCGTATGGTCGCCGGGCTCGACAAGGCCGGTTGCCCGTGCGCCGTTCAGGTGGAGATCGTCGAGGAATCGTCAACCCCCGGCGGTGGCTCGCTTCCTACCGTCGAGCTGCCCACGATGTGCGTTGCCGTGCGTCTTGTTGACGCGCGCCTGACGGTCGACGCGCTCAAGCGCTCGCTTGTCCAGGACTTCGACACGCCGGTCGTCACGCGAACCTCGCACGATCGCATTTTGTTTGACGTCCGTACGCTTGTGGGCGACCGCGATATCGAGACGGCGGCGTCGACGCTCGTCGCATGCGTTGAGAAGGCGATTGCTCGATGAGTGAGGTTCAGGCGCTGGTGGAGTGTCCCGTTATCGTTGGCACGGCGGGTCACGTTGACCACGGTAAGTCGGCACTGATCGAGGCGCTGACCGGCAAGAATCCCGATCGCCTTGAGGTCGAGCGTCGCCGCGGCATGACGGTGGAGTTGGGCTTTGGCGAGCTGGCGCTGCCGAGTGGCAAGATCGTCGGCCTTGTCGACGTGCCGGGCCATGCGCATTACTTGCGCGCCATGGTGCAGGGTGCCACGGGCATCGACGTTGCCGTGCTGGTGGTTTCGGCCGTCGAGGGCGTGATGCCGCAGACCCGCGAGCACGTGCATGTGCTGGAGCTGCTGGGCGTCACGCATATGGTGGTGGCGCTGACGATGTGTGACCTGGCCGATGCCGAGATGACCGAGCTTGCCGAGCTCGATGTCGATGACTTTTTGTCGGGTACCGTGTTTGCGGGCGCGCCGATTGTGCCCGTGTCGTCTAAGACGGGCGAGGGGATCGACGGGCTCCTTGCGGTGCTCGACGAGCAGGTTGCCGCTTGCTGGGATTCCTGCCGTGCCCGTGCCGAGCTCACCGATGCCGCACCGCGTCTGCCTATCGACCGCTGCTTTACGATCAAGGGCGTCGGCACCGTCGTGACGGGAACGCTGCACGATGCGCCGGTTGCGGTGGGCGACGAGCTGATGGCCTTGCCGTCGCGTACGGTCTGTCGCGTGCGCGGGATTCAGGTGCATGGCGATACGCCGCGCGCGCTGCCTGGGCAACGCGTGGCGCTCAACCTGGTTGGTGACGGTGTCGCGGCACTTGACCGCGGCGAGATGCTGGGCGTGGCAGACCGTTTTGGTCAGACGTTGCGCTTTATGATGACGTTCACCTACCTGGGTCGCGAGGGCGCCAAGCCGCGCGTGCTCGAGTCGGGCGCGCGCGTGCATGTGATGGCCGGCACGGCCGAGGTTGTCGGCCGCATCATGCTTTTGGAGGGCGAGGCCCCCATGGCGGTGGGCGAGACCCGTACCGTGCAGGTGCGCTTGGAGGAGCCGCTGCCGCTGCGTGCCGGAGACCATGCCGTGGTGCTGTCGTATTCGCCCGTTATGCTCTTTGGCGGCGGTCGTGTGCTGCTTTCGCGCTGCCGTCGCTCGCGCGAGCTTTCGACGGGGGAGCGCACGCTGCTTGCAGCGCTTGAGGCCGGCGATGCCGTTGCTAGTGTTGAGGCGTGGTTGGCGCTGCAGACGTTGCCGGTCGTGGCTGCCGACGTTGCCGCGGCGCTAGATCTTGTTTCCGGTGGGGTCGATGCCGCGCTGAACGAGTTGGTGGCGCGAGGTGTTGTGCGCGAGCTTGCGGGCTCGGGCGGTGCGCTGTATGTGAATGCTGTCGTGCTCGACGCCGCGATGGATGCACTGGCGGCGACCCTGACCGCTATGCACACGGCGGCTCCCAAAGAGACGGGCTTTACGCCCGGCGCCGTTGCCCATGCCGCCTGGCCCGCTGCGGATGAAGCCGTTGCCGCGGCTCTGATTGCCGAGGGCTGCTCGCGTGGCGTGTGTGCCTCCGAGGGCGCCGAGGTGTTCGACCCGCACTCCGCTGCCGCCGCGGCGCGTGTGGTGTGCGAGGTCTGCGAACGTATCGTTGCCTTGCTGGACGAAGCCGGCCTCGATACACCGACATTGCCCGAGGTGGGCGAGCAGTTGCAGCTCGATCGCGACACCATGACGCGTGCCCTGCGCGAGCTTTCGCTCAACCGCTCCATCGTGAAGGTCGAGCGCGACGTTGCCTTGTCCGCTGCCGCCGAGGCCCATGCGCGTGAGCTCGTCGCCGCCGCCATTGAGGCAGCCGGCGGCGCAGCCACCACGAGCGTGCTGCGCGAGGCGCTGGGTGTGTCGCGCAAACGTGTCATCAGCATCTTGGAGCACCTGGATGCCGTGCGCTTTACGGTACTCGACAAGGAGGCCGGCGGCCTGCGCTCCCTGCGCTAGATCAGCCTCCCCGCCCCGCCTCATCAGTTGCGGTGAAATAGTTCCTGTTTTCCGGTTTGGATACCTCTTTCAGGAACTATTCCACCGCAACTTCTTGTTCGTCTATTTGGGATGGAGCCGTTTCGGTTTGGTAAAATACCGCCGCACTTGGGAACGGATGGGCTCCGGTGGGCTCCGCGGTCCTCAAAACCGTTGCGAGGCGTGCAAAACGTCTTGGATGTGTTCGATTCACATACGTTCCCGCCATACGCTACCAGCGCTTTTGTGCTCGCGGTCTTGCTGCGTGCCGCAAAGGCGCTGTTTTGTTTTTGCACGAGCTTTTCGTAGCGCTGCTATTTCGGTGGCTGTATTTAGCTTCGTGCACCGGGCTTCGAGCATGCCGATGGAGGTGTTTTGCCGTATGACTACCGTAAGACGTGCCGATCTTTCTTGTGTCGTCCAAGCGGGTGGGCTGTCCTCGCGCATGGGCTGCGACAAGGCACGCATGGCGTTTTGCGGCGAGCCGCTCATCGAACGCGTGCTGGGTCGGCTGGCGCCAGTTGCCGGCGAGTTGGTCGTGACGACTTCGCGTCCCAGCGAGCTCGCCTACCTTGAGGAGCGCGCGTTTGGCGGCCTGGTGCCGCGAATAGTGTCGGACCTTGAGGGGCCGGCGGGCGCCATGCGCGGCATCGCGAGTTCGCTGACTGCGGCCCGGCTGCCTCTCGTTGCTATCGTCGCCTGTGATATGCCGTTTGTCTCTTCGGAGCTAATCGGTGCTCTTGCTGGCTGTGTTGAGGCCGAGGCGCTCGACGTGTGCGTGCCGCGCGAGGAGCGGGGAATTGAGCCGCTTTGCGCCGTCTGGCGCCGTGACGCGTGTGCGCCGGTTGCCCAAGAACTGCTCGCCGGTGACCGTCAGCGAATCCGCTGCCTGATCGACCGGGTGAACGCCGGGTATTTGGACGAGCCTCAGATTGTCACGGTCGCCGGCTCGACGCTCTGCTTCGAGAACGTCAATACGCCCGAGGAGTTTGCGGCGGCCGAGTTACTCGCCTAGACGATTGGAGTTGCCATGTCTCACGATATTTGTCCCGACACGGGAGAACCTTGCACTTGCGACGGGTCCGAACCCTGTACCTGCGGTTGCGGTGGCTGTGGACATACTGCGGAAGAGGAAGCGGCCGCCGCGGCGTATCGCGATGCACACCGCGAAGGCCCGTCCGGTGATGCTCTCGACCATGAACGCAAGATCATCGTTTCGTTCGATAGCACCTTCGATGTGATGGAATGCGAGCAGCTGTGCCTGGATGCCGGCGTGCCCGGACGCATCATGCCGCTGCCCGGCTCCATCACCGCCGGCTGCGGGCTGTGCTGGGCCATGCCGTTCTCGGGCGATGCACTCGCCGCCTTCCGCGCTGCCACCGAAGGCCGCATAACCCCCGCCGACTATCATCAGCTCGTCCTCTAACCGTCAGCACCACCACAAAGGTGCCTGTCCCCAATGTGGTGGTTTGGAACACGTGGACGAAACAGGTTTGAAACACGGGTTTTGCATGTCAGGCACTCAAAAACGCTTCTACCTGCATCGTAATCAAAACGAAACATCCGCCCGTCGGCTTATGCGAAACTTTGCCGCAACAGTGCGATATTATCCATACACGATAAAGCTCGTGGCGCATGGGGCGCCGCGAACGACCCTTTCGTTTCCCATCATTGGAGGAAGCATGAGCTACACGCAGAAAGTTCTCGACGAACTCAAGGCCCGCTATCCCGAGCAGCCTGAGTTCATCCAGGCCGCGACCGAGATCCTCGGCACCATCCAGCCGGCGCTCGACGCCCATCCCGAGTACGAGGAGGCCGCCCTGCTTGAGCGCCTCGTCGAGCCCGAGCGCATCGTTATGTTCCGTGTTCCCTGGGTCGACGACCAGGGCAAGGTTCAGGTCAACCGCGGCTATCGCGTCGAGTTCAACTCTGCCATTGGACCCTACAAGGGCGGCCTGCGCTTTAACCCGACGGTCACCCTGGGTATGCTCAAGTTCCTGGGCTTGGAGCAGATCCTCAAGAACAGCCTGACCACCCTTCCCATGGGCGGCGGCAAGGGCGGCTCCGACTTTGACCCCAAGGGCAAGTCCAACAACGAGATCATGCACTTCTGCCAGTCCTTCATGACCGAGCTCTATCGCCACATCGGCCCCAACACCGACGTTCCCGCCGGCGACCTGGGCGTTGGCGGCCGCGAGGTTGCCTACCTGTTCGGTCAGTACAAGCGCCTGACCAACGAGTGGACCGGCGTCCTCACCGGCAAGGGCCTCTCCTTTGGCGGCTCGCTCGCCCGTACCGAGGCCACCGGCTACGGCCTGGCCTACTTTGTGGACGAGTACCTCAAGAGCCGCGGCGACTCCTTCGAGGGCAAGAACGTCGTCGTGCACGGCTCCGGCAACGTCGCTATCTACGCCGTCCAGAAGGTCTCCCAGCTCGGCGGCAAGGTGCTGGCCTGCTCCGACACCCACGGCTGGGTCGAGGATCCCGACGGCATCGACTACACCGTGCTCGAGCACGTCTACAACAAGAAGCGCTCCGGCCACGACAAGGGCGTTACGCTCGCTATGTACGTTGACGAGAAGCCCAACGCCGTGTGGCACGAGGGCGACGGCCGTGGCGTTTGGCAGCTGCCCTGCGACATCGCGCTGCCCTGCGCTCGCGAGAACACGCTGCTGCTCGAGGACGCTCAGGCGCTCGTCGCCAACGGCTGCAAGGTGGTCGGCGAGGGCGCGAACATGCCCACGACCATCGAGGCCACGACTTACTTCCAGGAGAACGGCGTCGCCTTTATGCCCGGTAAGGCTGCCAACGCCGGCGGCGTGCTCGTGTCCGGCCTGGAGATGAGCCAGAACGCCGAGCATCTGTCCTGGACCTTCGAGGAGGTCGACGGCAAGCTCGAGCAGCTCATGCGTGGCATGTTCCACAACGTGGACGACACCGCCAAGGAGTACGGCCAGGAGGGCAACTTCGTCATGGGCGCCAACATCGCCGGCTTCCTGAAGGTCGCTGACGCCATGCTCGCCCAGGGCGTCTGCTAGGTCTTCGCTCGACATAGCATGTGATAAGGCTCCTAGCCATTCCGGCTGGGAGCCTTTTTCTATGGTGACGATGGCGGCGGCCCCTCGTTTGGTACACTTAAAAGTACTGGTCAAGTGAAGAGATGGGGGAGAACGTGCTCAAGTTCGGTACCTACGTCCGTGTTGGAAACGCGGCCGAAGCCTATGAGCTCTTACAGAAGAACCGCAACAACAAGATTGTGGGCGGCGGCATCTGGATGCGCCTGGGTTCGCGTCGCGTGGCGACGGCGATTGACCTTTCGGCCTGCGGACTCGATCAGATCGAGGAGACCGAGACCGAGTTTCGCATCGGTGCCATGTGCACCCTGCGCCAGCTCGAGCGCCATGCCGAGCTCAACGCGCTTGTCAACCATGTCTTTGAGTTCGCCGTCCACGATATCGTGGGCGTGCAGCTGCGCAACACCGCCACGGTGGGCGGCAGCATCTACGGTCGCTTTGGTTTCTCGGACGTGCTCTCGGCCTTTTTGGCGCTCGATTCGTATGTTGAACTGACGGGTGCCGGCCGCGTGCCGCTCGCCGAGTTCGTGCGGATGGGCTACGTGCGCGACGTGATCGAGCACATCGTGGTCGTCAAGCACGACTACCGCGCGAGCTACGAGGCCGTGCGCAAGGCCGCGACCGACTTTCCCTCCTTAAACGTTACCGCTGCGTGGTGGGATAACACCTGGCACGTCACCGTGGGCGCCCGCCCGCTGCGCGCGACCCTGCTGCAGGGCGAGGCATCTGGCCTTACCGCCGAGCAACCTTCCGAGGACGAGCTCCGCGCCCTGGCCGCGTCTGTACGCGCCCTGAGCTACGGCACCAACCTGTGGGGCTCGGCCGAATACCGCCGTCGCATCTCGGCGCCGCTTGCCGTGCAGGCCGTGCGCCGCGCCGCCGGCATCGAGCTTTCGGCCGCGCTTGCCCGCGAGCTCGAGGGCGTGCAGATTCCCAAGTTTGCCACGGACGAGTATTCCTGCCGCCGCGTGCCCGGCGTCGATTCTAGCGAGGTGCGCTAATGGCTGCCAAACTCATCGATCTTTCCTTTACGCTCAACGGCCGCAAGGTCAAGGTTCAGATTGCCCCCGACACCATGCTCTTTGCGTTGTTGCGCGAGCAGGGCTGCGCGTCGGTACGCTGCGCCTGCGAGACCACCAACTGCGGTCTGTGTACGGTGTGGCTCGACGGCGACCCGGTGCTGAGCTGCTCGGTTCCCGCCGCCCGTGTTGAGGGCCACACCATCACCACACTCGAGGGCCTCAAGGCCGAGTCCGAGGCGCTGGCCCGCGCAATGGCTGCCGAAGGCGCCGAGCAGTGCGGGTTTTGCGCCCCCGGCCTCATCATGAACGTGCTGGCGCTTGCCCGTGCTGCCAAGGAGGACCCGAGCCTCGTCGCCACGCGCGAGGAGCTCTCGCGCCAGCTCGCCGGCAACCTCTGCCGCTGCAGCGGCTACGAGAGCCAGCTGCGTGCCATCGTCCGCTTCCTCAACGAGTCTGGCGTACAGGTGGGCTTTGAGATGCCCGAGCTGCCCGCCAACGACACGAGCTCCGACGGCGTCTCCTACAAGCAGATTACCCACAAGCAGCCCAAGAAGGATTCGAAGGCTCTGCTCGAGGGCCGTCCCGTCTACACCGGCGATATGGTGCCCGCCGGCGCGCTCATCGTCAAACTCAAGCGCAGCCCCTATGCCCGCGCCAAGATCCGCTCCATTGACACGTCGCGCGCCTTAAAGGTGCCGGGCGTCGTGGGCGTCTACACCTACGAGGACGTGCCCAAACGCCGCTTTACCATCGCCGGCCAGAGCTATCCGCAGCCGAGTCCCTACGACCGCCTGATCCTCGAGAACCTCGTCCGTTACCAAAACGAGGAGGTGGCGATCGTCGCCGCCGAGACCGAGGAGGCCGCCGACAAGGCACTCAAGCTCATCAAGGTCGACTACGAGGTACTCGAGCCCTTGCTCGACTTTACCCAGGCACTCGATAACGACATCGTGGTTCACCCCGAGGGCGACGTGACCTTTATGTTCCCGCAGGGTGGCGACGTTGCTCGCAACCTGGTGTGCAGCGGTACCAGCGATTTTGGCGATCTTGACGAGGCGTTCGCCCAGAGCGACATCGTCTTTGAGCGCACCTACACCAGCCAAGCCACGCAGACCGCGCCCATGGAGACCTTCCGCGCCTTTGCGACGACCGACGCATTTGGGCGCATTTCGGTGACCACCTCGACGCAGGTACCCTTCCACGTGCGCCGTATGGTCGCGCAGTCGCTCGACATTCCGCAGTCGCAGGTGCAGGTCATTAAGCCGCGCATCGGCGGCGGCTTTGGCTCCAAGCAGACGGGCTGCTGCGAGATCTTCGTGGCGTTCGTGACCCAGCAGACTGGCCGTCCGAGCTATTGCTGCTACACCCGCGAGGAGACCATCACCGCGGGCAACTCGCGTCATCAGATGCAGATGACCGTCAAGCTGGGCGCCATGAACGACGGCACCATCACGGCCATCGACCTGCATACGCTGTCCAACGCCGGCGCGTACGGCGAGCACGCCACCACGACGATTGGCCTTTCGGGCCACAAGAGCCTGCCCATCTACAACCACGTGAAGGCGAGCCGCTTTAGCTGGGAAGCCGTCTACACCAACACCAACCGCGGCGGCGCGTATCGCGGCTACGGTGCCACCCAGGGCCAGTTTGCCGTGGAGAGTGCCGTCAACGAGCTCGCCGACATGCTGCGCATGGACCCCGCCGACCTGCGCCTTAAGAACATGGTGCACGAGGGCGAGATCATGCCGCAGTACTACAACGAGAAGCTCAACGCCTGCGCACTCGACCGCTGCCTGCTGCGCGCGATGGACATGATCGGCTGGCGCGACAAGCCGCTGGCCGTGGACCTGGGCGACCGCGTGCGCGCCCTGGGCTGCGCGCTCACCATGCAGGGCTCGGGTATCTCCAACGTGGACATCGCCGGCATCGACATGCGCCTGGAAGAGGACGGCTTCATTACCATCGGCACCGGCGCCACCGATAACGGCATGGGCGTCGACACGATCCTGGCGCAGATCGCCGCCGAGGAGCTGGGTGTGGAGAGCTCGCTCATTGTGGTACGCGGCGTGGACACCGATGTGTCGCCGTTCGACGCCGGCTCGTACGCGAGCTCGGGTACGTACGTGACGGGCCTTGCAGCCAAGAACGCCGCGACCGAGCTGCGTGAGAAGATTTGCGCCAAGGCCGCCCAGATGTGGGACGTGGACGCCGCCGACGTGGTCTTCGATGGTCAGTACGTGCGCCTGTCCGACGAGCGTGCCGCGCGCGAGCAGAACCGCTACCTCACGCTGCGCGACTTTGCCAACCTGTGCGTCAAGAATATCGCAGGCGGCGACGCGCTCACCTCGCACGCCTCTGCCTGCCTGCCCGTTTCGCCTCCGCCGTTTATGGCCGGCATTGCCGAGGTCGAGGTCGACAAGGCCACCGGCAAGGTGACCGTGGTGGATTACGCCGCTGCCGTTGACTGCGGCACCGTGATCAACGAGGCGCTCGCACGCGTCCAGGCCGAGGGCGGCATTGCCCAAGGTATCGGCCACGCGCTCTACGAGATTGTCGAGCATGACGATCGCGGCCGCCTGCGCACCGGCAACTTTATGAGCTACAAGTTGCCCACGCGTCTGGATATCGGCAGCATTCGCGTGGCCTTTGAGCCGAGCTACGAGCCGACGGGTCCGTTTGGCGCCAAGTCGATCGGCGAGGTCGTCATCAACACGCCGCTCGCTGCCGTGGCCTCGGCCGTCGCACACGCCACCGGTCACCAGGTTCGCTCGCTGCCGATCACGCCCGAGAAGGCCCTGCTGGGGGAGTAGCGGGTCAGCGAACAAGTCGTAATTGGCGGGGCGGGGCAACCCGCCCCGCCTTTTGCACTCATGGTGAGGTCGTGAGCTAAAAACGTGTGCGTGCGCTTGCCGCTCGTATCTGCTATCATTCCTAATCTGTGCGCTCATGCGGGCGTGGCGGAATTGGTAGACGCGCCAGATTTAGGTTCTGGTGGGATTCCCGTGAAGGTTCGAGTCCTTTCGCCCGCACCAACGCACCCGCGTCGGCTTATGCCCTCGCGACGCTTGTTGCATAAAGGTACCAGCACCTCAGATAAGCTGGGCAGTATGAGGAGGAACGTGTTGAACATCACCGCTTCTGACGTCAAGGACGCCAAGCTCACCGCTACGGTCACCATCCCGGCCGTCGACGTCGACGCCGCGATCAAGAAGGCCTACAAGGACACCGCCAAGAAGTATCGCTTCCCGGGCTTCCGCGCCGGCAAGGCCCCCCGTCCGGTCATCGACTCCGCTCTTGGCGCCGAGGCTACCCTCGCTCAGGCCACCAACGACCTGATCGCCGCCAACGAGCCCGCCGTCCTCAACGAGCTGGACATCGTCCCCACCAAGAACGGTGACTACAAGGAGCTCGACCTCGCCAAGGATCACGAGGACTACACCTACACCGTCGAGTTCTCCCTGCGTCCCGCCGCTGAGCTCTCCTCCTTCGACGCCGTCGAGATCGAGATGCCCCCCGCGGAGGTCACCGAGTCCGAGATCAACAACCAGGTCGAGATGCTCCTCAACTACCGTGCCACCTTCGAGGACGTCGAGGGTCGCGCTGTCGAGGCTGAGGACTACGTCACCGTCGACCTCAAGGCCGTCGAGAACGCTGACAGCTTTGCCGCCGAGGGCCGCATGCTCATCGCCGGTAGCGACAGCAACCCCAAGGAGTTCAACGAGGCCCTGATTGGCGCCAACGTTGACGACGTCAAGACCGTCACCTGGACCGACGAGGTCGAGGAGGGCGAGGAGGCCGAGACCCACACCGTCGAGGTCACCGTCAAGGGCATCAAGGTCCGCAACACCCCCGAGCTCACCGACGAGCTCGTCAAGTCCGACTTTGGCTTCGACAGCATCGACGCCATGCGCGACGCCATCAAGATCGAGATCGAGCAGGACAAGGCTTCCCGCCTCCCGGCCGAGAAGGAGAACCGTTGCGTCTCCGCTCTCGCTGAGCGTCTGCAGCTCGACGAGATGGACGCCGACTACGAGCAGTCCGTCTTTGAGGAGCTCGGCCAGAACTTCCTGTCCAACCTCGCTGCCCGCGGCATGACGCTGGACACCTGGCTGCCCGCTTCCGGCCTGACCATGGAGCAGTTCATCGGCGACCTGCACAAGCAGGCCAACGACGTTGCCCGTGAGTCCCTGGCCCTCGACGTCCTCGCCCGCGAGCTCAAGATCGAGGTCACCGAGGACGACATTAACGCCGAGTTCGAGAAGGCCGGCGTCAAGGATGTCGAGGCTTCCAAGGCCGAGTTCATCGCCGACGGCCGCATGCCTGCCGTCCGCGAGTCCATCCGTCGCTCCAAGGCCGTCGACCACCTGGTCGAGAACGCCAAGGTGACCGAGGTCGACGAGACCGCCAAGGACGCCGAGTAATTCTCGCCACCTTGCCCGCGAGCGCATGCGTGCGCCCGTGATGGGGTAAAGTTATACACCGGTTATCCGGTTGCTTCGTACGGTGCCAGCCAATGCATAGCATGCGGGCACCGTACGTTTATCTAGAACCAATTTGGTCCGCAAGAGAGAAATGGAGATGCGTATGATCGCTAAGTTCGATTCCGCCCTCGTGCCATACGTTATCGAGCAGACGCCGCGCGGCGAGCGCAGCTACGATATCTATTCGCGCCTGCTCAACGACCGCATCATCTTCTTGGGCGAGGAGATCAACTCCGTCAGCGCCAACCTGGTCGTTGCCCAGCTGTTGCATCTTGAGAGCCAGGATGCCGAGAAGGATATCTCGCTCTACATCAATTCGCCCGGCGGAGAGGTCTACTCCGGCCTGGCCATTCTGGACACTATGAACTTCATCAAGCCGCAGGTCTCCACCATCTGCGTGGGCATGGCCGCGTCCATGGCCGCCGTGCTGCTTTCGGCTGGCGCCAAGGGCAAGCGCTTCTGCCTGCCGCACTCCAAGGTCATGATTCACCAGCCCAGCGGCGGTGCCCAGGGCCAGCAGACCGAGATCGAGATCGTGGCTGAGGAGATCAAGAAGACCCGCCGCGAGCTCAACCAGATCCTGTCCGATGCCTCGGGCCAGCCCATCGAGAAGGTCCAGGCCGATACCGAGCGCGACAATTACCTGACCGCCGCCGAGGCCCTCGACTACGGCCTGATCGACCGCATCGTCACCTCGCGCGACTTGGCCGCGAAGGACGCCTAGGATGGCCGGTAACATGCAGGACAACTTTGACGAGAACGGCAACCCCATCCGCTGCTCCTTCTGCGGAAAAGAGCAGGGCCAGGTTCGCCGCCTTGTTAAGGGTCCGACCAACATCTTTATCTGCGACGAGTGTGTTGCCGCCTGCTCCGAGATCTTGGAGGAGTCGCTGGCTTCGGACTTTATGGATGCCGCCCGCAACGGCAAGCTGCCGGGCTTCCTTAACGACCACGGCCAGGCTGCGTCTCAGCCTGCTGTGGATCCTGAGGCCGAGGGCTTTGAGCTCGAGGACGATGCCCGCCAGGTCATTACGCACGTGCCGACGCCGCACGAGATCTATGCCGAGCTTTCGGCCTATGTCATGGGCCAAGAGGACGCCAAGCGCGCCATGTCGGTTGCCGTGTACAACCACTACCGCCGCGTGATCGAGGGCGGTGCTGCGCTTTCGGCCTTTGACGACGGCTTTGACTCGCAGCTCGACGATGATATGGACGAGGTGGAGCTCGCCAAGTCTAACATTTTGCTGCTCGGTCCCACCGGTACCGGTAAGACTCTGCTCGCCCAGACGCTCGCGCGCATCCTCGAGGTGCCGTTTGCCATCGCCGACGCCACCGCGCTCACCGAGGCCGGTTACGTGGGCGAGGACGTGGAGAACATCCTGCTCAAGCTCATCAATGCCGCCGATGGCGATATCGAGCGCGCGCAGGTCGGCATTATCTACGTGGACGAGATCGACAAGATCGCCCGCAAGGCAGAGAACCTCTCCATTACCCGCGACGTTTCGGGCGAGGGCGTTCAGCAGGCGCTGCTTAAGATTCTTGAGGGCACGGTGGCAAGCGTTCCGCCCACCGGCGGCCGCAAGCATCCCCAGCAGGAGCTGCTGCAGATTGACACGACCAACATTCTGTTCATCTGCGGCGGTGCCTTTGTGGGTCTGGACAAGATCATTGCCGACCGTGTGGGCAACAAGGGCGTGGGCTTTAACTCCGAGATCGCCGGCCCCACCTCGGTCGACGAGAACGACCTGCTGCGCCAGGTGCTCCCGCAGGACCTTAACGCCTTTGGCATGATCCCCGAGTTCGTGGGCCGTACGCCCGTCGTCACCCAGACGCAGGCGCTCGACGAAGACGACCTGGTGTCGATCCTGACCGAGCCCAAGAACGCCGTGGTGCGTCAGTACCGTAAGATGTTCCAGCTCGAGGACGTTGAGCTTGAGTTTGAGGACGCCGCCCTGCATGAGATCGCCCGCATGGCGCTTGCCCGCAAGACCGGCGCCCGTGGCCTGCGCTCCATCTGCGAGGACGTGCTGCAGCAGACGATGTTCGATCTCCCCAGCGAGGAGGGTGTTTCCAAGGTCATCGTGACCGAAGCCTCCGTAAAGGGCGAAGAACAACCCCAGCGCATCTACGGGTAAACCAGCCTAAAACGTGTTTGCAAATAGCCTCTGACCACCCGCGGTCGGAGGCTATTTTATATATGCGCAATAACCCCAACTACCTGTGTTATTCTGTGTGTTTGTTTAAGCCTCAGCAAAGTCATTACAGACTGAAGTAATCGATACCTAAGGGGAGGAATGTAGGCCCGTTTTTCGTAGATTCCGCACGAGCCGAAGACCACTTAATGTGGTCTTTGAGCGAGCCCAGGACCTGACCGAGCGAAAATCGGGCCTACATTCCTCCCCGGCGGGACGGGAGAGATATATGGAAGAGATGCCCAAGAATTACGATCCGTCGACCAACGAGCCGGCGATCCTGCAGAAGTGGCTCGACGGCGGCTACTACAAGCGCCGTGAGGGCGTGGGCGACTGCACCGTCACCATTCCGCCTCCCAACGTGACCGGCAAGCTCCACATGGGCCACGCTACCGACGACTCCATCCAGGATGCCATCATCCGTATGGCCCGCATGCGCGGCAAGTCCACGCGCTGGGTGCTCGGCACCGACCACGCCGGTATCGCTACGCAGACCAAGGTCGACAAGAAGCTCAAGAGCGAGGGCATCAGCCGCCTGGAGATCGGTCGCGACAAATTTGTCGACGCTTGCTGGGATTGGACCCACGAGTACGGCGGCATCATCGTCGAGCAGATCAAGCGCATGGGCTGCTCCGTCGACTTCGATAACGAGCGCTTCACCATGGACGAGGACTACGCCCAGGCCGTGCGCAAGGTCTTCTGCGACTGGTACCACGACGGTCTGATCTACCGCGGCAAGCGCATCGTCAACTGGTGCCCCAACTGCACCACCGCCATCTCGGACGACGAGGCCGAGTATAAGGACGAGAAGGGCCACCTGTGGCACCTGCGCTACCCGCTGACCGAGCCGGTTAACGGCCAGGACTACATCGTCGTTGCCACCACGCGCCCCGAGACCATGCTCGGCGACACGGGCGTCGCCGTCTCTCCGAAGGACCCCGAGAAGGCTGCCTTCGTGGGCAAGACCGTCATGCTGCCGATCGTTAACCGCGAGATCCCCATCTTCTCCGACTACCACGTCGACGCCAACTTTGGCTCTGGCTTTGTCAAGGTCACCCCGGCTCACGACCCCAACGACTATGCCATGGGTCAGGCCCACGACCTGCCGCAAATCAATATCTTCGATGAGCACGCGGTGGTCGTCGAGGGCTATGGCGAGTTTACCGGCATGAACCGCGATGAGTGCCGCGAGGCCGTCATCAAGTGGTTCGAGGAGCACGACCTGCTCGATCACGTCGAGGACCTCGATCACTCCGTCATGCACTGCTACCGTTGCGACGCCGCGCTTGAGCCGTGGCTGTCTGAGCAGTGGTTTGTGGCCGTTGACAAGCTCAAGGGGCCGGCGCTCGACGCCGTCAACTCCGGCAAGGTCACCTTCCACCCCGCGCGCTGGACCCAGACCTACACCACCTGGATGGAGAACCTCAAGGACTGGTGCATCAGCCGTCAGCTGTGGTGGGGCCACCGCATCCCCGTGTTCTACTGCGAGGACTGCGGCTGGGAGGACGCCCTTACCGAGGACACCGACGTGTGCCCCAAGTGCGGCGGCCATCACGTGCATCAGGATGAAAACGTGCTGGACACCTGGTTCAGCTCGCAGCTGTGGACCTTTGCCACGCAGGGCTGGCCGCAAAAGCCGGAGCTGCTCGAGGGCCATCACCCCACGACGGCGCTCGTCACCGCGCGCGACATCATCGCGCTGTGGGTCGCCCGCATGGTCATGAGCTCGTTGTACTTCTTGGACGAGGTGCCGTTTAAGGACGTTGTCATCTACCCGACGATCCTTGCCAAGGACGGCAGCCGCATGTCCAAGTCCAAGGGCAACGGCGTTGACCCCATGGACCTCATTGGCATGTACGGCGCCGACGCCATGCGTTACAACCTGCTCACGCTGTGCACCAACAACCAGGATGTTAAGTTCGACGCGAACATCGACAAGAAGACCAAGAAGCTCATCGACAGCCCGCGTACCGACCAGGCCAAGTCGTTTGTGACCAAGATCTGGAACGCCAGTCGCTTCCTGCTTATGAACATGGAGGGCTACACGCCCGGCGAGCCCGTCGTGGAGACGCCGGCCGACGCCTGGATGTTCAGCCGCCTTGCCAAGGCCGTCAAGATGGTCACCGAGGGTATTGAGAACTACACCTTTGGCGACATGGCCCGCGGCGTGCAGCAGTTCTTCTGGAACGAGGTCTGCGACTGGTACGTCGAGGTCACCAAGGCCCGCCTGAAGGGCGAGGGTCGTCTGCAGGCGCAGCGCAACCTGATCTTTGTGCTCGACACCTCCATTCGCCTGATGCACCCGCTCATGCCGTTTGTCACCGAGGAGATTTGGGACAACATGCCGGCGAGCGTGCTCGACCTGGACGCCGAGGGCAACGTGGACCGCGCCGAGGCGCTCATGATCGCCAAGTGGCCCGAGCCCGCCGACTACGCCAAGTATGTTGACGAGGACGCCGAGCGCGCGTTTGAGCTGTGCCGTACCGTCGTGTCTGCCGCTCGCGCCACGCGTTCGCGTTATCGCTTGAGCCCCAAGGCCGAGCTCGACGTGGTCGTGCGCGCCGGCGCCGAGGACATCGAGAAGCTCGAGAGCCTGCGTTCGACCATCGAGCCGCTGGCGAACACCGCTTCGCTGGTCATGGGTACCGATGTCGAGAAGCCGGCTGCGAGCATCGCCGTGGTCGATAGCGGTGTCGAGGTCTTTGTGGTGCTCGAGGGCAAGGTTGATCTTTCGGCCGAGAAGGCACGCCTGGAGAAGGAGATCGCCGCGGCGCAGAAGGAGCTCGCCGGCTGCGAGAAGACGCTGGCCAACGAGGGCTTTGTGGCCAAGGCCGCGCCCGCGGTGGTCCAGAAGAAGAGGGACCGTGCAGCTGAGCTCAAGGAGATCCTTGCGGCGCTGACTGCTCAGGTTGCTGACTTCTCGTAAGGTTTACTCGGGGGCGCGTCCCGATGCTTTGCTCTCCGCTGCGGACACCTATTCCGCCGTTCTAACGAACGGCGGCTGACTCGACGCTGCAAACGCCTCTGATGGCCAATCTGCCGTTCAACTTCGGGCGCATGGGCATAAGCCCTATGCGCCCTTGTTTCACGGCACCTTGGCTCATCAGAGGCGTTTTCGCTGACTATCCTCAACCTATACTGTTTTATTTTTCTATGAATGGCGGTTTTAAAAATGCCTAAGCGTTCTGGGTCGTATGTCGTTCCTTTCTCGTTTGAGTTGCTTTCATTTGATGAGGCTGTTGGGCTGGCTGCTGATACGGGGCGGATTTCTGGGGATGCTGGTCCTTTGCTCGAGACGGTTATCGATATGCTCGATGAGCTGGGGCGTCCGGATGAGTATTTCGACTGCATCCAGGTCGCCGGTACCAATGGCAAGACTTCGACCACGCGTTTTTCGGCTGCCATTCTTCGTGGTGAGGGGCTCAAGACCGCGCTGTATACGTCACCGCAGCTGGTGCGCTATCCCGAGCGCATGGAGGTTGACGGGCACGTTGTGAGCGACGAGGCCTTTGCCCGTGGCGTTTCGGCAGCTGTCGAGGCGGGGCGTCGCGTGAATGCGCGCCGTGTGGCGGCGGGGGAGCGCGCCTATTCCATCACGCCGTTTGACCTGCTGACGGCTGCCGCGCTTGTGGTGTTTGCCGAGGCTGCGGTGGATGTTGCCGTGCTCGAAGTCGGCATGGGCGGACGTTGGGACGCCACGAGCGCGACCGATCCTGTCGCCGTTGCAATCACGGGCATCGGCCTCGATCACACGCGCATTTTGGGCGACACGCTCGAGGCCATTGCGGGTGAGAAGGCGGCGGTTATCAAACCCGGGCGCTTGGTTGTTTTGGGCGAGGGCACGCACGAGGCGAGTGTTCAGCGCGTGATGGATGCTCGTTGCCGCGAGTGCGGCGTTGTGCCGCTCGTGGTGAGTCACGCCACGACTAAGGTGCCGGGGCATGTGGGCGACACGGTTGAGTTTAGCTGCACCACGCCGCGTGCGATCTATACGTCGAGCATGGTCAAGCCGGCCTATCAGCCGCAGAATGCCGCGTGCGCGATTATGCTG
Source organism: uncultured bacterium (assembly GCA_905214145.1). GTDB lineage: Bacteria > Actinomycetota > Coriobacteriia > Coriobacteriales > Coriobacteriaceae > Collinsella. Next base: position 8 of record CAJMLB010000011.1, on the reverse strand, counting down.
TGCGAGGG
>CAJMLB010000010.1:0-43864 GCA_905214145.1 uncultured bacterium | reverse complement strand
GGCCGGACTCACGCCACAGCTCGGCATCGACCATGATGGGCATCATGAGCTCCTGGGCGCCGGCAGCATCCATCTCGTCGCGCACGATGTTCTCGATCTTGCGAATCGAGCGCCAAGCAAGCGGCAGATAGGAATAGAGACCGGCGGCCTCCTTGCGAATCATGCCGGCACGAAGCAGCAGGCGATGGCTCGCAAGCTCGGCGTCGGCCGGATCCTCTTTGAGCGTCGGAGCATAAAGCTTAGACATATACATTGCTCGAGTCATTTATTTCTCCTCAATAAGCTTGTCGACCTCGGCCATTAGCGCGTCGACAATTTGGTCCTCAGCTACTTTACCAATGATCTGGCCGTGCGAAAAGAGCAGGCCCTGACCTCGTCCGCAGGCAACACCCAAGTCGGCGTCAGAGGCCTCGCCGGGGCCATTGACCGCACAGCCCATCACGGCAATCGAAAGCGGCGCGGAGTAGTTCTTAAGCCGCTCGGTGACCTCCTCGGCGATAGGAATGAGGTTAACCTGGCAGCGAGCGCACGTGGGGCACGATACGATCTCGGGGCCACGGCGGCGAAGACCCAGCGACTGCAGGATACCCCAGGCGACCGGCGGCTCCTCGACCGGATCGGCCGTGAGCGAGACGCGCATGGTGTCGCCAATGCCCTCGGAAAGCAAAATTCCCAGGCCCACAGAGCTCTTAATGGTGCCCTGGAGCTTGGTTCCGGCCTCAGTCACGCCCAAATGAAGCGGAACATGGGGGATTTCGCGCGACAGGGCACGATAGGTGTCAAGCGTCGTGGACACGCTATGAGCCTTGGCGGAAAGCACGATATTGGTAAAGCCGCGATCCTCAAAATGTTTGACGAAACGCTCGCTCGACATCACAAGCTTTTCGGGCTGCGTAAGGTCATCGCGCTCGGCGATATCCTGCTCAAGCGAGCCGGCGTTCACGCCAATGCGAATCGCGCACCCAGCGGCGCCCGCGGCATCGATCACGGCATCGACCTTGGCCCAATCGCCAATGTTGCCGGGATTGATGCGGAGCTTAGCGGCACCGGCCTCCACGGCGCCAATGGCGAGCTTATGGTTAAAGTGGATATCGGCAACGATCGGCACCGGAGACTCCGCACAAATCGTGCGAAAGCCCTCGAGCGCAACCTCAGTGGGCACGCTCACGCGCACAACATCGCAACCCGCCTGGGCAAGCGCACGCACTTGAGCAAGCGTTGCCTGGGCGTCGGCGGTATCGGTGCAGGTCATGGACTGAACCACCACCGGAGCGCCGCCGCCTATCTGCACGTCGCCCACAAACACGGGGCGCGTCAGCTCGCGCGGCAAAGGATGGGACAAAGACAATCCAAACACTCCCCTACAAAATAAATCGAAGGACGTCGGAACGAAGCATATAGACAAACAGCAGCGCAAAGAGCGCGATGCCGACATAACTGACGATTGTCTGCACCTTGAGTGGCAGCTCGCGACCGGCGACCTTTTGAATGATCTCGATAACCAGCTTTCCCCCGTCGAGCGGCGGAATGGGCAGCAGGTTCATAAAGCCCAGCGAGAACGAGATGAGCGCGGCAAACGTTAAGAATGTCGCGGGACCGGCGGCAGCCGCCTGAGAAGACATGACGCTGATGCCAACAATCGAGCTGGACTGATCGAGTATCTCCATCGTATGCTGCGGTTGCAGCAGGCGCATAACGCCCTCGGCAGTCTGCTGAACATAGGAGAACGACAGGCGCGCCGAGGTGATAGGGTCCAAATGGACCACTTGCGTGGAGGCATAAACGCCCAAACGCTCGCCCTCCCTGAGCGCGACCGAGGTCGAAAGTTTCTTACCGTCGCGCTGGTACTCAATGGCGATATCGTCCTGACCGGCAGCCTTGCCGATGGCATCATACACATCCATCCAGCTGGAGCAGGACACGCCATCGACACTAAGAATAGCGTCGCCGGCCTCAATGCCCGCCTTGGCGGCTATAGAGCCTTCTTCAACCTGACCGATCACATTGCTATCGACCGGCACCGATACGCCGGCGATAGAGTAGATGCTCATAAGCAGCAAAAAGCCCGTCAGGATATTGACGAGAATGCCCGCGAGCAGCATAAAGGCACGCTTGAGAAAACCCTGGCCCAGATAGGTATGCGAACGCTCCTGCTCGAAGAACTCCGAAGCAGTGACCGGCAGCTCCCACACATCGCCCTCGGCAGTCGCATGCTCTCGATCGAACTTGCGGCCGTCAAAGGTGGTATATCCTGCAGCATCGCGCGGCAGCGTCTGGTACCTAACCGGATAATAGCTGGGTGAAGGCTTCTCCCCTTCCTCGTACCAAGGCGCAATGGAACCCCAGCCCAAAAGCAAGGCACAAGCCTCGAGAACATCCTCCTCGGGCAGTTCCAGCTCGACGGAAAGGTCTGCAACCGAAACGCGACCATGACGATAGATCGCCGCAAGCACACGGTCGGCGCACGAGACATCGGTCGGGTCCATACCGCAGATAGCGGCATAGCCACCCAGCAGCAGCGGCGTCACGCCAAACTTGGTACCGATGCGACGCGACGTACGATGAATGTCAAAGCGGCACGGTAGGCCTAAGAAAAACTCGGTGACGCGCACGCCGCACGCACGGGCCGCCAAAAAGTGGCCGCCCTCATGCAGAAACACGAGGACGGATAGCATCAAAAGGCCCCAAAAGACTGAGGAGAGAACGCTCAGAACAGTATCCATAAAACGAAAAGCAATCCTTACGATTAAGAGCGGGTTGCAGCGAGCACCTCGGCGGCCTTGGCACGAGCCCACGTATCGATATCGCGAAGCTGCTCAAAGGATGCGACCGCCTGCGTATCGTGTGCATCCATGCACGACTCGACGATACGGTCGATATCGGTAAAGGTACAGGCATCGTGCAGGAAGGCATCGACGGCAACTTCGTTGGCGGCATTCAGCACGCACGGCATGGTGCCGCCCGTTCTGCCGGCACGCTCGGCCAGCGCCAGGCAGCGGAATGTGTCCATATCGGCAGCATCAAACGTAAGCTGCCCGAGCTCGCGGAAATCGATTCGAGGCGCTGGGGTATCCCACCGCTCGGGATACGAGAACGCGAACTGGATGGGAATGCGCATGTCGGACGCACCAAGATGTGCCATCACAGAGCCGTCCGCATACTCGACCATCGAGTGGATCTTTGACTGGCGCTGAACGACCACGTTGATAAAGTCGAGATCGCACCCGAACAGGTGCATCGCCTCGATACGCTCCAAGCCCTTATTCATGAGGGTCGCAGAGTCGATGGTGATCTTAGCACCCATGGCCCACGTGGGGTGTGCCAGCGCATCGGAGCGTGTCACGCAATTGAGCTCGTCGCGCGTACGGCCAAAGAACGGACCACCCGAGCAAGTGAGCCAAATGCAGTGAGCCTCGCGCGGATTCTCCCCCAGATAGCACTGGTAGATGGCGGAGTGCTCGGAGTCGACTGGAATAAGCTGACCGGGCTGCGCCAACGGCATCAGCAGGTCACCGCCGACAACGAGGGACTCCTTGTTAGCAAGTGCAAGACGCTTGTTCGAGGTCAGGGCCGCATGGCTCGCTTCGAGCCCGGCAGCGCCCACAATGGCAACAAGCACACAGTCGACGTCATCGCGACGCGCGAGCTCACAAACCGCCTGCGCACCAACGCCGAGCTCCGTGCCCTCGGGCAGCTCCTGCAGCACAGCGTCCGTACCGTGGGTGGTGTCGGCCACGGCAACGGCCGGAACCGAAAACTCACGGGCAAGCGCAACAAGCTCAGCGGTACTGGAATTAACGGAAAGCGCCGTCACCTGCAGACGGTCGGCATGCTGACGGCAAACATCGAGCGCCTGGGTGCCAATAGAGCCCGTACAGCCCAAAATTGCAACCCGCAGACGGCCATCGGGGGCGTACGTCGTCTGAAAGGCCATTACAGCACGCCTCCGATCATCAAAAGCAGCTGCGCGGTAATGCAGCCAAAGATAAGCGAGTCGCTACGATCGAGCATGCCGCCATGGCCCGGAATAAGGTTGCCAGAATCCTTGACGCCCACGCCACGCTTGATGCGTGACTCGATGAGGTCACCGATAACGCCCAGGATGGACACAACCACGCCGCAAAGCAGCGCATAGGGCAAGCTCAGCTTATAGAAATGCGTCGCCCACAAAATAAGCCAGATAAGAACCGAGCCCAAGATGCCGCCGACAAAGCCCTCCCAGCTCTTTTTGGGAGAGATCTTGGGGACCATCTTGTGCTTGCCGATACGGCTGCCCACGATGTAGGCAAACGAATCGGAGACCCAGAGAGACGCGCAAACACCCACCGAAAGCAGGGCGCCGGCAAAACCGGGCACGGCATCGCGCAGCAGCACGATGGCCGACAGCATAAAACCGGTGTAGATGGGACCCATGAGTGTCACAGCCACATCGGATATGCGGGTACGCGACGAACAGACATACCAAATGCCCACCGCAAGCATCAATGCAAAAAGCAGCGCATTCAACAGCAGCGAGTCGCCCAGCGCCGAGAGCGGAAAGAGCACGGCGGCAGCGATACCCAGGCGCTCGTTGGCCACCTTGCCATCGAGCTTCGTCATGCGGAAATACTCAAAGCAGCACAGGCCGCTCATGACGGAGACGAAGATGGCGGTGGGAACGATACCCAAAACCAGGCAGAGAATAAATACGACGGCGTAGACGATACCTGCGGCGGCACGGGTAATAAAGCCGGCAAGCCACGAAGTCGCGGCCGCGCCGCTCTTGGCGGTAGGCGCCTTGGGAGCAGACGCCTTGGGACGATCGGACACGATTAAGCCTCCTCGGTCTTGCTCAGTCCACCAAACCTACGGTCGCGGCCCTGATAGGCCAAAATGGCGTTGACAAGACCCCAACGATCAAAGTCGGGCCAATAGGTATCGGTGACATAAAACTCGGAATAGGCAACCTGCCACAGCAGATAGTTCGAAAGGCGAAGCTCGCCGGAGGTTCGAATCACAAGCTCAGGATCGGGTAGCCCAGCGGTGTACAGGTGCGAAGCAACCATATCATCGTCGATAGCGGCCGGAACGATCTTTCCGGCAGCGGCATCGAGCGCGATCTGACGGACGGCACGGGTGATCTCGGCACGGGCTCCGTAGTTGACGGCAAGTGCCAGCGTCATGCCGGTATGGTCGGCACACTCGGCAAGACCTCGCTCAAAGACATCGCGGGTCTTCTTGGGCAGTGCGGATATATCGCCCAAAAAGACAACGCGCACGTTTTCGCGCTTAAGCAGCGGCAGCTCATCGATAAACGTCTTAGCAAACAGATGCATTAAAACGTTGACCTCATGCTGAGGACGATTCCAGTTTTCGGTGGAAAACGCATAGGCCGAAAGGACGTCGACGCCCAAACGCACGCATGCGGTAATAATCTCGCGCAGGGAGACGATACCGGCCTTGTGTCCCTCGGTGCGGGCAAGACCGCGCGCCGTGGCCCAGCGACCGTTACCGTCCATGATGCACGAAATATGATGCGGAATCTTATTGAGGTCAAGGTCGGAAAAACCGACGCCCGCAGGGGCGTCGGCAAAGTACTCGACCAGTTTGTTCTCGTCGTATTGCACCTTAGATCTCCATGACCTCGGCTTCTTTTTCCTTCAGAAGCTCCTCGACCTTGGCAACATACTCATCGGTATGCTTCTGGACCTTGGCCTGCTCGCGACGGACATCGTCCTCGGTGAGCTCTTCGTCGCGCTCGAGCTTGTTGTTAAAGTCGCGACGGATGTTGCGAATGGAGACCTTGGCCTGCTCGGCATACTCGCGGCACTCCTTGACGAGCTCGCGACGACGCTCCTCGGTGGGAGCCGGGAACGGCAGGCGCACGACGGTACCGTCAGAGTTGGGAGTAATGCCCAGATCGGAAGCGCTGATAGCCTTCACGATGGCGTTGACGAGCGCCTTGTCCCAGGGCTCGATAAGCAGCATGTGAGCCTCGGGGGTCTTAACGGCGGCAACCTGGGTAACCGGCGTGGGAACACCGTAGTAATCGACCGAAATGTCGGACAGAATGTTAGCGTTGGCGCGGCCCGTGCGAACCTTGGAGAAGTTGTGCTTGAGGGACTCGAGCGACTTGTCCATGTGGGCGGTGATATTCTCTGCCATGCTTAATCCTCCTGATAGACGAGCGTGCCGACGGGCTCACCCGAAAGCGCGCGTTTGACGGTGTCCTCGCCATCGATGTTGAGGACCAAAATCGGCATACGGTTATCCTGGCACAGCGCCGTGGCCGTGGAATCCATAACCTGCAGACCGCGGACGAGAACCTCGTGATAGGTAATCTTGTCAAAACGGACGGCATCGGAACACTTGACAGGATCCTTGTCGTAGATGCCGTCAACCTTGGTGGCCTTAATCAGAATCTCGGCACCGATCTCGCAGGCACGAAGAGCCGCGGCGGTGTCGGTCGTAAAGTACGGATTGCCCGAACCGGCGGCAAAAATAACGACATTACCCTTGGAAAGGTGGTTGATGGCGCGACGGCGAATATAGGGCTCGCAGATCTCATTCATCTGGATAGCGCTCATCACGCGGCAGGGAACATCGTTGTGCTCAAAGGCATCCTGCAGGGCAAGCGCGTTCATAACGGTTGCCAGCATGCCCATGTAGTCGGCCTGGGCGCGCTCCATGCCACCGGCAGCGCCGGCCATGCCGCGGAAAATGTTGCCGCCGCCGACAACAACGCCGACCTCATGGCCAACGGCGAGCAGCTCCTTGACCTGCTTGGCAAGATGGTCGGTAATCTTGGGGTCGATGCCATATTGGCCGTCGCCCATCAGTGCTTCGCCGGAAAGCTTCAGAAGCACGCGTTTATATCGGATGTCGGACAAAGCGATCCTCCTTTAATTAGACTCTCAATATGATAGCAAAGGCTCTGATAAGAGCCATGAAAAAGCAGGCTGTGAGTAAAACCCACAGCCTGCTCATTACCAGCTACAAGAGCTTATTTACTCGCCACGGACCAGACGGTCGAAGGCAACGACGGTAATGCTATCGCCGAGCTCCTTGGAGACCTGCTCAGCGTACTTCTTGATGGTGAGGGAGCTGTCCTTGATGAACTCCTGCTCGGTGAGCACGGACTGCTTGTAGAACTTCTCCAGACGGCCAACAGCCATCTTCTCCTGGATAGCCTCGGGCTTGCCGGACTCGGCAGCCTGAGCCATGTAGATCTCCTTCTCGTGCTCGACGGTCTCGGCCGGAACCTGATCGCGGGTAGCGCAAATCGGGGCGACGGCGGCAACCTGAAGGGCAACGTCGTGAGCGAAGGTCTTGAAGGACTCGGCCTGAGCGGTCTCGGCCTTCTCGAAGGCGAACTCGACGAGGACGCCGATCTTACCACCCATGTGGATGTAAGAAGCGAGAGCGCCGTTCTCGGCCTTGCGAGCGGAGAAACGAGCGATCTTCATGTTCTCGCCCATGATGTGAATCATCTCGGTGAGCTCGGAGGAAACGGTCTCCTCGCCCATCGGCTTCTCGAGCAGAGCATCGACATCGGCCGGCTCGGTGGTAGCGACAACCTCGGCGACCTTGGAAGCAAAGCCGGTGAACTTGGCGTTGGAGCCGACGAAGTCGGTCTCGCAGGAAAGCTCGAGCAGAGCGCCGGACTTGCCGTCCTCGGAGACGAACGCGGCGACAGCGCCCTCGTTGGTCTCACGACCAGCCTTCTTGGCAGCCTTGGCGAGGCCGTTCTTGCGCAGAACGTCAACAGCGACGTCCATGTCGCCGTCAGCCTCGACGAGAGCCTTCTTGCACTCCATCATCGGGGAGTCGGTCATCTCGCGGAGCTGCTTGACCATAGCGGCAGTAATCTGGGCCATTGTGGTTCCTTTCAAAGAGATGAAAAAGACTTAAATAGGACTGATTTACTCGGCCTTGGGCTCGGCGGCCATCTCGGCCTCGGAGACCTGCTCCTTACCGGAGCCAGCGAGGCAGGCGTCGGCCATGAGCTCGCACATAAGGGTGACAGCGGAGATGGCGTCATCGTTGCAGGGGATGCCGTACTCGACCTCGTCGGGATCGGAGTTGGTGTCGATCAGAGCGACGACGGGGATGTTCAGGCGCTGGGCCTCCTTGATGGCGTTCTCCTCGCGCTTGGTGTCGATGACGAAGAGAGCCTGGGGCAGACCCTTCATGTCGCGGGCGCCACCGAGGTTGGTCTGGAGCTTAGCGAGCTCCTTGCCGAGCACTGCCTGCTCCTTCTTGGGCAGCACTGCCATGCGGCCGTCCTCGACCATGGCCTCGAGCTCCTCCATGCGGTTGATGCGGGAGCGGATGGTGACGAAGTTGGTCAGCATGCCGCCGAGCCAACGCTGGTTGATGTAAGGCATGTTGGCGCGCTCAGCGGCGTTCTTAACGGCCTCCTGAGCCTGCTTCTTGGTGCCGACGAACAGCACGTTGCCGCCCTTGGCGACGTTCTTGACGAAGGTGTAGGCCTGATCGGCGTCAAGGATGGTCTGCTTGAGGTCGAGGATGTAGATGCCGTTGCGCTCACCGAAGATGAACGGCTTCATCTTGGGGTTCCAGCGACGGGTCTGGTGACCGAAGTGGCAGCCGGCCTCGAGCAGGGTGCGGATATTAATCTTGGTAGCCATATTAAACCTCCTGTGGTTTGCCTCCGCGCGGGGTCATCCTCCAAAACCAACCCGGACATGTGCTACCAAAGCCCGGGCACCACGGTATGAAGTAGCCGCGCGTGCGTGATAAAAACCTGTTGCCGTGAAGCAACCCGATGAATGATAGCAGGATTGCCTCTTCCTGCCAACCCGCAATCAAAACCACACACCTCGGTGCGGCGCGGGAGGCCCTTCTCCTACTCGCCGCGGGGGTGTGCCTGACTCACGGCACGCTTGAGTCGGTCGGGCGTGAGGTGCGTATAGATCTGCGTCGTGGACAAGCTCGCATGCCCCAGCAGCTCCTGAACCGAGCGCAGATCCGCGCCGCCCTCGAGCAGGTCGGTCGCAAAGGTGTGGCGCATCGCATGCGGGGCGATGTCGGCAGGAATGCCGGCAAGTGCCGCAAGCATGTGGAAACGCCTCCTCAGCATGGCGGCACTCATGCGGTTTCCGCGCGCCGAGATAAACAGCGGATGCACGCCGTTCGCACTATCGACACGCTTTGCCTGCACAAGGAGATGTGGCCTCCCCTCCTCAATATAGCGGCGAGTCGCCTCGAGAGCGCGCCGATAGAGGGGCACGATACGCTCCTTGCTCCCCTTGCCCCAAAGTCGCAGCGTTCGCTCTGACCAAGCAATGGACTCCACGTTGAGCGCCGCGAGCTCCGAGATTCGCGCGCCGGAGGCATAGAGCAGCTCGAGCATCGCTGCATCACGCAGCCCCGAAGGCGTAGAGGTGTCGGGGGCCTCGAGCAACGCCTCGACTTGCCGGGTCGTCAGCACACCGGGAAGATCGCGCGGCAGTTTGGGCGAGGATATCGCCGAGACCGCATCGCCCTCAACGATTCCCTCGGCAGCCATCCACCGATAGAGCGAGCGAATGGCAGACAGATGCGCCGCAAGGGTCCGAGCCGCCACCTGGCCACGCGACAGCTCGGCCAAATAGGAGCGAACGGTCCGTACGTCGGCGACGCGAGCGTCGATGCCCTCACGGTCGCACCACGCGGCGAAGTGCTCGAGCCGCGAGGCGTAGGCGGTTACCGTATTGGGAGCGAGCCCTTCGACGCGTGCAATGTAGGCGATGAACGAGTCGACGGCATCGTACAGGTCAAAGGCTATGACCTCTCGCCTCCAAACAGATCGGAGCGCGATTCCAGATAAGCATCCAGGGCCTTAAGGGCGCGATCCGCGTAGGCCTGGTAACGATCGCGCTTGCTGCGACGCTTACCGTCCTCGAGCGGCGGCACGAGCCCAAAGTTGACGTGCATGGGCTGATAGCCCACCGTAGCCGGATCGGTCGCATAGCCCACGAGTGCGCCTAGGGCGCCCACGCGCGGCAGCTCAACAGGCTCCGCCTCGATTGCCTCGGCATAGGTGTTGAGCGCGGCGAGCAGACCCGTCGCCACGGCCTCCATATACCCCTCGGTACCGGTAATCTGGCCGGCAAGACGCACGCTCGTGCCGGGCACGGCAAAGGTGCCATCGAGCACGTGCGGCGCATCGACAAAGGTGTTGCGGTGCATGACGCCGTAGCGGAAGAACTCGGCGTTCTCCAGGCCGGGAACCATATGGAAGACGCGCTTCTGTTCGCCGAAGGTCAGGTTGGTCTGGAAGCCAACCAGGTTATAGGCGGTCTTCTCCTTGTTCTCGGCGCGCAGCTGAATTGCCGCCCAGGGACGGCGACCGGTGCGCGGGTCGGTGAGCCCGACGGGCTTCATGGCGCCAAAGCGGATGGCATCCTTGCCCGTGCGCGCAACCTCCTCGGCAGGCTGGCAGGCCTGGAACAGGTCACCGCCCTCAAAATCCTTGAGCACCACGCGATCGGCCGTGGTGAGTGCCTCGATAAAGGCCTCGTACTCTTCCTTGTTGAGCGGGGCATTGAGATAGTCGCCACTCCCCTGCTCCTCGTAGCGCGACTGCGAGAACAGCACGTCCATATCGAGCGTCGAGGCATCGACGATCGGGGCGGCCGCGTCAAAGAACGCCAGGGCGTCACCACCGACAAGCTTCATGACCTCCCCGCTCAATGCCGGCGAGCACAAGGGGCCCGCGGCGATAACCACATGACCCTCGGGGATCTGGGTGACCTCACCGTGGACGACCTCGATATTGGGGCGGGCGGCAACCTCGGCCTCGACGAGCTCGGAAAACTTGACGCGGTCGACCGCCAGGGCGCCGCCAGCGGGAACGGCCGCACGATGAGCGCAGTCGAGCAGCACCGAGCCCATGCGCTCGAGCTCGGCCTTCAGCAGGCCGGCGGCGGAATCGGGACGGGTCGACTTAAACGAATTGGAGCAGACGAGCTCCGCCAAGTGATCGGTATGGTGGGCAGGAGAGCTCACCTGCGGGCGCATCTCGCACAGCTTTACGGCGAACCCGCGATCTGCCAGCTGAATCGCGCATTCCGATCCCGCCAGACCGCCACCGATAACCGTCACCTGATCAAACAGCATCTGCAAACACCTTTCTAATTGACACGTTTTCCATTGTGACCGAAGGGCGTCTGGGCGTGAAGGGCAAACTTGGAGGGCGCATACCTTCCATCCATCATGCGCTCGATGAGGCCCTCGAGCTCGAGCGAGCCCAGGAGCTTGAGCACGCCGACGGCATCGAGGGAGACGAGTGTGGCGATGTCTTCAACCTTGAGCGGCGAGGCGATGAGGGCATGCATCACAGTCTGCTGTGTGGCATCCAGGTCGGCGATGCCGGGCGCATCGGGACGCGAATAGCGCAGGGTACCGTAGATTCGAGAGATGGCCATCTCGATGGACTCCTCGTCAATAATGCAGCAGGCCCCGTTGGCAATGAGATAGTTGGTCCCGCGCGACTCGGGCGACAAAATGGAGCCCGGTACCGCAAGCAGTTCGCGCCCCAGGTCCATGGCGGCCTCGGCGGTAGAAAACGTTCCGGATGGCATGCCGGCCTCCGATACAAAGAGCGCCTGCGACAGCGCAGCGATCACGCGGTTGCGGCGCGGGAAGGCAAACTTGCGCGGCCCCATGCCCCACGGCGAGATGGACACGACCGCGCCGCCCGTATCGAGCGTACGGGCGATAAGCCCCGCGCTCGAGCGCGGGTAGACCACGTCGGCGCCCGTACCCAAAACTAAGACGTGCCTGCCCCCGGCGTTGACCGCGGCCCAACCCGAGGCCTGGTCGCAGCCGACCGCACCGCCCGAGACCACCGTCACCCCCGCTTCCACGGCAACCTTGGCTGCAAGCTCCGCGACGGCAAGACCGTAGGGAGACGCCTTGCGCGCACCGATAATCGAGAGCGCCGGCGTCGAGAGCACCTCCGGGTCGCCACGCACGAACAGCGTCTGCGGCACATCGGAAAGTTCCAGAACAGTAGCGGGAAACAGCCCATCACCGGGATGCAGTTCATAGCGGACCTCACCCATCACTGGTCCCTCCTTCCCTGATACATCGCGGCCTCGAGCACATGATCTTGCGTCACCCGCTCGCTTTCGGCGACATCGGCGATCGTGCGCGCGATGCGCACCAGGCGCACGATGCCGCGCCCCGTGAGATGCGTGCGCTTCGACAGGCCGAGCACGCACGTTTCCGCCGCCTGATCGAGCGCAAAGGTCGACACAACACCATCGATAGAGCGGGACTCATCGTCCTCGGCCTCAGCGTCCGCATCGTCCATATGAGTCTCGCGCCAGGCACGAAAAGCCCGACCGCGGACAACGTAGTCGCGCAGCTCGGCCGACGACATGCCCTCGGCGCCCTCGATAATCACCTGCGGATCGGGGCGGGACACGTCGATCATCAGGCCGATGCGGTCGGCCAAGGGACCACGCAGCTTGGACCGATAGCGCTCGACCATCGATGCCGAGCAACGACACGGAACCTCGCGATCGCCCAAAAAACCGCAGGGGCAGGGATTGCTCGCCGCAAGCAGCTGAAAGCGCGAGGGAAACGTAAAGGCGCCATCGACGCGCACGATTCTGAGATAGCCGCGCTCGATAGGCTGACGAAGCGTCTGCAGCACACCGGTGGGAAACTCGGCAAGCTCGTCCAAAAAGAGCACGCCGCCATGGGCAAGGCTGATCTCGCCCGGATGCACCGGGCGCCCTCCGCCAATAAGGCCCGCAGTCGAAATGCTGTGATGGGGACTACGAAACGGCCGATGCCCCGCAAGCAGGCCATCGATGTTCTCACCCAAGACCGAATGAATGCACAGCGCCTCCTGCTGGTCCTCGACGGAAAGCTCGGGCAAGATACCCGTCATGCGACGCGCAAGCATGGTCTTGCCCGAACCGGGCGAGCCGATCATGAGAAGGCCGAGCTCCCCTGCCGCCGCAAGCGCTATGCCGCGTTTGGCGACTTCCTGCCCCAACACATCGGCATAATCGAGCTCGAGCTCAAAGGTGGCCTCGAGCACTTCAGAATCCAGATAATGCCGAGCTGCCTCGCCCATACCGTGAGCAAGCTGCGACAGATGGTCGATAAAACCGCAGTCGACCCCCGAAAGCGGAACATGCTGGTCGGACCTGCCGGCGATAAAAGACAGCCCCATGTCGCGAGCCAGCAGCTGGAACGCCACCTCGCCCTTGACGGGAAGCACCGTACCATCCAAGCCAAGCTCGCCGGCAATGAGGCAGCGGTCGAGATTGTCGCGTGGAATCTGCCCATCGGCCGCAAGCACCGCAATGGCTATCGGCAGGTCAAAGCCGCTACCGGTCTTTCGGATATCGCCCGGCGCCAGATTGACCGTAATGCCCGAACGCGGGATCTCGAATCCCGCAGAGCGCATCGCGCAGCGAATGCGCCCGCGCGACTCCATGACCTCCATACTCGGGATGCCGAGCATCTGGATGCCCGGGATGCCACCCGCAAGCGATACCTCGACCGTGACGGGAATCGCCTCGACGCCGCGGATACAGGCAGCGTGAACGGCAAAGGTTTCGAACGCCATCACGACACCTGCCAATCGAACGCATTGTACTGGTGCTCGATCTCGGCGATATGCCCGCCGCGAATGGTGACGCCCACGGCATCGAAGCGGATCGCCTTGAGCGGATAATGCTCCATGAGATAGCAACTCGCGATGCGACGATAGCGCCGCTGCTTTTGGGCGTTCACCGCTTCCTCGGGAAACACCCGAGTATCGCAATCCAGCGCAACACGCCTGGTCTTGACCTCGGCCATCACCACCACATCGTCGAGCTCGTCGAGCAGCACCAGGTCGGCCTCGCCCTCCGAGCATCGATAGCCTTGTTCCAGCAATGCATAGCCGCGCTCGTTAAAGTAATCGATTGCGATAAGCTCGCCCAGCATACCGAGCTCGCGAGGACTGAGCCCCTTGATAAACTCAGGGGTGATCGACCCGCAATCGAGCTCCCCCTCTTCCCAACGCTCCTTGAGCTGCTGCGTCTTGCTCATTTTGGCTGCGGCACACATGGGGTCTCCTTTCCCACTCCCTGCATTGCCTCGATAATGAGGGCAGGTTTCATGCGGGTAAGTACCGGAAGCAAACCGAAAACCAACCAAATGCCGACAAATGAGGGGCCGCGCGCAACAATAGCGTTGCACACGGCCCCTACCAGCAGGTTTATAGAACCCTTAAGGTCCCAGTCTCCACAATTGGCCTAAAAAAGGCGCTCAGTCTGCAGAAAGTTTCCGCAAAAGCTCACACGGTGCAGCGGAGAAAGACCATGTTTGCGAATGGCCTCGATGTGCTCGGGACTCGCATAGCCTTTCGATTCGGCCAAATGGTACTCGGGATACTCGGCGTCGTACTCGACCATCATCTCGTCACGCGTGACCTTTGCCATGATGGATGCCGCGGCGATACAGGCGATCTTGGCATCGCCCTTGACCACGTCGCGCTCATGGGGCACGGCGCCCAGGGGGTTGCCGTCCATAAGCACGCAATCGGGCTCAAGCCCCGTATCGGACACCGCACCCGCGACAGCGGCTCGAATGGCGCGGGCCATGCCCATCTGATCGATATCCGCAGGAGCGATATGGCAAAAGCCGATAGCAGTCGCCACCTCGGCAATCTTCACCGAGAGCAGCTCGCGGCGCGCCGGCGTGAGCTTTTTGGAATCGTTGATGCCCCAGACGCGCGGCTCCATGGGAAGGCACACGGCGCACACCGTCAAAGGACCGGCCACCGAGCCGCGACCCACCTCGTCGACACCCACGACCACGCCATCCCCACCGAGCTCGTGCATCAGCTCGTACATACCGTTGACGCGCTCGCGCTCGGCAAGTTCCTTGGCATGGCGCTTAAGGGCGCGCTCGCAAGCCTTGATCACTTGCTGGCGCGGATCCTCGCGATAATGCTCCACGAGGGCGGGAATCTCCTCGAACGTGGCGCTCGCCAGCTCGCCGGCAACCTGCGATGCCGAAACCGAGCTCGTCATATTGGCCATACCAGGCCCTCCTTGCATGCAAATCAGATAAAAAGAAGGGCCACCCGAAGGTGACCCTTGTGTCCAAACGAGTGGACAGACGCTGCGATCTTCTTAGCGCTTCTCGGGGATGCGAGCAGCCTTGCCCACCTTGTCGCGGAGGTAGTACAGCTTGGCGCGACGGACGCGACCATGACGAACGACCTCGAGCTTGGCGATCTTGGGGCTGTGAAGCGGGAAGGTGCGCTCAACACCGACACCGAAGGAAATCTTGCGGACGGTGAAGGTCTCGCGGGCACCGGCGCCGGCCATGCGGATGACGTCGCCCTGGAAGACCTGGATGCGCTCGCGGTCGCCTTCCTTAATGCGGTAGTGAACCTTGACGTTGTCGGCGACGCGAACCTGAGGAATGTCCTCGCGGATCTGCTGACGCTCGATTGCGCGGATGTAATCCATGTGCAATTCCTTACTCTTCTAGAGGTGCCGTACCACCTTGGCCGGCACGTAGTTGAACAAACGTATTCGAGTATACACGCGCGGGTTTCTGCTGCAAGAACAATTTTTTACGCAGACAAAAAGACAAAACCCGCACATGATAACCGCCCGCCTCACGAATGAGACGGGCGGCGTGAAGGGGGCTACGCTAGGCGCCCAAACCCAAAACGTTAGGCGGAACGCTTGGCCTCGAGCTTGGCCTGAGCGGCAGCCAGGCGCGCCAGGGGCACGCGGTAAGGCGAGCAGGACACATAGTCCACATCGGCAACGTTGAACAGGCCCTTGATGGACTTAGGGTCGCCGCCGTGCTCACCGCACACGCCAAAGTGCATGCCGGGGTTGGTAGCTCGGCCCTTCTCGACGGCCATGCGCACGAGCTCCAGCACCGCCGAGTCGATGGTCTCGAAGGGGTTGTCCTTCAAGATCTTCTTATGCATGTACAGCGGGATGAACTTGGCCTCGGCGTCGTCACGCGAGAAACCAAAAGTCGTCTGCGTGAGGTCGTTGGTGCCAAAGCAGAAGAAGTCGGCGTGCTGCGCGATTTCGTCGGCGACCATGCAAGCGCGCGGCAGCTCGAGCATCGTGCCCACGGGAATGTTGAGCTCGACACCTTCCTCGGAGGAAACCTCGGCAATCACGCGCTCGATGACCTCGCGAGTCTGAACGTGCTCGGCCGTAATGGAAACGAGCGGGACCATAATCTCGGGACGCGGGTCGACGCCTTCCTTGATAAGGCGGGCGGCAGCCGTTGCCACGGCACGGACCTGCATGAGCGGCAGGTCACCGAAGACGACGGACAGGCGCACGCCGCGCAGGCCGAGCATCGGGTTGGACTCGACCATGCCGTCGATACGACGCAAGCGGGCACGCAAGGCGGCGAGTTCTTCCTCGCTGGCGCCGGCGGCCTCCTTCTTGGTGATGGCGACCTCAAGCTCGCGAGGATCATCCAGGAACTCATGAAGCGGCGGATCGAGCAGGCGAACGACCACATCGCGACCGGACATGGTCTTGAACATCGCCAAGAAGTCCTCGGTCTGAACCTTGAGCAGATCGGCCAGGGCCTGCTGCTTCACGGTCTCATCGTCAGAAAGGATAAAGCTCTGGATGATGTTTTTGCGATCGCCCAGGAACATGTGCTCGGTGCGGCACAGGCCGATGGCCTCGGCGCCAAACTCGAGCGCGAGCTCGGCATCCTCGGGGTTGTCGGCGTTGACGCGCACGTGGTTGGCGTGGCCGTCAGTCTCGTCCAGGCGGATCTCGTCAGCCCAGGACAGGATGGTGTCCAGGTCGCCGGTGAGCTCAGCGGAGACCAAATCGACAGCGCCATCAACGACAATGCCTTGGGTTCCGTCGATGGAGATGATGTCGCCCTCGTGCAGTACGCGATCGCTGCCCTCGATACGCACGACCTTCTCGGCCGCGTCGATATGGAAACGCTCGACACCGCAGACGCAGGGGGTACCCATGCCACGGGCGATAACGGCGGCATGGCTCGTCTTACCACCGTGGCTCGTCAAGATACCCTCGGCGGCGACCATACCCTTCAGGTCGTCGGGGTTGGTCTCCCAGCGGACCAGAATGACCTTGTGACCCTCGGCGGAACGTGCGACGGCGTCGTCACTCGAGAACACGACCTCGCCCACAGCGGCACCGGGACTGGCGTTAAGGCCACATGCGAGCGCCTCGTACTTCTTGGAGGAGTCGAACTGCGGGTGCAGGAGCTGGTCGAGCTGCGCGGGGTCGATGCGGCTCACGGCCTCCTCACGGGTGATGAGGCCTTCTTCGACCATCTCGATAGCGATGCGCAGGGCGGCGGTTGCGGTACGCTTGCCCACGCGGGTCTGGAGCATCCAGAGCTTACCCTGTTCGATGGTGAACTCGATATCGCACATGTCGCGGTAGTGATCCTCGAGCGTCAGGAAGACACGCTCAAGCTCCTCACCCGCGGACTCGAGGCCCGGGGTGGTCTTGAGGTCGGCGATGGGCTCGGTGTTACGGATGCCGGCGACGACGTCCTCGCCCTGAGCGTTGACCAGAAAGTCACCGTAGAACTCCTTGGTGCCGTCGGCCGGATTGCGCGTAAAGGCGACGCCGGTCGCCGAGGTCTCGCCCTTATTGCCAAAGGCCATAGCCTGGACGTTGACAGCGGTGCCAAGGTCGTCGGAAATGCCGTGCTGCTTGCGGTAGATGCAGGCACGCTCGTTCATCCAGCTGCCAAAGACGGCCTGAATGGCAAGGCGCAGCTGGAGCTCCGGATCATGTGGGAAGACGGGCTTGCCGTCGGCGACCTCGAGCTCGGGGTACAGGGCGGCCTCGACGTTCTCAGAGAAAATGCTCTTAAAGGTCTCGACGAGCTCCTGCAGGTCCTCGGCCGATAGCTCGGAGTCGACGCGAACGCCGGCGACCAGGCGGGCCTGGGTCAGGGCGTTTTCGAACAAGTCGGCATCGACACCCATGACGACGTTGGAGAACATCTGGATAAAGCGACGATAGCTGTCCCAGGCAAAGCGCGGGTTCTGCGTCTGGGCGATAAGGCCCTGGACGGAATCGTCGTTGAGGCCCAGGTTGAGGACTGTGTCCATCATGCCGGGCATGGAGAACGGAGCACCCGAGCGTACCGAGACGAGCAGTGGGTCACGGGCGTCGCCAAGCTTCTTGCCGCAGCGGGCCTCGAGGTCGACCTCGGCGGCAACGATTTCGTCGAGCGCGCCCTCCGGCCACACGTTGCCTGCACCAGAGTACTCAACGCAGGTCTGGCAGGTAATGGTAAAGCCACCGGGAACCGGCAGGCCGATACGGCTCATCTCGGCAAGGTTCGCGCCTTTGCCGCCAAGCACGAAGTTCATGGACTTGTCGCCCTCGGTGACACAAGTGCCCTGGGCATCGGTTCCAAAATGGTAAACCCTCTTGCAATCGCTCACGATGCTTCCCCTTCCATGCGCTCTCGCGCACGACCGTGGTAACGAATCGACCCGCCGGATGCGGGCCGTGAGGGAACTATACGGCGGGATTTAAACGGGCTTGAGCAGAGGATGCGCGGTTTGGTAAACGTGCTAAAACCTGCGGTAAACGGTAGGTAAAAGTGGTTACCTTATGAAGATACCACTACAATAAATTATCAGGTCAAATGTAGTTTTCTTGCTAAATCGCTTTACCAAAACCAGTCAATTTGAGACGGGGCATTTTAATCACCGTCCCCGAAAAATCATCCCAGAAAGGACTACTGCTGTTGAGCGCGGCGGCCGGCACGGCGGGCCCTAGCTTCCTGGATCTCTTCGAGGTGAGCGATGATCTCGGAGGCACTCTCCTCAATCGCCTTGCCGTCGGTGCGTACCACAAAGCAACCCAGACGTTTCATGAGGGCACGAGCCTCCTCGAGCTCACTGCGTACACTCTCGGGCTCGGCATAGGAGCCGGCAACGGCACGGGCATAGTCGTCGCCCAGGCGGCTATCGCGAATCTCGGAAATCACATCGACGGTCGAAATCAGACCGAAGAGACGCATCGGATCGACCTCGTAAATCGACTTGGGCGGCTCCATACCGTGCGCCAGCGGAACGTTGGCGACCTTGTAGCCCTGATAGGCCAAATACATCGAAAGCGGCGTCTTGGATGTGCGCGACACGCCCAGCAGCACGATATCGGCACCCGACAGATCATCGCAGCCGCGCCCGTCATCGTGCTCGACAAAGTACTCCATGGCCTCGATGCGGTGGAAATACCTGTCATCGGTCTTATGGATCACACCCGCCACTCCTTTTGGCGGCACGCCAATAAGCGACGACAGCACCGCGAGCGACGGGCCGATCAGGTCGACCGAGCGAATGTGCAGCATGCCCAAGTAGTCGAGTACGCGAGCACGAAGCGCCGGGTCGACGATGGTATGGAACACGGCGATATCGCGATGGTCGGCATCGACTCGCGGGCCCACAAACGACTTGACCTGCTCCACCGAGGTCACCTTAGGCAGACGTAAAACACGAAAAGCCCCTTCATCAAATTGCCCGGACGCCGCAAGCACCACCTCACAAGCGGTATCACCGAGCGAGTCGGAGATAACGATAACGGTGGGACGAGCGGTGACCGGGCAATCCATGCGAGGCTCCTTTTGCGCTTATGCGCAGGCTAGCTTACTTTTTGCGGGCAAGCTCACCAATGTTGGCGATGCCGGAGAATACGGCCTCGAAGCGGTTGAGCAGCTTAAGGCGATTATCGCGGAGCTGCTCGTCCTTGTCCATGACCATAACCTCGTCAAAGAAACGGTCGATGGGGGCACGCAGGGCGGCCAGAGCGGCAAACGCGGCAGGGTAATCCTCGGCAGCAAGGGCGACATCGACGGCGGTCTGAGCGGCCTCGGAGGCGTCGGCAAGCGCAAGCTCGACCTCGCCCATCAGGCTGCGGTCGTACTCCGCACCCAGCTCGGGCTTGGAGATATGCGCGGCTCGGGCGTAGGCAGTCGCCAGGTTGTCGAAGGTCTCGGCGTCGTTCTTGCGGGCCTCGTCGAGGGCGGCGCAGCGGGCGAAGAAGACCGACGGGGCAATGATGTGCACCGCGGATACGGCGGCGACGGTATCGGCCGGGATCTTCTCGTCACGGGCCATGCTCACCAGACGGCCGTGGAAGAAGTCGCGAACCTGCTGGGCGACCTCGGCGGCGTCGAACTCAATGCCCTGCTCGCTATAGAGCTCAAGGGCGAAGTCGATCAGCGACGTGGGGTCAATCGGCAGGCGATCGCGCAGGATGTTGATGATGCCGATGGCGGCGCGACGCAGCGCGTACGGGTCGGAAGAGCCGGTCGGGGGCTCGCCGATGGCAAAGATACCGGCAATGGTATCGAGCTTGTCGGCACAGGCCACGATGCAGCCAGCGGCGCCCTCGGGCAGCTCATCGCCGGCAAAGCGGGGGCGATAGTGGTCGCGAATAGCGTGGGCGACCTCGTCGTTCTCCCCCATCGCGGAGGCGTAATAACCGCCCATCACGCCCTGCTGGCTCGTGAACTCGACGACGGCGTTGGATACCAGGTCGGCCTTGCACAGGTGAGCGGCGCGAGCGGCATCGGCGGCAAGGTGGGCGCCCAGATGGGCCTCGCGAGCGATGACGAGCGCGAGCTGCTCAATGCGCTCGGACTTGGCGAGCACGCTACCGAGCTTCTCCTGGAAGGCAACCTTGGCTAGACGCTCACGGAACTCGTCGAGGGAGATCTTCAGGTCCTCCTCGTAGAAGAACTTTGCGTCGTCCAGACGGGCGCGCACGACGCGCTCGTTACCGTCGATCACGCGCTCGGCATTCTCGGGCTTGCTGTTGGAAACGACCACGAACTCACGCGTGAGTTTGCCCTCGCCGTCATAGATCGGGAAGTAGCGCTGGTTGGTGAGCATAGACTCGCAGATAATCTCATGCGGGACCTTGAGGAACTCCTCGTCGAAGGTGCCAACGAGCACCGTCGGCCACTCGCAGAGGTTGATGACCTCTTCGAAGACCTTCTTGGGCGTGTCGACATGGCAGCCAGGGCGAGCGGCCTCGACCTCGGAGATACCGGCAAGGATGGCCTCACGACGACGCTCGGCAGAAAGCACGCCGGCGTCCTCGAGCACCTGCTCGTAGACGGCGGGGCTGGCGACCACATGGTCACCAGGGCCAAGTACGCGATGACCACGCGTGGTGTTGCCACTCGTCACGTCGGCAAACGACACAGGCACGACGTCCTCGCCCAAAAGGCAGCAAATCCAACGGACCGGACGCACAAACGTAGCGTGCTCGTGGCCCCAGCGCTGGCTACGGTAGTTGGGCCACTGCAGACCGGCAATAGTCTTCTCGCACAGAGCCGTCAGGATCGGAGTAGCCGGTGCGGAGGGAATGTTCTTCTCGGCGAACACGTACTCGCGGCCGTCGGTGTCCTCACGACGGACCAGGTCCTCGGCAGCCACACCGCACTTGCGGGCAAAACCCTGGGCAGCCTTGGTGGCGTTGCCGTCGACATCAAAGGCAATGTTTGCCGCGGGGCCGCGCTTGACCTCATGGACCTCATCGGTCGCAGTGGCGACGTTGGCCACGAGCGCAGCCAGACGACGCGGGCTCGAGATCACACGGACCTCGCCATGGGCCAGACCGGCCTCGTCGAGGCCCTTTGCGATCATGGTGCCAAGCTGCTTGACGGCATTGTTAAGCGGTGCGGAGGGCATTTCCTCCGTACCGATCTCAAACAGGAAATCCTTAGCGTCTGCCATGGCTTACGCCACCTCGCCTTCCTGGTCGGCATTCTCGTTGACTCCGGCGACCTCGGCCATATAGGCCTCGCAGCACGCCTTGGCGACGGCGCGGACGCGCAGGATGTAGTTGGCACGCTCGACTGCGGACAGCGCGCCGCGGGCATCGAGCAGGTTGAAGGCATGGCTGCACTTCATGACGCAGTCGTAAGCGGGCAACGGCAGCTTGCGCTCAAGGCAGGAGTGGCACTCGGCCTCGTAGTCGTCAAACTTCTGACGCATCATCTCAACGTTAGCGACCTCAAAGTTGTAGGCACTGAACTCGCGCTCGTTCTCCAGGAACACGTCGCCATAGGTCATGGGCGTGCCATCGGGCAGATAGCTCCACACCAGGTCGTAGACGGAGTTGACACCCTGAGCATACATAGCGATGCGCTCAAGGCCATAGGTGATCTCGACAGGCACGGGGTCGACCTCGATGCCGCCCACCTGCTGGAAGTACGTAAACTGCGTGACCTCCATGCCGTTGAGCCAGACCTCCCAGCCAAGGCCCCAGGCGCCCAGCGTCGGGCTCTCCCAGTCATCCTCGACAAAACGGACGTCATGGTCGTTGGGGTCCAGGCCGATAGCGGCAAGAGACCCCAGGTAAAGCTCCTGGGCGTTGGCCGGCGACGGCTTGATGAGCACCTGGAACTGATAGTAGTGCTGCATGCGGTTGGGGTTCTCGCCGTAGCGGCCGTCGGCAGGACGGCGGCAAGGCTGAGCGTAGCAGGTGCGCCACTCGGCGGGACCGAGCGAGCGCAGCGTGGTCGCGGTGTGGAAGGTACCGGCACCGACCTCGGAGTCATAGGGCTGCATAATGACGCAGCCCTGCTCGCCCCAGTACTGCTGGAGGCGCAGGATGATGTCTTGGAAGGAAAGCGATGAAGCGTTCATGCCTCTAATATCCCCTCGTCGAAACGATTACACGGTTAGGTACTGTACTATAGCGGTTTTTAGTCGATAGCGCCGATGCGGTTGAGCGGCCAGTAGCGCACAAGCGCCACGGCGATCAAGTCAGAGCGATCAACGGGACCAAAGTAGCGTGAGTCGGCAGAGTTTTCGCGGTTGTCGCCCATCACCCACACGCACCCATCGGGAACGGTGTAGGGATAGCCTACCCGAGCGCCGGGAGCCTGGACCGAAAGCGGCCAGCTCATGCCGGTCGTGTAGTCCTCGTCGAGCGCCTGGCCGTCAACGACCACCTTGCCGTCCTGAAGGTCGACCGTCTGGCCGGCCGTGGCAATAACACGCTTGACGAGAACATCGTGCTCGGAGGTGCCATCGGGGTTGTGGAACACCACGATATCGCCTTGGCTGACGGGCTGGCCGAGCTCGAGGCTCACCTTTTGCGCCAGGATCTGGTCGCCAATCTCGATCGTGGACTCCATGGAGCCGGTGGGCACCACAAAGGGTTCGACCACAAACGAGCGAATCAGGAAGGTGGCGACCAGTGCGATCGCGACGACCACGATCCACTCAAACGCACCCTTTAGCACGGAATGCTGCGATGGAACCATTCTCACTCCTCGCTCTGCGAATACGATGCGTCCAGGATCTCTTGCGCGTATGCACGCTCCTCGGGCGTAAGCCGCGCAGTCTCGATGAGGTCGGGACGCCAGCGGCAGGTGCGCTCGATGGCATTCTTACGGCGCCAAGCGTCAACCTTGGCATGGTCACCGCTCACGAGCACCGGCGGCACGCCCTCGCCGTTAAACTCAGCGGGACGGGTGTACTGCGCGTACTCGAGCAGGCCACCGTCCTCGGCGGTCGAGAACGACTCGTCGACGTTGCTCATCTCGTCACCAAGGGCTCCGGGAATCAGGCGTACGACAGCATCGGCAACGACCATAGCGGGAAGTTCGCCACCCGTAAGCACATAGTCGCCGATCGACAGACGCTCGTCGGCATACGCATATGCACGTTCGTCGACGCCCTCGTAGCGACTACACACAAACAGCAGGCGCTCACTTTTAAGCAGGCGCTCGGCCACATGCTGCGTAAAAGGCTCGCCACAGGGGGTAAAGAACACCACAGTGGGCTTGGGACCCTCGGAGCTAATAGCCTCGATGGCCTCTGCGATAGGCTCGACCTTCATGAGCATGCCCTGCCCGCCGCCGTACGGCTCGTCATCGACGGTACGATGGCGGTCGTGCGTCCAGTCACGCAGGTTATAGGCCTTAAAATCAAAAAGGCCGGCCTTGCGGGCGCGGCCCAAGATCGATGTGGACATGACGGGCTCAAACATCTCGGGAAAGACCGAAAGGGTCTCGATCAGCATGTTATCCTCCCTACTTGTCCATATCGATCAAACCGTCCATAACGCGGACGGAAATTGTCCCCTGATCGGGAAGATCGAGCACAACCTGCTCGATCACGGGAATCAGCACCTCGCCGTACCGATTGCCCTCGACAACCCAAACATCGTTGGCGGGCGTCGACATGATCTCGACGATCGTACCGAGCAAACCGAAGCGCTCGTCGACCACCTCGCGACCCATCAGGTCGGTATAGGCAGCGTCGAGCGAATCGAGCTCAAAATCGTCACGATTTGCCAGCACGTAGCATCCCGTGATGCCCTCGGCGGCCGTCAAGTCGTCAATGCCCTCAAACGAGACCAGATCGCCATCGCCCGTATCGGTGACGGATACGACCGTGCAAAAACGGTCGCGCTTGAGCGCCGGCGGCGTCAGGGCGACGCGCATACCCGGCTCTAATACAGAAGGAAGCCCCCGCAGCGGCTGCGCGAGGACCTCCCCCTTCCTTCCGTGCGGCTTGACCACACGGGCGATGTTTTTGTACTGGGACCTCAAGGTCCTAGCCCAGAACCTCTACCTCGACAGCAGTGTCGAGGCGAGCGGCCAGTGCACGGGCGAGCGTGCGAATGGCCTTGATGGTACGGCCACGACGGCCGATGACCTTAGCGACGTCATCCTCGGCAACCGAAACCTCAATCGTGGAGGCGTCGTCACCGTCGATGACCTCAAGGCTCACGGAATCCGGGTCGTCGACGATCTGAACAACGAGATATTCGACGAGATCGGCGATGCGATCTGAGAGCATTGCCTCACCCTCGAGCTGTGCAGCGTCAACCTCAGGCACGATTTACTCCTCGGCGCCCTCAGCGGCCTCAGCGGCAGCCTTAGCGGCCTCGGCCTCTTTGGCGAGCTGCTTCTTGGACTTCTTGACGACGGTCTCGGTCTTCTCGCCCTCGTTGGCGGCCTTGACCAGAGCAGCGACGGCGTCGGTGAGCTGAGCGCCCTTGGACTGCCAGTCGGCGATCTTCTCGAGATCGAGGTTGATGGTCTTGGGGGCGGTCATCGGGTTGTAGCGGCCAACCTCCTCGATGATACGACCGTCACGCGGGGCGCGGGAATCGGCGACGACGACACGGTAGTACGGACGCTTCTTAGCGCCGTGACGAGCAAGGCGAATCTTGACTGCCAAAGGAAACTCCTCCAACCAAGCAGCTTTAGGCTGCAACTACAAACAAACAGTTGAACATAATACGCCATCGACGCGGGCAGGTGAAGTCCGTGAGACCAACTTCTTCGGTGTAGTCGAAGGCAAATCCATATCTTAGACAAGAATTCGCGATTTGCAAGCACATCCACGCACCCCACATGAGCTGCGCGGTATACTCATGCCATGAAAAGACGCGAACATACATACGGTTATGAGGATGCTGCGGGCGTCACGCCGCCGCCCTGGACGGGGCCGGCGGTGGGCCTCATGGATCTCGATGCGTTTTTTGCGAGCGTGGAGATGCTCGATCATCCCGAGTGGCGCGGCAAGCCACTCATCGTGGGCGGCGATGCCGATTCCCGCGGCGTCGTGTCCACCTGCTCATACGAGGCACGTCGCTTTGGCGTGCACTCTGCCATGCCCTCGGCCGAGGCACGGCGCCTCTGTCCGCAGGCCATTTGGACGCATGGGCATTTCGATCGCTACCACGAGGTCAGCGCTCAGGTCATGGCGATTCTCGCCGACGAGACCCCGCGCGTTGAGCGCGTATCCATCGACGAAGCCTTTATCGATATCACACCGGGTCGCTTTGCACCCGAGGACCCGCTGCTGGTTGCGCGGCGCATAAGCGACCGCGTCGCAGCGCTGGGAGTGACCTGCTCAATTGGCGTGGGCTGCAACAAGACGGTCGCAAAGATCGCAAGCGAGCGGGACAAGCCGTTTGGGCTGACCATCGTGCGCCCCGGAACCGAGCAGCGCTTTTTGGCTGCGCTGCCGGTATCTGCCATGAGCGGCATCGGGAGATCGGCCGAGGAGCGGCTGCGCCGCATGCGCATCTACACGCTCGGCGAGCTATCCCGCGCACCGGAATCCACCTTGGCCTCTATTTTTGGCATCAACGGCGAACGCATGCGCCAGCGTGCGCTGGGACTCGAACTCTCCGAAGTCACGAGCCTCGATGAAGAGCGCGAGGTCAAGTCGGTCAGCAATGAACGCACCTTTGCGAAAGATTTGACTGAGCGTGAGGACATCGAAGCGGCGATTGCGCTGTTGGGAGAGTCAGTGGGACGCCGCCTGCGCCGTCAGGGACTAACGGGTGCCACGGTGACACTCAAACTCAAGTATTCGTATGGAAGCGGTCGCTCGGCACAGCGCCGGCTGCCCCATCCGACCGACGATGAGAACATCTTCGTGGCAGTGGCGCTCGAACTGCTCGACAACATCTGGCAGGAAGGCATGCATGTGCGCCTGGCGGGCATCGGCATGAGCGACTTCGACCACCAAGGCGGCATCCAGACCGACCTGTTCTGCGAAGTCGATGATCGCGGAGCCCAATCCAGCGACCGCCGCGACCTCTCCGTCGCCATCGACGCCGTCCGAGACAAGTTCGGCGACACCGCCCTATCCTTCGGCCGCCAATCCCGCTTCAACGATTAACCGCCTTTGGACAAAAAGAAAACCGGGCAGGTGCGAATGATGCAGCTGCCCGGCGAACGGTAAAGGTTAGCTAAAACCCCGTCCCAAATGAGCTACTAGAGGAGGTCGAGGGGAAGCTGGGGGGCGTCGCCCCAGAGCTTTTCGAGACGGTAGAACTCGCGCGCCTCAGGAGTGAAGACGTGGACGACAACCGAACCGTAGTCCATGAGCATCCAGGTCTTCTGCTCGCGGCCCTCGATGG
Source organism: uncultured bacterium (assembly GCA_905214145.1). GTDB lineage: Bacteria > Actinomycetota > Coriobacteriia > Coriobacteriales > Coriobacteriaceae > Collinsella. The sequence goes on along the minus strand of CAJMLB010000010.1, from coordinate 16,967 downwards.
AAAACGGGTGCTCGCCGCAAGCCTCGGCGACCTTCTCCTCAATCTCGTCGACGATCGAATCAACCTGGCGGTTGTTGGTGCCGGTAGCAAGGACAAAGTAGTCGCACACATCGGAAAGCTCTGTCAGGTCGAGCACTTGCACGTCCTCGCCTTTCTTGTCGTAGGCGGCCTGCGCGGCGGCGCGAGCGACTTCCTCGGCGGCGACACCGCTCGCGGACAGCGAGGCGGCAGTGCGGTCGGACGTGGCAACGAAACTCTTGTGCTCCACGCTTTCAAGAATCTGCTCGTCGGTCATGGTCTCGTCGGCCATGGAATACCTCTTTCTAGACAGCCCGAGCTAGCGCAGCTGGGCGTAATGGTTGTAAATCGTAATAACCGTGGGATAAAGATAACGCCCGGTCTGGATCACATAGACCAGACCCTGCGCAAAACAGGAGAAGAACAACTCGTCGAGCGAGGACTTCCCCACCATCTTGCGCAGCGCATGGGCATAATCGCCGTGGCGGTTGGGTTCGATGGCATCGGCCACAAAGACCACCATATCGAGCGGCGTCATGTCGCAAGCGCCCACGGTGTGACGGTCGACAGCCTGAAAGACCGCCGGCGACAGCTCGGGAAAGAGCTGCGGAAGCTCATAGGCGGCAACCGGGCCATGCAAAAGCGGCGTCGCGGCAGACGGAGAGCCGGCAATCTTAATGCCATAATGCAGAGCGCGCGTGACCAGCTCGTCGTCGGAGAGCACCTTATCCCAGTCATGGATCAGGCCGGCGGCAGCGGCATCAAAGCGGTCGACACCGTACACCTCGGCTAGGTGCAACGCAGTCTCGGCAACCCCGAGCGAATGCACGTAGCGCTTACGCTTATCCTTCATGCGCACATCGAGCAACTCGTGGATACGCGTCAAGAGAGCGCGCTCGTCGTCCTCAAACTGTTCTTCTACCGACAACGTTCTCCCCCATCAATCAAAATCGTCTTGCCCAAGATCGGCATACAGGCCGCGTTTACGGATATAGCCGAGCACGGACTCGCTCGTAAGATAGCGCACGCTCATGCCGCGAGCAACCCGCTTGCGAATGTTGGTCGAGCTAATCGCCAGCGCCGGGATCTGGATATACCGCACGTCAAACGGCAGGCCCGACTCTTTGATTCGCGCGCGAGCAGTATCGATATCAAAGCCCGGTCGCGTCGCAGCAATAAAGGTTGCCAGTTCGGCAATCTCATCAGCATTGTGCCAGGTCACTATATCGATAATCGCATCAGCACCCGTAATAAAGTAGAGCTTTACCTGAGGCGGGTAAAAGTCGCGCAGAGCGCGCAGCGTATCGGCTGTATAGGTGACACCGGCACGATCGATCTCGAAGCGGCTTGCCAAAAAGGCCGGGTTCGCGGCGGTCGCGAGGACCGTCATGGCATAACGGTCCTCGGCCGGCGTCACCGGTTTGTCGAGTTTAAAGGCAGGCGAGCCCGCCGGCATAAAGAGCACGGCGTCCAAGTCGAGGGACTCACGTGCCTGCTCGGCGGTCACCAGGTGACCGTAATGGATGGGGTCAAAGGTACCGCCCATAATGCCGAGCCTAAACTCCTGCCCGTCCTCTATGGGAAGCTCGGGCAGACCGATTCCACCGCGCAGCGACATGGCTTACTCGCCCTCCGGGGTCTCGACGTCTTCCGCAGCAACAGAGTCATCGGTACCGTCAATGGCATCCACCGCGTTGACAGCCTCCAAGCTATCGTCCGCGACATCCTCGACATCAACGACCTCGACGGCGACGTCCTCGCTACCGTCCTCAAGCTCGTCCTCGAACTCCGAGAAGTCCTCGGCGCCCTCAAAGTCAAAGGCGCGCTGGCAAATGCGAACCTCGTCGCCGGCACGGCAACCGGCCTTTTCGAGCGCATCGTCAACACCCATGCGGGAAAACTTATGCTGCAGATAGATGACGGCCTCCTCATTTTCCCAGTCGGTCTGGATAACCAAGCGCTCGATGGCGCGACCGACCACGCGGAAGGCATGAGGCTCTTCTTGGACAATACGGAACCGCTTCTCGCGCTGCAGGCGGCGACGCTCCCACTCCTCGTCGCGCAAATCGACCGGCTCATCAGAGACCGCCAGCTCAGCGCGGAGCTTGGCCACCTGCTCGCCCACGGCAAGCATCAACGTGTTGAGACCGGCACCCGTCACAGCGGACACGGCAAAGAACATATGCCCGTCGTCGAGCGCCGCACGCTTAAGGTCGGCAATCTTGTCGGCCGTGCCCGGCGCATCGCACTTGTTGGCGACGACGATCTGCGGACGCTCCGAAAGCTCAGCGCCATACTGCTCAAGCTCACGGTTAATAATGCGATAGTCCTCAACCGGATCGCGATCCTCAAACCCGCCCGTCATGTCAACGACATGCATGATCAAGGCCGTGCGCTCAATGTGGCGCAGGAACTGATGGCCCAGGCCACGACCCTCGCTCGCGCCCTCGATGAGACCGGGAACGTCGGCAACGACGTAAGAATATTCGCCGGCACGCACCATGCCCAGATTGGGCACAAGCGTGGTAAACGGGTAGTCGGCAATCTTGGGACGGGCAGCGCTCATACGCGCGATGAGCGAGGACTTGCCGACCGAGGGAAAGCCCACAAGCGCGGCATCGGCCATGAGCTTCATCTCGAGCTCGATCCAGTGCTCCTCAGCCGGCTCGCCGAGCTGGGCAAACGCGGGCGCGCGACGCACCGACGTCACAAAGTGAGTGTTGCCCAGACCGCCAGCACCACCGGGCGCCACGACAACGCGCTCGCCGTCGTGCACCAGGTCGGCAATCTCGAACATCGGGGTCTGCGTCTCGGGATCGAGCTCGCGGACTACGGTGCCCATGGGGACTTTCAAAATCAGGTCCTCACCGCTTTTGCCGTTGCGGCGGGCACCCTGGCCATGCGTTCCGCGCTCGGCACGGAAGTGATGCTTAAAGCGGTAATCGATCAGCGAGGACAGCTGAGCGTCGGCCTGAATGACGACGTTGCCGCCACGACCGCCGTCGCCGCCATCGGGGCCGCCCTTGGGAACAAATGCCTCGCGCCTAAACGACATGCATCCGGCTCCGCCGTCGCCGCCGCAAACGTTAATTCGGCTGATATCGGTGAACTGTGACAACAGAATCGCCTCCTACAAAAAGAGGGAGACCCTTGAATCCTAAAACTCAAGTGCCTCCCACATATGTGCTCTATGAAGGGTGAATTACGCGTTCGCGAGCGGGCGTACGCTGACCCTGTGCTTGATACCCTTGTGGAACTCAACGGTACCGTCGACCAGCGCGAACAGCGTGTCGTCCTTGCCACGGCCAACGTTCTCACCCGGGTGGATGTGCGTGCCGTGCTGACGGACGAGAATCGTGCCCGTGGTTACCGTCTGGCCGGCATAGCGCTTCGTGCCAAGGCGCTGACCGCGGGAGTCACGGCCATTACGGGAGGAACCGAGTCCTTTTTTGTGTGCCATTGTGTATACCTACTCTTTCGTTACGAGTGTAATCTACTCGGCGACGGGAGCCTCGGCAACAGCCTCAGCCTCTGCCTTGACAGCCTTCTTGGCGCGGGAGGTAGCCTGAACCTTCACGATCTTCAGCTTGGTGAGCTGCTGACGGTGACCCTTCAGACGACGATAGCGCTTGCGCTTGTGGAACTTGAAGACCAGCTGCTTCTCGCCCTTGAACTGCTCAACGATCTGAGCGGTAACCTTGGCCTTGGCCAGCTTGTCGGGATCGGTGACGATCTTCTTACCATCGTTGAGGAAGATAACCGGCAGGGTGATCTTATCGCCCTCATTGCCCTCGATCTTCTCGACGGTGATGACATCGTCGGTGGCGACCTTGTACTGCTTGCCGCCCGTGTTAACGATTGCGTACATGTTTACTTGCCCTTCATGCATCAGTTAGTGCAACAGCCGAATATAGTAGCAGGCGAAAATACCCCCGTCAACGAGTATGTGGAGCAAATCCACAAGTTCGCACAGGTATGGGGCTGACGAGTCGGCCCTCGTCGTCCTCGCATGCTTGATTCTGACGCTCGACATCGTAGGAGCAGATGGTCACGAGGTCTTGCATACCGGTGGAAACGATAGGTGCATCGACGCCCGGGGTCAAGCCCTGCAACAAAACATCAGCGGCAGAAAGCAAAATTTCCGGACGCATGGAGCCCTCGTTGTCGGCATGGGTGTCGAGCATGAGCACCAGATGGTCACGGCACTCCCCCGCCTTAAGCTCATAGCCCACGAGCGTATGATCCAAGTCCAGGCGTTTGCTCTTTTTGCCGCGTGCGTAGTCGATGCCGTGGCCCGCGCGCAGTGTATCGATAGCACGACGCACCTCGTCGGCGGAGGCCGGTGCCTCAGGGTCAAGATGCAGGTCGATACGATAGGACAGACGCGTGAGCTGCGCCGTCAGCGCCGGTGTGCGCACGTCGATGTATGCCGCCTCGATGGGGGCCAGATCGGCCGGAGATGCCGCCGCCAGGCGCTCAAACGCCTCGTCGAGCGCGACGAACTCGGTCATAAACAGGTCATACCACTCGCAAGTCGACGACGTGCCCACCGGCAGCGCCGACGAAAAGCCCACGCGCATGTGCGGAGAGAAGCCCTGCGTCACGGCATAGGGCAGCCCCGCGCGACGCACGATGCGCTCAATGGTATGAATCACTTCGAGATGACCCAGGTACTTAAGGCGGTCGCGCTTGCCATAGCGAACGCGAAGCCTAAAGAGCGTGGGGTTGTCGGTCAGGCGCTCACTCATGCGCGATCACCCACCAATACGTTCTTGGCATGGAGCGTGGGGCAGATTCCGCAACCGGTGCACGACGTGCGGGTGCAGTCGGGCGTCGTGACGCCCTCCAGCGAGCGGCGGTATTCGCGCTCGAGGAAGCCGCGCGAGCATCCGGGGCTCACGTGCTCCCAGGGCAGACGCCAGTCCAGCCCATAGGGCAGGTGCACGAGCTCGTTGAGGTCGATGCCGTTTTTGGCCGCCGCCTTTTTCCAGTTATCGAGCGAGAAATGCTCCACCCAGGCGTCAAAACGCGAACCGGCACGCCAGGCATCGATGATGACAGGCGTCATGTCACGGCCGGCGCGAGACAGCGCGGCCTCAACGAGCGAGGTTTCGGCATCATGGTAGTGCACGCGGACCGCACGGTTGCGAACGCTCGTGATGAGGAGCTTCTGACGGCGCTTGACATCGTCGTAATCGAGCTGTGGGCACCATTGGAAGGGTGTAGCGGCCTTGGGGATAAACACCGACACCGAGATGGACACCGAGATGGAGCCGCGGCGCGCCTTGGGAACCACGGAGCGGCCGAGCTCGAGCACATGGTCGGCCAGGTTGGCGATGGCCACGATATCCTCATCGCGCTCGCCGGGAAGGCCCATCATGAAGTAGAGCTTCATGCGGTTCCAACCAGCCTCGAAGGCCGCCTTGGCCGCACGGTCCAAGTCCTCCTCGGTCACATTCTTGTTGATGATGTCGCGCATGCGCTGACTGCCGGCTTCGGGGGCAAACGTCAGGCCGCCCTTCTTTTCGCCAGCGACCGACTCGGCCATATCCACGCCAAACGAATCCAGGCGCTGTGAGGGAATGGACACGCGAATACCCGTATCTTCCAGACGGCGGTTGAGCCTGCCGAGCGCATCGCGGATGCATGAGTGGTCGGTGGTCGAGAGCGAGGTGAGCGACACCTCGTCATAGCCGGTCTTCTGCAGGCCCTGGATCACCGAGGACACAATCTGGTCGGCCGAGCGCTCGCGCACCGGACGATAGGTCATGCCGGCCTGGCAAAAACGGCAGCCGCGGGCACAGCCGCGCAGAATCTCGATAGACAGGCGATCGTGGACGAGCTGCGCGTAGGGCACGCACGACTGCGACAGCGGATTGGTAGCGCCAAAGTCCTCAACGACGCGCTTATAGACTACCGGCGGGACGTCCTTGCCTTCGCGCGGCACGGTGTAGCCATGCGGCGAGCAGGGCTCGTCATAGCGCACCTCATACAGAGACGGCACATAGGTACCGGCGACCGTCGCGAGCTGCTCGACAATCTGAGCGCGCGAGACGCCCTCATCGCGCAGGCGACGATGCAGCTGGCAAACCTCGAGCAGCGACTCCTCGCCCTCACCGATCAGGATGGCATCGAAGAAGGCCGCATACGGCTCGGGGTTATAGACCGAGGGGCCACCGGCGACGATGATGGGATCGTCCTCGGTGCGGTCGGCCGCAAGCAGCGGAATGCCAGCGAGATCGAGCGCCTCGAGAAAGTTTGTCACGGCCATCTCGTGCGGCACATGCATGCCGACGATATCGAACGAGGCCACAGGCGCCGCGCCCTCGAGCGACAGCAGCGGAATCCCCGCCTCGCGCATGGCATCGCCCATATCGGGCCACGGCACATAGCCGCGCTCGCAGGAAATGCCCTCGGCCTGATTAAGGATGTTGTAGAGAATGGCGATGCCCTGGTTGGGCAGACCGACCTCATACACGTCCGGATAGATCATGCAGCAGCGGTAGTCGGCATCGGCCTTTGAGAGCGTACCCCACTCGTGGTCGATATAGCGACTCGGCTTTTCGACCTTGGCGAGCAACGGCTCGATCAGATGAAAACAGTCTTGGTACACAGCGCGCAAAAGAAACCCCTAAGCAGCGAGATCAGATGCGTCCTCAAAGGGACCCATGGGACGAGTAGCGCCGGCAACCGTGGTCACCAGGTCGCGGACGCGCGAGAACGTGGCGGCAGCCACCTCGTTGGCACGGCTGTAGTCGATGTCGCGTTCATACAACGACACGAGCGCACGGCCCATGCCATAGGTTCCCGCGGCGGCGGTCAGCGCCTTGACGGCAAACCCAATATGCGGCGTCTGCTTTACCAGGGCGCGGGTGACGGCGCGGAGCACCAAGCCGCCGGCAAGCACGCCCGCGACCTCATAACCGCGCTCGGGCTTAATACCGCGTCCAAAGATGGCCGCCAGCTCAAAGAGCATGCCCACCTGCGCCAGCGCCATAACGGGATAATCGGCCCCCGGCAAAAACACCAGCGCGCCCGTCGCCATATTGGTAAGCGCGCACGAGGTGATGATGCGGTTAGCGGCCGCAATACGCATAAAAGCAAAGTTCGCCGCAAAGGCCGTCTCCTTGTCCGTGCGATCGAGAATCCAGCGGGCAAGCGTCTCGAGCAGATACGTCTTATCGGTGGCCGCCACCGCGCCGAGCATGGGCGTGGACTCCTGGATAAAAGGCACCTCGACAGCGGACTCGGCCAGCACGCACACGGGGGCGCCGGCAATCACAAGCTCCTGTACAGCGCTCTCCAGACGGTCGGATCCGCACGAAAGCACCAGAACCACATCGGTATCGGTCTTGGGGACGATACGGTCCTCACCCAGGCGCTCAACGCGCACAATGCCCGACGTCGTCTGTGGCACGAAGGCATCGCGCACCGTCTCGACCAAAAAACGCGAGGCAGACGAATCGAGGTAGACGGACACGCGAACCGGCGTGTCGGAATCCTTCTTGGTGGTCGCGCCCATCTTAAAGACGCGGGTCAGCTTGTCCACGGGAATCTTCATAGCAAACCCCTCCAGCGGTTACGCGGCGCCCGAACGATGCCGCCATATGGATTGTACGATACCCACCGTCAGCAACTGGATCATCATCGAGGACGAACCGAAGCTAATGAACGGCAACGGAATACCGGTAATCGGCATCATGCCGATGCACATGCCGATGTTCTCGAAGGTCTGAAATGCCCACATGCCGACGATACCTACGCATGACAAGCGTAGGAACAGAGACTCGCACTTAAAGGCCACGCGAATCGTCGAGAACATGAGCAGCACGTACAGGCACAGCAGCAAAAAGGAGCCGCAGAAGCCAAAGGTCTCGGACAAAAAGGCAAAGACGAAGTCGGTGTGGAACTCGGGCAGAAAGCCACCGGCAGACTGCGTCGCATGGCCCAGACCTTTACCGAAAAAGCCACCCGATCCAACCGCGATGAGCGATTGCTGCAAGTTGTAGGCATCGTCCGAATCGGCATTATCGGGGTCGATAAAGACGGTCAGTCGGTTCATCTGGTACTGCTTGATCAAAACGTCATGGCCCAAAAGAGAATCGAGCACAGAATCGAGCGCCAGGATGAGCGCCACCAAACCCACGAGCAGAGCCAAGGTCGACAGCACCCATTCGCGGCGCGCACCGCTCATGCAGATCACAACGGCACCCGACACCAACACGACCAGGCCCGAACCCAGGTCGCCCATGGCGACGACGGCCAAAAACGGAACGGAGAGCATGCCACAGAGCTTAATGTAGTCGCGGGCGGTATCGATGCGGCCGTTGTACTGCGAACCAAGCGTGGCGATAAAGAAGATCGTGATGAGCTTGGCAAGCTCGACCGGCTGAAAGGTAAGGCCGATACCGGGAATCTTGATCCAGCCCGTCATGCCCAGACCTCCCGTATAGGACAGACCCGGAATCTTGGGCGAGAAAATCACAATGAGGTCGATGACGAGCAGCGCCGTCGAGAAGTTAGAGATGCCGCGCAGATCGGTACGCCAGACGAGCACCGCAAGCACCGCACCGATGCCGATGCCCAACAGGTGGCGCGAAAATGAGGCGTCGGCCTTAAACTGCGAGGCCGACCAAATGATGATGGCGCCATAGGCTACGAGCGCCAAGGCTGCCAGCAGCACGCCGATGTGCACCTTCTGGCGAAACGTACCGCGCGAGGCCGAAAGCTGCTTGTTGACACGGTCCAGGCTGCTGCGAGAACCAGTTTTAGTTGAGCGGAACAGGTCCGCCGGCGAAAAATCCATCGCAACCTCCTATCGAACCGAGGAATCGCCCGTGGCAGAAGATGTGTCGGGCTCATCATAGATGGCGCCGAGCACATCGCGCACGACGTGCAGCGCGGTATCGGAGCCACCACCGCCCTGTTCCAAGACAGTGACAATCACGTACTTGGGCTCATCGGCCGGCGCGTAGGCGCAAAACCACGCGTAATCGTCCTCGCCGCTCTTCTCGCCCGTGCCGGACTTACCGTAGACCGTGGGGGTCAAGGAGTTAAAGTGCGCGGCGGTCGAAGTCGACGCCGAATAAATCACATCGTGCATGCCGTTGCGGACCAGCGCCAGGTCGGCATCGCTATTGATGTGGGCCTCCAGGCGCTTCTTTTTGCCCTTACCGTTGTACTTATAGGCATCGCCGTCGCCATCGCGCGACACCGCCGACAAGAAGACGTGGGGCACATACTGCTTGCCGCCGTTGGCGAGGCCCATGTAAGCGCAGGCCATCTGCAGCGGTGTCACCAAAATGTCGCCCTGGCCGATAGCGATGTTAGTCATATCGCCGGCGTTCCACTTGCGGTCCTCGGCCGAGGCGTCGGTAAAGTACGACTCTTTCCACTTGGCGTCGGGAATGCGGCCCGTACCCTCGCTTGGCAGATCGATGCCACAGGTCTTGCCCAGGCCCCAACGGCGAAAGACCTCTTGCAGACCCTCGGGATGCTGGTCGTTGTAGAAAAACGCCTTGCCCATATCGTAGAACACGGGGTCACACGAGTTGGCAATACCCGATTGCAGCGTCATGGTGCCGTGGCCAGACGTCAGCCAGCAGCGCTTGCCCCAAGCCTTACCCAGGCCCGTCCAATAGCCCGTGCAGTTGGTTGTCTGCGTTGAAGTGTAGGTTCCAAACTCAAGACCGGCCAGAGCCGAGAGCGGCTTGATGGTCGAAGCCGACATATACTGGCCGCTAATGGCGCGGTTGAGCAGCGGATGCGAACCTTTGTCGTCGTTGAGCTCGGTCCACACGTCGTTGGAAACGCCGCCGATGAACACCGACGGATCAAACTTGGGCTCGCTCGCCATACCCAGAATCTCACCATTGTTGGGATCGAGGCACACCACGGCGCCGTTGCCGGCATCGCTATGACCCGTGGTCTTGGCAAGCTCAATGGCATTCGCCAGAGCCGTCTCGCAGGCCTGTTGAATCTTAAGATCCAGCGTAAGCTTAATGTCAGAACCGGCCTTGGCTGGAACGGCGCCGGCTTGACCGGTCACGTTACCCGAGGCGTCAACTTTCACGGTCTGCTCACCACGAATGCCCTGCAGCAGATTTTCGTAGTAAATCTCTACGCCCGCCTGGCCCACAATATCGCCCGATTGATACGAGATCTGGCCAGCCGCGCTATCGCTGCCGTCCGACGACTTCTTGTTCTGCGCCTCGAGCTGCTCGGAGGTAATGGTGCCGGTATAGCCCAAGATATGGCAGGCGGTCTCGCCATACGGGTATTGGCGCTCGGTGCGCTCGGCGATCTTCACGCCGGGAAACTCACCGGCGTGCTCCTGAATGTAGGCGACAGTGGAGCGGCGCACGTCAGTCGCGATCGTATGCAGGCTCTGCGCGCCTTCGGAATTGTCCTGGATGTTGCGCAGCACCGCGATATACGGCATGCCGAGCACGTTGGCAAGATGACGCACCAGTACCTTGTCGTCGGCAAGGTCGCGATAGGCGACGACGGCGAGCGAGGGGCGGTTTTGCACCAGCGCGACGCCGTTGCGGTCCAAGATGCGGCCACGCACGGCAGGCGTGGTAACGGTACGGGTCTGATTGCTCTTGGCCTGCTTGTCGTAGTAGTCCGACGAGACCATCTGCATGCCCCACAGCTTAACGGCAAGCGCGGCAAACATCGCACCCACGCCCGCGGTGAGGATGGAAAAGCGGCCCTTGAAGGCCGTAGCGGCCGTATTGCCCTCGCCCTCGGTGGCGCGCGGGGCCGTTCCGTGCTGCGTGTCGTAGGTAAAGCGGGAGTCGCCGCGTCGCATGATGACCAGCGCGACCACAATGGCCACGACCAGGACGATGCCAGCGACAACAACCGTCAACTGGGAAGACATCTACAGACCTCCCCTATTTGAGCTTACGGGTCTTGGGCTTAAAGCGCATACCCGTCTGACGCCCACCGCGCGCGGAGAACCCATAGCCAGACTGCGGCGCGACGCCGGACATCAAAAACGGAACGGCGACCAGACCGGTCAGAATCGAGGACGGCAGGGCGTGTCCAAAGATCGCCACGACAAAACTCGATTCCAGTCCCATAAACAGCAAGATAATGCTGTAGATCACGTTAATGGCAAGCGCAAAGGCGCCCACCGTGATGCCGCGAGCGCTCGGGGTGCCTCCCGTCTGACCGGCGGCACTGTGTGTCAGGGCAAAGCTGCCCACTGTCAGCAACAGCGACATCACGCCCACCGGCACGGCTGCCGACAGGTCGTAGAACAGGCCACTGCAAAAACCGCAGATGACGGCCCGCGTGGGATCGCCCGAAAACACACTCAGGCACACCAGGATAATCATAAAGTTGACGCGACCGCCCGCGATGGAGATCTGCGGCGCCAAGCCCGCCTGCAGCAGGACGCAGACAATGGCGGCAATCGCAAAAGTGCGGGAGCCAGTCCCCTGTTCGTGTAGATCCATGGACATGCCTCCCTATTCGCTCGAGCCCGAGTCAGTCGTGTCGGACGCATCGGAGTTTTCATCCGAGCTTTCATCTTTGGACTTGGTGGCCGCATCGCGCGAGGTGCCCTGCGGCGTACTGTTGGCGCTGCTCACATCCTCGTCCGAAGCCGACTGCTCATCGGTCAGCGACGTAATGACCAGCACTTCCTCGTTGTTTTCGGCCGTTGTCTGAGCGCGCACGACGATGGTGTAGTACACATCGTTGGCAGACTTCTCCACCGACGAGACCGTACCGAGCGGCAGGCCCTTGGGGAATACGCCGCCGATGCCCGAGGTCACGATGATGTCGCCCACCTTCACGTCGGAATCGACACTCACGTGCTCCAGGCGCAGGGTACCGTCGGGCTGCCCCTGCAGCATACCCTGAGCGCGCGTATCCTGCACCATAGCGGACACGCCCGAGTTCTCATCACTAATCAGGCGGACGGTGGAGGTCTTGGCCGAAACCTCGATAATCTGACCGATGACACCGGCAGAACTCGTCACGGGCATGTTGATGGTAAGGCCGTCGGCCGAGCCCTTGTCGATGGTGACCGTCGAGGTCCAGGCATCACCCGAAGCGCCGACAATGCGAGCCGCGGTGGACTTGAGGTTGTAGGTCGACTGAAGACCGACCAGGCCCTCGAGTCGCTCGGCGGTCTTTTGAGCCTCGGAGAGCTCAGCAACCTTTGACGTCAGGACCTCGTTTTGCTTCTTAAGCTCGTCGAGGGTGTCTTGCGAAGCCGTAAGGTTTGAGAACACGTTTCCGATTGCGTTAAAGGGCGCAGCCACAGCCGAGCCCACAAAACGCACCGGCGAGGTAATCGTCGTCACGCCCGAACGCACGGCATGAATCGGCCCCGCCTCGCCCTCGCGAATGTAAAACGTGAGCAGCAACACCGAAATTACGCTGAAAACAATCAACGGGCGCATACCCGTTGATTGTCGCTTGGTATTCAGATTTGAAGAGAAACCCGAAGATCGTGCCAAATGGAATCCACCTTTTGGAAATTAAGCATTGGTCTGGACGAAGCCACCGTCAAACGCGTTGGCCTCGAGCACGCGGGCGCAGCCGTTGACGACGTTGTCGAGCGCCGTAGGGCTGACGTTGACCGAAACGCCGGTCTCGTCGCGCAAGCGCACGTCGAGACCGCGCAGCAGCGCACCGCCGCCGGTCAACAGGATGCCGTAGTACATAAGATCCGAGGCAAGATCGGGCGGCGTGGCGTCGAGGGCGTCCTTGACGGCCTTGGCCATCTCGTCGAGCGGCTTGTTGAGCGCGCGACGAATCTCCTCGCTCTCGATGCGCACGGTCTTGGGCAGGCCCGTGATCACGTCGCGGCCGTTGACCTCGACGTCGAGCTCGTCCTTGAGCGGCACGGCAGAACCGACCTTGATCTTGATATCCTCGGCCGTGCGCTCGCCGATAGCCAGGTTATAAGCATCGCGAACGTGGGTAAGGATGGCCTGGTCAAACTCGTCACCGGCAATGCGGATGGACTGCGACACGACGATACCGCCCATGGCGATAACGGCGACCTCGGTGGTACCGCCACCGATATCGATGACCATGGAGCCAGTGGGCTCCTCGACAGGCAAGTCGGCGCCGATGGCAGCGGCCATGGGTTCCTCGATCAGGTATGCCTGGCGGGCACCGGCCTGGATCGTAGCCTCAAAAACGGCGCGCTTCTCGACCGACGTGACGCCGGAGGGGACGCAGACGACAACGCGCGGACGCGGGGTCCACGGATAGCGCTTCTCTGACGCTTTGTCGATAAAATAGCGAAGCATGGCCTCGGTAACGTCAAAGTCGGCGATAACGCCGTCCTTAAGGGGACGCACAGCCACAATGTTGCCGGGCGTACGGCCGAGCATGCGCTTTGCCTCGATACCGACAGCCAGGATGCGCTCATCGTTCTTGTCGATGGCGACAACGGAGGGCTCGCGAATGACGATGCCCTTGCCGCGCACGGAGACAAGCGTGTTGGCGGTGCCGAGGTCGATGGCAAGATCGCCCGCATAGCTACCGAAGAACATATCCATCAAAGAAAACAACGCAACTCCTGATGTGTTGGATGATTGCTGGAAAACTACTAGCCCATCATACTAGCGCAAGCCCGGCACCTCACTTGCGGTGAAGCACCGGGCAGCGCCAAATCTCATAAGGTCACTACTGGTTGTCAGCGGCCGAGAGATCGATGTCGAGCGAGGAGACGGCCCAACCGATATGGTTGTCGGAGCGCACGAACTTGACGGTGTACTCCTGCTCGCCGCCCTTGGACAGCGACGCCTTGACCTTGGCGGTGGTCTCGGTCATAGACTGGTCCATGCCCTCGATGGAGACGGTGGCATCCTGCGGGATCGAGGAAACGATCATCGCCTTGGCGTCCTCGGACAGGCTGGAGGCCAGGCAAGACTCGGCCTTGGCGGTATCGCCATCACCTGCGGCCTGGAACAGGTCGGTGACAACAGACTCCTGCGAGGGGAAGCCCAGGCCGCGCGTGTAGGCAAAGCCAAGACCGCCTGCGGCAAGAACAATCAGCAGAAGCAGCACCAAGAAAACCTTGAGGCCCGTGTGGCGATGGCGACGACGGACCTTGGCCTCCTTGCGGTCCTGCTGAACCATCTCGGACTCGGACAGGGTGAAGAAGCCGGTGTCCGAGGGGTCGGGCATAAACTGACCGGTAGCACCCGTGGGGTCGAGCGGGTCGACGGCGGGAGCATCCATCGCGGGAGCCGGCGCCGTGGCCATGGCCGTCTGGGCCGAAAGCGCGGCGAGGGAATCGTGCACGCGGGCAAGCTCGTCGGCCTGCTCGGGCGTAAGCTGGTAGATGCCGTCGGCAGTGGCAGCGTTAAAGGCATCGAGCGCGTCAGAAGGACGACCGGCGGCAGAGAGCGCCTCGCCCATACCGGCGTTAAGCGCACGCGTGTCGTCGCGCGGACCGGCAAAGTCGATGGCCGTGCGGTAGGTCTCCACGGCGTCTGCCGGACGGCCGAGCTTAATGAAGCAACGACCGAGCTCGCCGAGTGCGGCGGCAGGAGCCGGATTGGCGCCGTCGATAGCGGCCTGGCGGAAGGCAGTGCCGGCATTGGCATAATCGCCCGACTGGAACAGGGCGTTGCCCAGACCCAGATAGGCCTTAAACGGCGTGGCATAGGATGCATCCTGCGTTGCGGCGGAGAATGCCTGGGCTGCGGTCACATAGTCACCCACGGCAGCAAGCGCTTTGCCGCGGTTGGTGAGCAGCGCGCCGCGCTTGCCATAGGTGCCGTCGTTGAGGGCGGCGGCGTAGGCCTCGGCGGCCTCGGCATACATGCCCAGGTGCATCAAGGCGTTGCCGCGCAGATGGTCGGCCTCGCCCATGATCTCACTGGGGGTCTTTGCCGCACCGAGCATCTGGGCGGCAGCGGAATAATCACCCGCGCGATAAGCGGCGCGGCCCTGTTGGATCAGCTGGCTATTCAAGGAAGTCCCCTTTACTCGTGAACGATCTCGACATGGACGATCTCGTCACCGGCACGCAGCTGCGAGATGACGTCGAGGCCCTCGACCGTGGTGCCAAAGACGGTATAGCCGGAGTCGAGGTTGTGCTGGGCACCCAGGCAGAAGTAGAACTGCGAACCTGCGGAATCGGGATCCATGGAACGTGCCATGGCAAGCGCGCCGTCGACGTGGCTGTTACGCGGGTTGGTAGCGAACTCGCCCTTGATGCAGTAGCCGGGGCCACCGGTACCGGGCATGCCGTCGGGGCCCTCAAGGCCGGCGGCGACATCGGCGCCGGACATATTGCGGGTATTGGGGTCGCCGCCCTGGATCACAAAACCGGGCACATAGCGATGGAACTTAAGGCCGTCGTAAAAACCCATCGTGGAAAGCTCGCAGAAGTTCGCCACGTGGATGGGGGCGCCCTCGCCGTCAAACTTGACCTTGATGGTGCCCTTCGACGTCTCGATCACCGCGCACTCATCGCCGGCAAGCTGATACTCGGGCGTGTAGAGCTCTTTCTTAAAACCAAACATGTGGTTCCTTCCTCGTGCGTTTAAAGCATATTTGGTCAAATTGTAGCAATAAGCACGGGCTTCCATCAATTGCGCACGCAGGTTATGCCGCCGGAGGGCAACAAATTACGAACGTTGCTGCGGTCTCCATGCGCTCACGTTGGCGTCGTACTGGTTAAGCGCGCTGTTGCCGCCTTGTGCGATGGGCACCAGGATCTCGCTCTGACGGGCGCTCAGCGACTCGCCGTCGGGAATGGACAGCGAGATATCCCAGCTCTGGCAGATTACGTCGACACGCTCGTACATCCACTGGGCAAGCTGCTTTAGATGATCGATGTCCTCCGCATAGACGGTGTCGTCCTGAACCTTGAGGTTATTGAGCTCATCCTGGGTCTTTTTAATCTGATCGCGCAGGGCATAAGCGCTCTGCGACAGCTCCTGGCGGGTGGAGAGCGGCGTACGCAGATAGCCGTTATTAAACGAATCGATGACCTCGCCGATCTGATCATCGTCGCTGTACGACACGATGGTCTGGTACAGGCCATCGAGCCTGGCGTAGAGTTGGTCGTCGGTTAAGACGGTCTCCTCCTGAACGACCTCGGACGCATCCTTTTGCTTGGACTCTTTCTCGGTGGCCTCGCCCTTTTGGCGCGACGGGAAGGTGGTCTTGGCGGCCTGGCCAAACTGGTCGTAGAAGCCGGGCATGACGCCCATAGGATCGGCAGTCACAAACCAATACGCACCACCGCACACGGCGGCGAGCACCGCGATGACGATAAGCGGTTTGGGGATATGGCGCTTGTGCTTGTGATAGGCATCCTCGTCGGGATGGACCTTGCGCTTGGCCTTTTGCTTTTTGGGCTGGACATCATCGCGCAGGGACACCGGTGTGGGGATATCGACCTTGGGGATGCCAAAGTCCTTATCGAAGGCAGGCAGCACGCAGGTCTCGTTGGGATCGGCGGCATCCGAGAGCACCGCGGCGGCAGAGGCCGGCGCATGGGGCACCTCGGTATCGATCTGCTCCTGCGTCAAGCGCGGAAAGCCGGCCGTGCGGCCTGCTGCCAGATCGGATGCAGCCGCGTCTTTGGAAAGGATGCCCGGGGCGGGGCGCCCGCACTTGGGACAGGTGCGATCATGCGGGGACAGGCGTGCGCCACAACCATCGCAGAATACGAACTCGGTATGCTCGGGACCGTCGCCCGGACCAACGTATGCGTTGCAATAGGGGCAGAACGAGGCGCCGTCCTCTATGGTCTTAAGGCAATGCGGGCAGATCACGGCTTCCTCTTTTCGGAGCAATTCATACAGTCGAGGTTAGAGCATAACATCGCCACGCCCCCACAGGGGCAAGGCACCAATTCAACATCCCCGCTCACCCCTAAGTTGCGGTGAAATAGAGACTGAATGGGGGTGCGGACGATTTCTTGGACCGCGCCTAGGCGTATCCAAGCTTCCTGCGGT